>NZ_JBNDJO010000034.1:0-1445 GCF_050434965.1 Paraburkholderia sp. GAS38 | reverse complement strand
CCATTCCATTACACACAAGTCGGCGTGAGCGGCTTGTAAACTTTCGCGACTTGCCGTTTACTCTTGCTTTTTGCACGACGCGCGAATGGCACAGGCAACGGAGAGTTGGGCGGCGATGGAATTCAAGGGTATCGATCTGGGCGACAAGCGCTTGAACCAGCGGGCAATCCTGCTGGCCGAACAACTGTCGGGGAATCCGACTGCCAGCATTCCGCAGGCGTGCGGTGGCTGGGCCGAGACGGCGGCAGCTTATCGGTTTTTCGCGCGAGACAAGCTCGAATGGACCGACGTCATGGAGCCGCACTGGCAGTGCTCGTCCGAGCGGATGCGGGCATGCGACGTAGTGCTGTGCCTGGATGACACGACCGAGTTGAACTTCAACGCTCAGGACATCGCGGGGCTGGGGCCGTTGTCGTATGAAGCCCAGCGCGGCATGTACGTTCACGCGACCTACGCGGTCACGCCGCAACGTGAACCGTTGGGCGTGTTGAATGCCTGGATGTGGGCGCGTGAGCGCAAGGGCGCCGATGGTGTGCGTGGCGGCGAGAAGGAAAGCACGCGCTGGATTGAAGGATACGAACGAGTGGCCGAGCAGGCGGCGGATCTGCCCGGCACGCAGTTGGTGTACGTTGCGGACCGGGAGTCGGACATCATCGCGCTGATGCGCCGGGCGCACGATCTCGGCTGTCCGGCGGACTGGCTGATTCGCGCCCAGCACAATCGCGTGTTGCCCGAGGGTCAAAGGCTCTGGGATCACACCACGCAAGCTGAGCCGCTCGGTGAAATCCGTTTCACGTTGCCTGGTCGCCAGCGACAGAAGGCGCGGGAAGTTCATCAGCAAATATGGAGTCGACGGATCGATCTGCCCGGTGCCCAGGGCGGTGTGGTGTCGATCAGTTGCGTGATCGCGCGCGAGATAGACGCGCCGGCCGGCGTGACGCCGATCGAATGGCGCCTGCTGACCAATCGCGACGTGCCGGATTTGGCCGAGGCTGCGCGGCTGATCGATTGGTATCGCGCCCGCTGGGAGGTTGAAACCTTCTTTCATGTGTTGAAGAACGGTTGCCGGGTCGAGGCGTTACAACTGAGCACGATCGAGCGCATCGAGCGGGCACTGGCGGTGTTCATGGTTGTGGCGTGGCGCATCGCTCGTCTCATGCGGTTAGGCCGCACTTGCCCAGACCTCGATGCCGGACTGCTGTTTGAGCCCGATGAATGGAAGGCCGCCTTCATCCTGAACAGGAAGACCCCGCCCGACACACCGCCGCAACTGAATGAAGTGGTACGGCTCGTCGCCATGCTCGGCGGCTTCCTCGCGCGCAAAGGCGACGGTGAGCCTGGCGTCAAAACCATCTGGCTAGGCATGCAGCGAATAGTGGACTTCGTTGCCGGCATCAGGTACATGCGCGAGGTCGAGCAACAGACTTGTGTGTAATGGAATGCGT
>NZ_JBNDJO010000033.1:0-1793 GCF_050434965.1 Paraburkholderia sp. GAS38 | reverse complement strand
TGGTCGAACCAGCCGTTGAGGTAGCCCGTCACGCTGTCGTAGTAGCGGTACGTCGCCGTGGGGGCCTGGCCGTCGCCCGCGTCCGTACCCAGTTGCAGCCGGCCGGACGCATCCCTGCCGTAGCTCCACGAGCGGTTCGGCTTCGCACCCGCACTGCTGGAGAAGTAGACCGCCGCCAGCTGGCCCGCCGCATCGTAGATGTACGTCCTCACCTGCCCCTTGCGGTCGGTCACCGTCGCCAGTTGTCCGGCGCTGTTCCACGTGTAGGTCTCGCTGTGGCCCAGTGGATCGCTTTTGCTCACCGGGCGCCCGATCGCGTTATACGTGTAGCGCGTCGTGACGCCCTTCGGATCGGCCCCGGCAAGCAGGCGCCCATTGCGGTCCCACGTGAAGCGGGTCACACCGCCCAGTGCGTCGGTGACGTCGGTGGTACGGTCCAGCGCGTCGAGCGTGCGGCGCGTCGTATTGCCCAGCGGGTCCTGTACCGCCGTCACCCGGCCTGCCGCATCGGTCGTGAACTGCGTGGTCCGGTTCAGCGGGTCGGTGACGCTCGCCAGATCGGGGCCGGCGTAGGCGTACTTCGTCACGCCCCTGAGCGCATCGGTCACCGTCAGCGGGCGGCCCTGGCTGTCATTCGTGAACGTCGTGCGGTTGCCGGCACGGTCAGTCGCCGTCAGCAGGTTGCCCTTCGCGTCGTACGTATAGACGGTGCTCACACCACGCTGGGCGGCGCCCGCCTGCGCTTCGGTGAGCAACTGGCTGTAGCTGTCGAAGCTGCGCGTAACCAGCGTGCCGGACTGGTCCGCCTCGCTGGTCCGGTTACCGTTCGCGTCGTAGCCGTAGGTGTACTGGCGATCCATCGACGTGAGGTTCGTCGTACGGCCATTCGCGTCGTACGTGAAGGTCTGCACCTGCTGGATCGGCTGGCCGGCCGGGTACGTGTTGCGCACCACCCGCCCGTTCGCATCGAACTCCAGACGGCGCACGCTGCCGCGCCGGTCCGTCACTTCCGTCAGGGTGACCTTGCCGCCCGAGACCGTGTACGCCATCGCGAACGTGCTGCCGTCAGCCAGCGTCTGCGCCACCACCCGGTCGCTGTCGTCGTAGGTGTTGACCACCTGCGGGTTGCCTTCCGGGTCCGTCACGCTGACGAGACGGCTCTTCGTGTCCCAGCCGTACTTCCATACGCCACCACCGGCGTCGGTCATCTGGGTGAGACGGTCCTGACTGTCGTACTGATAGGCGACCTGCCGGTTCAGTGGATCGGTCACGCGCGACACCAGCGGCGTGCCGCGGCTACCCGTGATGGACGTAAATGCCAGTGCGCGCCCGCCTGGGCTGGTGATGCCCGTGACCGCGCCCGTCCTGCTGTCGCGGGCGATCACCACCGTGTTGCCGTTGCGGTCCTGCACACGGGTCAGACGGTACAGGCCGGCGATCATCGTGAACTGCCGCACGCGACCATCGCGCAGCGTGAGCACTTTCGTGGTGCCACTGCCGGTGATGCTGGCGCGATAGTAGTCGCCGGGGCTCGTCAGGTCGTCCCATGTGGTACTCGTGCCTGCACGCAAGGTGAACGGCACGCGGATCCCGCCCGGCAGATACATATCGATGCGCTGCCGCGCGCCATTGGCATCCGCAGCGGCCACCGTCAGGTAGCTGTCGTAGTTAAACGTCGCTCCGATGCCGAAGGCACCGGCCATCGGTCTGCCCGAGGTGTCATAGGCGCTGCTGCGGTAGACCCGTGCGAGATCGAGCGCGCCTGCCGGATCCGCAACATGCAGGTCATGGGC
>NZ_JBNDJO010000032.1:0-2011 GCF_050434965.1 Paraburkholderia sp. GAS38 | reverse complement strand
AGTCGACCTATCAAAACGCTCTGTATCGGCTTCGCGGCACGTCGGGAAGGGTAAAGCGACACCCGAAAACCGGGTAGTTTCGAGTTTTGACACAGGTGCGCCGGGAGACCGGCAAGGAGTAAGTGGTGCAAGTCCACTACGATGAAGGAATAGCGAACCACATCGGCCCCGAGCCGTGCGCAGGCATCCGCGAGGATGTCGGCGAAGCGTCGGCAGGGGTACGTACAGGCCAGCCATTGAGCCACGATAGAAAACTGATTTCGGGTGCCGACGCTGTCTGTGTAGTGGAAGGCAATACGTCCGAGCGCGTAATCGCGAGTGCCCGGATGACCCGACGTGGTCGTAGAACCTGGCATGTGCGCACGCTCCTTGTTTGGGAACCGGGAGATCTCCTGTCTGGCCTGTCGCAGGATGGACAGGTCCGCATCGGGAAGGCGAGGAGCCGAAGCCGATGATGAACGGACGGGAGAAGTCAGACTCCGCCATAGTAGCGATGAAGCCTGCGAACAAGGCTGGGGAACCAGCTGCGGAGTGGGCGGAGCCAAGGGCGGGGACCAAGGGGAACATGGGTCAGCCACACACGCACCGGGCGCAGAACCGGGCAAGCGTGCCACAGGGGTTGGAACGTGTACGGCAAGCTGCAAGACAGCGGAAGAAGGAGCGGTTCACCACGCTTCTACACCACGTCACAGTCGACCGACTTCGGATGGCATTCTTTGCGCTCAAACGCAATGCGGCTCCCGGAGTGGATGGCCTGACGTGGCGGTACTACGAGGCAGGACTGGAAGAGAATCTCCAGCGCCTGTTCGCGCAGGTACAGAGCGGAGCGTACCGGGCACTGCCTGTCCGGCGACAGTACATACCGAAGCCGGACGGCAAACTGCGCCCGTTGGGGATTGCCGCGCTGGAAGACAAGATCGTCCAGCGTGCGGTGGTGGAAGTGCTGAACGCGATATACGAGGAAGACTTTCTCGGTTTCTCGTACGGGTTCCGGCCCGGGCGTAGTCAACATGATGCGCTGGACGCGTTGGCGACGGCCATTACCCACACCCCGGTGAACTGGATTCTGGACACGGATCTCCGGAGCTTCTTCGACTCGGTTGGCCAGGAATGGCTAGTCCGTTTCCTTGAGCTCCGGATCGGTGACCAGCGCATCATCCGCCTTGTGCGCAAGTGGCTCAAGGCGGGTGTTCTGGAAGACGGAGAGCTGAGCGTCAGTGAGACAGGGACACCGCAGGGATCAGTGGCCTCACCGCTGTTCGCAAACGTGTACCTGCACTACGTCTTTGATCTCTGGGCCAACCGGTGGCGACGGCGGGAAGCCAAAGGCAACGTCATCATTCTGCGATACGCAGATGATGTCGTGGTCGGCTTCGAGCACGAAGCTGACGCGCGGCGCTTCTGGGACGCGATGCGATCGAGGCTGGAAGAGTTCTCGCTTGAGCTACATCCGGACAAGACGAGGCTGCTGGAGTTCGGCCGCTATGCAGCAGCCAACCGCCAGAGTCGGGGTCTTGGCCGACCGGAGACCTTCACCTTTCTGGGTTTCATCTTTATCTGCGGCAGATCTCGTCGAGGGGCTTTCCAGTTACAGCGGAAGACCCGAGGGGATCGCATGCGGGCGAGACTCAGGCAGATCAAGGAGGCGCTACGGAAGCGCATGCACGAACCGATTCCAGTGCAAGGGCAATGGCTCAGGCAGGTGGTTCGCGGATACTTCGCGTATCACGCGGTGCCTACCAACGCGCGGGCACTCGTCGCATTCCGACATCACGTCACCGATCTATGGCGGCGCACGCTCCGGCGGCGCAGTCAGAAGGACGCCCTGACGTGGGAGCGAATGCGACGCATCGCCAATGCTTGGCTTCCACCCCCTCGAATCCTTCATCCGTGGCCTGACCAGCGCTTTGCCGTCAAACACCCAAGGTAGGAGCCCGGTGCCCGAATTGGGCACGCCGGGATCTGTGCGGGGGGTGCTCAGCAATGGGCATCCCTACCGCAATCCTCGGCC
>NZ_JBNDJO010000031.1:0-2357 GCF_050434965.1 Paraburkholderia sp. GAS38 | reverse complement strand
GAACCACAAGACACACCTGTTATAGGATCAAGCCTTACGGGCAATTAGTATCAGTTAGCTTAACGCATTACTGCGCTTCCACACCTGACCTATCAACGTCCTGGTCTTGAACGACCCTTCAAGGGGCTCGAAGCCCCGGGGATATCTCATCTTAAGGCGAGTTTCCCGCTTAGATGCTTTCAGCGGTTATCTCTTCCGAACATAGCTACCCGGCGATGCCACTGGCGTGACAACCGGTACACCAGAGGTTCGTCCACTCCGGTCCTCTCGTACTAGGAGCAGCCCCCTTCAAATATCCAGCGCCCACGGCAGATAGGGACCAAACTGTCTCACGACGTTTTAAACCCAGCTCACGTACCTCTTTAAATGGCGAACAGCCATACCCTTGGGACCGGCTACAGCCCCAGGATGAGATGAGCCGACATCGAGGTGCCAAACACCGCCGTCGATATGAACTCTTGGGCGGTATCAGCCTGTTATCCCCAGAGTACCTTTTATCCGTTGAGCGATGGCCCTTCCATACAGAACCACCGGATCACTATGACCTGCTTTCGCACCTGCTCGACTTGTCGGTCTCGCAGTTAAGCACGCTTATGCCATTGCACTATCAGCACGATTTCCGACCGTACCTAGCGTACCTTCGTACTCCTCCGTTACACTTTGGGAGGAGACCGCCCCAGTCAAACTGCCTACCATGCACTGTCCCCGACCCGGATCACGGGCCAAGGTTAGAACCTCAAACAAACCAGGGTGGTATTTCAAGGTTGGCTCCACGCAGACTGGCGTCCACGCTTCAAAGCCTCCCACCTATCCTACACAGACCGGTTCAAAGTCCAATGCAAAGCTACAGTAAAGGTTCATGGGGTCTTTCCGTCTAGCCGCGGGGAGATTGCATCATCACAAACACTTCAACTTCGCTGAGTCTCGGGAGGAGACAGTGTGGCCATCGTTACGCCATTCGTGCAGGTCGGAACTTACCCGACAAGGAATTTCGCTACCTTAGGACCGTTATAGTTACGGCCGCCGTTTACCGGGACTTCAATCAAGAGCTTGCACCCCATCATTTAATCTTCCGGCACCGGGCAGGCGTCACACCCTATACGTCCACTTTCGTGTTTGCAGAGTGCTGTGTTTTTATTAAACAGTCGCAGCCACCAGTTTATTGCAACCCCTTCACCCTTCTGGCGCAGGCCAGTCAGGCTACAGGGGCGTACCTTATCCCGAAGTTACGGTACCAATTTGCCGAGTTCCTTCTCCCGAGTTCTCTCAAGCGCCTTAGAATACTCATCTCGCCCACCTGTGTCGGTTTGCGGTACGGTCTTGTTAAACTGAAGCTTAGAGGCTTTTCTTGGAACCACTTCCAGTTGCTTCTTCACCTAAGTGAATGGCGCCACACCCTTGAATTCCGTGCCCGGATTTGCCAAAGCACCTTCTCCAATGCAGCGACCGGGACTTCCAACACCCGGACAACCTTCCGCGATCCGTCCCCCCATCGCATTTAACAATGGTGCAGGAATATTAACCTGCTTCCCATCAGCTACGCATTTCTGCCTCGCCTTAGGGGCCGACTCACCCTACGCCGATGAACGTTGCGTAGGAAACCTTGGGCTTACGGCGAGGGGGCCTTTCACCCCCTTTATCGCTACTCATGTCAGCATTCGCACTTCCGATACCTCCAGCACACTTTTCAATGCACCTTCGCAGGCTTACGGAACGCTCTCCTACCATGCACATAAATGTGCATCCGCAGCTTCGGTATATTGCTTAGCCCCGTTACATCTTCCGCGCAGGACGACTCGATCAGTGAGCTATTACGCTTTCTTTAAAGGATGGCTGCTTCTAAGCCAACCTCCTGACTGTTTTAGCCTTCCCACTTCGTTTCCCACTTAGCAATATTTGGGGACCTTAGCTGGCGGTCTGGGTTGTTTCCCTCTTGACACCGGACGTTAGCACCCGATGTCTGTCTCCCGTGATTGCACTCTTCGGTATTCGGAGTTTGCTATGGCGAAGTAATCCGCAATGGACCCTTCAACCATGACAGTGCTCTACCCCCGAAGGTGATACACGAGGCACTACCTAAATAGTTTTCGGAGAGAACCAGCTATTTCCAGGTTTGTTTAGCCTTTCACCCCTATCCACAGCTCATCCCCTAACTTTTCAACGTTAGTGGGTTCGGACCTCCAGTACGTGTTACCGCACCTTCATCCTGGCCATGGATAGATCACCTGGTTTCGGGTCTACACCCAGCGACTGAACGCCCTGTTCGGACTCGCTTTCGCTACGCCTGCCCTAATCGGTTAAGCTTGCCACTGAATGTAAGTCGCTGACCCATTATACAAAAGGTACGCCGTCACCCC
>NZ_JBNDJO010000030.1:0-2388 GCF_050434965.1 Paraburkholderia sp. GAS38 | reverse complement strand
TTCGGACTCGCTTTCGCTACGCCTGCCCTAATCGGTTAAGCTTGCCACTGAATGTAAGTCGCTGACCCATTATACAAAAGGTACGCCGTCACCCCTTGCGAGGCTCCGACTGTTTGTATGCATGCGGTTTCAGGATCTGTTTCACTCCCCTCCCGGGGTTCTTTTCGCCTTTCCCTCACGGTACTGGTTCACTATCGGTCGATCACGAGTATTTAGCCTTGGAGGATGGTCCCCCCATCTTCAGACAGGATTTCACGTGTCCCGCCCTACTTGTCGTACACCTAGTTCTTCCTCGCTGTTTTCGTCTACAGGGCTATCACCTGCTATGGCAGCACTTTCCAGAGCCTTCGACTAACAATGAAGATAAAGAGTACAGGCTGGTCCCATTTCGCTCGCCACTACTCTGGGAATCTCGGTTGATTTCTTTTCCTGCGGCTACTTAGATGTTTCAGTTCGCCGCGTTCGCTTCACATGACCTATGGATTCAGTCATGGATACTCCATTCGGAGTGGGTTTCCCCATTCGGACATCTACGGATCAAAGCTCGTTTGCCAGCTCCCCGTAGCTTTTCGCAGGCTACCGCGTCCTTCATCGCCTGTGATCGCCAAGGCATCCACCACATGCACTTGTTCGCTTGACCCTATAACGGGTGTGTCTTGTCGACCCAGAGTTAGCACTTTAGTGCTTACTCTGGTCCCATCCCCGGAGGGGACAGGGACATTCACAGGGAATGCCAGGACTTCAACGCATCGTTACAGGTTGAGTATTCGTGTTGCGCCGTATTCCAAAGCAATCTTTCGATCACTTAAAAATACATTGATACAATCACAACCCTGATTCACCTACTCAACCACCCATCTCTAAGTGATCTTTCGTGAATCTCTTTACTACTTCTTCCTGATTGTTAAAGAACGACAGCCGATATCGCAGTTGCCATAACCACGTATCACTCTGACTGGCTCAATCGCCAATGCTTGTTTCACTGCACCGCAAACATCTTTCAATGTTCGCCGCAGACAAACCAGCATTGAGGATTGGTGGAGGATGACGGGATCGAACCGACGACCCCCTGCTTGCAAAGCAGGTGCTCTCCCAGCTGAGCTAATCCCCCAGTCACGCACAGATAACTTCATCTGTCTTGATACCCAGGGGTGATCGGTTAGCGCAGCCACCGCAGAAACAGTGGTGGGTCTGGATGGATTCGAACCATCGACCCCCGCCTTATCAAGACGGTGCTCTAACCGACTGAGCTACAGACCCCTGAGTCTGTCTTTTTCACAGCCGATAAGCGTGAGCGCTCAACTTGAACACGTGAGCTCGAGAAAGGAGGTGATCCAGCCGCACCTTCCGATACGGCTACCTTGTTACGACTTCACCCCAGTCATGAATCCTACCGTGGTGACCGTCCTCCTTGCGGTTAGACTAGCCACTTCTGGTAAAACCCACTCCCATGGTGTGACGGGCGGTGTGTACAAGACCCGGGAACGTATTCACCGCGGCATGCTGATCCGCGATTACTAGCGATTCCAGCTTCACGCACTCGAGTTGCAGAGTGCGATCCGGACTACGATCGGTTTTCTGGGATTGGCTCCCCCTCGCGGGTTGGCGACCCTCTGTTCCGACCATTGTATGACGTGTGAAGCCCTACCCATAAGGGCCATGAGGACTTGACGTCATCCCCACCTTCCTCCGGTTTGTCACCGGCAGTCTCCCTAGAGTGCTCTTGCGTAGCAACTAGGGACAAGGGTTGCGCTCGTTGCGGGACTTAACCCAACATCTCACGACACGAGCTGACGACAGCCATGCAGCACCTGTGTATCGGTTCTCTTTCGAGCACCCCCACCTTTCAGCAGGGTTCCGACCATGTCAAGGGTAGGTAAGGTTTTTCGCGTTGCATCGAATTAATCCACATCATCCACCGCTTGTGCGGGTCCCCGTCAATTCCTTTGAGTTTTAATCTTGCGACCGTACTCCCCAGGCGGTCAACTTCACGCGTTAGCTACGTTACCAAGTCAATGAAGACCCGACAACTAGTTGACATCGTTTAGGGCGTGGACTACCAGGGTATCTAATCCTGTTTGCTCCCCACGCTTTCGTGCATGAGCGTCAGTATTGGCCCAGGGGGCTGCCTTCGCCATCGGTATTCCTCCACATCTCTACGCATTTCACTGCTACACGTGGAATTCTACCCCCCTCTGCCATACTCTAGCCCGCCAGTCACAAATGCAGTTCCCAGGTTAAGCCCGGGGATTTCACATCTGTCTTAGCGAACCGCCTGCGCACGCTTTACGCCCAGTAATTCCGATTAACGCTTGCACCCTACGTATTACCGCGGCTGCTGGCACGTAGTTAGCCGGTGCTTATTCTTCCGGTACCGTCATCCACCCC
>NZ_JBNDJO010000029.1:0-2924 GCF_050434965.1 Paraburkholderia sp. GAS38 | reverse complement strand
CGCAACGAAACGCGTGCGCAGCACCTCATGCCGCGCCATTATCGCTTCCAGACTCGCACGCAGCGCCTTCGCATCTACCTGACCCGTCAGCCACAAACCACCCGCCACGTGATAAGCACTGCTTTCCGGTGCAAGCTGCCACATGAACCACTGCCGCTGCTGCGCGTACGAGACCGGCAACGCTTGCTGCGCCTCTCGCTCACGCGCCAGAATCGGCAACTGCGCCGGCGTCATGCCCTGCTCGTTCATCTTCTGCCAGAACAGGCGGCGCTTCTCCGGCGTCAATCCGATGAAGCGCTCGGCGATGCGTCGCGCGGTATCTTTTTCCATGAATCAGCTCAAAGGGTATCGATAAAGAGGTCCAGGCAGCGCAGTGCCTCGTCGTTGCCCTCGCCGTCGCGGGCGCGCTCGATTGCCGCGGCCTGTTCATGCAGCGTCGCCGCTTCGAACAGCGCGGCGAGCGGCAGGCTGGCGTTCAGTTCAAGCGCGATGCGCGCGTTCAGACGCACGGCGAGCAACGAGTGGCCGCCCAGCGCGAAGAAGTCATCATGACGGCCGATGCGCGCAGTCCCTAACAACGCGGCCCAGATCGAAGCGAGTTGCGTCTCGGCGCCCTCGCGCGGCGCTTCCCACGGTACTTCGCTCGCGGTTTCCGCCGATGGTTGCGGCAATGCGCGCCGGTCCACCTTGCCGTTCGCGTTCAGCGGCATCGCCTCAAGCGGCACGATGCGCCACGGCACCATGTAGTCCGGCAGGGTCTGCGCAAGCCGCATGCGCAGCGCTGCCGCGTCAAGCGATTCGCCCACCGCATAGGCAATCAGCCGGCCGTCGTGCGCTACCACCACCGCTTCGCGCACACCGCTCTGAGCAGTCAGGGCCGCCTCGATCTCGCCCAGTTCGATGCGGAAGCCGCGGATTTTCACCTGATGATCGAGCCGGCCCAGATAGTCGAGCGCACCATCGGCACGCCAGCGCACCAGATCGCCGGTCCGGTACAGACGCGCGCCTTCGGCGGCGCCAACCGCGCCGAAGGGACACGGTACGAAGCGTTCGGCCGTCAAGCCCGGCCGGCCCAGGTAACCGCGCGCGAGCCCGGCGCCGCCGAGGTACAGCTCGCCGGGCACACCCTGCGGCACCGGCTCCATCCGGGCGTCCAGCACCCAGGTCTGGGTCGCGGCAATCGGCCGGCCGATCGGCACCGGACGTCCTGCCTCCGCGACACAGGTCCAGGCGGTCACGTCGATGGCCGCTTCGGTCGGACCGTAGAGATTGTGCAAGGCCACTTCCGGCAATGCTTCGGCCACCTTCAGTTGCAGGTCCGCCGGCAACGCTTCGCCACTGCAGACGATCCTCTTCAGCGCATCGCCGCAGCGCGCCGCCTGTCCGCTCGCGATGAACGCCTGCAGCATCGACGGTACGAAATGTAGCGTGCTCACCCGGTAGTCGCGGATCGCCGCCGCCAGCCGCTCGGGGTCGCGGTGGGCGTCGGGAGCGGCAATCGCCAGACGCGCACCTACCATCAAGGGCCAGAAAAATTCCCATACGGAGACGTCGAAACCGAACGGCGTTTTTTGCAACACCGTTTCTCCACCCGTCAGGCCGTACGCTCGCTGCATCCAGACGAGACGATTCCACAACGCGTCATGACGATTGCCCACGCCTTTAGGACGGCCGGTCGAGCCGGACGTGTAAATCACGTAGGCGAGATTAGCGCCATGCAGCGGCACGTCGTCGAGATTGGTACTCGCATAGGATGTCGTGTCGATCGACGCCAGGTCGGCGCAACGCACGTCATTCATCTCGGGCAAGGCGACGCCGTGCTGGCTCAACAACAAGTCGATGCCGCTGTCGCCGATCATGTAGGCGAGACGCTCCGCCGGATACGACGGATCGAGCGGCACATACGCTGCGCCCGCCTTCATGATGGCGTAGAGCGCAATCACCATCTCGAGCGAACGCTGCGCGGCCACGCCGACGCGCGATTCGACGCCCACACCTTGCGCGCGCAACCAACGCGCAAGCTGATTGGCTCGCGCGTTCAGTTCGCCGTAGCTCAGCACCTGCGAGCCGAACAGCAGCGCGTCATCGTCGGGATGCGCCGTCGCGTGATGCTCGAAAGCGCGGAACACCGGCTCGTATCCGACATAGCGCGCCGGATTCCGGCTCCAGCCCACGAGTGTCGCGCGCTCCGCGTCGTCGGCGAGCACCACTGCGTCGACTGCTTCGTGCAGTCCATCGGCACGCTGCGACAACGCTTCGAGCAGCCGCTGATAGTGGCGCGCCATCCGCTGCACCGTCGACTCGTGAAATAGCTCTTGCGCGTAGGTGAATTCGAGCGTCAGGCTGCCGTCCTCTTCATCGCGCGTATCGAGCATCAGTTCGAATTGCGCCATCGTGCCCGGCAGGCGGTACGGTTCGATCGACAGATCCGGTAACTGCTTCAGTACCCGCCAATCGCGTCGCTGGTGATTGAACATCACCTGAAACAGCGGGCTGTGGCTCAGACTGCGCTCGGGGCGCAACGCGTCTACCAGTACGTCGAAGGGTAGATCCTGGTGGGCCTGGGCGTCCTCGGCTGCGTTACGCACCTGGGACAGCAGTGCTTCCAGGGTGGTCGAGCCATCGATCCGGCTGCGCAGCACCTGAGTGTTGACGAAGAAGCCGATCAGCGGCTCGGTTTCGACGCGGTTGCGGTTCGCCACTGGCACACCCACGCGGATGTCGCCCTCGCCGGTATAGCGATGCAGCAGCGCCTGGAACGCGGCCAGCAGCACCATGAACGGCGTCGTCGAACTGCGCTGCGCGCGCTCGCGTACCGCCTGGGCCAGTTCCACCGGCAGTGTCACGCCGTGACGGGCCGCCCGATACGATGCGTGCGCCTGGCGTGGCGCGTCCGTGGGCAGCGCCAGCACCGGGTGTGTCTC
>NZ_JBNDJO010000028.1:0-23681 GCF_050434965.1 Paraburkholderia sp. GAS38 | reverse complement strand
CGATGGCGATCCGGTCGAGAACATCAAGCTTCTCCAGGACCGCGACAACATCAAGGTCGTGATGAAGGACGGGGTCTACTACAAGCGGCTCATCCTGACACCCGGCATGTAGCAGGCGAACTGTTAACGTGTTCAAGGTGGTTCAGGGGAATACGTAGAACCTCGTGATTCCTTTTCTCTACAGCTGGGCGATCCATCACCGGATCGCCCGTTGCGGTTTCGCATGTCTCACTGCTGGAGCGTCCCCTGAAAGGGCGCGCACTGACGAACGTTCTAGAAGCGGTTTAATTGGATCATGCGTAAACGTCCGACCATGCCTGTACTCGACCGCACAACGGACATCGCAGTGCTGAACGGGATTGGCAGCATGTCGGTCACTTATTCTCCCAAGGCTCGCAGCAGCGGTTTGAGCGCCCCGCGCGGGATCCGCGGGACGTACTGAAGGCGATTCTTTGGGTCATAGCCTGCAACGAGAAGCGGCACAGGTTACCGGCTAACTTTCCGCCGTTACAGACGTGCTATATCAAATGGGTCCAATGGAGACGCGCCGGTCTTATGTCCAAAGTGCTTGATGAATTGGAGGTTGAGGATATCTGAACGGCGGCAGCGGCGTCACGTGGATCTTCGCGGCCGCCTCGCCCGTGCGTGCCAGCGTGTTGATATCGGCGACCGCGCCATCACACGCATTGCCAGAAAGCGCCATCATTTCGATGGGGTGGATTGGTGAGGGGCTCCGGGATTGATCACTCCAGGAGCCCCTCACTGGCATAGCAATCCTAACCGTGCTGGGCGACAGGGCGAGCATCCCGTCGAAGCAGATCCAGGGCTGCATCCACGATCATGTCTTCCTGTCCCCCCACCATTTTCCGGCGGCCAAGCTCGACGAGGATGTCGACCGTCTTCAGGCCGTATTTGGCGGCTGCGAGCTCTGCGTGGCGCAGGAAGCTCGAATAGACGCCTGCGTAACCCAGCGCGAGCGTTTCTCTGTCCACGCGCACGGGGCGGTCCTGCAACGGTCGGACGAGATCGTCGGCGGCGTCCATCAGCTTGTACAGATCACAACCGTGGTTCCAGCCTTGACGCTCCACGGCGGCAATGAACACCTCGAGCGGTGCGTTACCCGCCCCCGCACCCATCCCGGCTAGACTTGCGTCGACGCGGTCGCAGCCCTCTTCTACGGCAACGATCGAATTCGCCACGCCAAGGCTCAAATTGTGGTGTGCATGCATCCCCGTCTGTGTCTCGGGCTTGAGCACATCCTTAAATGCACGGAACCGGTCGCGAATATCGTTCATACCAAGTGCGCCGCCCGAGTCCACGACGTAGACGCAGGTTGCGCCATAGCTTTCCATCAGCTTTGCCTGCTCGGCAAGCTTTTGAGGCGTCGTCATGTGACTCATCATCAGAAAGCCGACCGGATCCATGCCTAGTTCGCGCGCGAATTCAAGGTGCTGGCGCGAGACATCTGCCTCTGTGCAATGCGTAGCGACCCGTACGATGCGGGCGCCCGCATCGTATGCGTTGCGAAGATCGTGCGTGGTGCCAATGCCAGGAATCAGCAGCGTAGCAATCTTCGCAGTCTTCACACTCTCAGCGGCCGCCGAAATCCATTCTACGTCGCTATGTGCGCCGAATCCATAGTTGAAGCTTGAGCCGTCAATGCCGTCGCCATGCGCAACTTCCATGCTGTCGACGCCAGCTGCATCAAGAGCGGCTGCAATTGACCTGACATTAGCGACGCTATATTGATGCCGGATGGCGTGGCTGCCGTCGCGCAGCGTCACGTCGGAAATGTAGATCTTTTTGTTGAGAGTCATTGTGCAGCCTCCTTGATGCCGCGTGTGATGCCTGAAGCCAGCCGACGTTGTGCCACCAGATCGCCGCAGGCGAGGGCGGCGGAGGTCATGATGTCGAGGTTGCCGGCGTACGAAGGCAGATAATGTGCTGCTCCTTCGACTTCGAGAAACACCGAAGTCTTCAGGCCGTGTACCAGACCGACATCGGGAATGTTCAACGGTTTATCAGCAGGAATCACGTCGAACTGCACCTGCTGTTTAAGTCGATAACCTGGCACGTAGCTCTGCACCTTTGCGATCATCTTCTCAATGCTCTCCTGGATGGCTTGTTGATCGACCATTTCGGAGAGGACGAACACAGTATCTCGCATGATGAGCGGCGGCTCGGCCGGATTGAGAACGATGATCGCCTTCCCACGCGTTGCACCGCCGAGCTTCTCGATCGCGCTGCGCGTGGTCTCAGTGAATTCGTCGATATTGGCACGAGTGCCCGGCCCCGCCGACTTGCTCGCAATCGACGCGACGATTTCCGCGTAGTGAACCTTTGCAACGCGTGAGACAGCCGCAACGATTGGAATGGTGGCTTGCCCGCCGCATGTCACCATGTTCATGTTCGTCGCGTTTTCCTCTTCCAGATTGATGGCGGGAATGACGTATGGGCCGATAGCGGCGGGAGTCAGGTCAATCACCTGCACACCGCGCGCCTGTAGCACTTCATTGTGGTGTTTATGTGCACCGGCGGAAGTCGCATCGAAGACAATGTCGATATCCTTGAATACATCGAGGGCCAGCAAGCCGTCAATACCTTCGGCGGTTGTCGCCACGCCCAGACGAGATGCACGTGCGAGGCCGTCTGAATTGGGATCGACGCCAACCATTGCACCCATTTCCAGATACTTACTGTTTCGTATTACCTTGATCATCAGATCGGACCCGATGTTGCCGGACCCGATGATCGCTACTTTCGTCTTGGTCATTGCGTATAACTCCTTGCTAGTGATCAGTTCTGGATGCGCCCGGTAGCCTGAGCGGTGGATCGAACGTCTTGAACGAGGTTGCTGAGGGCGAAACCGATGTGTGCTGTGTCAACGCCGATCGCTACGAACCTCGCGCCACAATCGAGCCAGGTTTTTGCCACCGTTGCCGTGGGCGAGAAAACCCCCGGCGCGACGCTGGCCTCAAGGGCGTGGTTAATCGTCGTGGTAATTGCTGCACGCACCGTTTCATGATTGATTTGTCCGGGCACTCCCAGTGCATGGGACAGGTCGACCGGACCCAGGAAGATGCCGTCGAGATCGGCGATGCCCATGATGCTGTCAAGTGCTGCCAGTCCCCCGGCGCCTTCAATCATCAGGAGAACGGCGGTTTCGTCGTTTGCCGTCTCAAACCAACGTGGAGAGCAACCATAGCCGCCAGCTCGCACCCAGGGATTGGCGCCACGCGAACCTTGCGGCGCGAAGCGGGCGGCTCGTACCGCTTGTGTTGCCTCTTGCATTGACCCGATCTGGGGGACCAGCACGCCTGCCGCACCTGCGTCGAGCGCCGCACCGATGAGAGAGGCATCATTGCATCGCACGCGGACAATAGGAAAAATGCCGTAGGCCCGTGCTGCGAGGATCAAAGCGGGTAGCGTTTCGGTTCCAAAGCTGCCATGTTCTGTATCCAGAATGATGCCGTCGAATCCGGACTGAGCAGCGATTTCAACGAGCTCGACCGCCGGGATGATGGAGAAAAGCGCGAGAAAAGGCTCGCGTTTGCGAAGGCGAACACGAAGATTTGTCTCCCGGTGCACGGAAGAAGCGGAATCACCGCCATTTGGACGGTCCGCTGTCACAGCGGCCCTCCAGTTTCTGGAGTTCCAAGGTCAGTTTCTAGCGCGAACGGGTAGGTCCGGAGCGCCGCGTCGAGAATTCGCGGGTTAGGGGTATTCGCAAAACATGGCACGTTGGCCAAGCGACCGACGCGTCGATGAACGTGCGCCTCGCCAAAATCAAGCTTCTCCATATCACACGCTCTCCTTGAATCCATCTGGTCTCGCCCGATCAGAATTGGGCAAATGGTTTCACCAAAATGTCCATTGGTTACACCAATGTAGTCCTTGGTACACCCCGTTGTCAACTACTTGGTTTCAATCCAGAGGCATGGAAACTAAAGAATTACTGTGCTGCACTGCACTTCGATGCGCCCCGTAGTCGCGGCCTTGGCGGACATTTCTGCCTAGGCAAACCGAATCTGGGGCAAACGTCGATCCGTGCCCGGCTATGGGATGGGACGCCGTTTTCCAGTGACCTTGGTGCCTGGTGGGACGTTCCGTCCTCCCGTGCGAAATCGGAATTGGCGGTCCGAAAGTGGGGAAGGGAAGTGCGATGCTGATGCTTTTTTGGTTGAACCAAAGACGTTAATGGTATAACCTTGGTTTCGAGGGCGAGATGTCGCCATCACCAATGAACACGGTTACCCCCCAAGAGCAAAGGATAAAGATGAAGATCGTTAATTTCACAGTCGACGGCCAGCGTCGACTTGGTTTTCTGGTCGACGACAAGATTGTCGATCCGCTAGCGACCAAGATTGGAGCAAGATCGGAGAACAGCGCTCTGTTGGCTGATACCTCTAGCTTCATTCGTTCCGGCGCGGCTGGCCGGGAAGTGGCGAACGCAATTGTGGGTTCGGGCGAGGGCAGGCATTCGCTTGGTGACGTGCGATTGACCTCGCCGATTTTGCCTTCGACTATTCTCTGCAGTGGTAGCAACTATCGCGCGCACAACGCCGAAAAGGTGGGCGCTCCTATCAGCGGCAAAGAACCCGAGTTTTTTGTGATGACGTCGGACTGCGTGGTAGGACCGGATGAGCCGATCGTCTACGACCCCGAACTTACACAGAAGCTCGATTGCGAAACCGAACTGGCTATTGTCATCGGTCGGGAGGGTCGACACATTCCGGTTGAAAAGGCGCTTGATTACGTTTTCGGCTATACGGTCGCCAACGACGTCACCGCCCGGGATCGGCAGGTTCGCCAATCGCCTGAAGGTTTCACGTGGTACGAAGTAGGTCGTGGCAAAGCCTTCGACAGTAGTTCGCCGCTAGGACCGTCCATTGTCACTGCTGATGAGATCGGCGATCCGCAGACCCTGATGCTGCGTACCCGGATCAATGGAGAGTTGCGTCAATCAAGCCCGACTTCAGACATGATCTGGACGTGCGCAGACCTGATTCATTTCTTCTCGATCAACTTCACTCTGCGTCCCGGTATGGTCATCCTGACCGGAACGCCCGCAGGCACAGCCTGGTCAACCGACGCCGAACTCGGCGGAAAGTGGCAAGGTCAGGAGGGATTGGTTGCGGCGACACGCTATTGCTTGCCAGGCGATGTCATCGAAAATGAAATCGATCGTATCGGCGTTCTGAGGAATGAGGTCGTTCACATCTAAACGCTTCGCGCTGAAATTCAAGAACAGCCAGATTTTGGCTGTTCGGCGCGGAAAGCAGTGTTTTTTCTCACATAGCTGAAGGTGGCGGAGTTGCCGGTCGCTCGCTGCATTGAGGTTACCCGTAAAGCGGTGCGGTGCAGATTGGCGACATCCGCCCCGCACATGGTCCGCATCGGACCCCTGGCACTGTTCGAGGTGGTGATGCCATCTCGATCACGTCGGCGATGAACGGCAGAGCTGAAGTGACAGGCTGCACTTCGCTTCATCTGAAATGGAAACAGGCAACATCACGTTGGACCGATCTGCCGTAGAAATTAGGAATACTGAAGCAAAAGTGAAGAATTGATAGGCGTTAACCAATTGTGAAACTACTGTAGGAGACGATGATGCCCGAGACATTTGCCATGCACGAAGGAGCGTTCGGTCGCATTTCGCTGCTGCCACTGCGCACGGGATTGGTTTCCCACGCGCACTCGGAAGCGCATATCGTCTGGTGGCTCGGCGGCGCCGACGCTGAGGCGAGGATAGGTACGCAGGTTTTCCGCTTTAGCGAAACGCATGCGGTTGCGGTTAAGCCATTCGAACAGCACGACGGGAAGCTTTTGTCGTCAAGTTCGCCAGCCGTTTTCCTTTCGGTGTATATCAATAAAGAGTGGTTGGACAAAAGGGCCGCGATAACAGGTAGGCCGTTCGTGTTTACCTCCCCTCGTATTGCCATCAGTCCCGAGTTGCGCGCCAGTCTCTGGAAGGTCTTGGACCTGATAATGTTCCATCCGGAGCTACAAGAGAAGATTGAGGTCGCAGCAGAGGAGCTCATTAGTGGTTCAATCCAGACATCGCTGGTTGCACACTCACCGGGTCCGTTGACTGCGGGCGTCCCGCTGCTCAGTCGCAAGTTGAGGTTGGCAATAGTGCTTATGCGCGAAAGAGTTGATGTGCGCACTACAATCGACGAGATTGCGAGCGAGGCAGGATTGTCGAGAGCACGACTGTTTGCGCTATTCCGCGACCAACTCAACACTACACCGCAGGTGTTCTGGAGCGCAATTCGCCTTGAAGAGGCGATTCGTAAGCTGGCGATCGGAGATGTACCCTTGATAAACGTCGCCGATGAACTGGGATTCTCTGCGGCTAGCAATTTTTCACGCTTTTTCAAGGAGCATACTGGCGTTTCGCCTTCTGACTACAGGCGCGCAGCGACAGCTCCGCGTGCTGGTATGGCGTGCGACGCCATTGGGAAATTGCTGTACTTTGCGAACGAAAAATTCGCATGAAATTAGTGTTGCTTATTGTATCGATACCATAGCGTAGTAGGTCTGGAACGAAAGAGCTGGTTTGCTTGCGTTGGCGCGCAACTCCGTAACAGTGTTTTCCGCATTGTGGCGTTTATAAAAAAGATTCGGATATCTAAAATATAAATGAAAGTCCATGAACAAAGGTGTTCGTGGCAAGACCGGAAATACGGAGCTAATTTATCGTGAAGTCCCTCATGCAAGCCATTGTCGTTGCCGGCGTATTCGCCATCCCGGTTGCCTCCTTTGCCCAATCAAATGGTCCGCTCACCCGGGCGCAGGTTCGCGCCGAGTTGGTTGAGCTCGAACAAACTGGTTGGCGCCCAGGCCAGGGTCGAACTACCTATCCGGCGGAAATTCAGGCTGCTGAAGCCAAGGTGGCTGAGAAACACCGTTCGGAAGGGATCGGCGGCGGCGATGTGTCCGGTTCGTCGGAATCAGGGCCGTCAGCAGTGTCGAAGTCCAACTAGGACGCGTCGTACCTTTACCCGTTGCGTTTCAATTCCGGACGCCCAGTGAGGATGCCAAAAGTGTTTGACCTGAGCATGTAGTCTGGGCGCGCAGTACCCCTGCGCGCATTCCATCCACCCAGTGTGAATGATCCACTGCTGCGATGGTCTATCAGCTACGAGGCGGAAAATGCGGTGAAGCTATCGGGTCCGAATTTACACTTTGCGTTGACATAGGGAAAATTATTTCTGTCGAATCGGATTGTCGGTGTCGCGGGCGATCGGTCGATTGGGTCGACGCGATTGTCGCTAAACAAGTACACTCTTTCGCAGCTGCGATAGGGTAGAGATCAGTTAAGGCGGTGCGTGCTGCCTTATGCTCTACGTCGTCGCGTGGTCTTTCTTTCTTACGAAACTTCGAGCATGGGAAACAATCAACTATCCAACGTCACCCTCCAGAAAAGCCGGGTCGTCGTAGCGGGCGGCACCTCGGGAATTGGCTTTGCTGTGGCCGAAGCTGCGGCGCAAGCCGGAGCCGAGGTCATCATCGCATCAAGCAACCGTGAACGCGTCGCAGCTGCAGTGGACCGACTGCCTCAAGGCGCTCGCGGAGAGTCGCTCGACTTTACCGACGAGGCACAGGTGAGCGCGTTTTTCACGCGCGTCGGCGCATTCGACCACCTTGTCTACACGGCCGGTGAAGCGCTGCTCCTGCAAAACCTTGCCGATGTCAGCATTAAGGCTGCGCAGCAGGCTTTCGAAGTGCGCTATTGGGGTGCGCTCAAGGCCGTTAAATACGGGGCTTCGCTGATTCGCGCGGGTGGCTCTATCACGCTCACAAGCGGAGTGGCGTCGTCGCGCCCGCTGCCTGCCTGGGCGATCCCGTCGAGCATTCTTGGCGCGATCGAGTCACTGACTCGCACCCTGGCGGTCGAGCTTGCGCCGCTGCGAGTCAACGCCGTAGCGCCCGGTGTCTTGCGCACGGCCTTGTGGGACAATATGAGTGAAGCTGATCGCAATGGTCTTTATGATCACATCGCCGAAAAGATGCCTGTGCGAAGGGTTGGAGAGGCAAGCGACGTTGCTCGAACGTATCTTTACCTGATACAACAGGGTTTTAGCACGGGCCAGGTCATTATTGTCGATGGTGGCCACGTGCTGGTCTAACGGACGACCACGTACCTCGATCGGGCGTTCTCGTCGACGAAGGCCCTCATCAGCGTCGCACCCGGCAGTCCCATTCCGGCGTTGAAAAATTTTCTTTAACGACAACATTTTAAATGACCGGCTATCTTCAAGAGAGCAAAAGCGCCGTGCGCAAGGCGACCACAGCACCAGCGCTGATGGACATGAAATTAGCCGGTGAGAAGATTGCGATGCTGACCTGCTATGACGCAAGCTTTGCTTCGATGATGGACCGCTGTGGAATCGATATGCTGCTGATTGGCGACTCCTTGGGCAACGTGTTGCAAGGCCAAACCACAACCTTGCCAGTTACCCTCGAAGATGTTGCGTATCACACGGCGTGTGTGTCCCGCGGAAATCGATCTGCGCTGGTAGCCGCTGATATGCCGTTCGGCACCTACGGGACGCCCGAGTCTGCGTTTGAAGGCGCTGTGAGATTGATGCAGGCGGGCGCACAAATGATCAAACTCGAAGGTGGTGCCTGGTTGGTCGAAACCGTGAAATTTTTAACGGAACGCAGCATACCCGTGTGTGCCCACCTTGGGTTGACACCGCAATCGGTTCACCGTCTTGGTGGGTTCAAGGTTCAGGCAAAGAAAGCTGAGGACGTCGAACGATTGAAAGCGGATGCAGTAGCACTCCAGGAGGCGGGCGCATCGTTGATGCTCATTGAAGCGATTCCGGCGACGGTGGGCAAAGAACTGACTGACCTGCTTCAAATACCGACCATCGGAATCGGCGCTGGTCCAGACTGTTCCGGTCAGGTCCTTGTAATGCACGACATGTTGGGAATATTTCCCGGCAAGACCGCTCGCTTCGTGCGTAACTTTATGGATGGAATGCCGAGTATCGAAGCTGCTATCGGCGCCTATATCAAGGCTGTCAAGTCGAGAGAATTCCCTGCGCCCGAACACTGCTTTTAGTCCGCATTCGGGATATTGTCAGTCGTTCCGCCACCAGACGGCGGGGCATCAATCCCGCCGCCGTCGCAATCCATGTTGAGGTTAGGTAGGGGTCTGGACTATGAACTACTGCACATTCGGCGCATGCTCGTCGCGACCAAAGTTCGGCTGCGCACTGGCGCTGGTCCCAGTCAGCTAGGACTCGGTCGCTTACACATCGTGCGTACGGCGGAGACCAGCTTGAAACGGCTCGATCGTGTACCGCGGCCGGGCCTGCCGTATCCGCACTGGATGCAACGCTTCCACGACCGTGACCGTTCCCGGCAGGTGCCACGAACTTTAGTTGTGACCGACGTTTCAACTCGATCACTCAACGGACAATCCTTTGAACGTGAGAAATAGATTCCGTGCGGTAGTTCGCTTTATCGATTCTTGTGCCGCTTTCTTTGAAGACATCGCTTTGCTGGGCTGGGGTTGCGAGCGCCTCGACGGTTGCTCCGACTCAGACTGGATCAGTAACCGCAACATAAGACAGCCCCGTGTTGCTCATAGTCTCAGTGTTGCACGACATGTCCCGCTCGCTCGACGAGGTGAACGTCGGATTGGCAAACCAGCGTTTTTAAAAGGCATTCGCGCCACCCGGTGCCAAGGCAGTGAGCTGGGACGTCGTGATGCGAGATTGGCGAGATCATCGCATTCCGCTTGCCGGTCTTCGCGCTCGTGAAGTCAGGCGGCCGCACGTACAGTAGTACCAGGAATGCCTGAGCTTGTGCGTGCAGATCAAGGCGAGTATGCCGGATCGGCAAGCTTGTTTGCCGGCTGCAGGGACGGTGGAATGGCGTCCAGCAGTGTGTCTATCACTACACGCAACTTGTACGGCAGGTAGCGCGTCCGGGGCCAGATAGCGTGCAACGGGACCATTACCGACGAGGCTTCACCGAGGACGCCGACGAGCGCACCCGACTGCAAATGTTCGTTCACCAGCCAATACGGGACGTGTGCAAGCCCAGCGCCATCGACAGCAGCGGCAGCTATCGCCCCGATGTCATCAAATCCAATCCTGTGTGCAATTTCCGTTTCCACCTTACGTCCAGTGGCGTCCGTCAGTGGCCATGGGAATATCCGACCCCCACGCATATAGTTGATGCCTCGGTGCGCGGTGAGATCGGCAAGGTCACGTGGCGTTCCGTTGCTCTCGAGATAGGCCGGTGACGCACAAAGTATCATGCGCTGCTCGCCGAGCCGGCGCGCCACAATCGCATCGCTGTCGGCGAGGAGACCGCTGCGTATTGCGAGATCGATGCCGTCGTCGACGAAGTCGACCAGGCGATCAGTGAAGATCCCTTCAAGCTGGAGTCGCGGATAGCGCTTTGCCAGACTTAGCAAAACGGGCGTCACGTGCAAACGACCGAAAACTACCGGCGCGCTTACCCGTATCCGACCTACCGGCTCGTCGCGCCCTGCTTCGAGGATGTGCTGCGCGGCGTTCAGCTCCTCCAGCGCACGGGCACAACGCTCGTAGAAGACCTGGCCGTCGTCAGTCAGGCTCTGGCTGCGCGTTGTTCGCACGAAGAGTCGGGACCCCAGCCGTGCCTCAAGTCGGGCGATTGATTTGCCTACTGCAGAGCGGGTCAGCCTTAATCGTGCCGCTGCCTGCGCGAAGCTTCCCGCTTCTACTGCAGCCACGAAGGCGCTAATTCCGGCTAGCCGATCATGTGAAACAGGTTCCACTTATTGGTTCCATTTTATCTGCATACTGCCGATCAATATGATGCACTCTGTAGTCCACAGAATCGTTATTCTGCGGCTGTCATCATGTTAATACGGAAGAACACCATGCCGCTCTCGATGCAACGTTGGCAATTGCCTGCTTATGGTCGCACAAATCTGCAACTGGCCGAAGTCGCTGTACCGGTGCCCGGCCCTAGTCAGGTGCTGGTGAAGGTACAGGCAATCGCATTGAACTACCGTGATCTGCGGATCACCCACGATGGGATGGGCATGCCATTGCCGTTGCCCTTCGTGCCAGCTTCCGACATGAGCGGTGAGGTTGTCGTGGTGGGACCGGGCGTCACCAGCTTCGCGGTGGGCGACGCGGTGATCAACACTTTCTTCTCCGGCTGGGTCGATGGCGTCCAGCCACAAACCAGCGTGATGTTCGGCGCGCCAGGGCCAGGCATGTTGTCCGAGTATGTCGTGCTCAACGAGGACTCGCTTGTGCTTGCTCCGCGTTCGCTGGACCCGGCTCAGGCTAGCACATTAACCTGCGCCGGCCTGACCGCCTGGTTTTCGCTGACCGAGAGTGCATCGACTCGTCCAGGCGACACCGTGGTTGTGATCGGAACCGGTGGCGTCGCCCTGTTCGCAGTGCAGATTGCGGCAGCACAGGGGGCACGCGTCATCGTGATTTCCGGCGACGACGACAAGTTGGAACGCGTCAGGCATCTGGGCGCCGCCTATGGCATCAATCGCAAGCGGACGCCGAACTGGGCCGCGACGGTGCGTGAGATCACTGGAGGACGCGGGGCAGACCACGTTGTGGAGTTGGCCGGTGGAGATAACTTCGGCCAGTCGATGCTGTCATTGACACAAGCTGGCCGTATATCGGTTATCGGCATTCTGCAGGGAGACGAGCTGCGGACCTCCGTTTTCCCGCTGCTGCAGGCGCGCGCCACGGTGCAGGGCATTGGAGTCGGGCCGCGCCGTGCACTAGAAGACCTGGTGCGCGCGGTTGACTGGCAAGAACTGAAACCTGTGATCGAGAAAACGTATCGGTTCGACCAGCTCCCAGCCGCGCTGGACCACTTGGAGCGAGGCTCGTTCGGTAAGCTCGTAGTAACCGGCCCCGGGGTTTGAGCCGACAGGTGAACTGGTGAAGCGCTCGCTTCTTTCAACAAACTCTCTGGTGATGCCCCGCTGTTCTGCCTCGTAGGCGGTTGCGTAATTACGCCAATGGCCGGCGCGAGAAACACGCTGTCGCGTTTCGCCTCGAGGCTTTGATCTCCATCTCCGTGTAGGAAAGCCGCCGGGCGAATTCCTGACGTCCAGCAAACATGTCACCCGAGATGTTCAAAGTGGCCGTCCAGTCGCAGTCGCTGGGCGGCCTTTAGTTTTTACAGGCTAGCACGCGTGGATCCTGAAAAAGTGGACTGTCTGATAAGCGAGTGCTGGCAGAGTCACGGGAGCGTGCGAAAAAACCACGAATTCCGGATAAGGCCCGCTCACGGGCTCGACTGTTTGATAACCGATAGGACGCTGCGATAAGCCTGAAATCGCCCCCAGACCTAGAATGCATTCACAGGATTCGGACATGCTCTCTATCAAAGCGTAAAGGAAGAGCTGGCCACGCAGGAGACGACCGTGATGCCGGTCCACTGCCTCGGCAGTTGCCGGACGCCGTGCGTCGTTGCAGTTGATGCGTGAAATTTTCGATTCCGGCGACCTGCTTAGGAACAGCTACACTTTTCGCACTATGGAAATCTTTCGAACCATTGAGGATTGCCAACAATCTCCCCGAGAAATTGCGGCCCTGGCAAGCGACTATCTGCACGGCTATTATTTTCCGCCGCACCGCCACCTACGTGCGCAACTGATTCATGCGCTTAGTGGTGTCATGACGGTCATAAGCGAGCACGGGAGTTGGGTCGTACCCGCGGGACGTGCCGTGTGGATGCCGACTGGATCGGACCATGCCGTGCGCTTTTTTGGCGACGTCAGCATGCGCACGGTTTTTGTCGCCCCTGATGCCCGTCCCGGTCTTCCAGATGCGTGCGAGGTCATCGAAGTGTCCCCGTTCCTACGCGAGGCAATCGTCGCCGCGACGCGCGTACCGCTGGACTACGAGCTTGGGGGTAGGGATCACCGGGTCATGGAGCTGATTCTCGATGAGCTCGAAGCAGCGCCGCGGCTGCAATTGCACGTGCCCATGCCTCGAGACCCGCGACTCATGTGCTTGTGCGAGCAACTGATCGCAAGCCCTTCCGGACCCGTGATACTCGCAGATCTGGCCGCCGGAATCAACGTCAGCGAGCGAACCCTCGCCCGAATGTTCCATCGCGAACTTGGGATGAGCTTCGGGCAGTGGCTGCGCCGCATGCGGCTGTTGCTAAGCCTGCCATGTCTCGCTGCGGGCGCCTCGGTGTTGCAGGTCGCGATGGAGCATGGCTATGACAGTCCGAGCGCCTTCACCGCGATGTTCCGGCGCACGCTCGGGATCGCACCAACCGCTTATTTGAGCGGGCGGAAATGAATGAATTGAGGTTGGCCGAAAGGTGGCCGGCAAGACGAAGCGACATTGAATTTTTGCTTCTATTCCCGATACCTCGAAGGGGTGCATGCAGGCAGGCACGCCGATGTCTTAGGGCGTTTATGTTCCGACGGCAGCGCATTAACAGGCTGGCCACCTCATCGCAGGCCGATGCGGGTTGTTGCTGGTGAAGTACCCGGCTGAAGCGGGAAAATCTCTTTCAGAGCAGTTGTCCGTATCGCGACGATGGTTGGCATCCCTTGACGGTACGGTCAAATCAGGAATTGCTAGAGTACACAAACTGTTCCAAACACACCGGGTGTAAACCATGCCGAGTTTCTGTACATATTTTCTCACCACGCGTAGGTCGCGGTCCCGATGGGTCTGCAGCGCCGCTGCAGCTATGACAGCGATCTGCCCTACAACTGCTCGCCTAAGCGTGCCTTTCACGCTTGCGTGTGCGTTTGCGGATTCATCAGTATGACAACTGTCGAACTTCTGGCGCCCCCCGTGCCAAGCCCGCAGATGCCGGTGGCTGCTGCCGCGCCTGCGCCACCGGCCCCCGCTGCGCCCACGCCACCCGCTTTCGGACTACGGCTTGCGATCGGACTGGTGGGCGTACTGCTCGCTTCGTTTACCGCGGGGTTGAACGAACACGTCACCGACGTGGCAATGATCGACGTGCGTGGCGCGCTGTCGATTGGCCACGACGAGGGAACCTGGCTGACCGCGCTCTTTGAGGCCACCAACGTCACCGCCATGGCCTTCGCGCCCTGGTGCTCAGTGACCTTCTCGCTGCGACGTTTCACCATCGGCGCGGTCCTCGCTTTCGCATTGTTGGGCTTCCTTTGCCCGTTCGCCACCAATGTTGGAACGCTCGCGGTCCTGAGGGCGCTGCAGGGGCTTGCCGGTGGATGCCTGCCGCCCATGCTGATGACGGCGGCGCTTCGGTACCTGCCGCCCAACGTCAGACTTTATGGGCTTGCCAGCTATGCGCTCACCGCGACGTTCGGACCCAACCTGGGTACGCCGTTAGCCGCCTTGTGGACCGAATACGTCGGCTGGCACATGGTGTTCTGGCAGGTAGTGCCGCTGGGCCTCATGAGCAGCGCGGCGATCGCCTATGGTCTGCCGCAGGATCCGCTGAGGCTGGAACGCTTTCGCACATTCAACTGGGTCGGCTTGCTCACCGGTTTTCCTGCCATCTCGATGATGGTGATCGGGCTTAACCAGGGCGACCGGCTGGATTGGTTCAATTCGCCGCTGATCTGCCTGTTGCTCGTTGGAGGGGGGCTGCTGTTCTGTATGTTCCTGTTGAACGAGTGGTCGCACCCGCTGCCTTTTTTCCAGTTGCGGTTGTTGGCTCGACGCAATTTCACCCATTCGCTGATTACGCTTGCTGGCGTATTGGTGATCCTGTTGGCGGTGTCTGTCATTCCAGCCGACTATCTCACCGAGGTGCGTGGGTATCGGCCGCTGCAGATTGCACCACTGGCGCTGGTCGTCGCCCTGCCGCAGCTTGTCGCGCTACCGCTCACGGCGGCGATCCTCAACATCGAACGTGTTGATTGCCGCTGGGTGCTGGGGATTGGACTGACCCTGATCGCGCTCTCTTGTGCCCTCGGCACCTTCATGACGTCGGACTGGGTGCGCGAGAACTTCTACCTGCTCCAGGCGCTTCTAACGGTCGGCGAACCGATGGCCGTGATTCCGCTGCTACTGCAAACGACTACCGGACTGCCGCCAACCGAGGGCCCGTTTGCGTCGGCCATGTTCAACATGGTGAAGGGCTTTGCCGGGGCGATCGGCATCGGGCTGGTGGAAGGGCTTGGCACCGCGCGTGAACACTACCATTCCACGATGCTCGTCGACCAGTTGGGCGGCGCACCTTTGATCGCCGGACAGGCCGCCGATCACGCGGGGACGTTTACGCAACTGGCCAGCAGGATCCATGAGCAGGCGATCGTACTAATGTCGGCGGACCTCTATCTCGTCATGGCGGTCTTTGCCGCCGCCCTTGTGCTGCTCATTCCCATCGTGCCTGTGCGTGTCCGTCCGCCCCGCGCGCCCACCCAGACAACTTCTCGCTGAACACATCGAAAATGTCACAATCTACCCGACCATCCAGAAAGCCCGTCCTGCTTGGGGCCTTGGCCCTCCTATTAGCCGGCTGCGGCTGGGGCGGCACAAAGCTGCTCTCCCAACAACCCGTCGCTGAGTCGACAAACGACGCCTATGTCACCGCCGATTACACGCTTGTTGCACCGCGTGTTGCTGGCCAGATTGCCGAGGTTCTGGTCGACGACAACCAGGTGGTGAAAGCGGGCCAGCTTCTGGCGCGTATCGATGACCGCGACTATCGCGCCGCCCTTGCCAGTGCGCAGGGTGACCTGAATGTAGCCGCGGCCACCGTGGGTGATTTTGACGCGAAGATTGCGCAGCATCCCGCAGTCGTCGCACAGGCGCAAGCGACCTTGCACTCCGACGAAGCCGCCATTGACTTCGCGCGCGCCAACGCCACGCGCTATCGCAATCTTTCCGCTGGCGGCGCCGGCACGATGGAGGAGCAGCAGCACGCCGTGACCACGCTCGATCAGCAACAGGCTGACCACGATCGCGACAGTGCTGCGCTGCAAGCTGCCCAGCAGGATCTTGATATTCTGCGTGCGGGGCGCACCAGAGCGCTCGGCGAGTTGGCGCGCGCCCAGGCCGCGCTCGATCAGGCGAAGCTTAACCTTTCCTATACGGAAATCCGCGCACCGATAGACGGTATGGTCGGCCAGCGCTCGATCCGAGTTGGCGCAATCGTTGCTGCGGGTACGCCGTTGCTGGCCGTGGTACCGCTGTCACAGGCTTATGTCGTCGCCAACTTTCAGGAAAACCAGCTTGACCATATGCACCCGCATCAGCCGGCTCGCATCACAGTGGACAGCTTTCCGGGTCTTGTCTTGACCGGCCATGTCGACAGCGTTGCGCCGGCGACGGGTATCGCGTTCGCGCCGGTCGCGCCAGACAACGCAACGGGCAACTTCACCAAAATCGTGCAACGCATGCCGGTGAAGATCATCCTCGATCCGGGTCAGCCGGGCGTAGCCCGGTTGCGCGTGGGCCTTTCGGTCGAGCCGACGGTCGATGTCGCAGCAAGTGACACATCAGTTAAAGAGGCGGGGACAAACTGATGGCACACTCCTTGTCTATTCGGCCCGTTCTGCTAGCTCTGCTGTCAGGTGCCATGCTTGCGGGTTGCACGCTCGGACCGAATTTTCAGCGGCCCAATGTTTCAGCACCCAATGATTTCACCCGTGCCAACCAGGCTGAGGCGCCGAGCCGACCCGTCGAGGCCACGCTCGCGCCCGAGTGGTGGTCCCTGCTGGGAGACTCGGACCTGGTGGCATTGGAGTCGCGGCTCGCGACCGACAATCTCGACGTCAAGGCCGCCTCGGTTCGCCTGCTGGAGAGCCGCGCCGGGTTACGCATTGCAGGCGCGGAACTGTATCCGACGTTAAGCGGTGCTGCGTCTTACGACCGGGAGCGGGCGAGCCCGAATGGCATCTTTTCGCTGCTGGGCACCACTCCCGCAGGAGTGCAGCCCGAATCCGCGAATGGAGAAACCGCATTCGGTGTTTCCAGCTTACCTGGCTCGAGCGGATCGCCGCCCTACAACCTATGGCAGTACGGCTTCGATGCGTCTTACGAGCTGGACCTGTGGGGCCATGCGCGGCGCGGCGTGGAAGCAGCCAACGCGGCAGTGCAGGCCTCGGCTGAGGAACGCCGCGCTGTCCTGCTCTCCGCGCAAGCCGAACTTGCCCGTGACTATATCGAGTTACGAGCTACACAGACCCTGCTTGACATCACGAACCAGAATCTCGCGCTCGCCAACTCTACCGTCAAGCTGACACGATTGCGCATGACCGAGGGCGCTACGACCCCCCTCGATGTTGCCAACGCATCGGCGCAGGTTGCGTCGATCGAAGCGCGGCTGCCGCCGCTGCAGGCGCGCCGCGACGCACTTATCAACGCACTCAGCTTCCTGCTCGGCGAACAACCCGGTGCACTCGCACAGATGTTGGGAGCCCCGCGCGACATTCCATCGCTCCCGGCTCGTGCGCCGATCGGCTTTCCGTCGGAACTGGTACGACGCCGCCCCGACATCCGGCGTGCGGAAGCACAGTTGCATGCTGCAACTGCCGAGATTGGCGTTGCCCAGGCTGACTTCTATCCGCAGATCTCGCTCACGGGTAGTCTTGGTTCGCAGTCGCTTCAGCTTTCGAGTCTGGGTGACTGGGCTTCGCATCAGTTCGTCTTTGGTCCTTCCATTTCGATGCCCATTTTCCAGGGCGGAAGACTCAGGGGCACGCTCCAGTTGCGCAAGGCCCAGCAACAGGAAGCAGCGATCGGCTTCCAGCGTACGGTCTTGCAGGCGTGGCATGAAGTGGATGACGCATTGTCCGCCTACGATGCCGAGCAGCGCCGCCGTGATAATTTGAAGGAGGTGGTGCAGCAGGACCAGCTCGCGCTTTCGGTCGCGCAGCAACGGTATCGTGAGGGTGCCATTGATTTCCTCAACGTGCTCGCCGTACAGAAAGACCTGCTGGCCGCTCAAAGCGAGCTGGCGCAGAGTCAGGCGGACGCTGCAGTCAATCTTGTGACCCTGTACAAGGCCCTCGGTGGTGGTTGGGAAACGGCTTTCCCGGAGGATGCTTCATCCACTGCGGAGCACACCGGGTCAACGCCGCTGAAAACCGTTAGTACGGCAACCGGCGCATCAGCTCCGCAATGACCGCTGAAGTTGTGCACTTCCATCCAGCCCATCGCTGACGCAAATCCGTAAGCAGGCTGGCTCTTGGTTCCCATCCTGTGGCTCCCGCTTTCGTTTGAACAAACTTTGGAGAAGCAATGGTGTTCCTGCATGTCAATGGTACGGGCTACGAGCTGGATGTTCCAGGTGATATGCCGCTGCTTTGGGTGCTGAGAGACGTGATTGGTCTCACCGGAACCAAGTTCGGTTGTGGCATTGCCCAGTGCGGCGCGTGTACGGTTTATCTGGACGGCGACGTTGGCCGCGCTTGTGTGACCCCGGTGGCCACTCTGGCAAACCGCAAGGTCACCACCATCGAAGCCGTGGCCAACTCGCCTGTCGGGAAGCGGGTGCAACAGGCATGGCTTGACATTGATGTAGTGCAATGCGGTTATTGCCAGTCGGGACAGGTCATGTCAGCGGCCGCACTGCTTGGCCGCACCCCGAAACCGACGGACGCGGACATTGATGTTGCAATGGCAGGAAACATCTGTCGTTGTGGGACATACGAGCGGATTCGAGCAGCCATTCACCTGGCAGCGGAGGCGGCGTGATCGACGAGAACGGGGTCGAGTACAGCCGGCGTGCGTTTCTGAGGATTGGCGGCGGTGTTGGTTTAACCGTAGGCGGAATGCTCCTGTTTGGCGTTAGTTTGCCGGTAATTGCGGCTCCAGTATTGAGAGCGGGCAATCCGCTAGTTGATTCTTCCGATCTCACTGATACGCAGAGCGATTTCGTCCCGAATGTGTTTGTCCGTATTGCACGGGATGGACGTATCAGGCTGGTCATGCCTAAGGTGGAAATGGGGCAAGGTGTTTATACATCAATTCCGATGCTGATTGCTGAGGAACTCGAAGTATCTCTCGACAATGTCGAAATCGAGACCTCGCCTCCGGTTTCCGAGCTTTATACCGATCCGCTGCTAGGTGCGCAGATTACGGGGGGATCGAATTCAATACGCTATGCGTGGGAACCCCTGCGACGCGCGGGGGCCGCCGCACGAGTTTTGTTAATTCAGGCAGCGGCCAGTCAGTGGAAGGTGCCCCCTGAGAGCTGTCATGCTGAGAATGCGCGGGTCATTCATGGACCGACCGGCCGCACGCTGGAGTACCGGCAACTGGTTGAGATGGCTATGAGTTTGCCGATCCCGAAAGACCTCGCCAAGACCGTTACGCTGAAGGATCCGCGGCGGTTCCGCCTTATTGGCAGGCCAGTGAAACGCCTTGACTCCCCAGAGAAAGTTAATGGAAGCGCGGTATTTGGTATCGACGTCCGGGTTCCGGGGATGCTTTACGCGGTTTCTATTACAAGTCCGGTGGCCGGAGGTAAGGTCAAAGCGGTTGATGACCGGTTTGCCCGAAAAATCCCGGGTGTACGCCAGGTCGTTACGCTCGAACGCACTGTCGCGGTCGTCGGCGATCATACCTGGGCAGCAAAGCGAGGTCTCGAAGCCTTGGTGATCGAATGGGATGACGGCCCGAACGCGTCGCTCGATACACAGATACTGCAGCGGGATCTGCAAACGGCGGCATTGAGAAGCGGGGTCGTGTCGCGGCAGGTCGGTGATGTGGAGGAAGCGTTCGCCAAACACACCCTGCATTATGAGGCCGAGTACGGTCAGCCGTTCCTCGCACATGCTCCCATGGAGCCACTAAACTGCACAGTTCATGTCAGGCCGGACGGCTGTGACATATGGACCGGAACGCAAGTGCCGGTTTGGGCAGTGGACGCCGGCGTGAATTATACGGGCTTGCCGCGGGAGCGAATCGTCCTCCATAACCGGCTCCTTGGTGGGGGCTTTGGCCGGCGCAGCGAAGTGGACATTGTCATCCAGGCTTTGCAGATCGGGAAGCATGTGAATGCACCGCTCAAGCTTACGTGGATGCGGGAGGAAGACATTCGTCAATGTACGCTTCGGCCCATGTACCACGACAAGATCGCGGCTAGTCTCGACGAACACGGTTGGCCCGTAGGCTGGCGGCACACTGTGGCCGGCTCATCTGTACTTGCGCGTTTTCAGCCGACGTACTTCAAAGGCGGTCTTGACCGGGACGCCGTTGCCGTCGCTTCCGATCTGCCTTATGCGATACCCAATCAAAGGATCGAGTATGTCAGACAGGAGCCGCGTGGAATCGTCACCGGCTTCTGGCGTGGCGTAGGACCGGTACGAGGAACCTTTGTCGTTGAAAGTTTTATCGACGAACTGGCAGCGCGGGCAAAGACCGATCCCGTCGCTTATCGTCGGGCGCTGCTGTCGCCTACACCGCGTGCGCTTCATGTTCTCGATGTCGTCGCTCGTGAGGCGGGATGGGACCAACCCCTTGATGCCGGCGCCGGACGTGGGGTGGCAGTGATGCATGCGTTTGGCAGCTTTCTGTCTGCGGTCGTCGAAGCAGACGTTCGGAATAGCGAAGTCCACGTGCGGCGGGTAGTGATCGCTGTAGATTGCGGGCATGTAATCAATCCGGATACAGTCGACGCGCAGATTCGGGGAGGCGTGATTTTCGCCATCACTGCAGCGCTATATGGAGGCATCACAATCGATCGAGGTCGAGTCGTGCAAGGCAACTTCAATGACTATCGCATCTTGCGTATCCATGAAACACCTCGCATCGAAGTTCACGTAGTGCAGAGCAACGAATCGCCGGGCGGAATAGGTGAAGCAGGGTGTGCGGTTCTGGCGCCAGCCCTTATAAACGCCATCTTTTCAGCGACCGGCAAGCGCCTGCGTCACTTGTCAGTAGGAAACCAGCTGGCCGACGGCAACTTCGCTTGAGGACAATCGGTAATGAATGTTTCTACGTTCCGTGGCGTTTGCGCGTCAATACTTTCACTCCTCGCATTCACTGCAAGCGCTCAAAGTCAGGATCCCAATTATCAACTGGTCGAACGAGGAGAATATCTTTCCCGGGTCGGAAACTGCGCAGCCTGTCATACCGCGCCCGGCGGTGCTCCGCTGGCAGGTGGCTTACCGATGGCTTTGCCGATGGGCAGGATTTTCTCCACGAACATCACGCCAGATCCGGTGACCGGTATCGGCAAGTATACCGAACAAGACTTCTCCCGAGCACTCCGTGAAGGTGTGGCGAAGGATGGCCACAACCTCTATCCGGCGATGCCGTACACATCCTTTGCGAAGGTGAACGACGCGGATGTGCATGCACTATATGTATATTTCATGCATGGGGTGCGTCCGGCACAGAAGAACAATCGGCAACCGGACATCAGTCCGCTGCTCGCCATTCGCTGGCCGATAAAGATCTGGAACGCAATCTTTCTGGACTCAAAGGTCTATGAGCCTGTGTCGGGTCGGGATGCGCGGTGGAATCGCGGAGCTTATCTAGTCCAAGGTCTGGGGCATTGCGGAGCATGCCACACCGCGCGCGGTGTGGCTCATCAGGAGCTTGCACTTGACGGCTCGCGGGCGGGATTTCTCGGCGGTGCGTTAATCGACAACTGGTACGCATCCGATCTGACCGGAGACTCGAATACGGGACTAGGACAATGGACCGAGGAGGAAGTTTCGGAATTTCTTAAGAGAGGATCAAACCGGCACGCCACCAGCTTTGGCTCAATGGTTGAAGTCATCAATCAAAGTACGCAGGGTATGACTGATGCCGATGTGGCTGCGATGGCGCATTACCTGAAGTCATTGCCCCCAGCTCGTGATTCGGCGGAAGGGAGGGCCGTATACATTTCACAATCTGCGTTCGCATCCCCCACTTCTGATAGAACACCGGTACAAAGCGGGAAGGGCTTGTATGCGATCTATTGTCTGCAATGCCATGGCGCCGACGGGAAGGGAGTGGCGCCACTGATTGCGCCTCTTCAGCGCAACCCGAATCTGCTCGAAACCGATGCGTCGTCATTGATCAACGTCTCACTGAACGGGACGGGCAGGGTGGTGATCCAGGGTGTCCCGGCGGCGTACCCGATGCCGTCCTTTGGCGCAGTCATGAGCGATCATGACATTGCGGAGGTGTTGACTTACATCCGTGGCAGTTGGGGTAACCACGCGGATGCCGTAGGCGAAAGGAGCGTCGCATTAATGCGCAACCGAACGAAATCTGCTGCAGAGCAAGAGTAAGGCTCGTGTCCCAGGATCAATTTCGGAACGGTCGGTATCCAGTTGTATTGCTGTGCACCCAGAGCGCTCACCCTGGCTCTCGTAAACATGGACTCTTTGATAATTGTCAGGACACTGCGATAAGCCCGAAGTCGTACCCAGACCTAGAATAGATTCACAGGATTCGCTTGCGAAAGCTATCTGATCCATTCCACTTAATTTTTAGCCTTTTCCGCGCAGGAGTATTGGTGTGAAAACTATTCTTTCGGCTCTTGGCCTTGCCTCTCTTCTGATAGTCGGAGCTGCCGCTCATGCGGATTCGGTGTCCGGTTCCGCTCAGAATCAGAACACGCCCACCCAGTCACCGGCCAGCTTGGATCAAGGCGGTACAGAGGCCGGGGCAACCGCTTACGGTAGTCCGAATAGGGGGCTAACCCGTCAGGAAGTGCGTGAACAATTGATTCAGGCCCAGAACGATGGGCAGCTGAAAGCGTTGAATGCTGCGCTCTATAGTCGGCCCTAAACAATTCGTTCCGCACCCGGCCAGCGTCACGCAATGCCGTCGGGGCAATCGTCGGACCGAAGTGCCCGGGCGGCACCGCGACCTTCAACACTGGTGAAATCAACGTCAAGTCAACCTCGGCGCGGATACGCGACTAGACGATCCGATAAGCGTGCGATTGAACACACACCTAGAATTCATCCACAGAATTTGCAGTTTCTGGTTGTCCGAACAAGGTTCAGAAAAAGAGGGGTAGTTCTTTCCTCGAAATAGATGAAGTCAGGAGACAGCGTGGCGCTTACCGTGCACGAGAGCCTAGTACCACTCGATGCCGTCAACCCGGATATGAACGGGTGCGACCAATCGAGTACCGTCGCAATCTGCCGTACCTGCCCGAGGGACAGGCCGCACAGCGGTGAGCAGGGACTGGCTCTCTATAACGAAATAAAGGAAAGGCTGACCAGCCAGGGTATGACCGTGATGCTGGTCCACTGCCTCGGCAGTTGCCGGACGCCGTGCGCTGTTGCGCTTGATGCGCCGGCGAAGCCACGGGTACGGCTGTCCGGCCTGAAGGACGTCAATGCGCTGGATCTGATCGATGCAGCACTTGGGTACCGGCAGGCGGCATCGGATGACGTGAGCGTCATGACGCTTCCGGCGATGCTGCAGCAACACGTAACTGCGATTTCACCGAAACGGAAACGAAGCGCAGCATAAAAGAGCGGTGCGATCGACGCACCACATCACCTTCATTTCATCAACCCACTACATTCAGGAATGACATATGAAACTCAAATACGATGACGTAGGAACAGGTACGCCGGTCGTGTTCGTGCACGGACTCGGCGGCACGGGTAACGTTTTCGGAGCGCAGGTTGCGGCACTCTCGCCCAGCTTTCGGGTTGTGGTCCCGGATATCCGTGGCTGCGGCCGCAGCGACAAGGCACCGATTTCCATCGATGCGCTGGTCGCCGATGTCGTGGAGCTGATCGACGGTGCGGGTTTTGAAAGTGTCCA
>NZ_JBNDJO010000027.1:0-26054 GCF_050434965.1 Paraburkholderia sp. GAS38 | reverse complement strand
AACACCCAAGGTAGGAGCCCGGTGCCCGAATTGGGCACGCCGGGATCTGTGCGGGGGGTGCTCAGCAATGGGCATCCCTACCGCAATCCTCGGCCGATGGCGAACCTTCGGCTCGAAATGGATATCGGGTTACCTGCTGGGTCTTTTGCGTTTGCGAAACTATATCCATCTGCTTGGTGAGATGTGCCGAACTCAAGTCCCTGCTTCGCACAATGCGTCTTAAAGCCCTCGACGTCTTCCACGTCGAAAACCAGCTTTACCGACGCTTGCCCCGCCTTCAATCCCTTTCCGGCTTGATGAACCATGATGATGGCGCCGCCATGCGGCGAGACCAACTCTGCTATGCGACCATTGGCGTCGAACTCGCACTCAAATTCGAAGTGTCGCTCGTAGAAGGCACAGGTTGCCTGCACGTCTTTCGCATACAGCACTATCCGATTCAATGACGGTCGCATCCTTTCCTCGTTATTTTTACGATTTCGCAAATTGACGCAGAGAAGCCCACGGTTAGCGCGAAGAAGCGCCGACTTCCGACGAGAGTATGATGCTTCGCTATTGCAGAGCAAGATGAGACCGTTGTAGGGGAAAAGATGAAAGTGAAAGGACGCCGGTCTCGGTACGTGAACCCGATGCTCGGCTACGATCGGCTTTCCTGAAGGGGACGAGAGATTCCGGGGTTCTTTCACGCTAATTCCTACCGCTCCGCTTCACACCAGTCTGATACGGCACCCCCCTGAATATCTCTTCAAGCCACTGAGTAAAAATCCGCACCCGTGGCGACAACTGCCGGTTGTGAAGGTACAGCACGGACACGGGCATCGGCGGCGGCGGAAACCCCGGCAAAATCACTTTCAGCCGCGCGTCGGCGATATCAGCCGCAATCCGGTAGCGCGGCACCTGAATCACCCCGGCGCCGGCGATCGCCGATCCCGTGTACAGGTCGGCTCCTGTCACCGAGATGGTCGAGCGCATCACCAGATCAGTCTCTATGCCGTCGACAAGAAAAGTGAGCGGGACCGCTTTGCCCGTCGCGCTCGACACGTAGTCCACCGCAAAATGTTCGGACAGGTCCTCGAGGCTGGCCGGCTCGCCGAAGCGTGCGAGGTAAGCCGGGCTCGCAACAGTGACCTGCTCCATGGACGCGATCTGCCGTCCGATCAGAGACGAATCGCGCAGGGTGCCTGCGCGCAACACGCAATCGACGCCCTCCCGCACGAGATCGACCAGCCGGTCGTTCTCGCCGATGTGCAGCCGCAGTTCCGGATAGCTCGACAGGAAGTCGGGCAGGGCGGGGATCACGAAGTGCCGCGCCAGCGTGCCCTGCAGGTTCACGACAAGCAGTCCCTTGGGCGATGCGTTGCGGAAGGTGCCTTCGGCCTCCTCGATATCGGCGAGCAGACGCACGCACCGGTGGTAGTAGGCCTCGCCATCGTGAGTGAGGTGTACCGTGCGCGTGGTGCGTTCGAGCAGCCGGGTGCCGATCCGCAGTTCCAGCCGCTTGATCAGGTTGGTGATCGTTGCACGTGGAATGTTGAGGTCGTCGGCGGCCTGCGAGAAGCTGCTGCGTTCGGCGGTACGAACGAACGCCTGCATTTCCTGGAAACGGTCCATGACGGGATGATCCGCTCAATAGTTAAAGTAAATGGAATACTGATGGAAAAACATGGCGAATTATCTTCGCCGTGATGTCAGTCATTATCCTGTCCAGGTATCCACCTGAACAGGAGAATTTCAATGAGTGCAGCAAATCAATCCGCCGTCGCAATCGTCACCGGCGCTTCGCGCGGTATCGGTGCCACCATCGCCCGGCGTCTCGTCAAGGACGGTTTTGCGGTTGCAGTGAACTACGCATCGAGCCCGGCAGAAGCCGACAAGCTCGTGGCCGAACTGACCCAGGCCGGCGGCAAGGCCATCGCGGTGCAGGGCGACGTGTCGAAGGTCGAGGACGTGCGCCGTCTGTTCGAGACGGTCGAGCAGCAACTCGGCAAGGTCGACGTGCTGGTCAACAACGCCGGCATCCTGAAGACCGCGCCGCTCGCGCAATCGAGCGACGAGCTGTTTGCCCAGACGTTCGCGATCAACGTCGGCGGTGTGTTCAACACGCTGCGCGAAGCGGCGACGCGTCTGAACGACGGCGGCCGGATCATCAACCTGTCGAGCACGACACTGGCGCTGAACCTGCCGGGCTACTCGGTTTATAACGGCACGAAGGCGGCCGTCGAAGCGTTCTCACGCGTGTTCGCGAAGGAACTGCGCGGCCGCCGCATCACGGTGAACTGCGTGGCGCCGGGCCCGGTTGCAACGGAGCTGTTCCTGAACGGCAAGACCGAAGAGCAGATCGCGCAGTTCTCGAAGATGCCGCCGCTGGAGCGCCTGGGTCAGCCGGACGACATCTCGGGCGTCGTGGCCTTCCTGGCTGGAAAGGACGGTGCCTGGGTGAACGGCCAGGTGCTGCGCGCCAACGGCGGCCTTGCCTGACGTACCGGCAAACCGATGGCGGAACCTGACATGGTGTCCCCTCAGGCTTCGAGCGGCGCGGCGCGTTGGCGCCGGCGCCTCTCGACCTCCCTCCTGACGCTGATCGCCGTATTGGGATTGGCCTCATGCGGCGCAAAGCGCGAGCCGGACGCCGCACAGAAGATGACGATGAGAGCCTCAGTGACGTATTTGCACCTGCTGCGGCATACGCCGTTCTTCACTGCGCTGTCGACGGCGCAGCTGCAGTGGGTGATCGACCACTCACGCGAGTGGGAAGCGGACGCCGGTGCCGTGATCGCCACGTGCGATCACGGTGTCGAACCGGATGCGCCGTACTGGATCCTGCTCGACGGCGGTTGGCAGGTCGAGCATGCCGGGCGCACGTTTCGGAGCGGTCATGCCGATCCGGGCAAGTGGTTCAGCGCCACCGAGGCGCAAGGCGAGCCGTGCGTGCTCGTGACGAACGAGCACAGCTATGTGATGCGCGTCGAGCGTACCGACATGCTGGCGATGCTGGACGAAAAGTTTGGCTTCCACACCCATCTGGATAGCGGGATGGATTACTACCGGTCGATTTTCGGCGATCGTTCCGGCGCAGGCCGAGGCGAGCTGAGTCAGCCTTCGCAGCCCGTAGCCGGGCGTTAATCATAGGACAACAGGAGATATCTCATGACTTATAGCATTCTCGTGACTGGCGCATCATCCGGATTTGGTTTGATGACGGCTCGTGCGCTGGCCGAAGCGGGCCATACCGTCTACGCGTCGATGCGCGAAACGCAGGGCCGCAACGCGCCTCGCGTCGCGGAAATCGCGCAGTGGTCGCAGGAAAAGTCGCTCGATCTGCGCACGGTCGAACTGGACGTGCAGTCCGATGCATCGGTGGCCGCGGGCATTGCGCACATCCTGAAGGACGCCGGCCGTCTCGATGTGATCGTGCACAACGCCGGTCACATGGTGTTCGGCCCGGCCGAGGCGTTTACGCCCGAACAGATGATCCAGCAGTACGACGTCAACGTGCTCGGTGCGCAGCGCGTGAACCGCGCCGCGCTGCCGTTCCTGCGCAAGCAGGGCAGGGGGTTGCTGGTGTGGGTCGGTTCGTCGTCCACGCGCGGCGGCACGCCGCCGTTCCTCGCGCCGTATTTCGCGGCGAAGGCGGCCATGGATGCGCTCGCCGTGTCGTACTCGACCGAGCTGGCGCGCTGGGGCATCGAGAGCACGATCATGGTGCCGGGCGCCTTCACCAAAGGTACGAATCACTTTGCGCATTCAGGCAAGCCGGCGGACGCCGACATCGCCGCCGAATATGAAAGCGGCCCGTATGCCGGCGTGACCGACCAGGCGCTGAAGGGGCTGGCGAGTCTGGAGCCGGCGGATGCGGATCCGGCGGAGGTCGCAGCGGAGATCGTTCGCGTGGTGGACCTGCCGTTCGGCAAGCGGCCGTTTCGCGTGCATGTGGACCCGTCGCAGGACGGCGCAGAGATCGTCAACGGCGTGGCGGACCGGATGCGCCGCGAGATGTACCACGCGATCGGTCTGCAGGATCTGCTTTCGCCGAGAGTCAACGGCTGACCGTTGAGTGGCTCTTCGGCGCGACTCGTGAAATCAACCGCGTAGGGGGATGAGCACCCCTAAGTGCGCGCCAGCCGCACGAGGATGTCAGCCAGAACACGAATCTTCGGCTGAGCGGATGCGCAGATTTTCTCGCCGTTTCCGCCTAGTCGTTTACGCGGCCGTCCGGCGGACGGACTGGCAAACTGTGCGATTTCCCGCAGCGGAATGCCGCCGTTTCGCATCGTTAGCCTGTACCTAATCCACGCTTTCGCACAATCAAATTCCGCGCCGTTTTTGGTGTCGGCAACCTTCGATCTATCTCGCGGCAGTGACAGCGAGGTAATACCCGGGAACGATAGCTGAGACCTGTTCGTTCCTGCATCGAAGCCTGCTCTTGGAGATGGTTATGAACGGCCGGAAAAGATTGGTTGGAATGGGCGCGGTACTGAGCATGGGCGGCTTGGCGTTGGCATGCTCGGCCGCTGCGGATGCAAGTGTTCTGGTGGGCGTGGCTGGCCCAATGACGGGGGAGTACGCCTCGGGCGGTGATCAGTTTCGCAAGGGCGCAGAACAGGCGGTGAAGGACATCAACGCGTCGGGTGGTGTGCTCGGGCAGTCACTCAACCTGGTCGTTGGCGACGACGTGTGCGATCCAAAGCAGGCCGTTTCGGTTGCCAACAGTTTCGTCAATCAGAAGGTGGCGTTCGTCGACGGTCACTGGTGTTCCAGTTCCACGTTGCCGGCGTCAGACGTCTATAACGACGCGCAGATCCCGCAGGTCACCGTGTCCACCAACCCGAAAATCACGGAACGCGGCATCAAGGGCATCTTTCGCATTACCGGTAGGGACGATCAGCAAGGACAGGTTGCCGCCGACTATATCGCTGCGCATTTCAAGGGCAAGAAAATCGCGGTCATCGACGATAAGACCGCATATGGCGGCGGTCTCGCCGACGAGGTCGCCAAGGATCTCGCAGCCAGGCAGACGCCCGTGGTGCTGCGTGAGTCGATCACAGCCGGTGAAAAGGACTATTCAGGCCTGGTCAGCAAACTGAAGGCGAACGGCGTTCAGATCCTCGCGTACGGCGGGTACTACCAGGAAGTCGCGCTGATTCTGCGGCAAGCGGCGCAGGCAGGGCTGAATCTTACCGTGCTGGGCGGCGACACGCTCACGAACAATGAACTGGTCACTGCGGCGGGACCGGAAATCAACAAGGTACTGTTCACCTTCCCGCCCGACCCGCGCAAGAGTGAGGCAGCCGCAAAGGTCGTGGCGACCTTCCGCGCGCAGAAGATCGAGCCGGAAGGCTACATGCTGTACTCGTATGCCGCGATGCAGGTTTTCGCAGAGGCAGCGAGGAAGGCCAATTCCACAGACTATGCGGCGATCGTGAAGCAGCTCCACAACGCCTCCTTCAATACGGTAGTCGGCCAGGTGGACTTCGATGCGAAAGGCGATCTCAAGAGCCCTGGCTATGTGGTCTACCGTTGGAACGGCAACAACTATGACTATGTGAAGTGACCGGTCCTTTCCAGTCTTTGTAATACGGAATGAGGCGGTGCGTCTGTCCACTGCACCGCCTCTGAAGCAGATTCACCGGAGAGGACATGAGCCAGGCACTGCAACAACTGATTAATGGGCTGACATTGGGCGCCGTCTACGGCCTGATCGCGATCGGCTATACGATGGTCTACGGCATTATCGGCATGATCAACTTCGCTCACGGCGATATCTATATGGTCAGTGCATTCATCGCCGTGACCTGCTTCACGCTTATCGCGAGCGGTGGGATCTCGTCTGTGGTGGTGAGTATTGCCATTACCTTGATCGTCTCGATTGCACTGACGTCCGTATTCGGCTGGACCGTCGAACGCGTCGGCTACCGGCCGCTTCGAGGCTCCAATCGTCTCGCGCCGCTGATTTCGTCGATCGGGATTTCCATCTTTTTACAGAACATGGTTCAGCTTACCCAGGGCGCGCGGGTCAAGTCGATCCCGCCGCTTGTCATGGGCGGCGTGAATCTTTTCTCCAGTGAGGGACTTCACGGACCGGGGCCGTACGTCTCGTACGTGCAGATGCTCATTGTCATTGTGACCGTCGTGCTGATGTCCGCGTTCACGTTGTTTATCAACAGGACGCCTTTCGGCAGGCAGCAGCGAGCCTGCGAGCAAGATCAGCGGATGATGCAGTTCCTCGGCTATAACGTCGACAGGATTATCGCCCTGACCTTCATGATCGGCGCTGCGCTGGCTGCCGTCGCCGGCGTCATGGTGACAATCTACTACGGCGTGATCGACTTCTCAATTGGCTTTCAGGCCGGCATCAAGGCCTTTACCGCAGCGGTTCTGGGCGGAATCGGCTCAATCCCCGGCGCGATGCTCGGCGGCCTGATCATCGGCTTGATCGAAGCCTTCTGGGCGGCTTACCTGTCTCCCGAATACAAGGATGTGGCCACGTTCGTCATCCTGATCATTGTTCTGATGTTCCGTCCTTCCGGCCTGCTTGGCCGGCCAGAGGTGGAGAAAGTCTGATGAGCCCTACAACCATGCAAAGAATGGATATTCAGTTTCGCCTCAGGGATGCGCTTGGCGCCGCGCTGGTTGCCGCTCTCGTGGGTTTGCCGATGCTGGGACTGACCACGCGAGACGGAGCAAACGGCCTACAGGTCGAAACACGATGGGGGCTTCTGGCAGCCTTCATTGTGGTCGCCTTTGCCGGACGTTTGATATTGCAGTGGATGCTGCAACGGTTCAGTTTTTTTTCAAAGCGAAGCGTGCGCGCGAGGCCCGCGTCTGAAACCGCACGGAACGACTCGCTGGTTTGGATCGGAGCGGCATGCGTGGCGTTCGCCGTGCTGTTGCCCGCACTATTTGCAGGAAACCGCTATGTCGTCGATACGGCTACGACGGTCCTCATATACGTGATGCTGGGTTGGGGCCTGAATGTCGTCGTCGGTCTGGCAGGCCTGCTCGATCTTGGCTATGTCGCCTTCTACGCGGTAGGGGCGTACACCTACGGTCTGCTCTCGACGCATTTTGGCTTGGGTTTCTGGGAGTCGCTCCCGATTGCTGGCGGTCTTGCCGCGGCATTCGGCATGCTGCTTGGCTATCCGACGCTCAGACTCAGAGGCGACTATCTGGCGATCGTTACGCTCGGGTTCGGAGAGATTATCCGGCTGCTGCTGGTGAACTGGGGTGGCCTGACGGGCGGGCCGAACGGCATTTCGTCGATTCCCAAGCCAACGTTTTTTGGGCTTCCGATGCAGACGTCCAGCGACGGCCCGACGTTTGCAACCGTGTTTGGCCTCGATTACTCGCCTGCCCAGAGGATCGTCTTTCTGTACTACCTGATCCTGGCACTCGCGTTGCTGACCAACCTCCTTGTCTCCAGGCTGAGACGCTTGCCTGTGGGGCGCGCGTGGGAGGCGGTGCGCGAAGACGAGATTGCCTGCAAAGCAATGGGCATCAATGTGACGAACGTGAAGCTGTCGGCTTTCGCGACCGGTGCCATGCTGGCCGGATTCGCCGGCGTGTTCTTCGCGGCACGGCAGGGCTTCATCTCTCCAGAGAGTTTCACATTTTCGGAGTCGGCGACGATTCTTGCGATCGTCGTGCTGGGTGGCATGGGCAGTCAGTTGGGCGTTGTGCTCGCGGCAGCCTTGCTCGTGATCTTGCCTGAACTGGGACGTGATTTTGCAGAGTACAGAATGCTGCTCTTCGGTATTGCGATGGTTTTTATCATGATCGTGCGCCCCGGCGGGCTGATCAGCCATCGACGTGCGACGGTCAGCGCTCCGGGCGTGGAGGCGAATCCATGAACGGTTCCAGTTCGTTGCTCAGCGTTGAGAACCTGACCATGCAGTTTGGCGGACTTCATGCAATCGAAGACCTGTCCATGACGGCGCGTGCCGGCGAGGTGACAGCCGTGATCGGGCCGAACGGGGCCGGAAAGACGACCTTCTTTAACTGCCTGACCGGTTTTTATAAACCCACGAAAGGCTCCGTCAAACTGCGACATCCACAGCGCGGCGAACTTCGACTCGACGCGATGAGGAACGTGGATGTCGCGCGGGTCGGTCAGGTGGTGAGGACGTTTCAGAACATACGGCTGTTTCCGCGTATGACCGTGCTCGAAAATCTGATGATTGCCCAGCACAATGTCCTGCAGCAGGCGTCGAGGTTTTCGATTGCCGGCGCGCTGAATTCGAAGTCGTTTCGGCATGCCAACGACAAGGCGATAGAACAGGCCTTGACGTGGCTAGAGCGCCTGAGCGTTCGCGATATCGCCAACAAACCTGCGGGCGACATGCCGTATGGCGTACAGCGTCGTGTCGAGATCGCGCGTGCGATGTGCGCTGAACCGATCCTGCTTTGCCTCGATGAACCGGCCGCCGGCCTCAATCCGCGTGAGTCGGCGGAACTCACGGCGCTGTTGACCTCCCTCTCCAGGGAGCAGGGGATTGGCATTCTGCTGATTGAGCACGATATGAGCGTCGTCATGAAGGTTTCAGATCATATTGTCGTACTCAATCACGGGAAGAAGATTGCAGAGGGGCTGCCTGCCGAGATCAAGGCAAATCCCGAGGTGATCGGCGCATACCTCGGAGAGGACGACGAGACGTCTTCACACGATGACGCATCGCAGGAGAAAACCGCTCATGCTTAAGATTACCGAACTCAGTGCCCACTATGGCAGCGTCCAGGCACTACGCGGAGTCAGCCTAGGTGTGAACACGGGGGAGATTGTCACGTTGATCGGCGCAAACGGCGCAGGCAAATCCACACTGATGAATACTATTTTCGGCTATCCCCGCGCTAGCGGCGGCAGGGTCGAATTCGACGGACGGAATATTACGACCCTGCCGTCACATGCGATCGGCAAGCTCGATATTGCAGTCGTGCCGGAAGGGCGCCGCATCTTTCAGCGGATGACGGTGCTTGAGAACCTCCTCATGGGCGATACGTCGGCCAATCGCCGGACTGCGGGTGACCTCGAACGGATCTACGAGATGTTCCCGATCCTGCGGAGCCGAGTCTCGCAGCGTGCCGGCACACTGTCAGGAGGCGAGCAGCAGATGCTCGCGATAGGACGCGCCTTGATGTCGCAACCGAGACTGCTGCTGCTCGACGAGCCGTCGCTCGGACTGGCGCCGCTTTTCATCAAGAAGATTTTCTCGGTCATCAAGGAGTTGAACGAGCAGCTCGGCATGACGATTCTGCTTGTGGAACAGAACGCCCATCATGCGTTGCGCGTGGCGCATCGAGGGTATGTGCTCCAGCATGGGCAGATTGCGCTTGAAGGGAGCGGCGCAGACCTGCTGGCCAACCCAGCGGTTCGGACAGCGTATCTGGAGGGCGACACTGCTCAACTGGATGCGGTGGCCTGATCCGCTGACCCGGGGTGATCCGGCGCATGGCTCGCTCATCTGCACCGATCCGGCCGGCGATGCGCGGGAATTTTGGCAATTCTCCGCACCACGCAGGGTGGGTCGAAGAGCGGGAACGGCATGCTGGAAAGGGATTTTTGACCCTGCAAGTGACGGAGGCGATCAAATACTGTGCAAAATTCCGCAAAAATTAGCCGAGCCCCTTCAAGACCGGGCTTGGGTAAACATCCAGAATGCTACAGACCTGACCGGTCACCGTGACGGGATTGCACCCGGCGGTGATCCGAATCCGAGCGTACGCCAACGGCCAGCCCGCTCAACGAACCGGTTTTTATGGAGTTGTCGCATGAAAGTGCTTATCGTTTTCGCCCACCCCGAACCTAAGTCGTTCAACGGTGCGCTCAAAGACACGGCTGTCTCTACCCTGATAGAGCAGGGGCACGAGGTTCAGGTAACGGACCTGTACCAGATGAAGTGGCGGCCCGAGCTTGGCGCGGAAGACTTTGTAGGCGAACGTCTCAACCCTGAATTCCTCGATCTTTCGGCGGAACAGGAGCACATGTTCGGGACGTCCACGAAACCGACGCCGGATGTCTATGCCGAGCAGCAGAAGGTGCTGTGGTCCGATCTGATCATCTTCCAGTATCCGATGTGGTGGTTCGGGATGCCCGCCATCCTGAAGGGCTGGGTGGATCGCATCATGACGCGTGGGTTCGCCTATGCCACCGGCCGTAAATACGAGACCGGCATGTTCAAGGGCCGCAAGGCGATGGTGTCGACCACGACGGGAACGGCGGCGAGCCTCTACGAACCGGATGGCGTGGACGGCGATATCAACCACATTCTTTGGCCGATCCACAACGGGATTTTCAATTACCTCGGCTTCGATGTGCTGCCGCCGCACGTGTCGTGGATGCCCGGGCGCGTGAGCGTCGAGGAGCGGCAGGCGTACCTGGACGCTTACGCGGCGCGGTTGCGCGCGCTTGAGAGCACAGAGCCTCTGTTCTTCCATCCGTTTGCGGACTTTGGTCCGGACCAGCGCCTGAAGCCGGGAGTCGTGGCGCGTTCCGGCTTCCAATGGAACCCAGGCATCGGCCAGTCGCATGATGATGCGGCACAGACGTATACGCCGAAGAAGATTGCCAAGGCGGGTTGATCCTGCCGTTTCTTCAAAGCGGGCCGCGGTAGCCTCGAAAGGTTCTGCAGTCCAGCGTCAACACCGACCAGGGATGAAGCTCACGATGGACAAGCTGCCGATTTTTCAGAAACTGCACCACATCTGCATCGTGGTCCGCGATATCGAAAACGCTGTGAAGTATTACGAGTCGATCGGGGTCGGTCCGTGGACTGACTTTCCACCGTTGGACGCGTACCAACTGGACGGCTATGATCGTCCGGCCTTTCTCAAGATGCGCTACAAGTTTGCGAATATCGACAACGCCCAGTTGCAGCTTTGCCAGCCGGGAGACGGCGATACGCCGCAACGACGGTTTCTGGAAACGCGAGGCGAAGGTGTCTTTCATCTCGGCTTCTCTGTCGAGAGTTGCGACAAGGCCGAGGAACTCGCTGCGCGCGCCGGAGTGGATGTGCTCGCCCGCGGGCGTCTCGATGATCGAAGTGGCTTCACGTACTTCAAGACCGTCGACGAAGGGGCTGGGATCACGCTGGAGGTCCGGGCGCCGAGTACCCGGGCCGCTCAAGGTATCAAGTCCTGACAGTCCAGGCGCTTGCAAAGCGTTTCGTGGAATGATTCGAGGCGTTGCGCAAGGCAACGCGTGATCCATTCGCTATCCTGATTACCAGAATGGATTGCCAGGTTACCCCGCAGTGTTTCGCGGGGCATTTCCTTGTTACCTCATGACGAACGGATTCGCCGTCTTGACGCCGGTATTGATCCAGACGCTCTTCGTTTGCAGATACTCGCGGATCGCGTCGATGCCGTTCTCGCGGCCCAGTCCGGAATCCTTGTAGCCGCCGAACGGCGACATGTAGCTCACCGCGCGATAGCTGTTCACCCACACCATGCCGGCCTGCAGCCTTTCGGCGACACGAAGGGAGCGGCCCATATCCTTCGTCCAGACGCCTGAGCCTAGACCGAAACGCACGTCATTGGCCAGTGCCACCGCGTCGTCCTCGTCCTTGAACCTGATGATCGAGAGGATAGGACCAAAGACCTCTTCCTGCGCGATTCGCATCTTGTTGTTCACGTCGCCGAAGATCGTGGGTTCGACGAACCAGCCGTTGCCGCATTCGGGGCCGCTGCCAGGCTTCCCGCCGAGCAGCAAGGTCGCGCCTTCCTGGGTTGCGGTTTCGATGTAGGAGAGGACCTTCCGATACTGCGGGCGCGTGGTGACCGGCCCGACCTGCGTGTCCATACTCGACGGATTACCCATTTTCGCGGTCCGTGCCAGCGTCAGAAGTTTGTCGACGAAGGTGTCGTAGATACTTTCTTGCAGCAACAACCGCGATCCGGCAATGCAGGTTTGCCCGGTCGCAGCAAAGATGCCGGAAACCGCGCCATTCACCGCATCTTCCAGATCTGCATCTTCGAACACGATATTGGGCGACTTGCCGCCCAGTTCGAGACTCACGTGTTTGAACTGACGGGCTGCTGCCTCGTTGATGGCCCGGCCGGTGGAGTCCGCACCGGTGAAGGTGATCTTCTTGACCAGAGGATGCTCCACCAGAGGGGAGCCGACGTCCGCCCCGAATCCGGTTACGACGTTCACGACGCCCGGCGGAAAGCCGGCCTCGGTGAAGAGCTTGGCGAACTCGATCGTGGACGCAGAAGTGAACTCGGATGGCTTGATCACGACCGTGCAGCCCGCGGCCAACGCGGGCGCAATTTTCCATGTGGCGAGCAACAGGGGCGAATTCCACGGCGTAATGGCGGCGACGACACCCAGCGGCTCGTTGCGGGTGTAGTTGAAGTAGCCTTTCTTGTCGAGCGGGATGACCGCGCCCTGAATCTTGTCCGCGAGGCCGCCAAAGTAGTAGTACCACTGCGGCAGGTACTGGCACTGGCCCAGCATTTCCGCCATGAGCTTGCCGTTGTCACGAACTTCGAGTTCGGCAAGCCGCCTGGCGTCTCGTGCGATCAGGTCGCCTACCCGATGAAGCAGCAGACCGCGCTGGCTCGGCGACATCTGCGACCATGGTCCTGTACTGAAGGCGGCATGCGCCGACTGCACAGCCCGATCGACGTCTGTCGCGTTGCCTTTGGCAATCTGCGCCCACGTTTCGCCGGTGAAGGGATTCTCCGTGTCGAACCATTCGCCCGAAGCCGGCGCGCAGGATTCGCCGTTGATATACATCTCAAACCGTTGCATGACTTTCGTCTCCTCTTGAGGTTGAATCAAACGCCCAGGCGTCGACGGCGCTGAGACTCCGCGAGGATTTCCTGGGCCTTCAAAATGACAGGCCGGTCGACCATACGACCGTCCACCGCGACGGCCGCTCCATGAGATGCAGCGGCGCCGTCTACAACCCGCTGTGCCCATTCGACGTCCTTCTCGCCGGGAATGAACGCAGCGTTGACTGCCGCCACCTGCTTCGGATGAATGCAAAGCTTGGCGCCGAAACCGAGCCGCTTTGCACGGAGGGTGTCGCGTGTGATCTGCTCGGGATCGTCCAGCGTGGTACTGACACCATCTACCGGCGAAAGCAGGTTGCCAATGCGAGAAGCGAAGACGATCTGCGAGCGAAAGTACAGGAGCTGCTCATCGTCTCCGTCGATGCCGAGGTCAAGCTGGAAATCCACATTGCCGAAGACGAGCCGCGTGGTCAGCCGGTGCTGGGCGATCGCGACCACATTCCGAAAGCCCTGCGCGGTCTCGATCATCGGCAGGATATCGGTCGGCTTGCCGGCGAACTCGCACAGGAAAATATCGTCGATGCGTTCGGTCTTGGGCAGCATGACAGCGGCCACGGAGGGCGCACGGCATACGGCGATGTCATCGCGAAACCATTCGCTGTTCACGTCGTTCACCCGCACCGCGACCGGCGTGCTGTTGGTGGACAGCCACTCGGCCAGAGCGGCTCGCGCAATCCTCTTTTCGGCGGCAGGGACGGCGTCTTCCAGATCGATAACGACAACGTCGACGCCCGACGCCGCAGCCTTGGCAAACCGGTCAGGCCGGTTTCCGGGAACGAAGAGATAGGACCGGGGTGCCAGGTTAGCCATGATGAGTCTCCAGTTTCGAGTCGGGGAGCAGTTTGGGGACGACGAGCGCATCGCCAATCGCCCATATGGACGCAATGGCGTGCTTGAGTTCGTCTTCGGTGGCCGCATTGCCGTACAAGCCAAGCGTGAGCGCTTTATGCTCGAGTTCGGCGCGCGTGAGGGTGTTGCCGGGATCTCCCTTGGGATCATCCACGCGACCAGCGAAAGTGCGACCATCTTTGGTCTGCACGGTGACCTTGCCGATCCAGCGCGACGGATAGGCTGTATCGACCTCACGGTCGAGCACCATCGAAACTTTCTTGCAGAAGTGCGAGATCCGGCTTCCCCTGTAGTGGGCGTCGAACTCCCGGACGCCGGCGTGGCCAAACTCGGCAGCGATGGCGAGCACAGTGCCCATGGAGAACTTCGCCTGATGCACTGTCTGCGGATCGGTTACCGGTCCGAGGACATCGATGGCAGCCTGGTGAACATGTGTCACCACCGTCTCGATGTCGTCCGGTACGATCCGCTCCCGCCTGATGACCTGCAACAGGGCATCGGTCGCCGGATGGGTATGCCGGCATGAGGCGTGAAATTTGAAGGACGTCTCGCTCAGCGCCCAGCGCGTGCCGAGTGCGTCAACGAGTTTCTCCGGATGCGTTTGCGTGGACATGCCGGCGCCCATGCCTTTGCCGCCTTCGAAGATGTCTTTCGCGCCAGTGAAACCGTCGGCCGCCAGGTAGGCCGCGAGGAGACCGTTCGCTGCCGCCTTGGCCGTATGCAGTTGTTTGGAGTCCGCAGCGTCTTTCAGGAATTCCCAGAGCCCGGCTGCCTGGGTGCCGGCGGAGCCGAACGCATTCACCATCTGTTCGCCGCTCAGCCGCAAAAGCTTGCCGACCGCCGCCGCGGCCGCGATCGTACCGACGGTCCCGGTGGTATGAAAAATCTTGTAGTGCGATCGACCGAGGAATTCGCCGACGCGGATGCCCACTTCGTAGCCCGCGACGGATGCGGCAATGAACTCCTTGCCGCTTCTGCCGAGTGCTTGAGCGGCAGCCCACGCTGCCGGGAAAACGACGGTTGCCGGGTGGAGAACTGAACTGTTGTGGAGGTCGTCCTGCTCGGCGAAGTGCGACGCCGCACCATTGATCATTGCCGCGAAGAGCGGGCTGGTGGTTCGGCGGGAGATCAGCACTTCGCAGGGGCCGTAATGCGGGCCGAAGTCCTGTGCGAGTTTCCGGATCGTCTCGACGGGGCGTGCACCGCGGCCAGCCAATGCGGATCCGAACCAGTCGAGGAAGAGGTCTTCCGTGCGTGCCACGACGTCCTTGGGGATCTGCTCAAACTCGAGATTGGCCGCAAACGAAGCCAGAATCTGTGCGTTGCTCATAACAGGCTTACCTTGACTGAGGGGTTATACGACGGCCCCGTCGCGAAGTTCGCGGACGGCATCGGTTGAAAAACCCAATTCGCTCAAAAGGGCTTCGGTGTGCTGGCCCAGTGCGGGGACGGGGTCGAGCCGGACATCGGATGCCGTATCGATGCCAGGCGGCAGCAAGGCGGGAATGGAGCCGGCGGGCGAGTCGATGTTCACCCAGCGATTGCGTTCTTTAAGCTGTGGATGCGCCCACACGTCGGACATATCGTTCATTCGCGCGTTGGCAATCTGCGCGTGATCGAGCCGGCTGATGACTTCTTCCGAGGTCAGTTCGCCGAACACGGCGACGATGATGTCGCGCAACGCCTCGCGCGCCGCCACCCGCTTCGAATTGGAGCTGAAGCGGGGATCGGTAGCCAGCTCGGGTGCGAGCAGAACCTTTGCGCAGAAGACGCCCCACTCACGCTCGTTCTGCAACCCCAGCATGACGGTCTTTGTGTCCCCGGCAGGGAAAGGGCCATAGGGGTAGATGGTCGCGTGAGCGGCTCCGGCGCGAGGCGGCGGCGATGCGCCATCGAACGCGTAGTAAAGGGGATACGTCATCCACTCCACCATGCTCTCGAGCATCGAGACGTCGATTTCTCTTCCCAAACCTGTCTTCGAACGTTGCAGAAGCGCGGCGAGAATGTTGGTGTACGCGTACATCCCTGCTGCGATATCGGCGATGGAACACCCGGCCTTCGCGGGCGAGTCCGGGCCTCCGGTAATTGAAAGAAAACCGGACTCGCTCTGGATCAGCAAATCGTAGGCTTTCTTGTCGCGATACGGGCCATCGGATCCGTAGCCCGAGATGTTGCAGACAATCAGGCGGGGATACTTCTCACGCAACGCTTCATACGACAGCCCCAGTCGCGCCGCGGCGCCGGGTGCCAGGTTCTGCACCAGCACGTCGGTATCGTCGAGCAGGCGCTCGAAGATGCCCTGCGCCTGCGGGGCCTTGACGTCCAGCGTGAGGCTTTCCTTCGAGCGGTTGCACCATACAAAGTGCGAGGCCATGCCGTGTACGCGCTCGTCGTAGGCGCGCGCGAAGTCGCCTGTGCCCGGACGCTCGATCTTGATCACGCGTGCGCCGAGATCGGCAAGTTGGCGGGTGCAAAACGGTGCTGCAATCGCGTGTTCGAGGGTGATGACCTTCACGCCGTCCAGCGGTTTCATGTCCAGCCCCTTAGAAGGAACGCGGTAGCCCGAGCAGATGCTCGGCTACATACGAAAGAATGAGATTGGTCGAGATCGGCGCCACCTGATAGAGCCGTGTCTCGCGGAATTTGCGTTCAACGTCGTATTCGTTCGCAAAGCCGAAGCCGCCGTGGAACTGCAGGCACGCGTTGGCCGCTTCCCAGGAGGCGTCGGCGGCCAGCAGCTTGGCCATGTTGGCTTGCGCGCCGGCGGGTTGTCTGGCGTCGAACAGCTCGCAGGCCTTATAGCGCATCAGGCTGGCCGCTTCGACGTTGACGTGGGCGCGTGCGATCGGAAACTGCACGCCCTGGTTCTGTCCGATCGGGCGGCCGAAGACGACGCGTTCCTTGACGTACTTGCAAACCTTGTCGAGAAACCAGTAACCGTCGCCGATACACTCGGCGGCAATCAGCGTCCGCTCGGCATTCAAGCCATCAAGGATGTACTTGAAGCCTTTGCCTTCTTCACCAATCAGGTTTTCCGCGGGAATCTCGAGGTTGTCGAAAAAGAGCTCGTTAGTCTCGTGATTCACCATGTTCGGGATCGGGCGAACCGTCATGCCTTGTTTGACCGCCTGATGCAGGTCGACCAGGAAGATCGACATGCCTTCAGATTTCTTGGCCACCTGAGCGATCGGCGTGGTCCGCGCCAGCAGGATCATCAGATCGGAGTGTTGAATCCGCGAGATCCAGACTTTCTGACCATTGACGATATACCGGTCACCCTTGCGAACGGCCGTTGTCTTCAGACTGGTGGTATCGGTGCCGGTGGTCGGCTCGGTCACGCCCATCGATTGAAGCCGCAATTTTCCGCTCGCGATCTCCGGCAGATATCGCGCCTTTTGCTCGGCGGAGCCGTGTCTGAGCAGCGTTCCCATGTTGTACATCTGTCCATGACACGCGCCGGAATTGCCGCCGCTGCGGTTGATCTCTTCCATGATCACCGACGCTTCAGTCAACCCGAGTCCGGAGCCGCCATATTCCTGCGGAATCAGGGCGGCCAGCCAACCGGCGTCGGTCAGGGCTTGCACAAAGGTCTCGGGATAGGCGCGCTCCTCGTCGACCTTGCGGAAATACTCGGCAGGGAAGTTGGAACACAGATCGCGAACCGCTTCGCGAATGTCCTGATAGGGGTCAACGTTAGCCAACACTTGTCTCTACTCCTTCGGTTTCATTGTTGGAAAGCACGCGCGCGCCGTTAGCGTTGCCGCTGCCTCGACGCACAACACGCCTTCCGGATTGGCCGCCCAAAGCTTCACCTCGTTCGATCCGGCTGCGCGCGCGGCGTATAGATGAAAGGGGGCATCGTCAAAGAGCGGGTTGACCGCCTTGAACGAGAACGAAGCGATCGACTCGCCCGGAAGGCTGCGTCGGACGAGATCGACCAGCAAGGTCGCAGTCAGCGGTCCATGTACGACCAGCGCGGGATAGCCTTCCTGTTCCTGAGCGTAGGTCCGGTCGTAGTGAATACGATGCCCGTTGAAGGTATCGGCGGAGTAGCGAAACAGGAGGACCGGGTCCGGCACGATATCCCGCTTCCATGTGGACTCCACGGGTGCCGTCGGACCGTTCGCCGCGCTATAAGCCGTCGTCGCGGACTCGCGATAAACAACGTCTTGCTCCTCGGAAAGCAGCGGACCTTCCGCGTCTTCCAGTTCATGACGCAGACGCACAAACACGAGTTTTCCGCTGCGTCCTTCCTTGGCGGCGACGTCGGCAATCTGCGAGGTTCGGGTGACCAGGCTGCCGACCACGAGCGGCCGCTCGAACCGGACCCGGCTGCCCGCCCACATACGGCGGGGCAAAGGCACGGGCGGTAGGAATCCGCCGCGTTTCGGATGCCCGTCCATGCCAACCTGCGGTTGCGAAACGATGTGAGGAAAGAGCGCCCAGTGCCAAAGGGGAGGCAACGGAGAGCCGGCACGCGGCACGTCCTCATAGTCCAGCGTGGCGGCGAGTTGTTGCGCAAGACGAGGGGAGACGAGTTCCTGTTCGGCCTGGGTGCGGCCGATCCACGTGCGCAGATAATTGAGTTCGGTAGTCATGAGGGCGTCGGGTAGCGTCGTTCACGCTAGATTGACGCACCGGCCTGCCGACTACAATTTGTGTGTGGAGAAGAGGGCTTTAAACGCAGACTAACTGCCACCGCTTACGCCGGCAGGGACTCGCAATCGCCCTTGCATTTCTGCGTGAGGAGGTCGACGAGCTCCCGCGCAAATGACGGTAGCAGATCGAGGCTGCGCACGCAGATCAGCAGGTTGCGCGTCGCCCAGGCATCCTCGATTTCGACCAGCCGGATCTTCATGGTTTTGACGTAGCGTATCGCTGACGAACGAGGCAGCACGCCTATCCCAACGTTAGCCTCGATCATTCGGCATAGCGCCTCGAAGTTGCCCACTTCAATTCGCACCTGAAGTTTCTTGTGCATATCGTGCGCGACGCGGTTCAGAAAGGTGTGAATCGCGCTCGCCTCGGGCATCCCGACGAAGTCGAACTCCGTTGCTTCCTCAAATGGAATGGACGTTTTCCCGGCCAACGGGTGTGATTCCGATACCGCCAGGATGAGCCGGTCAGAACGATACGGCATGACTTCCAGCGATTCGGGCCGGACATTGCCTGCCACGATGCCGACGTCCGCGGTGCCTTCACTCACCGCGCGCACCACGTCATGACTCAGCCGTTCGCGAAGCTCGACGTTCACGTCAGGGTGTTCGGCGAGGAAGTCACGCAGGTCGTTAGGAAGGAATTCCGTGGTGGCCGTGGTGTTCGCGAAGATCCGCACATGACCTTTGATCCCGCGTGCGTACTCCTGCATGTCGCCGCGCAACTGCTCGAGTTGCGACAGGACAACCCGGGCGTGGTGAAGGAATGCCTGGCCCGGTGGGGTGAGGGTAACCCCCTGGCTCGTCCGGTACAGCAGTTTCGCCCCCATGCTTTCTTCCAGATTCTTGATCCGGGTGCTTGCTGCGGGTACGGACATATGAAACCGCTCGGCGCCACGCGTCAAGCTATCTGTCTCGGCGATACAGGTGATGAGACGAAGATCAACGAGGTCGAAATGCATGGCCATGATACGTGCTCCGAATGAAGTGATGCCCCGTTGATCCAGTGTAGCAAATAGCAGAAATCCGCAAATCAGTATTTGCTCTATTTCCCGCTGTTTTTACTCGTGTCTCTGTGTTTAAGTGACATTGACGGTGGGTGGCGCCAACGCGATTTTCATAACTATGCAGAATTCCGCACGAATCAATGGAGCCTGATCAAGACCGCAAAGTTTTCGCGCCGGACAATCGGTTCACGGTAGCGTGCCGCGCTCAGCAGGGCGGCAGAGCAGCCCAAACCATTCAATCTGGAGAAAGCGATGCTGATTGCACCGTTCAAGAACGAGCCGTTCGATTTGTTCGACACCGAAAGTGCCAAAGCCGATATGCAGCGAGCCCTGAAAAAGGTGCGTTCCGAGTTTGGTCAGACCTATCCGCTGTTGATCAACGGCGAGCGTGTGCAAACCGAAGCGAAGCTCGTCTCGACGAATCCGTCGAATCCGGAGGAGATCGTCGGCTACACCGCCAAGGCGACGACGCAGCACGCGGACGCCGCGCTCGAAGCTGCGTGGGTGGCGTTCGAATCGTGGAAGCGTTGGAGCCAGGAGGATCGGTCCCGTGTCATGTTGAAGGCCGCAGCCATCATGCGCAAGCGCAAGCGCGAGCTCGAGGCGTGGCTCGTCTATGAGATCGGCAAGAACTATGTCGAAGCAAGCGCCGAAGTTGCGGAAATGATCGACTTCACCGAGTACTACGCGCGTCAGGCTATCAGGCACGTGGGCGGCCTGGGTTCGCTGATTGACTACGCGGGTGAAGAGAACGAGAGCTTCTACATTCCGCTAGGTGTCGGCGTGACGATTTCGCCGTGGAATTTCCCGATGGCGTTGATGACTGGCATGACGGTGGGCGCGATCGTGGTGGGTAACACGGTTGTTTGCAAGCCGGCGGAAGACACGGTGGTTTCGTTGGCGAAGATCTTCGACATCTTCGCAGAAGCGGGCCTGCCGCCCGGCGTGGTGAATTATCTGCCGGGTACCGGACGGGAAATCGGTTCATATCTGGTCGCCCACCCGAAGACACGCTTTATCAACTTCACGGGCTCGCTCGCGACCGGCGCCCAGATCAACGAGTCCGCCGCGAAGCTGGCCGAAGGCCAAAAATGGTTCAAGCGGGTTTTCCTCGAGCTGGGTGGCAAGGACGCCATTCTGGTCGACGAGACGGCCAATCTCGATGACGCGGCAGCCGGTGTCATTCAGGCCGCTTTCGGTTATTCCGGCCAGAAATGTTCCGCCTGCTCGCGTCTGGTCGTGGTGGATTCGGTCTACGACGCATTGCTCGAGAAGGTCGTTGCGAAGGCTAAAGAACTGGTTGTCAGCGAAGCAAAGGACAATCCTGGTTTCGGTCCGGTCTGCAACGAACTGCAGTACAGGAAGGTGCTGTCGTACATCGATATCGGTCACGCCGAGGGCAAGCTGCTGACCGGCGGCAAGGCCGTCGAAAATGCGGTCGGTTATCTGATTGAACCGACCATCTTCGGCGACGTGTCGCCGCGCGCGCGCATCGCACAGGAGGAAGTGTTCGGCCCGTTCGTCGCGGCGATCCGCGTCAAGGACTTCGAGGAAGGCCTGGCGGTTGTCAACGACACGGTCTACGGGCTGACGGGTGCGCTGTTCTCGAACGATCGCAGCCGCATCGAACGGGCACGCCGCGACTTCCACGTGGGCAATCTGTACTTCAATCGTAAATGCACGGGCGCGCTGGTTGGTGTTCAGCCGTTCGGCGGCTTCAACCTCACAGGTACCGATACCAAGACGGGCGGCCCCGATTACCTTCTGCAGTTCCTGCAAATGAAGGCCGTGGCGGAACGCCTCTAAGCATGTGTGTTCCGGGGCGCCGCAGAGGCAGCCCCGGCTCGTACGGTAGGCCTTTGAAACGAACGGAACAAACACAATGGGCTTCATTGCAGACCGCATTGGCCAGATCGCTCCTGCGCAGACGATGGCAATGGCAGCAAAAGCGGCAGAACTGCGCCGGGCGGGGAAGAATGTTATTTCTCTGTCGCAAGGCGAACCCGACTTCCATACGCCCGAGAATATTCAGGCGGCCGCGATTCGTGCCATGCGCGAAGGCAAGACGCGTTACACGGAGGCCGCGGGCATCCGCGAGTTGCGCGAAGCGATCGTCGCGAAACTTCAGCGTGACAATGGCGTCGCTTACCCCGTGGACGGTGTCAGCGTGGCTGTGGGTGCGAAACAGGCGATTTTCGCGGCCTTTTTCGCGACCCTTAATCCAGGTGATGAAGTCATCGTGCCGGCGCCGTGCTGGGTGTCCTATCCGGAGATCGTCAAAATGGCGAACGGGACGACGATCGTCGTGGCGTGCGATGAAGCAGCAGGGTTCAAACTGACGGCGGCTCAGCTGGAGGCATCGATTACGTCCCGCACCAAGTGGCTGATGCTGAATTCGCCGTCGAATCCGACAGGCGCGGTTTACTCGGCCGACGAACTCGGCCACATCGCGGAAGTATTGCGTCGACATCCCCATGTCTGGGTACTGTCGGACGATATATACGAAAAGCTTATCTACACCGGCAGTCCGTTCGTCAACATCCTGAACGTCGCGCCGGAGTTGCAGGAGCGGACGCTCATCATCAACGGCGTCTCCAAGATGTACTCAATGACAGGCTGGCGGATCGGCTATTCCGCTGGACCTGTGGCGCTCATCCGCGCCATGAATCTGGTGCAAGGCCAGATTGTGACGAGTGCGTCATCGGTGTCGCAGTATGCTGCGATCGAGGCGCTCAATGGTGATCAGACTTTCGTCGAGACATCGCGACGGGCTTTCGACGAACGCCGGAAGCTCGTCGTCAACGCGTTGAGCGATATACCAGGCCTGCATGGCAATCAGCCCGAGGGCGCGTTTTATGCGTTCGTCGGCTGCCGTGGCGCGATTGGCAGTCGCACGCCGAACGGCGCGCTTCTGCAGAGCGACCAGGACTTCGTCATGTACCTGATGGAGGAGGCAAACGTAGCGGTGGTGTCAGGCTCCGGTTTTCTGCTGTCGCCGTACTTCAGACTCTCTTACGCCGCGTCACTCGATGACCTGAACGAAGCGCTCAGCCGGATTCGCACCGCATGTCAAAACCTCGCGACGGTGGCGGTTTGACTTTCAGTTATCCATATTGCTTTGGCTCTCGCGAGCCTACGAATCTTCGAAGGTAGAACATGAGCGAAAGAATTGTCATCACGGGCGGGGGAGCGATTGGCTGTTCAATCGCGTATTTTCTAAGCCTGCAGAAGATGGAGGGTCGCGAGATCTGGGTGATCGAAAAGGATCCGACCTATCAGATTGCATCGTCGTCGCTATCGGCGAGCTCGATCCGGCAACAGTTTTCAACGCCCATCTGCATTCAGCTATCGCAGTTCGGCTATGAATTCTTTTCCTCCTGCGAGCGAGAGAAGGTACGGTACGGCGCCGGCGTCGATCTGGTGGACTGCGGCTACCTGTTCGTGGGCAACGCGCAGCAAGAGAGCGTGCTGCGGCGCCGGAGCGCTCTTGCCCGATCGCTCGGGGTGGAACTGCAGGAGCATTCACCCGAGACGTTGCAGCGCCGCTACCCGTGGATGAACGTCGGCGATCTGGCCTATGGTGTCGAAGGTTTGGCAGGCGAGGGCTGGTTTGACGGGTACAGCCTCATGCAGTGGTTCAGAAACCGTGCTCGTGAAGCGGGCGTTCATTTCGTCACCGGTGAAGCGGCGCGCTACCGGACACGAGGAAACCGGGTGACCCATGTCGAGTTGACGGACGGACGGGAAATCGCCGGGGACGCGTTCGTGAATGCCGGCGGCGCGTGGTGCGCGCCTCTTGCGCAAAGCATCGGTGTCGATCTGCCGGTTCGGCCGAGACGGCGTTCGGCGTTCGTCGTGTCATGCCCGACAGCGATCACGGATATGCCGATCCTGATCGATACGTCGGGCGTGTACCTGCGCAGGGAGCAGAATCATTTCCTCTGCATCGTCTCGCCCTCGGCTGAACAGGATCTGGATCACCTGCCACTCGACGTGCAGTTTTCCGAATTTGACGAGATCATCTGGCCGGCGCTGGCAGAGCGGATCCCTGCGTTTGAAGCGCTGCGTGTGGAACATGCCTGGGCCGGCTACTACGAATACAACGTTCTCGACCAGAACGGCATCGTCGGTCAGTCGGGTCCGGAAAACTCGTTCGTCGCGGCGGGTTTCAGCGGCCATGGGATGATGCACAGTCCAGGCGTTGGCCGCGCGGTGGCCGAACTGTTGCACTTCGGCGAATTCAAAACGCTGGATCTCTCGCCGCTATCGCCGGCGCGGCTCGCGACGGGTCAACTGGTGATCGAGGAAGGCGTCTACTAGCGTCCGGCGCGCGATTTATCAGTGAGGATGCAGGCCACGCCCGCGTGCGTTTCGATACTGCCGGGGCGTGAGGTGCGTGGCAGATTTGAACTGACGCGTAAATGCGCTGTGGTCTGCGTAGCCGCACTCGGTCGCGATTTCCGTGATGCTGTGGTCAGTCGTCTCCAGCAGCTTGCACGCATGATCGATCCGCAATTTCATCAGCAGTTGCTTGGGCGTCAGATGAAACACCTCACGGGTCAGACGTTCCAGCGTGTCGACAGAGATGGAGACTTGCTGCGCCGCTTCGGTGACCAGGATATTCTGTCCCAGGTTCTGTTCCAGATAATCCAGATATTCGAGCAGGCGGCGGTAGCCGTGGTGACGTTCATCAGGGCGGGGTAAATCGCGCGATACGCCGATGAGTCCAATGGCTTGTCCGTCTTCGTTGAGCACCGGGAACTTGGAGCTCAGGCACCAGTATCGATGACCCAATCCGGAGGAGTAGAGACGCAGCCTGTCGACGATGGGAGACTGGGTTTCGATAATGCTCAGGTCTTGCGCGTTGGTGCTGGCGCCGGTCACCGGAAATAACTGGTCGGCTGTCTTGCCGATCACCTCGTCGCGCGCCAGCCCGCTTCGGGCAATGAGCGTCTGATTGACGGACAGATAGCGCGCCTGCGCGTCCTTGATGTAGTAGAGCACGTCCGGAAAGCAGTCGAAGACGCGCTCGAGCATCTCGGGCTGCCGGTCCAGTTGTCTAAAGACCTCCACCAACATATCGGAATCGGCCTTGGCGGGCATAGAAGGATCAGTGCGAAGTCACATTGATCCGGATTGTACAGGGGCGTGAAACGGCTCGCGATGCAGTAAAGCGGTGGGAGGCTGTCTGCCGCGCCACCGCCTTGATGCAGGGACTTTCCACGTGGCCGCTTACTGGCTCGCGTGAGCTCTCGCGCCGAGCAACGCTTCGCGGAAGCGGCTTCGCAGATAGGGTCCGTCACGGGGCGGCAGGGAGGTGGGTTCGGGATCCGTTCTGACCTTTACCGTGGCGAGCACGGGACCGGTGGCCTTGAGAATGACGTCGACATACTCCTCGAGTTCGCCCTCGGTGTAGATTGTCGTTGCCGTTTCGAAGCCGGCCGCGCGTGCGATTGCCGTGATGTCTACACCGCGTCCAGCATGGGCTAGCTGCATGCCGGTTTCCGCGTAGTGCTCGTTGTCGATCACGACGATTGAGAGATTGGCCGGCTTATCGACACCGACCGTTGCGAGCGATCCCAGTCCCATCATCATTTCGCCATCGCCAACGAATATGATGACGCGTTTCTCGGGCTGTGCAAGCGCAATGCCGAGGCCGAAGCTGACGGCTCCCCCCATTGCGCCCCACAGATAGAAGTTTTGAGCCGTGTCGCCGGCGGCCGCCACGTCGAAGGTTGGATTGCCAAGGCTGGTCACTGCCAGAACGTCCTGCTGCCGATCGCGGAGAATCCGCTTCACCGTCAGTCGACGGTTCAGGGGCGTCGTCTGCTGTGTCATGTTCGTACTCACTTGTTAAAGTTTTTGGTGCCGATAACGCGCTGTCCAATCAGGACCGCAATCATCCGGGAGGTGTTGTAGCCAAAATTCAACGCGGCGCGCACGGTCTCGGGGACTTCGGCGGGATCGTCCGCGCGGTAGACGTAGACGCCCGCCGATTCAAGGGCTTCCTGGGTGGATTTGCCCATGGCGACTTGCCAGGGATTGAATTCACCCCATTCTCCGCGCATCGTGACCAGCATCACGATGGGCATGCGGCATTCATGTTGCAGCGAGAGCATGTTGATGCAGTTGCCCACGCCGCTCGACTGCAGCAGCAATACGCCGCGCTGGCCGCCGACCCACGCGCCGCCCATCATGGCCACACCTTCTTCTTCGGTGGTCAGGGAAACCGCGTGAATGTCCGCGTCTGCTTCGCAGAGTTCGATGAGACGTTTGTGCCCCGCATCAGGCACGTATGCCACTTGCCGCACGTCAGCGGCTTTGAAGTGCTCGAAGATTGTTTCCGGCCAGTTGACTGACATGGTGACGAGATTTGATGAGTTGAATGAAAACGGATAGCCGTCGCGCCAAGCAGGGCTGATGGATTGCCGTGCTTTGATGAGTGATAGCGTGCATCAGCGAAAGGCGCCGCTCAATTACTGATTGCGGAAGAGGCGATTAGGCTGGGGTTAACGGGCTGGGTCGGGCTGGATTCACGCACGACGGGTTGTCATTCGAGGGTCTGAAATGGGGCGTTCCAAAATGCCTAATTCCAGCCGCTGAGTGAAGCAAGCACACTAGCGTGCAAGCTGACCGAAGAGGGAACCATGAAAATTGTTGTGCCAGTCAAGAGAGTGGTCGATTACAACGTGAAAGTCCGGGTGAAGTCGGACGGCACGGGTGTCGACATTGCGAATGTAAAGATGTCGATGAA
>NZ_JBNDJO010000026.1:0-28314 GCF_050434965.1 Paraburkholderia sp. GAS38 | reverse complement strand
CCGTACACCTGTCAGCTATGTCTCCAGTCTGTACACGGCGGCAAAGAAAGTAGGTGCCGCCCCGCACAGGGGCGAAGCTAATAGACCACTAAGAATACAAGGAGAGGCCAACACCCTAAGAAAACAGCCAAAAAACCAAGGCGCCGCAGGCAAAAACCAGCAAGAGCTAAACAGCCAGAAGCCGCCTGCAAGGCAAAAAAAAGCCCTCACCGATTCCCTTGAACCCCACCCCGACCACCGGAGCCCCGCCGCCGCCCCTCCCACCGAACGCGAATACGATCCATATAAAGATAAACAACCGGCGTGGTATAGAGCGTAAGCATTTGACTAACAATGAGCCCACCGACAATGGCGATCCCCAAAGGCGCCCGCAACTCAGCCCCATCCCCATTCCCAAACGCCAACGGCAGCGCCCCAAGCAACGCAGCACAAGTGGTCATCATGATCGGCCGAAACCGCAACAAACAGGCCTGATGAATCGCATCATAAGAAGACAACCCCTGACGAGAAGCTTCAATAGCAAAATCAATCATCATGATCGCGTTCTTCTTGACGATGCCAATCAGCAAAATCACCGCAATCAACGCAATAATGCTGAACTCCGTCTGAAACAGCAGTAACGCCAGCAACGCCCCCACCCCCGCCGAAGGCAACGTCGACAAAATCGTCAACGGATGGATATAGCTCTCATACAGTATCCCCAGCACGATATACACCGCCGCCAACGCCGCCAGAATCAAGAGCGGCATGTCCGACAAGGACTGCTGGAACGCCTGCGCCGTCCCCTGGAAACTGCCGTGGATCGTCCCCGGCATGCCGATCTCCGCCATCGTGTCGTAGATCGCCTGGGTCGCGTCCGACAACGATTTGCCCGGCGGCAAGTTGAACGAGATCGTCGAGGCCACGAACTGGCTCTGGTGATTCACCGATAACGGCGTACTCCCCGGACCAAAACTCGCAATCGCCGACAACGGAATCATCGTCTCCTTCGACGTCGACACCGCCGCCCCCGACGACGCACTCGATTTGCCGCTCGCCGCAAGCGAATTGATCGCCAGGTTGCGCGCCGAATCCGACGCAATCGCCGCCGCGCTCGATGCCGTCGTGCCCGCCGTGCCGCCGCCCAATGCGCTCGTGCTGCTGGTGTTGGCCACCGGCGCAGTCACCGTGCCCGCCGTCGCGTTGGTGGTCTGCGCGCCGCTCGCGCTGCCCCCCGATGTACTGACGTAGATCTGCTTCAGCATGTCCGGGCTTTGCCAGTACTTCGGCGCCACTTCCATCACCACGTGGTACTGGTTCAGCGGGTTGTAAATCGTCGACACCTGACGCTGGCCGAACGCGTCGTACAGCGTGTTGTCGATCTGCGCCGGCTCGATGTTCAGCCGCGCCGCACTCGCGCGGTCGATCGTCACCATCGATTCGAGGCCGCCTTGCTGTTGGTCGGAATTCACGTCCGCCAGTTCGGGACGCGCCTGCAACGCCTCGGTGAGTTTCGGGCCCCACGTGTACAGGTCGGTCGTCGAATCCGCCAGCAGCGTGAACTGATACTGCGCGTTCGATTGCCGTCCCCCCACGCGGATGTCCTGCACAGCCTGCAGGAAGGTGCGCACGCCCGCCACCTCGGAGAGCGGTCCGCGCAATTGCTGGATCACCTGGTCTGCCGAGACGCGCCGTCCGGGCTTCGGCTTCAACTGCACGAACATGAAGCCGGAGTTGGTCTGCCGTCCGCCGGTGTAGCCCACCGCGCCTTCCACGGCCGGGTTCTCGCCGACGATCTTCATCATCTCGGCGAATTTGCCCTTCATCGCCTGGAAGGAGGTGGACTGGTCCGCCTGAATGCCGCCGACGAGGCGGCCGGTGTCCTGCTGCGGAAAGAAGCCCTTCGGGATGATTACGTAGAGCCACACGTTCAGCCCGATCGTGGCAAGCAGCACCAGCAGGATCAGCAGCGGATGCCGCAGCGACCAGCCGAGTGTGTGTTCGTAGCCGCGCTGCATCGACTGGAAGCCCCGTTCGAGCCAGCGCGCGAAACGTCCTTCTTCTTCACGCTCATGCGGCTCGTTGAGCAGGCGCGAGCACATCATCGGCGTAAGCGTCAGCGACACCAGCAGCGAAACCGCAATCGCGAGCGACAGCGTCAGCGCAAATTCGCGGAACAGCCGCCCGACGATGCCGCCCATCAGCAGAATCGGCAAGAACACCGCCACCAGCGAGATGCTGATCGAGACCACCGTAAAGCCGACTTCGCGCGCGCCGCGAAACGCCGCTTCTCTGCGCGGTACGCCGTTCTCGATATGCCGCGAGATGTTTTCGAGCACCACGATCGCGTCGTCGACCACGAAGCCGGTCGCAATCGTCAGCGCCATCAGCGACAGGTTATCGATCGAAAAACCCATCAGGTACATCGCGCCGAACGTACCGATGATCGAGATCGGCACCGCCACGCTCGGAATCAGCGTCGCTCGCCAGTTGCGCAGGAACAGGAACACCACCATCACGACCAGCGCCACTGCGATCATCAGCGTGTGCTCGGTGTCCTTCAGCGAGGCACGGATCGTGGTGGAGCGGTCGACCGTCGGCGTCACCTCGACGTCCGCCGGCAGCGAGGCCTTGAGTTGCGGCAGCATCGCCTTGACGCGGTCGATCGTTTCGATGATGTTCGCCCCCGGTTGGCGGGACAGGATCACCAGCACCGAATGCTTGCCGCTGTACAGGCCGAGGTTGCGCAGGTCCTCAACCGAGTCGACCACCTCCGACACATCCGACAGATGCACGGCCGCGCCGTTGCGGTAGGCAATGATCAGGTCCTTGTACTGCGACGCCTTGCTCGCCTGATCGTTGGTGTAGAGCTGCACATGGTTCGGGCCGAATTCGATCGAGCCTTTCGGGCTGTTCGCATTCGCCGCGGCCAGCGCCGCCCGCACGTCTTCGAGTCCGATACCGTAGTGGAACAGCATCTGCGGTTCCAGTTCCACGCGCACCGCCGGATTGGCCGAACCGCTGACGTCCACTTCGCCGATGCCGTCCACCTGCGAGAGCGATTGCTGCAACACGGTGGCGGCGGAGTCGTACAACTGCCCGGCCGTCAGCGTGTTGGAGGTCAAGGCGAGAATCAGGATCGGCGCGTCGGCCGGGTTCACCTTGTGGTACGTCGGATTGCTGCGCAGGCTCGCGGGCAGGTCGGCGCGGGCCGCGTTGATGGCGGCCTGCACGTCGCGCGCGGCGCCGTCGATGTCGCGGTTCAGCCCGAATTGCAACGTGATGCGCGTCGAGCCCACCGAGCTCTGCGAGGTCATTTCGGTGACGTCGGCAATCGAGCCCAGGTGCCGTTCGAGCGGGCTCGCCACGCTGGTGGCCACCGTCTCCGGACTCGCCCCCGGCAGACTGGCCTGCACCGAGATGGTCGGGAAGTCGACCTGCGGCAGCGGCGCGACCGGCAGCTTCGTGAAGGCGAACACGCCGGACAGCGCAATGCCCACCGCCAGCAGCGTGGTGGCGACCGGCCGGGCAATAAACGGACGCGACAGGTTCATCGCTTAGTTCCCCGCGTCGGTGGCGGGCGGCGGGGCGTTGCGGCCGCCTTCGTCATGCGGGTCGTGATGAAAACGCGCCCGCACGCGCCGCGCCAGCGAGTCGAACGCGAGGTAGATCACCGGCGTGGTGAACAGCGTCAGCAACTGGCTCACGATCAGGCCGCCCGCAATCGCAATGCCGAGCGGCCGGCGCAGTTCCGAACCCGCGCCGGTGCCGAGCATCAGCGGCAGGGCGCCGAGCAGGGCCGCCATGGTGGTCATCAGGATCGGCCGGAAGCGCAGCAGGCACGCCTGGTAAATCGCCTCGCGCGGCGGCTTGCCCTGTTCGCGTTCGGCCTCGAGCGCGAAGTCGATCATCATGATGGCGTTCTTCTTCACGATACCGATCAGCAACACGATGCCGATGATGCCGATGATGTCGAGGTCGTGCCCGGTGATCAGCAACGCGAGCAATGCGCCGACGCCGGCCGAGGGCAGCGTCGAGAGAATCGTGATGGGGTGGATGAAGCTCTCGTAGAGTACGCCGAGCACGATATACATGGTGACGATCGCGGCGAGGATCAGGAACAGCTCGTTCGCGAGCGACGCCTGAAACGCCAGCGCCGCGCCCTGGAAGCGCGTCTGGAACGAGGCCGGCAAGCTGATGTCCTTTTCCGCCTGATTGATCGCCTTGACGGCCGCACCGAGCGACGAACCCGGCGCCAGGTTGAACGACACCGTGGTAGCGGGAAACTGGCTCAGGTGGGTCACCAGCAACGGTGCCGGCTGTTCGACGAACTTCGCGATCGACGACAGCGGCACCTGGCCGCCCGTCGAGGTGGAAGAGGGCAGGTAGATCGCGTTCAACGACTCTGTGTAGTGCTGGACCTGCGGCTGCGCTTCGAGAATCACGCGGTACTGGTTCGACTGCGTGAAGATGGTCGAGACGATGCGTTGGCCGAAGGCGTCGTACAGTGCGTTGTCGACGGTGGCCGGCGTGATGCCGTAGCGCGACGCGCTGGCGCGGTCGATTTCCACATAGACCGACTGGCCGTTCTCCTGCAGATCTGTCGCGACGTCGGCGAGTTCAGGGGCCTGCTTGAGCCGCTCGACCAGCTTCGGCACCCAGGTCGCGAACTCGGCGATGTTCGGATCGGTCAGCATGAACTGATACTGCGTTGGGCTGACCGTCGCGTCGATGGTCAGGTCCTGCACCGGTTGCATGTACAACGAGGCGCCCGGAATGTGCGCCACATCCTTCTGCAACTGGCGGATCACGTCGCTCGCGGTGTGGTTGCGGTCGTCGCGCGGCTTCAGGTTGATCAGCATTCGCCCGCTGTTCAGCGTGATGTTGTTGCCGTCCACGCCGATGAACGAGGTCAGGCTCTCCACATCAGGATTCTTCAGGATCTGCGCGGCCAGTTCCTGCTGGCGCTCCGCCATCGATTCGTACGACACCGACTGCGGCGCCTGGGTGATGGCCTGGATCACGCCGGTGTCCTGCACCGGAAAGAAGCCCTTCGGAATGAACACGTACAGCACGCCGGTCAGCACCAGCGTGAGCACGGCGACAAACAGCGTCGAGCGCTGGCGGTCCAGCACCCAGGTCAGCGCGACGGCGTAGCGCGCGATGATGTAGTCGATGAAGGCGTGCGCTTTGGTCTCGAAGCGATGCGCTTCCTTTGGCGGCGTGTGGCGCAGCAGTTTGGCGCACATCATCGGCACGAGCGTGAGCGACACCACCGCCGAAATCACGATGGTCACGGCCAGCGTGATCGCGAATTCGTGGAACAGGCGGCCCACCACGTCGCCCATGAACAGCAGCGGAATCAGCACGGCGATCAGCGACACCGTCAGCGAGATGATGGTAAAGCCGATCTGTTTCGAGCCCTTGAGCGCCGCTTCGAGCGCCGACTCGCCCTCTTCGACATAGCGCGCAATGTTCTCGATCATCACGATGGCGTCGTCGACCACGAAGCCGGTGGCGATGGTGAGCGCCATCAGCGAGAGGTTGTCGAGCGAAAAGCCGCACAGATACATCACGGCCAGCGTGCCGATCAGCGAGAGCGGCACCGACAGGCTCGGGATGATGGTGGCGTAGACGTTGGCGAGGAACAGGTACATCACCAGCACCACCAGCACCACCGACATCAGCAGTTCGAACTGCACGTCGCGCACCGAGGCGCGGATCGTGGTGGTCCGGTCGGTGACGATCCGCACGTTCAGCGCGGCGGGCAGCGAGGCCTGCAGTTGCGGCAGCAGCGCCTTGATGCTGTCCACCACCTGGATCACGTTCGCCCCCGGCTGGCGCTGCACGTTCAGGATGATGGCCGGTGTTCCGTCGACCCATGCGCCGAGCTTGGTGTTCTCCGCGCCCTGCACGATGGTGGCGACGTCCGTCAGCATCACCGGCCGGCCGTTCTTGTAGGCGATGACCGCGCTCTTGTAGGCGTTGGCGTCGGTCAGCTGATCGTTTGCGTTGATCGTGTAGGCGCGCGTCGGTCCGTCGAAATTGCCTTTCGGCGTATTGACGTTGAGGTTCGAAATGGTGGTGCGCAGGTCGTCGAGATTCAGACCGTACGCCGCCAACGCACGCGGATTAGCCTGAATTCGCACAGCCGGACGCTGGCCGCCTGACAGACTCACCAGACCGACGCCGGCCACTTGCGAAATCTTCTGCGCGAGACGTGTGTCGGCCAGGTCCTGCACCTGTGTCAACGGCATGGTCTGCGAGGTGAGGGCGAGCGTGATGATCGGCGCGTCGGCCGGGTTGACCTTGGCGTAGATCGGCGGCGCGGGCAGATCCGACGGCAGCAGGTTGCCGGCGGCGTTAATCGCGGCCTGGACTTCCTGTTCGGCGATGTCGAGCGGCAGGTCGAGGCTGAACTGCAGCGTGATGATCGACGAGCCCGCCGAGCTTTGCGACGACATCTGGTTCAGCGACGGCATCTGCCCGAACTGCCGTTCGAGCGGCGCGGTGACCGACGAGGTCATCACGTCCGGGCTCGCGCCCGGATAGAAGGTCTGCACCTGGATGGTCGGGTAGTCGACTTCCGGCAGCGCCGAAAGCGGCAGGAAGCGCAGCGCGACCAGCCCGACCAGCATGATTGCCGCCATCAGCAGGGCAGTGCCGACCGGGCGCAGAATAAAGGCGCGGGATGGATTCATGCGGGTTCAGTCAGCCTTTATTCCGAAGCTTGCGCCGGGTGTTTGTGATGATGCGCATGCGCGCCCGACGCGCCCCATGCACCCCACGCGCCCGATGCGCCGTGCGGACCGGAAGCGCCGCGTGCTCCCGAAGCGCCGCGCGGACGGTCCGCCGGAATGGTGATCTTCGCGCCTTCCTTCAGACGGTCGGAGCCGTCGATTACCACCCGCTCGCCAGGCTGCAGGCCGGTGGCGATGCTGGTGCGTTCGCCGTCCACGGGGCCGATCCTGACCGGCCGCACGGTGACCGTGCTGTCGTCCTTCACCACGTACACGAACTGGCCCATCGAGCCGTTCAGCACGGCGGAGGTCGGCACGATCACGGCGTCGTGAATCGTATCCACCAGCAGCCGCGCGTTGACGAACTGGTTGGGGAACAGCAGGCTGTCGTCGTTGTTGAACATGGCGCGCAGCTTGAGCGTGCCGGTGGTGGTGTCGATCTGGTTGTCGAGCGTCTCGAGCGTGCCGCCCGCGAGCGAGGTGGTGTTGCTGCGGTCGTACGCCGTCACCGACAGCTTCGTGCCCGTTTGCACCTGCTTCATGATCTGCGGCAGGCTGTCTTCGGAGACGGTGAAGATCACGCTGATGGGCTGCAATTGCGTGATCACGACAAGCCCGTTGGTCAGGCTGGGCGTGACGTAGTTGCCGGGGTCGACCTGGCGCAGACCCACGCGGCCCGATACGGGCGCGGTGATGCGCGCGTAGATCAGGTCGAGCTTGTAGGTGTCGATGTTGGCCTGATCCGACTTCACGGTGCCGATGTACTGTTGCACCAGCGACGCTTGCGTGTCCACCTGCTGACTCGCGATCGAATCCTGGGCGAGCAGCGTCTGATAACGCTTCAGGTCGAGGCGGGCGGTTTGCAGCAGCGCCTGGTCGCGCGCCAGCGCGCCCTCGGCGTTTTCAAGCGAGATCTGATACGGGCGCGGGTCGATCTGTGCGAGCAGGTCGCCCTTCTTGACCATCTGACCTTCCTGGAACGCGACCGTCTGCAGCGTGCCGCTCAACTGCGTCTGCACGGTGACGGTGGCAAGCGGCGTGACCGTGCCGAGTGCGGTCAGCACGACCGGCATGTCGCCTTGCGTCGCGGTGGCGACGTGCACCGGCTGCGCCAGGTTGGCGAACGCGCCAGGGCCGCCGCGGCCGTGGCGGCCGCCGCCCTCGCTCTGCGCCGCCGCGCCGCCGGCCGGGCCGCCCCATGGATGCCAGCGCCACACCACAATGCCCGCGACGACCAGCGCGGCGACGATCAGTCCGATAGTGCGCCCCCGATGCCGTTTGCCGCCGCTCTTTGTCTGGCTGGTCCCGGCGGTGGACGGCTGGTGCGCCGGGGCGGGTGTGCGAGAAGTTTCCGAATGCTGTTGTTGTTCGTCCATCGATTCGATCAGGTAACGGGCGTGGAGTTAGGCAGGTGTGCGAAATGCAACACGTTGGACAGCGCGGATCGGCCACAGCAAGCTGGACGAAAGCATGATCGTACGTCCCTGGCTTCCTTACCGTCCAGTGATGTATTTTTCTGTTGGTTACGCGCGTTACACCGCGCGGACCGCTGCGTGCCGCACGTGGCGGCGCGTGCCGGCAGCGGTCCGGCGGGTCCTCGTGGAATGGGCCGCGCAGCCGCTCAATTGTCCAGCCGCCGTCCTGGCGTGCCGCCAATTTCGAGGGCAATGTTGGCGATGCATTCGAGCAGCAGCGGCGCCGCGCGCGTCATCAGCCAGTCGCGTGGGCACTGGTGGGCGGAGCCGCCGCAATTGACCGCATAGCGCTCGCCGGATGGGCCGATGAAACCGGCCGCGATCGCGTTCAGCCCGTCGTGCCACTCGCCGGTGGCAATCGCGAAGCCATGGGCGGCGGTTTCCTGCAGCGCCTGGCCGAGCCGGTTGCTAATTTGCCCCCAGTCGTCGCCTTCGGCAGCCTGCAGCCCAAGCAGCAGTTTCTGACGCTCGGGCTCTGACAGCACGGCCAGATAGGCGCGGCCGACAGCGGTGCGGCTCAGGTTCATCCGCGACCCGATGTCGAGCCGCGACACCAGCACGGCCGAGCGCGGCTTGATGGCGTCGATAACCACCATGTCGAGCCGGTCGCGCACGGCCAGATGCACGGACAGCGAGGTGCGTTCGGCGAGATCGATCAGGAACGGCCGCGAGCGCGCGCGAATATCGAAGTTGCGCAGAAATCCGTTGCTCAATTCCAGCACGGACGAAGTCAGCACGAAACGTTCGCTGTCCGGCAGGCGAAACAGAAACCCGGCGCTGACAAGCGTCGCAGTGATGCGCGACACGGTCGGTTTCGGAATGCCCGTGAGCTCGGTCAGTTCGCGGTTGCTGAGCGGGGAATCGGCTGCCGCGATACAGCGCAGCACGGTCAGGCCGCGCGCGAGCGCCGTAACTTCGTCTCCTGAGCCGTCTTTTTCCTTGACGGGATCGGTGCCGCGGGGGAGCATGGATTCGTGGGTCATCTCATTATTGTGAAACTTTGTTTCATTTTACACATTTGTGCTGTGCCGCCGAACCGAAAGCGGCAGTGCCGAACTTGCACCATAATGACGCATGCTGGCCCTATTTGATATGACGATTCATTGTAATAGAAGGGTGCCGCCGGCAGTGCCCGGCTGCATTAGATTTTGCTTGACTTAGTCAGCATAACCGTAAAAAATGGAATCACATTTCGAAAGGAAGGCTTGCGTGTGAGTTCGGCACGGTAGCCTCAGCCTCGCCCGACATGCTCTACAGCCCGGGCCAGCAAGGCGCCAACGGCAATTCACGCGTGTGGCGCTGTCAGGCGACGCTTTCGAATCCCCTCTCTCAGGTTCTAGCACGGCCCTCGGAATGGCTAGAACTTTTTAAGGCGTCACGGTCACGTGACGCCTTTTTTTTCGTCCGTGAACTAGATATTGGCGGATGAGAAGGAGAGGGCGCGCGGCGTGGCGCCGCAATATCTCTTTATTTAATGCGTATTGAATCGACTCGCATTGCGCGATTGCGGCAAGCGAAATGAAACAGGGTGATGCGTCTATCTAGCGGGTCACGAGCGATACGGTCGCGATTCCCAGCACCGTCATCACCAGCGACGTGGACACGTGAATGGCAATTTCGCCGGCGGCCCAACCGAAACGACCTTCCTGCAAGCGCTGGACGACTTCGGCGGAGAAGGTCGAAAAGGTGGACAGGCCGCCCATCAGCCCGGTGATGACGAAGAGCCGCCACTCGGGGGCCAGCTCGGGCAAGCGGGCAAAGAACGCCACGGCGACGCCGATGACATAACCGGCAATCACGTTGGCGGCGAGGGTGCCGAGCGGCAGGGCGGGGAAGACGCCGTTCAGACGGATACCGAGAAACCAGCGGAACAGTGAACCCAGTGCACCGCCGATACCCACTGCGACAATAGATAAATACATGGAAGGACGCCTGGCAAGGTCGACAAACCGGGGTGAGCGCAGACACGGCGTATCCGCAATCATCCGGGCATGCAGGCATCATCAGCCCTGTCTGGGCGGTTAAAGGAGAATGCCATCTCCAGCAGGCGATTTTATCATCACACAAGCATGTGGGGACAGGTGACAGACCGCGCGTACGGGCGCAGTCAATGCGCCGTGCATGGTGCATGTCGTGGCAACCGGCGCGAGCGGAGTGGTCCCATGCCGCCGGGCGGGCGGCCATGCTGACGGCCTTTGTCATCCAGGGCAAACGCCGACATAATGTGCTGTCCCCTGCGCGGCCTGCCGGGCTCCCGAACTCCTTCGCGTACGCATGAGACTGACAACCAAAGGGCTGTTGCTGATCGCGATTCCTGCCGTGTTCGAGCTCGCCCTCCTGTCGGGGCTGGTCAAGGCACAGGTGGATGCCGCGCAGGCCGAGCGCTGGCAGGCCCACAGCGAGGACGTGCTGCGCCAGACCACGGCGATTCTGGAGCCGGTGCTGCTCGACTCGGTGCGTCTGCGCGGCGCGGTGCTCAGCAATAGCGCAGATGTCACGACGCCCGTCGCGCTATGGATGGACATCGACCGGCGCATCGACCAGTTGGCCGATCTCGTGGCCGACAATCCACCGCAGGTGGAGCGCGCGGTGCAGATCCGTCAATCGGTGCAGGCGTACCGGCAATGGTCGGACCGTGTGCAGGACCTGTTGCATTCGGGGCGCCGGCGCGACGTCATCGAACGGTTCAGCGAACTGGCCACGACCGACGTGCTCGACCGTTTCCGCGCCCAGATCACCGCGTTCCAGAACGAGGAGCGGCTCATCGACACCCAGCGTTCGACCGAGGCCGAGGCCGCGCGCGAGCGGCAGCAGGTGCTGGTGGTGGCCGCCGTGTTTGGCTCGCTGCTGTTCGTCGCGCTGGCCGTGTGGCTGTTCACGCGCGGCGTGCGCGGGCGGCTCGCGCTGCTCTCCGACAACGCCGGGCGGCTCGCCAGCAATGAACCGCTCGCGCCGATCGACCACGGCTCGGACGAAATCGCCCGGCTCGATCAGACGCTGCACGAGACGAGCCGGCGCCTGCTCGAGGCGGAGCGCATCCAGGCCCGTTTCCAGGCCGATCTGGCGCGCCGCGCCAATGAATTGACCGCCATCAACGAGACGCTGCGTCAGCAGACCCAGGAAAACGAGATGTTTATCTACAGCGTGTCGCACGATCTGCGCGCGCCGCTCGTCAACCTGCAGGGCTTCTCGAAGGAACTGATTCATGCCTGCGACGACCTGCGCAAAGCGGTCCGGCTGTCGTCGCTGACGCCCGAGCGGCGGCAGCATATCGAGCAACTGGTGGACGAGGATATCGGCGAGGCGCTGCATTACCTGCAGACCGCGGTGCTGCGTGCGTCGCACATCATCGACGCGTTGTTGCGGCTCTCGCGCGTCGGCCGCGTCGAGTACCGGCGTCAGCAGGTGCATGTGCGCGACATCGTCCAGCGTGTGGTCGATGCGATGCAGGTATCGATCCGGGCGCGCCGGGCACGCGTGGTAGTCCACGATCTGCCCTCGGTGTGGGGCGATCCGACCGCGCTCGAACAGGTGTTCGCGAATCTGGTGGGCAATGCGATCAACTACCTCGATGCGTCGCGCGATGGACGCGTCGAAGTCGGGACGACGCCGGCGCCGCCCGGCGTCCACTCGTTACGTATTTTCTATGTGAAAGACAACGGGCTCGGGATTCCGGCTGTCGCCATACCGCGTCTGTTCAACGCGTTTCAGCGCTTGCACGGCAACGTCGCAACCGGCGAGGGGATCGGACTGGCGCTGGTGCGTCGCGTGGTGGAGCGGCATGGCGGCCGCGTGTGGGCGGAGTCGACCGAAGGGGTCGGCACGACCTTCTATTTCACGTTGCCGGAGGCGGAGATTCGTGTGCCGCGCGAAGAGCCCGAGATGCTGGCGCTGGGCGCGCCGGGACTTAGTACGCGGTGAAGATGCGGCGTGGCTTCAGCAGTTTGCTGGCGCGAATCGACCAGTAGCAGCCGAACGCCATCAGGATGGCCGCGCCCAGGATCACGATGTGCGGTGCGGGGCGCATGCCCAGCAGGCCGTCGAGCGCGAACAGTCCGCGTACCAGGATCAGCAGGGCAGCCCAGAGTGAGAACGCAGCCTGCACGAGCAGGCGGGTGCCGGTGAAGCGGCGCGCGCGGTTCTCGAGCGACCAGCGGGCCGGGGCGCGGCCGCAGAAGAAAGCGATCGCCATGAGTGCGATCACGAGGACGACGATCCAGTCTGTCAGTTCCATCGAAAGGGGCTCCAAAGTCAACCGTCGACTATAGGAAGGCCGTTCGCGATGAACTATCGGACTAGTCTCAAATGCAGTTGGGTATGAGCCGGCACATCTCAATGCAATCCGCGCGCAAGGGTGCCGGTTGCAGGCCTTGTTCTCGCGCGGGAAATGCTGCGGAAGGGATGAGGCGTCGGGCGCCTGAGCGGCGACCCGACGTGTGGGGAAATCTCAGAGTTCGATGCGCGTGCCGAGCAGCACGAGGAATTGCCGCAGCCACTCGGGATGGGCCGGCCATGCGGGCGCGGTGACAAAGTTGGCGTCGGTGATGGCCGCGTCGACCGGGATGTCGGCGTACTCGCCGCCCGCGAGCTTCACTTCCGGCGCGCAAGCCGGATAAGCGGAAATGCGCTTGCCGCGGATCACGTCGGCGGCGGCCAGCAGTTGGGCCGCATGGCAGATCGCAGCGATCGGCTTACGCTGTTCCGCGAACTGGCGCACGATGTCGATCACTCTCTGGTTCAGGCGCAGATACTCCGGAGCACGGCCGCCTGCGATCGCCAGCGCATCGTATTGGCCGGGGTCCACGTCGTCGAAGGTGGCGTTCAGGGTGAACTGGTGGCCAGGCTTCTCGGTGTAGGTCTGGTCGCCCTCGAAGTCGTGAATGGCCGTCTTGATGCGCTCGCCGGCCGACTTGCCGGGACACACCGCGTCGACCACATGGCCGATCGCCTGCAGTGCCTGAAACGGCACCATTGTTTCGTAATCCTCGGCGAAATCGCCGGTCAGGAACAGAATCTTCTTTGCTGCCATCGCATGCCTCCAGTTGAACTGCGGAACACATCGAACGTTCAGCGAGTCTACTCCAACGTGTTTGACAGTACAGCGACGAACGGCGCGTCGAGCGCCGGCGTTTGGCCTTGCACGCAGCGTCTCCCGCACGGGCGTCTGCCTGCCCGAAGTGCAGGGTGAGCAGCGCCAGGGCGTATCATGAGTTCGTTGCCGTATAGGGAAGCCGCTTGCTGCGGCTCAGATTCCAAAATGATTTCATTCAACCACCGTCCCCTCGTTCGCCGTGTTGCCTTGGCTGGGGTCCTGCTCGGCGCGCTGGCCGCGTGCCAGAAAAACGACGCCTCCGCGGGCCAGCTGGCCGGCAAGATGGATGACGCTGCGCAACAGGCCGGGCAGTCGCTCAACCAGGCCGCGAGCTATGTCGGCCAGCAGGTCGACGCGGCGAAACAGAACATCGATTCGGCGGCTTCCGCGCCGACCATCACCATCGATCCGTCGGCGCTCGCCTCCAGCGCGCAAGCCAATCTGCAGAGCGCGGCGAGCGAGAGCAGCGCGGAGCTCAACAAGGCGGCGTCGCTGACCGGCGCAGGCCTGCAAAACGCGGGACGCAAGCTGCAGCAGTGGTCCGATACCACGGCGGCTTCGTCGGCATCCGCTGCGTCGAGCGATAGCGACAGCAGCAGCGACGCACAAAAGCAGATGGACAAATGACGCCGCAGGTTCGAGCGGTGGATGTGCATGCGAGGCACGGCGGAGCCGCGGTTGGCTGCGCCGGTTTGACAGCGCGGTTAAATGTAATTACTATGGTTACACATTGTCGTCGCCGGACAGGTGCGTTTTGAATACGAGTAGCCGGTTTGCCTTTGCGGTCCACGTGCTGGCGTTGTTGTCGCTGCAGGATGGCCTGCCGCTTTCGTCGGACATGATTGCAGGCAGCGTGAACACAAATCCCGCGCTGATCCGCCGTCTGCTGACGATGCTCGCGGACGCCGGACTCACTACGTCGCAACTCGGCGCGGGCGGCGGCGCGCTGCTGGCGCGGCCGCCCGACGAGATCACGCTGCTGGAGGTGTACCGCGCCGTCGACGATGCGCAACTGTTCGCGCTGCATCGCGAGGAACCGAATCCGGCTTGCATGGTGGGGCGCAATATCCAGGTCGTGCTGCGCGGCATCATCGATGAGGCGCAGCAGGCCATGGAGGCGTCGCTCGCAGGCCGTACGCTGGCGGATGCCACCGCTGACCTGGTCAAGGCCGAGCGCCAGCGCGAACGCAAGCGGCGGCCGGCGGGATAGGGCGGCGCTGTGCGGCGGCTGGAGGTTCAAGCAGGACAGGCAGGGACGTGCAGATACAAGCGGGGGGCCAAGCCCCTCTTTTTTCGGCGTTATATGTAATCAACGTGGTTACATATAAGCCAATCACAGGAGCATACAGAAATGAGCAAGGCATTGAAGATCGCATTGTTTGGCGCAACGGGCGTAATCGGTTCGCGGATTGCGGCGGAAGCGGCGCGTCGCGGCCATCAGGTGACGGCACTGGCGCGTAATCCCGCGCGCGTGCCGACGGACGTCGCCAACCTCAAGGCAGCGCAGGCCGATCTGCTCGACGCCGCCAGCGTCGCCGCAGCGGTGCGCGGCCATGACGTGGTGGCGAGCGCCTATGCGCCGCCGCGCGACGACGCGGCTGTCGTCGTGACCGCGACCCGCGCGCTGGTGGAGGGTGTGCGTGCGGCGGGCCTGAAGCGTCTCGTGGTGGTGGGTGGGGCGGGCTCGCTGGAAGTGGCACCCGGCAAGCAACTGGTCGACACGGAAGGCTTTCCGGACGCCTATAAGCCGGTGGCGCTGGCCCACCGCGACGCGCTGACGTTTTACCGCACGCTAAACGATCTCGACTGGACGTTTTTCGCCCCTGCGGCGCTGATCGCCCCCGGCGAGCGGACCGGCGTCTTCCGCACGGGCAGCGACACGCTGCTGGCGGACGCCAGCGGCAATAGCCGCATTTCGGCTGAAGACTACGCGATCGCGTTTGTCGACGAGCTGGAGCAGGGCCGTTTCATCCGCAAGATCGCGACGGTCGCTTACTGATCCCAGCCGGCCGCGCAAGCGTCCTAACATTCCGTTACGCATACACCTGCGCGGCCTGTGGCAAGTGCGGCTACACTTGGCGTCTCCCGTTTTGTCACGGATTGCCATGAAGTCATGCCAAAAACGGTGTGAGTCCGGGGCTGCGCCGTTCACCGGCGGGCAACGGGCGTTTCGCACTGCCTTTTATTTTTTCCGTCATCTGTCTTCCGACCCCCGGCGCAGCCGTGCCGCGGGCCTGCGGCCGTCGGCGCAGGCTGCGCCGCTGTGTGCGTGGCTGATCGTGGTGGCCGTGCTGGCGTGCCTTTTCGCGGCGCCGAAGCCCGCCCACGCGGCCGGCGCGACGCCGGTGATTCCGGCATTGCAGAGCCTGATCAACAGCGCGACGGCAACGCCCGCGTCCGATGCCGCCTCGGCGGCCGAAGCGGCCTCCGCGCCGTCGCCGGCGAGCCAGGCCGAGCTTGCGCGCTCGCTCGACAGTGTGATCTCGACGCTCGACAACGATCGCCAGCGCACGGCGCTCGTCGCCCAGCTCAAGAAGCTGCGCGACGTCAGCCGCACGGTCGCGCCGGCGCCGCCTGCGCAGCCGAGTCCCGGTTTGCTGGGTGCGATCGCGTCGGGAATCGCTTCGTTCGAGTCCGGCGTGCATCAGGGTCGCACGCCGCTGCGTTATTGGGCCGGGCGTTTCAACGCGGCCGGCAACGAGTTGTTCACCATCGTCACGAGCCAGGGGCCGCAGAGTTTCGGCAAGATCCTGCTCGACATGGTGGCGATGCTGGCCGGCTGGGGCGCATGCGCATGGGTCTTGATCTATGTGCAGCGCCGGCTGCACGAACGCTACCACGTGGTGTTCGAACTCAAGCCGAATCCGACGAGCGGTGAGCTGCTGATCTTCGCGCTGCGGCGGGCCAGTCCATGGATCGTCGCGTTTCTGGCCGCGCTGGTATTCGCGCGGGCCATGCCCGATGCGCTCGGCCGCACGCTGGGGATGGTGGTCGCCTATGCGATCGTCGCCGGCGCGGTGTTTTCCGCGATCTGTCTCATCATGTTTTCGCTGTTCGGCTCGGGGCATCGGCGCGTCGCGGTGCGCGTGCTGCTCGAACATGCGCGCCGGCTGCTGTTTGCGATCGGCGTGTGCGCCGCGTTGGGCGATGCGGCGGTGAACTACGATGTCGCGCATCAGCTCGGGCCGAATCTGGCCGAACTGGTGTCGACGGCGGCGAATATGGTTGCCGCCGTCCTGACCGCGTATTTCGCGCTGGCGTTTCGCCGGCCCGTGGCGCACCTGATCCGCAACCGGACCTACGACGCGCGCCACGACCATAAGGCCGCAACCGATGCCTTCGACGTGCTCGCCTCGCTCTGGCATGTGCCGGTGCTGCTGCTGGCCAGCGCCTCGGTGATTGCCACGATCGGCGGTTCGGGTTCGAACGAGAACGTGCTGCAGATCTCCGTGGTGACCGCGCTGTTTCTGGTGCTGGCGTTCTTCCTGTCGGCCATCGTGTTGCGCGTGACGCGGCCGCGCGATATCCGCAGGCATCGCCGCTCGCCTTACCTGCGCAGACTGCTGCAATTCGTGGGGACGCTGGCGACGCTGTTCATCTGGCTGGCGTTTTTCGAACTGGCGGCGCGGCTGTGGGGCGTGTCGCTTGCGAGCGTGATCGAGGAGAACGTCGCGGCGCGCGGGATCGCCCATGCGGTCATGGCGATTCTTGCCACCTGGTTCATTGCCTGGCTGCTGTGGATTCTGATCGACACTGCGATCAGGGAAGCGCTCACGCCGAGCGGTTCACGCAGCAAATCGCGTAACGCCAGCACGCGCGCGCGCACCATGTTGCCGCTCGTGCGCAATGCGCTGTTCGTGACGCTGGTGACGGTTGCGGGCATCGTGACCGCGGCGAACCTCGGCATCAACGTGACGCCGCTGCTGGCGGGCGCGGGTGTGATCGGTCTTGCGATCGGCTTCGGCGCGCAGTCGCTCGTCACCGACCTGATCACGGGCCTGTTCATCATCATCGAGGACACCATCTCGGTGGGCGACTGGATCGACGTCGACGGCGGCCATGCGGGCACGGTCGAGCATCTGTCGATTCGCACGGTGCGGCTGCGCGACGGCCAGGGCGCGATCCACGCCATTCCGTTTTCGCAGATCAAGATCGTGAAAAACCTGTCGCGCGATTTTGCCTACGCGGTGTTCGAAGTGCGTATGGGCTTTTCCGCCGACGTCGATCAGGTCACCCAACTGATTCGCGAGGTAGGTGCGGATCTGATGGCCGACTTCCGCTACCGGCGCGAAATGCTGGGCCCGATCGAAGTGTGGGGACTCGACCGCTTCGATCCAAACTGGATGGTCGTGAAAGGGCAGATCAAGACGCGGCCGCTGCAGCAATGGAGCGTGGCGCGTGCGTTTAACCTGCGTCTGAAGCGCAAGATGGACGAAGCCGGTATCGAGATTCCGGTGCCGCAAATGCGCATCTACACCTCGTCGAAGGATAGCGAGGGGCAGCCGCTGCCGGACGATGAATTGCCGATGCATGCGCGTGTCTCGGAGCATGGCGACGTGCCGCATGGCGGGGCTGGCGGCGCTCGCACAGGCGGTTTGGCAATGGCGGCCCGCGACGTTTCTCACGAGCCGCGGCCGGCGCCGCCCTCGACGGGTCCCGCGCCGGTCGCGCCGCAGATTCCTACTGCCGGTGAGGCGGGGAAAAGCTAGGCGCGCAAAAACCAGGCACGCCTCTACGGTCTCAGGCGACGGCCGGTTCCGCGAGGGCCGGTGCGCGATCGACGACGCCGAGCAGGTCGTTCACGTGCGTGGCGATCTGCGAACCTTCGACGCCGTAAATATGGAGCGAGACGGCCGGTGCGTCGCTCGCGTTGCCGAGCCGATGGATGCCGCGACGCCCGGCGCGCACGAACGACACGGCGCCGCTCGCGCGCGGATGCGAGCGTGTCTCGGTCGCAAGCTGCTGCGCCTCGTTCCAGTCATACACCGTTTCCGACAAGGTGCCGTCCAGCACCACGTAGCCGCACCACGTCTGATGGGCGTGTACCGGGCTCGCTTGACCCGGCATCCAGACCAGCGCGGCGATGGCATAGCGGCCGTGCGGATCGGCGGCCAGCAGGTGGCGACGGTACGAGTCTGTTGAGCCCTCGCGTTGCGCCGGTGCGAGGAGCGCCGGATCGGCGGCCGCTGTGGCGAGCGCCGTCCTGATGGCGAGTGCGAAGGCTGCATGTTGCGATGGGTCGACGGTGTCCGCGAATTGGTCGAAGGCGGCGTCCAGCGCGTCGCACAGGCGTGCGATCGGCTGGCTCGCGCACTTTGGCGCGGCCGCTGACGCAGGCGAGGTGTGCACGGCTTCATTTCCGTGCAGCACGGAAGCGTGTGGGGGCGTGGAGCGGTCGGCAGCAGGCTGGGAAATATCGTGGCTCATGAGGGCGGCGCAGGCGCTGGGATTCGGTTATCGGACAGGAATATTTATACCGGTTTGCGTGGAGAAAGAGTTTTCATATAATTCCCCTTGATTGGGCAAAAGTAGAATAATTTTCTGTCTGGGGGTGGATATGGGAATGGATATCATCGACCGCAAGCTGCTGGAACTGCTTCAGGAAGACGCGACCATGCCGATCGCCGAACTCGCGCAGCGGGTCAACCTGTCGCAGACGCCATGCTGGAAGCGCCTGCAGCGGCTCAAGGAAACTGGGGTAATCCGCGCTCAGGTGGCGCTATGCGACCCGCGCAAGCTCGGCGTGGGCACGACGGTGTTCGTCGCGGTGCGGACCAATCAGCATACGGAGGCGTGGGCGGCTACGTTTACGCGTGCCGTGCAGGATATTCCGGAGGTGGTGGAGGTGTATCGGATGAGTGGCGAGACGGATTACCTGCTGCGGGTGGTGGTCTCGGATATCGATGACTACGATCGGGTCTATAAGTTGTTGATCGCTGCCGTGCCGTTGTATGACGTGAGCTCGAGTTTTGCAATGGAGCAGATCAAGTATTCGACGGCGTTGCCGGTGCGGTATCAGCGGTAGTTTATTGTTGTATGGGCTTCCGCTGAATCGGCATGCGACCTGCAGAAGTCGACCCACAAGGGTTCCTCAGCTTTCTCGATAACGGGCGTCGCTAATGGGGCGCCTGTCGAAAACACCCTGTTGTAGTCTCAGTGCGTCATGCGCAACCTGCACCGACAGGTAGCGCTAGCGACCAGGGCGCGGTACGAACAATCAAAGCGCGTTGTCATAAACTGCGGGTACATGGTTCGCTTTCAGCTTTTCATAGTGCGTGGTGACAAAATCCGTGAAATAGATGGCACTGTAAATCACTGAAATGGTTTGCCTCGTCATAGTGCTCTTTATATCGTCGATCAGACTCAGTGCATCCTCGATTCTATTGGATATCTTTTTCATTTCCTTGACGATCATTTCACGATATTTTTCAATGTTTATTTCATTTGCCAGGCGTTTATTTTCCTCGGCTGACTTTTTTTGACTCTCATAATCAGAAAGCATCTCCAGCATGATGCACAGATCCTTTGTCCCCTCAACATCCTCTAACTCTTTGCTTGCCTCAAGGAGTTTTTGTGCCCTGTATTCAGAAACAGCAGTCTCCGAGATGGGTTGCCTTAGTTTTTCCAATTCAAGCTGGAGTTGAGTGATTTCTTGCTCGTTCTGCAAAATGGCCTGTTGTTCTTGCTCACCCAGTAAACACGAAAACTGCACGCTGTCCGTCTTGGTGGGCTGAGGCATCTCAATCGAGATAAAAGGATCTGTTACAAAGCCGACCTTTGCGTCGACGGCGAGCACGCCCAGATCGCGGAAATGCTTGACGACATGAAAAATGTTGAGAACGCCTGGGCGAAAATGCCCGCTGTGCGCGTGTATCAGTTTGACCTTGCCGCCGACGATCATGATTTCACCTGCGCCTTTGGCGAACTTCCCGACAAACGATGAGTGTGCGACCAGATCGGTCTTGTTCAAGTGGTTGAATAGATAAATCTTGCTTTGCACGGAGATCACAAACGCGGCAATGGCCACCTTGTCGTGTGCACTAAATGTGGTTGTCGATTCCAGAATTTTTCCACCGATAGAAGATTTTATCTGGCCACTGTCGATGACATATTCACACTGCAGCAAATCCATCGCTGCGAACCTTTTTGTGCCCTGTGCGATGTCGGAGCGCAGGTTGCCACGAGTAATGGCCAGCAGTTGCCCATCTTCGATCGGCCCTTTAAGAGCGCGCGCTGCCTTGATAAAAAACTCCTTGCCCATCGCTTGCCTCGCTGATATGCGTTCATGGTAACAAATGTAACCCACCGGTTTTAATGCAAGTGATCGAGCGCGCTCTCATCCGCTTACAACCCGATAATGAAATCGCTCTCGCTAAGGTCTTCCGTCTTATCCAGTTTGCATGGCAGCGGGATGGCGGGGCGACAATCGGATCGATCGTGGGCACGACGCACGATGGCTTCTGATACACACTGCCGTAGTCAGCGTTGTGATACCTGATCAAACCCAATGCATTGTAGGAGGTATTATTTGTCTTTGGTTGCAATCTCACCCGACGGTCCAGTACGAGATGAGCGTTATCGGCTACGAGTTTTGAAAAGCGCCCCGCATCCTGCTTGAACCATTCCAATTTCAAAAGAGCCGGACTTATGCAAGTACGAAAGCGATGGCTTTCCCGCGCGGGCATGGCTGCCCTGGTGCTGACGCTGACGGGGTGCGGCTGCTGGCCGCTTGAGGAGACTTCGCGTTACGAATCCGAGTGGAAGTCCCAGACCGTCGCGGCGGTGTTCAAGGATGCGGACCGGGAAGCCAACGCGTGCGTCGACGTCCTTTACACGCAACATCTGAAGGACGCCGTTTCGGCTTGCAAAAGCGGAGAGTATGAAAAAATTCGCAACCGCATCACCGGGGAGCCCGTCAAGATCGGACTCGCGAAGGCGTCCTGCGCTGAGGCGCAAGACGAACTGGATCATGGAATTTCCCCCAAAATCGACCAACGGATTTTTAATCTGAATCCGTTCCCGGACGAGATCTCTTCATGCATGACCCAGAAGGGATTCAAACTCGAACAGGTCGAGAAAAAGCAGTGCTACGTCAAAATAATGTGACCTGTCGACAGGTCTGTCGTGTCAGCGCGCCACGCGTTTCGAGCGCGTCGCACGTGTCGATTCGGTTGGCGTTTTCAGGGTGACACTGGTTCGACAGCGGATGGAGAAGGGCGGGCGAGTGCGTCTGGATGCGCCTCGCGGAATCGGCGCGGAATCGGCAGAAGTCGACCCAAATCGGCCCGTCGATGCGCTCTACCCGCAAGCGGCGACCTCTGACCGGGTGCTGCCTCATGCAAGTAGCATGATGACTTTCATCCTCACACGGTTGCGATCGGCAGCACGCGACCCGTTGCAGACACCTGAGCGCGAAATCAGATCTGACCGGTTCGGAACTGAGATGAGACGCACACGCAAAGTGGAGCGAGTTCCGCCTACAAGGGCGCGGGGGGCGCGAAGGCTCACGAATGCCGCCTAGAACTCCGCTTGCCTGAATAGCGCCGCAGTATCCATCCAATGGGATGCCGGAGCGTACCAACTGAGAGGAGGTCGCACATGCATTTCCCTCAGCAGAGGCACTGTAGCGTTACTTCAGCCCTGACTGCTGCGATCGCTTAGGAGCCCCGGAAGAGAAAAGACGGATGGCGCACGATGCGTTTGCCTTCCGGCCGTGCTTTTAGCCTTGAATTTAACGCTACTGGCTCGCTGGGACGGCGGGCTTTGCGTTCACGGTAGCGGGGTACGCGGCAATCCTGCCCGCACGATAGTTTAGCGCCGCCCTGACGGCGAGTTGCTCGTTCTGGGTCAGCGTGATGGCGTTTCGAACCTTTTGAACCACGCGTGGACTAGCACGTTTCTTCAACTCCACGAAAGCACCTTCGGCGCTGGGGGCCACACGTGGGTCACGAAGCAGCGACGCCACTTGGGGTGCTTCGATGTCCAGCTTGGAAAGAGTTTCCGCGCCTTGCACCGCGAACGTCGTCGCTGCGGCCAGCGTCGGCGCGCTTTGCTTCCCATAAACGTCCGCGAAGCCCTGACGATCGTAAACGGTGAGACTGTTAGTCAACGTCTTCGTGTAACAAACGTCGTTCTCGCCATCAAGGAAAACAGCAGACGACTCAAAATCGTATCCCATGATCGAGTGCACGTTGATTGCGGTCTGAATGAGCTTTCCAGCGGCCCCATTGGGAGCAGGATATGCATTGGCGAAGTTAGAGATGTACGCAACTTGCGCTTGGGCATCCGGTACCGAGCTAAAGTAAGCCGGGACCAAGGCAGCGTAGTTCCATTTACATTGCATTCGCTGCATCTCGTGAAGAAATCCAAGAGCGTGCCCGAACTCGTGCAATATGAAATACCGGCGACGCGATTGGTCCGTGAAGTCAACATTAAATGGATGAAAACTCAAAACCATGCTGTATGGCTGCGTGAATCCTTGGGTGCCGGACTGGTTTCCGATATTTTCCCATGCTGAATTATTTCCCACCAAGGATCCGTATGTCGTCGGCGTCACCGTGTAATCCACCCAAACACGGATTTGATACAATGTTTCAGCTCCGGGTTGATCTGGACACCGGTAGGGATTGCCGGCAGGACCGAAATCAATACTAAGGTCGGTATTCTGCAGCCATTCGGGCGCAATTTGAATCACCGCGTTCGCGATCTGTTTGCCAAAATCCGTGTCGATTCCCCAGGGTTGACCAACAGCACTGCCTTGAGGCGTGTAGTTGCCAGACGGTCCGAAGCAGACCTTCAGGACGTGGGGCTGGCCCTGTGGGAAGGTCCAGATCAGATTCGAAAGCGTCACGGCCTGCAAATACGGCACACGTTCCGGCGAAACGCCGTACTTGCCAGCCGCGGCCGACAAGGTAGCGACCATGCCCTCAGCGACCGAATCGTGCGACGGGCCAAGAGTGGATGCCATCTCGCCAAATGAGTGTGCATCTGCAATTGACCCGAGCATGCAGGTGAGAATCAGAGCGCCGAAGCGGATGGAGATCTCCATTTACTTCCCCGCAGTCTTCACAACGTTGGCGCTTCCACCTTTTACCTGCGTGTAAATCGCCGCGGCCTCCTTAATCACCGCTGCGGCATCCGAGGCGCCTTGAGCCGCTTTCGATTGAACGTCAGCGCTATCGCTTACATCTGCACCGCACGTCTGATGTGCGGTGATCGTGCCTTTGGTGGGTAGCGGAATCAAATATAGATCGTCGTTGTCCGCAGTGGTTAAACTGAGGCTCGTGATTGGGATTGCAGTTTTGGAATTCACCGCAGGCGCCGCTGCGGCTGGTGCCGCAGCGAGCGCGATGGGTATCACCGCCGCGGCTATCGTTGATACCGAGGTGACTTCCGACTGTATGTTGTCCGTCGTCCCTGAACCCACCGTCTTTGGGATCATGCTGTCGCCAAAATAGGTGAGCTTGGTCGTTGTCGTGGAGATGAGGTTATCCCTTGGCACCGCCTTGTACAGGGGGAGATCGCCCACATTTCCCGTACCCGTGGCTATAGCAAGCTCGGTAGGGACAACGGTCACGACACCACCGAATGTGGTTCCCGGTGCTCCATAAATCGTCAGCACAACGGTATCGCAAGAAGGAAATGGAAAGCCGGAGCTATCAGCGCCAAGGCTAGTGAAATCCGCGCGACTGATGGTTCCGGTTTTGTCATGCGACACCGAGAGCGTGTACATCAAGTTGGGATTATTCGGCAGCGCGGTCCGGTCGGCCACGGGTACGACATCAAGCGCAGTGGGTTGAACGGTCGCCACCGGTACTTTCGGATCCGGGGCAATCTCGATGATTGAACGCGGGACGCGAAAGAGTGTAGGCGCGGAGGCTCCGTCATTCTTCGTCAGAGGACCGCTCATCGTATCGTATTCGACCGCCGGCGTCGTGCAGGCGCTAAGGCAGGCGACCGCTGCTAACAGCGTGAACTTCAAATTCATTTTTATTCTCCCGGATGTTTCTTTCTGTTTCGGTCGCAGGGATCTAGAGAAGTGGTAGCCGAAGAAGCCAAATTCTTCAAACATTTAAGAGCAGAATTAGTGTAAATCCTGATGCGACTCTTCTGGGACCGGGAATGTGTGGACAGGGATATTCTTAAATCGAAACTCGACGCACTCCCGAGATCATGAGCTCGATCAGCTCTCGTCGGCTTTCAATTGGATTAAGGAATGTGGGCTTGCGAACGTTTGTAAACCCATTGAAATATCTCTAGGAAACCCGAAAGCGACAGGAAGTCACTTTCCGAATAGGACGAAAAGCGGCACGAGGCGCCAGATGAATGCCGGCGCGTCGACGCCGCAAATGACACTTTGCCCTCTTGAACTGCGAGCCTTCGCACTAACGCATGCCAGAAAAGCTGTCTTCGAATAGCGCTTCCTGCTGCGTCGACAGGGCGCTGCCTTTGTGTCCGTTGAGCGGTGAAAAGGAGGCGTTCGAACGGGCGACATGCGACGCCGCCAATGTCTCAAAGTGGCCGAATTTCGTCTTATGCAAATAGCATCAATCCGCGTGTCACCTGTCAGCATGGGACAGCACGCGACCCATTGCGGCCGGTCGTGCCGTCGCGGTTACAACGGCAGGTAGCAGGGCGTAACGGACATAGTGCGTTTCTCTACGGACTGATCTTGCCCATTGCCGACATTGGACAGCACAAGGACGACGGCCACTACTTGCGGCACCAGCGCAACAATGCACGTTCGGATTCATGTTGATAGCGTAGTTCCCTGAACTAAAGCAACCCAACAAGAGTACGATAATCCGAACGCAACCCTAACTACTCCGCCGTGGGCATCGGCGTGTTCTTCATCTCGTTGATCGCCTTCATGAGCTTGATGGTTGTCCCGCCATCGAGCGCGTCACCTTGGTAGCGCACTTCATAAAGGCCCTGAAGGTTGCTCGGCAGTTTGACTCCGTCCTTTACCAGCAAGATGAAGCGACGACCATACAGCGCCATCGCAGCGCCGATCTCGATCAGCACATTTGAGTTGACCGTCGTGACTTCGCCACCGGCTGGGTCCATAAGCTTCTGTTCACCGTCTACATGAATGATTGCAGCAGCACAGCCGCGCATGTCGTTCATTACCTTGTCTGGAACGGGTTGAGCAACGGACTGCTTCTCGACAGACACAACAGGGATCAGTTCACCAAACGCCAGAAGCTCTTTGATCGGGTCAATGAAGGTGGTGTTCTTACCATGCGTGATGAACACCTTACGCATCCGACCGTCCGTTGCGGCCGAAGATGCCTGCGGGCCGGGAACAGCGATGGCGGCTTCGCCGGAAATTGGTTCTGGGATCGTCGCAGCGCGCGCGGCGGGCGTGGTAGCAGGAGTTTCTTCATCTGCTGGAGGTGCTTCGTCTAAGCCAGCGGGACGAGTGCCCACCAGGTCCGCGTACTTCCTGTCCTTAATCGTGCGAATGAAACCCACGCTGTCAGCGGTCGCCATGATCATGTCGAGGACTTGCTTGGTGCGGTCTTCAGGCACTTTCATTTGTTCAAGGACATGCTCGGCGATCTTGTCGCGCGGCAACTGTGAGCCGGAATACTTCGACAGGAACTCGCGAATAATTCGTGGCTTCAAAACAGCTTCGCGCTTGGCAACCAGGTCGTCGCCCTCTTCCGTGGGTTTGCAGATGCGGCGTGCTAGGTCTGTGACGGACACGGAGGCGGCGTTGTAGCCGCCTGTTGTTAGGCCATACGCAATTGAGGCACCGCAAAGCATGCGGAACTTGGTGTTCGTGGTCTGCATTTCGAGACCAGCAGCAACGTCAAGGGGAGTGGAGGGGCCACCGCCGTATTCGGCGAAGATGACCTCGGCAACGACAAGCGCCTCATCGATGCTGAACGCCGGAATGTCTTCCTGCGACATGTATGAACGCGTCTTTTCAGAAGCCTTTGCGGCTTCAGGGGCCGATTTCTTTGCCGCCGACTTCTTTGCAGCTACTTTCTTGATCGCTGTTGGCACGATCTCCCTCCTCGTTTTATGGTGGACTAATATTAACAAGAGTTCTCTGAGGAGCCGGCGATAAGTAGCTAAACGATGAAGCTTTGGAATTGTGGCGAATTCAGTGAGGTCGCCGTGGTTTTGTTAGAGCGATCTCAGCGGGAAGCCGCATGCGAACACGCGACACGACGTGGGTGGATTGAACGGCCGTCTGCGCGGTGGAACGCCGGTTCGAGCGATCGAGCAACGCATCGGCGGAGGTCCGTTGCTGGCCGGACAGCGACCAACGGTCGATCGCCGTCCGGAGGAACCTCGGCTTAGACTTCAATCTGCTCCGCCATCTCAAGAGCATCGTCGACCTCGATGCCAAGGTATCGTACTGTGCTCTCAAGCTTGGTATGGCCTAGGAGCAATTGAACTGCGCGGAGGTTCTTCGTGCGACGATAAATCAGCGACGCCTTCGTACGGCGCATCGTGTGTGTGCCGTATGCGGTGTCGTCCAGTCCAATCGATGCGATCCATCGATGCACTACGCGCGAATACTGACGCGTAGAGATATGCGGCGATTCGTGGAGCCGGCTCGGAAACAAGAAGTCGGGCGGCGTCAGCATTGCCGCCTTAATCCATGTCCCGATACTGTCGCGGGTCTGCTCTGTGATCTCGAACTGAACCGGCCGTTGAGTTTTCTGCTGCATGATCGTCGTTCGGCTGGCGACAGCGTACCCGTGGCAAACGTCGCAAACCCGCAGCTTCGTCAGATCGCACGCGCGCAGTTTGCTGTCGATTGCCAGATTGAACATCGCGAGATCGCGAACTCGCGCAGAAAGTTGGAGGCGGATCCGAATGGCCCAGATTTCCCCGAGCTTCAGCGGAGGCTTCTGCCCCGTCAGCTTGCCCTTGTTCCACGGTATCCTCGCGGCGATTCCTTCGTCAATCGCTTTCATGACGTTCTCCTTTCAAGTGAAGGGAGAACTAGTCTGAGCCACCTGTCCGCGGGCGCTGTCCGACCCGTTGCCGTCATTCGACTTATTAAAGCTCGACGGCTGCTTACTGGATATCAACGGCCAGGGCTGCTAGTCTTGACCGAGAGGTGGCTGAGCACCCGGGCCACACCAGTCACGCGTCGTCAAATTGATCTAAATGTCGTTGCATTGGATTAGGTAGCGCTTGACCAGACACTTTTGATCGAGTTGAAATCACGTTCTGTCACCATCTTCGCCAATAGGTTATTCTTTGCTCGCACTGATGCGGTGGATCCAACCGCTTCAGCGGAGACCAAGCGATAAAAATTTTCTAGCTAGAGGATGAGATGCAGGAAAGTCCGATTTCTCGCATTAAATGTGCAATGATCGTGTATGAGTTAGAACGTGCATTGGGGCGGTTCTGCCGCGAACGAGGTGATGGTCTCCACACATCTCCAACTGCTAAAAATATAATTAGCAGAAGCCCTGAAGAGTTCCCCGCTGAGACGGGCAATATCACGCAATTCATCGTTGAAAATTCCTATCTAGGAGAGGTTCTCGCACTGGCACAGGCTGCCGCACGTGGAACCTCTTCCGCAAGCCGACTTGCCGAACTGGAGCGCCTATTGAGTGCTGTGGGAGTTTTTGATATTCGAAACGCCATCAGCCATCCAAATCGGCCATTTCCTGAGTTTTACTGGTATCGCTGCGCCGCGGTTGCATCTGATCCGTCGATCGATGCGCTTGGTTTTTTTGAAGTATCACTTGCATTTCAAAATGCAATAGATGGCAAACTTGCTGAGCCGCCAGAAAATTGAATGCACAAGAAACGATGGTCGTTGCCAACATCGCTCCCTGAGGAATTCGAACACTCTGTGACCGGACTATTTGGGCGCTACAAGGATAGTGCGCGATTAGAAAAAGAGATAAAAAATCCGCGTTCACCGCTAATATCGATCGTGGCCAAAGGAGGAGTTGGCAAGACGCATTCCATTACACACAAGTCTGTTGCTCGACCTCGCGCATGTACCTGATGCCGGCAACGAAGTCCACTATTCGCTGCATGCCTAGCCAGA
>NZ_JBNDJO010000025.1:0-98682 GCF_050434965.1 Paraburkholderia sp. GAS38 | reverse complement strand
GCCATCGGTCTGCCCGAGGTGTCATAGGCGCTGCTGCGGTAGACCCGTGCGAGATCGAGCGCGCCTGCCGGATCCGCAACATGCAGGTCATGGGCGACAAGGTGGAACTGGCCTGTGTACAGCCGGACCGGATCCCCGCCCGACGTGCTGCTGCCGCAACCCGCCGTCGCATCGCCGCCACCGCAGCCGCCCGCGCCGCCGGCGTTGCCATCCACGCCGTCACCGTCGATGACCACGCTCTCATCCGGCGAGACCGGTTCAACCGTCGCGCCGGCGGACGGCCCGCTGCAGTACGACGCGATCTCACCGGGGTCACCGCAGACGTACCCGCCCATTCCGCCGAAATCGGCCGTCGATGCCTTAAGCGGGCACGCCGGATCGGCGGGATAAGCGCCCGCAGCAATGTACTTCGACGGGCAGTCGACGGCATGCGCGTGCGGTGCGGCAAACCACGACAGCAAGACAAACAGCAGCAGCAGGAACGGACGCTGCAGGGACTGCCGGCACGCGGCAGCAACGTGAACAGTTCGCATGGAAAACCTGACAGATCAGATGCGGGAAAGAAACACGCGGGCCAGCCGGCTCAACGCGCAGCGGCCTGGCTGGCGGTGGCATTCGACGCATCATCCGCACGCGTGGCAGCGACACTCCCCTGCCGGCGAATCGCGGTGATATTGCCGGCCGCGTCGTAGTCGTAATACGCGGTGTTGCCCGACACCGTCACCAAGGTCAGACGCCCCACGGCGTCGTAGCCATAAGTGATGTCGTCAGCATGGGAGAGCGAAGAAAACAGCAGCACGCACACCGCGGCGAATCCACCGGCCAGCCCCTGAACGACACTCGCTTTAGCACAGCCGGATAACGCAGAAGCAGCCCGGACGCGGGCGCAGACAGCAGCCATCAATATCTCCCCCAAGAATCAACAGTAAGGTTTACTGAATAATTCTGAAAGATATCGAATACCGATTCGACTCGGTATCAGGCTGCCCTGAAATTGCGTAGGAGAATCCGCACGCCAACGCAAAACTTCAACGCATCGCCGATGTGGGCATCTGGCGACATCACCACAGTCAGCATCAGTCATCGCAAATCTGAGTGACAGCTACACCAAGTCCGTCACCGCACCCCATCACCCTGTTTAGTGAATTTTACTAAACACAATAAAACTGTATTTAACCCATACATACGGGTATTTACGCGTATCAAATCGCACCACCCGAGGGACTTTCCAACCGGTTTTACTATACAATCCCCGAAAATCAACTAACCCGCGGTCAGCCGAGCGCTCGCCGCCCACCCAGATGGCCACAACCATCCGCGATGTCGCCCGCGCCGCCAGCGTGTCGATCGGCACCGTCTCCCGCGCGCTGAAGAACCAGCCAGGCCTCTCCGACGCCACCCGCCTGCGGGTCGTCGAGGCCGCGCGCCAGCTCGGCTACGACCACGCCCAGTTGCGCCCGCGCATCCGCCGGCTCACCTTCCTGCTGCATCGCCAGCACAACAATTTCGCGGCCAGTCCGTTCTTCTCGCATGTCCTGCACGGCGTCGAAGACGCGTGCCGCGAACGCGGCATCGTGCCTTCTGTGCTCACCGCAGGCCCCACGGAAGACGTGATCCAGCAGATGCGCCTGCATGCGCCCGACGCGGTTGCGATCGCCGGCTTCGTCGAGCCCGAGACGCTCACCACGCTGGTCGCCATGCAGCGTCCGCTGGTGCTGATCGACCTGTGGGCGCCCGGCCTGCGCTCGGTGAATCTCGACAACGCCGCCGGCGCCGCTCTCGCGATGCAGCATCTGTTCGCCCACCAGCACAAGCGCATCGCCTTCATCGGCGGTTCGCTCGCGCATTTCAGCATTGCGCAGCGCGCGCTCGGCTACCGCCGGGCGTTCTTCGAAGCCGGCCTGCTGTTCGATCCGTCGCTCGAAGTGACCATCGACGCCGGGCTCGACCCCGACACCGGCGCCGCGCTCGCCATGCAGCGGCTGCTCGACATGGCCGGCGCCACCGGCCAGCGTCCCGATGCCGTATTTGCCTACAACGACGCCGCCGCGCTCGCCGCGCTGCGCGTCTGCCTTGCGCGCGGCCTGCGCGTTCCGCAGGACATCGCGATCATCGGTTTCGACGACATCCCCGCCGCCGCCCACGCCACGCCGCCGCTGTCGACAATCTCCGTCGACAAGGAAGCGCTCGGCCGGCGCGGCGTCGAGCTGCTGCTCGAGGAGTCGCCTGCCGAACGCGAAGTCCACCTGCCCGTTCATCTCATTGCCCGTGCCAGTACCTCGGTGAAAAAGCCATGACGCAATCCGATACGCTTCAGCCTGCCCACGCCGGCGGCCCCTCGTCCGCAACACCCGCGACGCCTGCGGTCGCCAGCTTCCGCGAGCGCGACTTCCTGCTCGCGCATATCCAGGACACCTTGCGCTTCTACGCGCCGAACGTGTTCGACCCGAGCGGCGGTTTCTACCACTTCTTCCGCGACGACGGTTCGATCTATAACCGCACGACGCGCCATCTCGTCAGCAGTTGCCGCTACGTGTTCAACTACGCGATGGCGTACCGCGAGTTCGGCGATCCGCAGCATCTGGAGTACGCGCGCCACGGCCTGAATTTCCTGCGCGACGCACACTGGGACGCGGAACTCAAAGGCTACGACTGGGAACTCGACTGGCGCGACGGCAGCAAGCACGTGCTCGACGCCACCCGCCATTGCTACGGTCTCGCCTTCGTGCTGCTGGCGTATTCGCACGCCGCGATGGCCGGCATCGAAGAAGCGAAGCCGATGATCGGCGCCACCTTCGAGCTGATGGAACACCGCTTCTGGGACGCCGCCGCCGGTCTCTATGCCGACGAAGCGACGCCCGACTGGCGCGTGAGTTCGTACCGCGGCCAGAACGCCAACATGCACACCACCGAGGCGCTGCTCGCCGCCTACGAGGCGACCGGCCATCTGGTGTATCTGGATCGCGCGGAACGGGTGGCGTCGAACATCACGCTGCGCCAGGCAAAGCTCTCGCAAGGCCTCGTGTGGGAGCATTTCCACGCTGACTGGTCGGTGGACTGGCACTACAACGAGGAAGACAGTTCGAACATCTTCCGTCCGTGGGGCTTCCAGCCAGGTCATCAGACCGAATGGGCCAAGCTGCTGCTGATCCTCGAGCGGCATCGTCCGCTGCCCTGGCTGCTGCCGCGCGCCATCGAACTGTTCGACGCGGCCATGACGCACGCCTGGGACGACGACCACGGCGGCCTCTACTACGGCTTCGGCCCGGACGGCACGGTCTGCGATCACGACAAGTATTTCTGGGTGCAGGCCGAAACCTTCGCGACCGCCGCGCTGCTCGGCAAGCGCACCGGCAACGAACGCTTCTGGGACTGGTACGACGAGATCTGGCGCTATAGCTGGACGCATTTCGTCGACCACAAGTACGGCGCGTGGTACCGCATCCTGACCTGCGACAATCGCAAGTACAGCGACGAAAAAAGCCCGGCCGGCAAGACCGATTACCACACGATGGGCGCATGCTACGAAGTGCTGATGCATGCACTGCCGCACACGCCCTCCACAACGAACGACTCCGCACGGTGAGCACCATGAGCGCCACGACTGAATTTCCCCTCTTCGTCTCGCCCGGCGACATCCTGACCGACCTCGTGCGCACCGGCGATTCGCAATGGCTGTCGCGCCCCGGCGGCGCCGGCTGGAACGTCGCCCGTGCGGTCGCGCGCCTCGGTCTGCCGACCGCCTGCGTCGGCTCGCTCGGCACCGACAACTTCTCCGACGAACTGTGGAACGCCAGCGTCGCCGCGGGTCTCGACATGCGCTTCATGCAGCGCGTCGAGCGGCCGCCGCTGCTTGCGATCGTCCATCAGACGCATCCGCCCGCGTACTTCTTCATGGGCGAGAACGGCGCCGACCTCGCCTTCGATCCCGCCAAGCTGCCCGAAGGCTGGATGAACCAGGCGAAGTGGGCGCACTTCGGCTGCATCAGTCTCGTGCGTCAACCGCTCGGCGACACGCTCGCGGCGCTGGCCGCGGAACTGCGCGCGCGCGGCGTCAAGATCAGCTTCGACCCGAATTACCGCAATCTGATGGCGCACGGCTACGAGCCGACGCTGCGCAAGATGGCCGCACTCGCCGACCTGATCAAGGTCTCCGACGAGGATCTGCGCCTGCTCTTCAAAGGCAGCGAAGCCGAGGCGCTTGCCGAGTTGCGCGCCATGAATCCCAAGGCGATGGTGCTGGTCACGCGTGGCGCGGAAAAGGCCACGCTGTTCGACGGCGATACGATCGTCGAGGCACAGCCGCCGCGCGTCGAAGTGGCCGATACGGTCGGCGCGGGGGATGCATCGATCGGCGGCTTCCTGTTCAGTCTGATGACGGCGCCGCAGCGCACGTGGCAGGAGCATCTTGCGTTCGCGCTGGCAGCGGGCGCGGCGGCATGCCGGCATGCGGGCGCGCACTCCCCGTCGCTGGACGAAGTGGTGGCGTTGCTGGAGGGGTGACGAGGCGCCGGGCGAGAGGGGTGAGCAAAGAAGTGCGCGACGCTCGCAGGAAGGTCGGTGAGTCCGAAATCGGCGTGCTACGATGGAATCTCCCCCTTGCTGGAGAAGCATCATGGAGGACGTCACCTATACCAAAGGACTCTACACGGCCACCGCCACGGCGCGTCCGGTAGACGGCGGAGCGTATCGCGGCGTGGTCACGCTCTCGCGCGACGAAGGCGGCGAGCTGGAAGACACGCTCTATGAAGTCGAGGCCACCTCGGCCTCCGAGGAAGAAGCGCTCGAGGAAGCGAAAGCGTTAGCCCATCGCATCCTCGGCGAGATCGAATTCTAGGCAGACCCGGCGCCGCGCGCGCCGGCGTATTCCCGCTGCGTGGCGCTTGTCCCGACCCCGGCGGATGGAGGCGAAGATGGCTGAACAGCACTTCCCCTATGGCGTGTACTCGATTCACGTGCGTCCCCTCGAACTGCAAGGCGCGCGCTGGGATGCGGAGTACGAAATCCGCCAGCTCGACCGCGCAGTGCAGGCGTGGACCACGGTGGGCGGCGACAGCGGTTACGCGAGCGAAACCGAAGCCGTCGATACGGCGCACCGGCAGGCGGTCGCGGATATCGAACACGGCGCCGGCATCCCGAAGCCACGAACGTTTCCGTGATGGTGTGAGTTCGCACGCGGCGGATTGCGCGCCGCGCGAGATGTGCGATGTGCGAGCCATGCGAGCGTTCGCTTTGCGGCACCTCGACCCGCAGCGAAAATCCGTAAAAGCGCGTCGTGCGGCGTGCTACGCTTTGCGCGTTTTCACGCTGAAGAACACGCAATGGCCACCGACACGTCAGACCGCACACCCGGCGCCGGCGCCGAAACGGGCACCCGCGCTGCCGGCGCGGACGCAACGGCATCTTCACGCAAGCGCCTGCCGCGCGGCAGCCGCGAGATCCCTTTCGGTTCGCGCACGATCATTGCGCACGGCATGCCGATCCGTTTCTGGCAGGATATTTACCACAGTGCATTGACGATCAAGTGGCCCACGTTCTTCGTGTCGCTCGCGTTGATGTTCCTGCTGCTCAACGCGACGTTTGCCTCGCTCTATATGCTCGGCACCGCGCCGATTGCGAATCAGTTTCCCAAAGGCTTCGGCGGTGCGTTTTTCTTCAGCGTCGAAACGCTCGCGACGGTCGGCTACGGCGACATGCATCCGCAGACGGTCTACGCTCACTGGATCGCCACGCTCGAAATCTTCGTCGGCATGTCGGGCATCGCGTTGGCGACCGGCCTGATCTTCGCGCGCTTCTCGCGGCCGCGCGCCAAAATCATGTTTTCCCGTTACGCGGTAATCCGGCCAATCGACGGCCACATGACGCTGCAGGCCCGCGCGGCGAATGGCCGCCAGAATATGATCGCCGAGGCCCACGGCAGGATGCGCATGATGCGCGTCGAAACGTCGGCCGAAGGCTACCGGCTGCGCAAGCTCTACGACCTGACGCTCGTACGCGACCAGCATCCGGCGTTTCTGTTTAGCTGGACCCTGATGCACATCATCGACGAGACCAGCCCACTCTTCGGCGAAACGGCCGAGTCGATGAAGGCGCGCGAAGCGTCCTTGCTGATCTCCATCGAAGGCGCCGACGAAGAGACCGCGCAGACCATGCAGGCGCGTCACACCTGGGAAGCGGATAGCATCCGCTGGCAACACAAATACGTCGACCTGCTCCGCGAGGAAGACGGCGTAAGCCATATCGACTACATCCACTTCGACGAAATAGAACCGCTGGAACCGCTGGCGCCGTCCGTCCCGGCCGCCCAGATGGACCCGCATGCGGTGCCGGGCGCCTGAGACACCGGCAGATCTATCTCAAAACCGCGCGAATTCGCGGAGTACTTCACTCCTTTCGGGCAACAAAGCCGGAAACAAGCAAAAATAATCTCTAATCGGCGCTAAAAAATAGAGTCTCTTTCGACGCGAAGCCTTTGTGGTCCCCATCCACTTCGCGCGAACGCATAAAAACGGAGACTTACCATGACCGCTCGCCTGCCTGTCGACGGCACGCCCGCCCTCGCCGATTACAAGCTGTCCGATAACCTCACCGCCACCCGCGGCCGCATTTTCCTGACCGGCACGCAGGCGCTGGTACGTCTCGTGTTGATGCAACGCGCGCTCGACAAGGCGCGCGACATGAACACCGCCGGCTTCATCAGCGGCTATCGCGGCTCGCCGCTCGGCATGGTCGACCAGCAGTTGTGGAAGGCGAAGAAGCTGCTCGCGGCGAGCGATATCCGCTTCCTGCCCGCGATCAACGAGGAACTGGGCGGCACCGCGGTGCTCGGCACGCAGCGGGTCGAGTCGGACCCGGAGCGCACCGTCGAAGGTGTGTTTGCAATGTGGTACGGCAAAGGCCCGGGCGTGGACCGCGCCGGCGACGCGCTCAAGCACGGCAACGCCTACGGTTCGTCGAAGCATGGCGGCGTGCTGGTGGTGGCGGGTGACGACCACGGCTGCGTGTCGTCGTCGATGCCGCATCAGAGCGACTTCGCGATGATGGCCTGGCATATGCCGGTGGTGAATCCGTCGAACGTCGCCGACATGCTGGAGTTCGGCCTGTACGGCTGGGCGCTGTCGCGCTTCTCGGGCGCGTGGGTCGGCTACAAGGCGATTTCGGAGACGGTCGAATCCGGCTCGACCGTCGACCTCGATGCATTGCAAACGCAGTGGACGGATCCGCAAGACTACCAGGAACCCGCCGGCGGTCTGCATAACCGCTGGCCCGATCTGCCGAGCCTCACCATCGAAGCGCGGCTCGCCGCCAAGCTCGACGCCGTGCGCCATTTCGCGCGCAGCAACAGCATCGACAAATGGATTGCACCGAGTCCGCAGGCGAACGTCGGCATCGTCACCTGCGGCAAGGCGCATCTGGATCTGATGGAAGCACTGCGCCGCCTCGACCTCACCGTCGCCGATCTCGACGCGGCCGGCGTGCGTATCTACAAGGTCGGGCTGTCGTTCCCACTGGAGATGACACGCATCGACAGGTTCGTCGAAGGCCTTTCGGAAGTGCTGGTGATCGAGGAGAAAGGCCCGGTCATCGAGCAGCAGATCAAGGACTACCTGTACAACCGTCGCGACGGCGCACGTCCTGTCGTGGTGGGCAAGTACGCCGAGGATGGCTCGTTGCTGCTGTCGTCGCTTGGCGAGTTGCGGCCTTCGCGCATCCTGCCGGTGTTCGCCAACTGGCTCGCGCGGCACAAGCCCGCGCTCGATCGCCGCGAACGCGTGGTCGATCTGGTGGCGCCGCAAATCCTTTCGAATGCCGCCGACGCAGTCAAGCGCACGCCGTACTTCTGCTCCGGCTGCCCGCACAACACCTCGACGAAAGTCCCCGAAGGCTCGATTGCGCAAGCCGGCATTGGCTGCCACTTTATGGCTTCGTGGATGGAGCGCGATACGACCGGGCTGATCCAGATGGGCGGCGAAGGCGTGGACTGGGTTTCGCATTCGATGTTCACGAAGACGCGTCACGTGTTTCAGAACCTCGGCGACGGCACCTACTTTCACTCGGGCATTCTGGCGATCCGCCAGGCGGTGGCGGCGAAGGCCACCATCACCTACAAGATTCTCTATAACGACGCCGTGGCGATGACGGGCGGCCAGCCGGTCGACGGCAGCATCTCGGTGCCGCAGATTGCGCGTCAGGTGGAAGCAGAAGGCGTCTCGCGTTTCGTGGTGGTCAGCGACGAGCCCGAAAAATATGACGGCCATCATGGGCTGTTTCCGCAAGGCACCACCTTCCACCATCGCAGCGAACTCGATGCCGTGCAGCGCGTGCTGCGCGATATCGACGGCGTCACCGTGCTGATCTACGACCAGACCTGCGCGGCCGAGAAACGTCGTCGCAGGAAGAAAGGTGAATTCCCCGATCCGGACAAGCGCCTCTTTATCAACGAAGAGGTCTGCGAAGGATGCGGCGATTGCGGCGTGCAGTCGAACTGCCTGTCGGTAGAACCGGTTGAGACCGCGCTGGGCCGCAAACGCCGCATCGACCAGTCGTCGTGCAACAAGGACTTCTCCTGCGTGAACGGCTTTTGCCCGAGCTTCGTGACGATCGAAGGCGGCAAGCTCAAGAAGGCCGCCGGCGCCGCCTTCGATGCCGCCGCGCTGGCTGCCCGCGTCGACGCGTTGCCGGTGCCGGCCACGCAACTCGATGCCGCGCCGTACGACATTCTGGTCACGGGCGTCGGCGGCACGGGCGTCGTGACGGTAGGCGCGCTGATCAGCATGGCCGCGCATCTGGAAGGCAAGAGCGCGTCGGTGCTCGACTTCATGGGCTTTGCGCAGAAGGGCGGCTCCGTGCTGTCGTTCGTGCGCTTCGCCGCGCGCGACGAATGGCTCAACCAGGTGCGTATCGACACGCAGCAGGCCGACGTGCTGCTCGCATGCGACATGGTGGTGGGCGCGAGTTCCGACGCGCTGCAAACGGTGCGTCATGGCCGGACACGGATTGTCGTGAATACGCATGCGATTCCGAACGCGACCTTCGTGCAGAACCCGGACGCGAACCTGCACGCGGATGCGCTGATCGACAAGATGCGTCACGCGGCGGGTGAAGAACGCATGTCGAGTTGCGATGCGCAAGCGCTCGCGACGCGGTTCCTCGGCGACACGATCGGCGCCAACATCCTGATGCTCGGCTTTGCATGGCAGTTGGGTCTCGTGCCGGTGTCGTTCGGCGCGATGATGCGTGCGATCGAACTGAACAACGTTGCCGTGCAGATGAATCAACTGGCGTTTTCGGTGGGCCGTCTTGCCGCGGCTGATCCGGCGGCGCTCGAAGCGCTGTGGCAGGAACGGCATGCGGCTCAACAGCCGCTGCGTATCGATACGCTGGACGAACTGATCGCGCATCGCGAAACGCGCCTGGCGGTGTATGGCGGCGAGCGGTACGTGAAGCGCTATCGTACGCTGGTGGATACCGCGCGGCGGGCCGAGGCGGGTATCGGCGGTGCTTCGTCAGGTGAGCGCCTGACGCGTGCGGTGGCGACGACGTTCTACCGGCTGCTGGCGGTGAAGGATGAATACGAAGTGGCGCGCCTGCATACGGACAGCGCGTTCCGCGCCTCGCTCGAAGCGCAATTCGAAGGCGTGGCGGGCAAGGACTTCGGCGTGAAGTTCAATCTCGCGCCGCCGACCTTGTCGCGTCCGAAGCATGGCGCGACACCGGTGAAGAAGACCTTCGGTCAATGGCTGTGGCCGCTGCTCGGCACCATGGCGAAGTTCCGCGGACTACGCGGCACGATGCTCGATCCGTTTGGCCGCACGCTCGAACGCCGCATGGAACGCGAACTGGCCGACGACTACGAAGCCACCCTGCAACAGGCGTTTGCGAAGCTCGATGCGGGCAACGTTGAAGAGATCGTCAAGCTGGCGGATCTGCATGCCCGCGTGCGTGGCTATGGGCATGTGAAGCTGGCGAATCTGGCTGGCGTGAAGCGCAGCGAACGGGATTTGGCTGCGCGTCTGCAGATCGCAGCGGCGACGGGCGCGGCGGTTCAGCAAGCGTTGGAGGAAGCGAAGGGCGCCGGGACCTTGCGGGGGATTCCGGTGGTGGTGGCGAAGTAAGCGTGTGAAGCGTGCGCCGCTGCGCAGAGGATTCATTCGCAGCGGTGCACGGCACTTTCTGACTCAAGCCGACAGGCTCCCACCTGCATGGCCCGTTTTCAAAACCGCTCTTCATCCACCCAATCAATGTCCCCGCACAAGACGCAGGTCTGTTCACCGACATGCGTCACCACGGACAACGTCACGCACGGCAGCGCCTCGTTGATCGACAGATACGGCCGGGTCACATGCACCCGCTCCGGCGCATTGATCGCCGCCCGAAAATACGGTCGACGCAGCCAGTTGGCCCCCTGCGCATCGGCGAGCGGCAAAAAGCGCGTCTCATGCGCCGCGCGATCCGCCCGCAGCACCACGTTGCGGCCAGCCTGACGACCCTTCGCATCCAGCAGGAAGCAGCGCGCCGCGTGATCGAGCGCGAGGAAGTTCCAGCACACTTCATCGAGCGGCTCACCGGCGGCGAGCCGTTCCGCCGCGCGTTCGAACGCGCGGACATACGGCGCCAGCCGGCTCGCATTGCGCCGCTCGCGAGCCTCTGCCTGGTCGCGATAACGCTCGGTGACTTCGCTGATGCAGGTCACCGCTTGCACGCTGTCCGCGGCACCCGGATTCGGCCGGCCGAAGAAAAAGCCCTGCACGAAGTCGGCGTCGCAGGCGAGCGCCATCTGCGCCTCATGTTCGGTCTCCACGCCTTCGATCAGCACCAGCTTGCCCGCTTCGTGCAGCAGCGCGACCAGACCCGGCAGGATCGTCGCCATGTCGGCGCGATGGGCGGCATGCGAGAGCATGATGCGGTCGAGTTTCACGATGTCCGGATTCAGTTGCCAGATCCGTTCGACGTTCGAATGTCCCGCGCCGAAATCGTCAAGCGCAATCAGGAAGCCGAGTTCGCGGAACTTGCGCACGGCGTCCGCGAGACGCTCCAGATCTTCCGCGCGCTGTTCCAGCACCTCGAGCACGATGCGTCGCGGCGACAGATCCAGCCGCCGCAGATTCGCGAGTAGCGCAGCGGCGTGATACGGATCGGTCAACGCCCCCGGATGGACGTTCAGAAACAGCCACTCCTTCTCGGCGCCGAGCACCTTGAAATTCTCCAGGTGCAGCGCCTGAGCCAGCCGGTCCACCTGCAGCACGTCGCCGAGCCGGGCGGCCTGGCCGAAGACGTCGAGCGGCGACACCGGCCGGTCGAGCGCGTCGTGGGCCCGCAGCAAACCCTCGTAACCGACCGCGCGCATGTGCGACAAACTGAAGATCGGCTGAAACACGCTCGTCAGCTCCAGCTCGCCATGCCGCACCGAATACCGCTCCAGCCCCGAAGTCACACTCACCTCGAAGCCGTGCGGTGCGGCGGTCGTCCTTTCCTGTTGCGCAATCGTCATGCATTCCTCTCACGCGAGATCAGGGCCGGTTCGTGCGGAGGCAAACAACCACGGCGCCGTTTCTCAAAATGTGCGTCATCGCCACTCCTTAAGCAAGCTCCGTGCGCACGCAGCCGCACATTCCAATGAAGTTTGCATGCCCGGCTGCACCGCCAGTAGCTACGTGCCTCCCGTCCGGGCGCGCGATGCACCACCCGGGTGCATGACCCTTAGCCGGCAAAGGCTATTGGGGAGCGCACGCGGCGCGGCGCAATCCGGCCGTTCGCTGCATACCTCGCGCCGGCCAGGCGCGGCCTCGGGCTAAAATTCGCGCTGGTGTTCACGGGCCTGCCAGATGGAAATTGTTTTCACCGTCCTGATTCTCCTGCTCGCGGTGGCCGTCTCCGGTGTCGGCGTCCGCGTGCTGCCCTTCAAGCTGCCGCTGCCGCTCGTGCAGATCGCCCTCGGTGCGCTGCTCGCGTGGCCGAGGCTCGGCCTGCACGTCACCTTCGATCCGGAAATCTTCATGATGCTCTTCATTCCGCCGCTGTTGTTCGCGGATGGATGGCGCATCCCGAAACGCGAGTTCTTCATGGCGCGGCGCTCGATCCTGCTGCTCGCGCTGGGTCTCGTGTTCATGACGGTGCTGGCGGTCGGCTACTTCGTGCATGCGCTGGTGCCGGAGATTTCGCTGCCGGTCGCCTTTGCGCTCGCCGCCGTGCTGTCGCCGACCGATGCGGTCGCGCTGACCGGGATCGCCGGCAAGAACCGGATTCCCGCGAACCTCATGCACATCCTCGAAGGCGAGGCGCTGATGAACGACGCGTCGGGCCTCGTCGCGCTGAAGTTCGCGATTGCCGCCGCGTTGACCGGCGTGTTCTCGCTGCGCGACGCGTCGGTCAGCTTCGTGATCATCGCCCTGGGCGGTCTGGCGACGGGAGCCGCCGTGAGCTGGCTGTTCGGCTTCGCGTCCGCACGCTTTCTGAGCGTCACCGAGGAAGGCGACCCCGCGCCGGGCGTCGTGATGACGCTTCTGATTCCGTTCGCGGCTTATCTGTTTGCGGAGCATTTCGGCTGGTCGGGCATCCTCGCCGCCGTGGCCGCCGGGATGATGATGAACTACACCAGCATCGCGAATGCGGGGCCAGTCTCGGCGCGCGTGCGGGCCAACAGCACGTGGACGATGATCGAGTTCGTCTTCAACGGCATGGTGTTCATCCTGCTCGGGCTGCAGTTCCCACATATCCTCGGCCGCGCGCTGATCGATGCGCACGAGACCAGCAACGAACAGATGGCGCGGCTGATCGGCTATATCGCGGCGGTGGCGCTCGCGCTGTACGCGCTGCGCTTCGTGTGGGTCTGGCTGCTGCGCTGGTTCGCCAGTCGCGGCGCGGCCAAACAGGGGATGAGCAGCGCGGTGCCGGGCCTGCGCACCGTCACGGTGACGACCGTGGCCGGCGTGCGCGGCGCGGTGACGATGGCCGGCGTACTGTCGCTGCCGGAGACGTTGCCCAACGGCGTTCCACTGCCTGGCCGCGATCTCGCGATCTTTATCGCCTCGGGTGTGATTCTGGCGTCGCTGCTGATAGCGGTGATCGGGCTGCCGCTTTTGCTGCGCGGCTGGCGGCGCGGGCGCGATCCGAACGCCGCCGAAGAACGGCTCGCCCGCAAGCTCGCGGCGCAAGCGGCGATCCGCGCCATCGACGGTCTGCATGAGACCGCCAGCGCCGACCTCGACGAATCGGCCTTCGCCTATGCCGCGGATGTGGCGGCGCGCGTGATGGATATCTACCGCCGGCGTCTGGCCACCCTCGGCGATGAAGCCACCGCGCCGAGCGAGCAGGCGCGGCGCGCGGAAGCGCTGGAGTTTCAGATGAAGCTGGCGGCGATGCGCGCCGAACGCGCGGTGCTGCTTGCGCTGCGCAACGAGCAGAAGATCAACGACGAGACGCTCAACAAGCTGATGCGCGAAGTGGATCTGTCGGAGACTGCCTTGATCACGCGCGGCGTGGCGCGCGCGTGACCGGCACGCTCACACCGCTGGCTGCTGCGCCGGCTTGCGACGCAACAGCGCGTACAGAATGATCGCGCCGAAGGTAGCGGTACCGATACCGCCGAGCGCAAAACCGCCCAGCTTCAGCGAGAAATCGCCCGCGCCCAGCACGAGCGTCACGGCGGCGACGATCAGATTGCGGTTGTCGGAGAAGTCGACCTTGTTGACGACCCAGATGCGCGCGCCCGTCACCGCAATCAGCCCGAACACCACGATCGACACGCCGCCCAGCACCGGCCCGGGAATCGTCTGGATCACCGCACCGAACTTCGGCGAGAAGCCGAGCACCAGCGCGATCACGGCGGCAATCACGAACACCAGCGTCGAGTAGATTTTGGTGACCGCCATCACGCCAATGTTTTCCGCGTAAGTCGTGACGCCGGTGCCGCCCGAGAAGCCCGAGACGATAGTGGCGAGACCGTCGCCAATGAAGGCGCGGCCAACGTAGCGATCGAGGTTCTGGCCGGTCATCGCGCTTACGGCCTTGATGTGGCCGAGATTTTCCGCGACGAGGATCACGGCGATCGGCGCGAGCAACGTCATGGCCTGAGCGTTGAACGCCGGCGCGGTGAAGTGCGGCATGCCGAACCAGGCGGCGTTGGCGACGATCGAGAAGTCGATGGGCTTACCCATACCGAGTCCGTTCGTGACGATCGCATAGATCACGTAGGCGACCAGCAGGCCCACCAGAATCAGCAGCCGCTGCAGCATGCCGCGCGCAAACACCGCCACGGCGGCCACGCATAGCACGGTGACGAGCGCCATCCACGAATCGAAGTTGCTGCCGCTCACGCCCTTGACGGCGATCGGCGCGAGGTTGAGGCCGATCACGCAGACGATCGCGCCCGTCACGAGCGGCGGCATCAGCGTTTCGATCCACTTCGTGCCGACCGCCGCGACGATCAGCCCGATGATCGCGTACACCACGCCGCACGCGATGATCCCACCGAGCGCCACGGGGATGTTCAGGTTGGGACCGTGTCCGCCGTAGCCGGTCACGGCAATCACGAGGCCGATGAACGCGAAGCTCGAACCGAGATAGCTCGGCACCCGGCCGCCCACCACCACAAAGAACAGCAGCGTGCCGATACCCGACATGAAAATGCACAGGTTCGGATCGAAGCCCATCAGCAGCGGCGCGAGCACGGTCGAGCCGAACATCGCAACGACGTGCTGGATGCCCATTGCCAGCATCTGCGGCCAGGCGAGCCGCTCGTCGGTGTTGACGACGCGGCCCTCGGCGGCGCTCGGCTGCGTGCGCCAGCGGGGGAAGTAGGAATCGGCCATGGCGGGGGTTCTCCTCTATCGGCGTGGTGTGCGTCGGGCGTGGCTGCCGCCTGGGCGGCGCCTCTCTCAGAGCCGCCGTGCAAGCGCGCACTCCGATCGACGCCTTGTTCGACGCGTGGTTTAAATTACGCGCGAGTGTACGGAGAGCGTCTGGCGCTGACAAGCGAACTCGTGGACGCGCTGCGGCAAGCACGGGCCTTGCGCGCCCGATGCAAGCCTGATGCAACTACGGCTCGCGGTGCGCCTGATGCACCGGAGCCACCCGAGGCGCCTAGAGCATAAACACCGCGACCGCGGTCTTCAGTTCGCGCGCCTGGTCCGCCATCGACGCCGCTGCGGCCGCGGCCTGCTCGACCAGCGCCGCATTCTGCTGGGTGACCTCATCCATCTGAGCGACGGCGCGGTTCACCTGTTCGATGCCCGTGCTCTGTTCGTGCGATGCAGCAGAGATTTCACCCATGATGTCGGTCACACGCTTCACCGCCTGGGTGACTTCGGCCATCGTGTGCCCGGCGCGCTCGGCGAGCGCGGCGCCGCTGCCGACACGTGACGTCGAATTTTCGATCAGCTCCTTGATCTCTTTGGCCGATAACGCGCTGCGTTGCGCAAGCGAGCGCACCTCGCCGGCCACCACCGCGAAGCCGCGGCCCTGCTCGCCCGCGCGGGCCGCTTCGACAGCCGCGTTGAGCGCCAGGATATTGGTCTGGAAGGCGATGCCCTCGATCACCGCAATGATGTCGGTCATGCGCTTCGAGCCCGCAGCCAGTTCGCGCATGGTCTCGACCACGTCGCCCACCAGATCGCTGCCGCGCGCCGCCACCTCCGACGCGCCATACGCCACGCCGCTCGCCTGCTGCGCGTTGTCAGCGTTCTGCCGCACGGTCGCGGTCAACTGCTCCATGCTCGACGCGGTCTCTTCGAGCGACGCGGCCTGCTCTTCCGTACGCTGCGACAGATCGGTATTGCCCTGGGCGATCTCGCCGGAAGCAAGCAGGATCGACTCGCTCGATTCGCTGATGCCCGAGACGATCCCGGCAAGCCGTTCGCGCATATTGCGGAGTGCGAACAGCAGGCTGTGGGTATCGCCGGCGCGAGTGTCGACTCGCACGCTGAGGTCGCCATCCGCGATACGGTTGGCAATCTGCGCGGCGTAGCCGGGTTCGCCGCCGAGTTGGCGCCTGAGCCGACGCGCAATCAGCCACGCCAGCAGCATGCCGGCCACGAGCGCACCCAGCACGAGCGACGACAGCACGATACGCATCTGCCGGTAGCTGGCTGCGGCCTGGACCTGCGCATCGCTCGCCTGCTGGCGGCGGTAATCGATCACCTGCACGATGCTGTCGCGCAAGGCTTCGCTCGACGCAATCGCGCGGCGCACCAGTTCCTTGTTGTCGACACCCGCCGGAATCGGCTCCGCGCCAATCTGATGATGCACGATCCCTTCCCACACCGCCGACTTGCGCAGCACCTCGGCGAACAGCGCCTGGCCCTTGCTGGTGGAGAGCGTAGCCCGGTAACGATCGTAGGCGTCGTGCATGCTCTTGAGCGAGGCGACGATGCCGGCATCGAGACGCCGGCGACCGGCATCGTCTTCCGCGTAGCCGAGATTCGCCGCTGCGAGGTCCGCATCGATCTTGTTGCGGTTCGCTTCTTCCATCCAGTAGAGACCGTCCATATGCCGGCTGCCGATCTCCTTGGTAAGGTCATGCATCGACGCTAGCGTCATCAGGCCGGTGGCCCCGACCACCGCACAAAATCCGATCACGATCGCGAATGCCAACAGCAGGCTTTGCAACACCGTCATGCGCTCGAACCACTTCATTTCACCATCCTCGACTGAGCTTCGCGCCAATGCGGCGTCGACAGTACGCGCAATAGCGCGTCCAGTCCTTTTACGGCCGCGCAGTGGGCGACTTGACCTGCTAATGGCGGGAATAACCGGGACAGGATGTTGAAAGGCTGCGTCTCGCAAAGCCTTATCGGGATTGGGATTTGTCTGATTTATCGGGGATTACCCGCTGGCTACACTGGCTTCTGCTGCGTGACCCCATGTATTGCGCATGCGATGTTGTAACTCTCCGACTTGCCGCTCACGTTTCCCCAGCGTGAGCGGTTTTTTTTCGCCTGCTGGTTTGTCGATGGCGTTACTGGCTCAATGCCCGCGCGGCGAGCTTCGCCGTATGCTCGCGCACATCGGTGGGCCATTGCGCGATTGAGGCGTCGAAACGCACGGGATCAGCGGCATACAGCGCCCGGGTCGCTTCCTCATAACCCGGCAGATTGCCGGCCAGCGCGGTCATGAAGCGGTAGGCCGCTTCCTGTGCACGACGCATACGGTCTTTGTCGTCGCCCGCGAGCCGCGCCGCTTCCACCAGTTTGCGCAACGCCACCGAGGCCCCGCCCGACTGGCTGTTCAGCCAGTCCCAATGACGCGGCAGCAGTGTGACTTCGCGCGCCACTACGCCGAGCTTCGGCCGGCCGCGGCCGCGAGGCGCGCCTTCCCCAACGGACTCTGCGGCCTCGCCTTCTGCACCCGGCTCGTCGCGCTGCAGTCTTGCGAGCACTTCGTCCGCCGTGCCACGCAGGTCGAATTCGACGGGCTGACTGGTCTCGTCGTCGAACACCAGCACCGGCGCCTGTTCGCCGCGCTCGGTCACCTGCCTGAGCGCCAGCGCAACCTCCTTGCGTGTGCCTGAGGCAATGCGTCGAAGGCCTTCGAAGGCGGTACATGTGCTTGCTTGCGGGGTCATCACGAAAATCCTCATTCATCGATTTTCGTCAATTATACCCGGGTAAAATTAGACCGCAATATCACCCGGATAAAACACCGCGCCCCGCGTCGGCCCGCCTAATGCCCCGGTTGCGTCACCATGCCCGGGCTGTCGGCACGCGCCGCGACCGGATAGGCGAGGATGCGGTTGCGGCCGGCATCCTTGGCCTCGTAGAGGGCCGTGTCGGCCGCGTTGACGAACGCCCGGTAGGTGGCGAAGGCGTGGCTCGCCGTACTGGCAATGCCGATGCTGATGGTCAGCACGTGATGCGCACTGGCGACATGGCCCAACACCAGCGCCTGCACGGCCGCGCGAATCTGTTCGGCGATCTGCGCCGCGCCGCCGGCATCGGTGTCGGGCAACAGCACGGCGAATTCCTCGCCGCCGTAGCGCGCGGCCACGTCGCTGGGCCGCCGGACGTTGCCGTCGATGCAGCGGGCCACCGCCACCAGCGCATCATCGCCGGCCGAGTGGCCGTAGAGATCGTTGAAGCCCTTGAAGTTGTCGACGTCGATCAGCAGCATCGACAAGGGCCGCCCGCTGCGCTGCATCAGAAGCCACGCCTCTTCCGCGCGTTCCTCGAAGGTGCGGCGGTTGTTCAACCCTGTCAGTCCATCCGTGCGGGCCAGTACCCGCAACGCTTCTTCCACTTCCTGGCGGCGTCTGAGCTGTTGCGAGAACAGCACCGCGAGCGCGATGATCGCCACGTCGAGCGAGCCGATCAGGCTGCCGATAATCCAGGCGCGGCGCCGCCAGCCGGCGTAGATATCGCGCGTGGAGATCGCGACGTCGAGCAGCAGCGGAAAGCGGTCGATATGGCGGAACGCGTACCAGCGCTCCACACCGTCGATGGAAGCCGTGCCGAAGAAATCGCCGCTGTCCTGCAGCGTGAAGCGGGTGTAGTTCGCCGTGCCGACCAGACTGATGCCGATGATTTTCGGGTCGTAGGGGCGCCGCATCAGCATCGTGCCGTTGGCCAGCATCAGCGCCATCGAGCCGCTATTGCCGAGGTTCATCCCGGCAAAGAGGCGGTGGAAATACTCGAGCCGCAGCGTGCCGACCACCACGCCGGCGAAGCTTCCGTCCGGGTGCGAGAGGCGCCGGCTCAGCGCGATGCTCATGCCGGCGTTGGAGAGCCTCGACTTGAAAGGCCGGCTAACGTACAGCCCGACGTCGGGTGAATTGCGATGAACCACGAAATAGTCGCGGTCCGCGGAATTGATGTGCCGCGGCGGCACGGACTGCGAATCGATAATGGCGTTGCCGGCTTCGTCCAGCACGAGCATCGAGCCCATGTCCTGGGCGCTCGCGGCGCCGTCGAACAGCACCAGCTGACGGATCGCGGGCGGCAAGGCCATCACACCCGGCTGCTTGAGACCGGCGATGACCGCCAGCAGCGACAGATCGTACAGTTCGAGGTTGCGCGCCACGTCGCGCTCGACCAGCAGGGAAACGTTCCTGGCCGAGTCCTGGGCGCGCCGCAAGGCATCGTCGCGCATCTGCGCCAGCACCCAGATGGCGATCGCGAGGATCGCGCCGGCTAGCGCGAGGCTGATGACAATCACGGCATTCGGTCGGCGCGTCACCATGTGTCTGGTTGTGTCGAGCATGCGCGTTGGCCTACGCGCGTTATCGGGGACTGCAATCGCGGCCCGGCCAGAAAGCGCAGTGGGCATGAGGCGGATCATGCCTTCGCGCGCGGATTCCTGGAAGCGGTAGCGTAACAGACGCCTATCCGGTATATCGGCGCATTTCTTATTTTGCTTAATGGCCCGCAGCGATGCCTATACTGATCATTAAAGCTGAAGAATGGTCGAACGGCGAGTACACGACGGCCGCGCCCGCAGGCAAGGTCACGGCAAATCGTTCAGGTTTCCGGAGGAAAATCGATGACACCAAGCGTTGTCGCGGACGAGCCATCCGCAGCCGTGCGGGCTGTCACCCGGGCCTACGTCAGCCTGCTGATCGCCGGCTTTGCGCTGATCCCGGCCTACCTGATCGCCTATCTCTACGTTTTCCAGAACCCCGCCCTCACGTTCGAAAACCACGTCTTCCACGAAGTCGCGATTGCCGCGGCGACGCTCGAAGGCCTGTTCGTCGCCTATGTTGCCTGGCAATGCTATCTGTCGTCCGGCGAGCCCCTGCTGCGCTGGCTGACGCTGGGCTTTCTGGCCTTCGTGCTGATCTACGCGCTGCACGGCGCCTTCACCGGCATGGCGCATCACAACATGTGGCTGTTCCTGCTATACGGTCCGGCGTCGCGGCTGGCGATGTCGGCGCTGCTGCTCGTCGCGCTGCTGGCGTGGCATCAGCCGCCCGATCCCGTGCCCGCGCGCCGCGCGCCGCGCCGCTGGCTCGGATGGATCGCCCTGTTCCTCGCAATCGATGTGGCGGTGGGCATCCTCGCCTACTCGCCGATCGCAGGCGAGCTCGCGGTGCGCCTGTCGCTCGAAGGCGGCGCGCTGCTGCTCTCGAGCGTGAATGTGGCGATCCTGCTGGCGCGGCGGATCTACTCGCCGCTGATGAAGATTTTCGGCATCTCGGTGACGTCGTTCGCGCTGTCTTCACTCGCCTTCATCCTGGGGCGGCCGTGGAATCACATGTGGTGGCTCGCTCACGCAATCTTCGCCGCAGGGTTCTTTTTGCTGAGTTACGGCGTCGTCCAGGCGTTCCGCACCACCCGCTCGTTCGCGACGATCTACAGTCAGGAGGAGCTGATGGCGCGTCTTGCCGAAGCGATGGCGCGCACCGAGAGCGCCTTGCAGGAGTTGAAGCGCACCAACCTCAAGCTCGAGCATCTCGCCGCCACCGATCCGCTGACGGGCGCCGCCAACCGGCGCCAATTCATCGACATGGTGGACGCCGAGATCGAGCGCGCGAAACGCGGCGGCGCGCCGTTTTCGCTGCTCGCGCTCGATCTCGACCACTTCAAGGCGATCAACGATTCGTACGGACATCAGGTGGGCGATGAGATCTTGCGCGGCTTCGTGCAGCGCTGTCTCGATGCCATCCGGCCGTATGACGGCGTCGCACGCGTGGGCGGCGAAGAGTTCATGGTGCTGCTGCCGCAGGTGGTGCTGGCGGTCGGGCAATCGGTCGCCGAGCGGATTCGCGAAGCGGTCGCCAACGGCGTGTTTGGGGGGCAGTCCGGCAAGAGCGTCGCCCTCACCGTGAGCATCGGCGTGTCGCAGTTCGGCCGCGATGGCGACACCATCGACGCTATCCTGCGCGCCGCCGACGAGCGGCTTTATCGGGCGAAACATCTGGGCCGCAACCGGGTCATCGCCACCTGAGGCGAGACCGGTTGCGCCAAACGATCACACTATCCTGCGCGCGGCGTCAGCGGCGGCGTCCCCGCCGGGCCCGCCGGCGTGCGGCAGATCGCGCTGATATCCGCCGGCTCCAGCACCGCTCGCGCCGCGTCGGGCCGTCGCGCTACCGCGAGCATCGCGAGGCCGACCTCCTCGGTCGTCACGATCTGATTCGGCGTCAACAGGCGCATAAGCGCCATCACCGGCCGCAAGAGCGGATAGAGCAACCGGTACATGCGCGTTTTGGACTGGATGCCGTGGAGCGGTTCGATCACCCCGGGACGGAACAGATAGACCGCGCGGAATGGCAGCAACTTCAGCGCGTTCTCCGTGCGGCCTTTGACGCGCGCCCACATGCTGCGGCCGTGCTCGCTGCTGTCGGTGCCGCGTCCGGAGACGTACACGAAGGTCATCTGCGGATTGAGGCGCGCCAGCGTGCGGGCGGCTGCCAGCGTCAGGTCGTAGGTCAGGCGGCTGTAGTCGGCCTCCTGCATGCGGAACGACGACACGCCGAGGCAAAAGAAGCACGCATCGAAGCCCTGTAGCGACGACTCGATCGCGCGGTAGTCCATCATGTCCGGGTGGACAATCTCGGTGAGACGCGGGTCAAGCTGGCCGGTCGGCGAGCGGCCCACGGTCCGCACGAACTCGACGTCCTTGGCCCGCAGGCACTCGCGCAGCACGCCTTGTCCCACCATGCCGGTTGCGCCGAATAACAAAACTCTCATGACACCTGCTCCGGTTCGGTACGCGGCCAACGAAGGTTGGTCAGCGCTTCAGATACATCCCACAGGCGGGCTGCCACCGCCCGGTCTTGCGCTCGCGGCGCGATAGCGGCCACACCCGGCGGCCCCTTCAGCTCGAACAGTCCACTCGGACCGTAGTAGCCGCCCGGCATCGCTTCGGGAGCCGTGGCCGCCAGCAGGGTAGGCAATGCGCCTGCCGCAGCCGAGTGACTCATCAGCGGTTGAATCGTCAGGCGGTTGACGGTTTGCATGAAGCCATCCGCACCCGGCCCGTTGGCGATCAGATCCGTACGCGCGAACCCTGGATGCGCCGCATTGCTAAGGAGTCCCCATCCATTGGCGTCGCTGCGGCGTTGCAGTTCCAGAGCGAACATCAGCATGGCGAGTTTCGATTGCCCATACGCGGCCCATGGGTCATAACGGCGCGCCCATTGCAGATCGTCGAAATGGATGGCGGCGCGTAGCTTGTGGGCGATGCTGCTCAGATTGACGACGCGCGCTTGCCGGCCGTTGCGAAGCACCGGCAGCAGTTGCGCCGTCAACGCAAAATGCGCCAGATAGTTGGTGCCGAACTGCAATTCGAAACCATCCGCGGTGGTCTGGCGAGCGGGCGGCGTCATGACGCCCGCGTTGTTGACCAGCAGATCGAGCGCGTCGTGCTCGCGGGCGAAGCGCTCGGCAAACTCGCGCACCGACGCGAGGCTCGCCAGATCGAGATGCTCGTAGGCGATCGACGCCGCTGGATATTGCGCGCGGATCGCCGCGAGCGCCGCGCTGCCCTTGGCCGCATTGCGCCCGGTCAGCACCACCTGCGCGCCCGCCCCGGCCAGCGCGAGCGCGGTTTCGAAGCCGAGCCCGCCGGTCGCGCCGGTGATCACCGCGAGGCGCCCGGTTTGCCGTGGCATGTCGTCGGTGGTCCAGTGAGCCATAGTGCCCGTCCTCAGGATTGTGGGAAGTCCGGCAGTGCAGCGGGTGCAGCAAAGTCGGTTGCGAGGCTCACCTCGCGCCATGCAGCGGCACTTGCCGCGCGTGCCTTGTCCGCTTCGCCGAAGAAGTGAAGCGCGTCGCTGCCGAGCAGCAGGTGCACCGGCGTCTGCTCGTGATAAGCAAGCTTCAGCACGACCTGCGCCACCTTCGCCGGATCGCTGGTTTCCTTGCCGACGTGCTGGCCCAGCAGCCCGATGATGGCCCCAACAGAAGGAGCATAGTCCTCCAGCAGTTCGGGCAGCGCGTTACTTGCTTCGTTGCCCCACTCGGTTTTCATGCCGCCCGGTTCGAGCGCCGTGACCTTGATGCCGAGCGGCGCCAGTTCCTGGCTCACCACTTCGGTAAATCCGCCCACTGCCCACTTGGCCGATTGATAGGCGCTGAACCCCGGCATGCCGATGCGGCCGCCCACCGACGAAATCTGGATGATGTGGCCGCTGCGTTGCTTGCGCAAAATGGGGATCGCTGCGCGCGTGACGTTGACCACGCCGTAGAAGTTGGTGTCGATCTGCGCGCGAAAGTCATCTTCGCTAGCCTGCTCGAACGGCGCGAGGTGACCGAAGCCGGCATTGTTGACCAGCACGTCGAGCCGCCCGAACGCGTCGAGCGTCGCCGCGACGGCAGCCTGCGCGGCGGCGGCATCCGTGACGTCGAGTGCGACCGCGCGCACCTGCTCGCCATACTGCTCGACGAGATCCGCGAGGTGCTGCGGATTGCGCGCCGTCGCGACCACCCGCTCCCCGGCGCCCAACGCCGCTTCGACAATCTTGCGCCCGAGTCCGCGCGCGCTACCTGTAACCAGCCAGACCTTTGCCATGATGCACTCCTTTCGGTTTAGATGAGCATGTAATCACTCATTAACTACATAAAAAATCTCGGCCAAACTTCAGCCTTTAGCGACGGCGTTCCAGAACGCCTCAAAACCTGCGTCGCGGTACCGCTCTGCCTGAGCGGGCTCGCGTTCGATGAATTCCATGGTGGTGTCCGCCAACGCCCCCATGATGGCCGCCACGAAGGCCGGCGGATGATCGCGCAACACGCCGCTGGCGACGCTCGCCTGCATCATCTCGTTGACGTCGGCAAACGCCCGCATGCCCGCCGCGCGGGTCGGCTCGCTCAGGCGGTCGGAGACAGCCAGTTGCGCGACGGCCCGGCGCTTGTGCGGAAAGGCGACGCCCCAGTCCACGTATTTCTGCCACACATGACGCGAACGCGCCCGAATGCTCGCCGCTTTTGGATAGCCAGCCATCATCACCTCCCGCATGTCCGACTTGATGTCGAGATACAGCTCGTTCAGCAAGGCGTCCTTGCTTTCGAAATAGGTGAAGAGCGTGCCTTCCGCCACGCCGGCGACCTTCGCGATCCGCGCAGTCGGCGCACCCAGCCCCTGCTCCGCGATCACCTGAGTGGCCGCAGCCAGGATGGCGTTGCGTTTGTCTTCGCTTTTCGGACGGGCCATGCGCGTTTCGGATCCAACTTGAATAATGAGTGAATACTCAATCATAAACACGACGACCGACTAGTGCAAGTGCGACTTTTGCCCGTCTCGCTCCGCCACGCTCACCAGCTTCGATTCAAGCCCGACACATCCGACGAAATGAAAGACAGTTGAAATATGATGATTGGAGCCTTGCTCGCGTCGTCAATTATTTAGGTGTGCATCATAAAAAAGTGGCACACCAATTTCTCCTCAAAACACGCTGTATTGCGCACGATCAGAATAGCGTTTGACCCCTGTTTCACAGGGCTGGTGCGTGATTCGCACCGTCACGAGACCCATTGTTCATACGTTACAGCTCGTTACGTCTTTTCGGCAGACCTAAGAAATATCGTCCGGTAGGATTCACCCGGCAAAAAACAAACCACCACTTAAATCGGTAAGTTCAGGTCCGCGGGCCGCCTTGCATTGAGGTTGATACCAACCTTACTTTTGCGTTTCGGCACCGGACTATCAGCGCAAAACCACGCGGCCGGGCCGGATGCTTCGCCGCCGTCACAGGCTGTGCGACATCCATCGTGAGTCCGCAGGCCGTGCCGGCAACAGCAAGACGCATCCGCGCTCCGACACACCGCGCTTCGAACCACCGTATCCGCAGGCAGCGACAGCACGAGGCCCAGCCTCGGCGTCGCCTGCTGACGTCAAAACCCAATACTGAGTTCGCGCGGCGACGCACCCGATGCAAGACGTCGCAGGACCGGTATTTTTACTTTTGCGCCCCACAGATGAAACTCCAACCGTTATTGCTTTCTTCATTGGTATTGGCGCTAGCCGGTTGCGGCGGCGGTGGCGGATCCGGCAGCGGCTCCAGCGGCACGACCGCCAACAACGGCACCAGCGGCTCCACCAACGGCAGCAGCGCCACGCTGACGGCCAACGCCAATGCCGGCGAACTGATGTCCTGCCAGTCCCCCACTACCTCGAGCGCCGCCGCCGGCAGCCCGCTGATTTCCGCCGACACGCCAAGCGCCGACGCCACCCGCATGTTTGCCTCAGGCAGCACGTTCCAGCTTGTGTTCGTGACCAATGCGCCCACCGCCGACAAGGTCAACTGGGCGGTCAGCGACCAGCTCGGCAACGTCGCGGCGAGCGGCAGCTTTCCGGTCGCGAACGGCCCCGTCACCACCACGCTCAGTTGCACCTCGACGCTCGCCGGCTATTTCGCGGCCTCCGCGACGCTGGCGGCCAACGGCGGCCAGTTGCCGTCGGACGGCACGCGTCCCACCGGCATCGCCTCGTTCGGCGTGGTGCCGAATCTGTCCAGCGTCGTGCCCGCGGTGACGTATGCGCATCAGGAAGAACATCGCTTCGGCATGCAGGGTGAAAACGACAACGGCCCCTTGCTGGCCGACCTCGGCATTGCGTCGACGATCGACAACCGTCAGATGTCGACGATGGAACCGAATGCTGCGAACACCTTCAACCCCGCGGCAAATAACCTCGACCCGTTCTATACCTCGGGCAAGGTGATGCGCCTGATCCGTCTGGACGGCATTCCCGCCTGGGCGAGCCCGACCGGTGCATTCGAGGACGACACCAACCCGCCGTCGAGCCTCTCGTATTACCAGAACTACATGAGCCGGGTAGGGACGGAATCCAATACGATTCGCACTACGTATTTCCCGAACCAGGCGAACAACTACTACCAGGTGACGTGGGAGCCGAACCAGTTCTGGGTCGACACGGACGCCAACTTCGTCGCCCTGTATCAGTCGGTGTATCAAGGCATCCACTCGACCGATCCGCATGCGGTGGTGATGGGGCCGACCGACGCCTTCCCGGCGCTGACGACCACGCGCCTGAAGCGTATCGCGTCGCTCGGCTTCGGCAACTATATCGACGGTATCGCGACGCACGGCTACTACGACGCGGGCACCTCGCCTTCGCATCCGCCCGAGCGCCTCGAGACCGATCCGAACCCGGCCAACGTCGCCAACTCGTTGATGAGCCAGATTCGCGCGCTGCGCACGGAAATGGCAACGGACTACAAGCCCGGCATGAAACTGTTCCAGACCGAGGTGGGTATCAGCTATGACCTCGGCTCTTCGTACGGCCCGAACTATCCGAGTGCCAACGTGCTGTTCGCGCAAGCCGCGGTCGTGGCCCGCACCCACATCATCACGCTGGGCGAAGGGGTGGATCAGACCTACGTGTTCTACGGTGCGGATTACCCGGGTGAAGTCGGCTACGGTACGTTCTTCGACCTCGCCGATGCACAGGGCGCGTACGGTGCGACCGACATCAGCCCGAAGCCGGCCGCGATGGCCGTCAGCGCGCTGACGCACGTTCTGGACGGCACCAACACGCTGGGGCCGGTGAACGGCACGCCCTCCGGTGTCTATGCGTACGCGTTCCAGCAGCTCGGCAACGGTGCGGTGATCACGGCGCTGTGGACCCACAACAACAATGTGTGGAGTGCGAGCACGGGATTCAGCTCGACGTATAGCGTGCCTTATAACCTCGCCGTCGATGCGCCTGGCACGAGCGGCACCGTCAAGGTCATCGACATGATGGGCAATCCGCTGACGATGAACTACACCAACGGCACGCTGACGCTCAACCTGACCGAAGCGCCGGTGTACGTGGTGTCGAATAACGCAACGGTGGCCAAGGCGAACGTGACGACGCCGACCGGCTACGTGGCGAACTGAGCGACAGCGCAATAGCGCGATGCTCGCGGTCGCGTCAGCCGTGCGGGTCCGGCGGCTGGCGCGACGAGCGGCCAAACAGCGTAGCGTGTCGGGACGGCTTGTCGGGCGGGTCGTCGGCGATGATGCCGAACTCGACCGGCGAGCGTACATAGAACACGTGCACGCGTTCGGCACGCACGATTTCGAGCAACCGTTCGGCCTCCTCTTCGGTCACGGCGAGGATGATCTGCAACGGCTGATCGGTGAGCTTGAGCATGTGCGCAGCATGATGCGCACCGGCATGGCCGATGCCTTCCGCACAATTGATGACGGTCGCACCGTGGATGCCAAGTGCGCGAACCTGCAGCAGCAACCATTCGCACACCGTATGATGGCCATGCTTGCGGTTTTTCTCTGTGTAGAACGTCAGTTGATAGCCATTCATGGTTGCCTCCCCGCCTCATGCCGGCCTGCCCGGCAGCGGCCCGCGAGCCCCCGAAACTCACTCCCCGCCGCCCTCTGCTTCGCTCACTCCCAGCACGTCGTATTCGACCGGGCAGCGCGTATAGAACAGCCGCACGCCGCCGCGCCGCAGGTGATCGAGTAGCGCATCGATACGTGAATCGTCCGACGCCACCGTGACCACGACCGGCTGATCGACCAGTTCGAAAAAACGCGCTGCGTGGTACTTGCCGTGTACGTCGATACTCTCGCTCACTTCAATCACCGTCGCGCCCTCGATGCCGGCCTGCGTCGTCTGCTCCAGAATCCACTCGACGACCGTCTTGTGACCCTTGCGATGACTCTGATTGTCCGCGAACACGGTCAACTGGCTGCCTTTCATAAGGGCCTCCGCCGCCTTGCGATGCGTCCACGCTCACGCGGGTCGTCATCTTAAGGATAGGAAATTGTTCGGCGCTGTGCGCGCCAATCAGAAAACCTGACCGTCTGCGGCGAGCCGGTCAACATGACGCGCAATGCTTACCGCGCGGTAGTCCTGACCATAAAACACCGGCATTTTATGCGCGGGATGCGATGAATACGCGAACGCTTGTGCTTCTCTTGCGGGTTCGTTTCGTTGCACGGGAACATATTCGCCCAAAGGACGTCAGGGAATATATCCCCCGCGAGAATAACGAGAGCGCCCCATGAACGACCTGCTGACAAGACTCCTGCATGTCCAACCGTCACTGATGGTGACGGTGGCGTACGACGTGCTCCACCTGGTTGCCGCCGCGCTGATTCTCGCCGTGGGCTGGTGGCTGTCCAACCGGATTGGCACGCTGTTCGCGAGGGCATTTGCGCACACGCATGCCGATCCCACGCTCGGCCCCATGCTCAAGGCAATGGGCACGTGGGCGGTGCGCGTAGTGGCGTTTATCGCCGCGCTAAGCGAGGTCGGCATCGCGACCGCTAGCGTGCTGGCCGTGCTGGGCGCCGCCGGCCTCGCGATCGGGCTGGCGCTGCAGGGCACGCTGCAGAACATCGCGGCGGGCATCATGCTGCTGATGCTGCGGCCGTTTCGCGCCGGGGACGTGATCGAAGGCAGCGGTGCGGCCGCAGGCATCGTGCGGGAGGTGGGGCTCTTCACCACCCGCATCGAGCGCAGCGACGGTAACGCCGTGTTCGTGCCGAATAGCCAGATCTGGAGCAATCCGGTCATCAACTACAGTACCGGCGGCACACAGCGTATTGAAGTGGATGTGGAGCTGGCGCAGCGCAAGGATGTGGATGCGGCGATCGGCGAGTTGAAGAAGCTGGTGGCGGACGAGCCGCGGGTGTTGAGTGGGACAACGCTTGCGCCGGTGGTCACGGTGGCGAGTTATTCGAAGTCAGGCGGCGCGCGGTTGCGGATTGCGGCGTGGGTGCGCAGTCCGGACGCGCCGCTTGCTACTGAGGATTTGCGCGGTCATGCGAAAGCGGCGTTGGCGGAGGCGGGGTGTGCGGTGGGGATGGGGTGAGGAGGGCGTAAAAGTGGTTGATTTGTAACCTAGTGAAAATACATCATAGCCATGTGCTATATGGTTTTTTGTTGCACAGATTATTTTATGTGTACCATCCCCGCACGTTGACGATATCCAGCGCTTCGCCAAATCGCTTCTCGCCACAGATCGGCTCCACGCGGCAACATGCGAAAAGCGGCCACCCAAATGCAAAACACCGCACGACATCCGAAGACGTAGTGCGGTGTTTCTAAATGGCTTCGTGGTGGAGAGGAGGAGGATCGAACTCCCGACCTTCGCATTGCGAATACGAACAAGTCGGCATTCCTTGAGATAGATCCGAGTTGATCTGATTTCATAAGTTATTGTATTTCAACGATTTATGCTTACCAAGCTTCTTGTCGATGTTGATCCGCATACCTTTATTGCCGCATAATTCGGTTACATGGCGGTTACATGAGATTGCCGGCTTACGAGCAAGGAGGCTAGGTGGCAAAGGTAAACTTCACTGCGGCTCGGGTTGAGGCGCATCGCTGCGAACAGGGTAAGTCGCAGTCATTTCTCTGGGACAGCAAGACTCCCGGACTCGGTTTGCGAGCCACGACTGGGGGAGCGAAGGCTTACATTTACCAAGGGAAGATCCATGGCTTAACCGTGCGGGTTACGATCGGCGACCCGCGGAGCTGGACGATCGACCAAGCTCAGGAGCGAGCGCGCGGTCTCCAGACGCTTATCGACGGCGGCGTTGATCCGCGCGAACAGCAGGCGGAGCAAAAGACCGCACACGAAGCCCGGCAGGCAGCGAAGCGCCGTCAGGACGTAACCGTCGGTGAAGCGTGGGAGCATTACCTGGAGCATCTGCGAACAAAGATCTCGCCCAAGACGAAGAAGCCGCGGTCGGAGAGATACATCCTCGACCATATCAACCTCTCGTCGCCCGGTGGAGATATGGCAAAACGCGGCGGCAAAGAAAAAGTGCGTGGACCATTGGCTCCGCTCATGCCGCGGAGGTTGACCGAGATCACGGCAACGTCGATGTCCGAGTGGCTCGAGGTCGAAATACCCAGGGGACCAACGAATGCCGGGCATGCCTTCGGCCTCTTCAAGGCGTTCATTCGATGGTGCGACACTCACGAGACGTACGCTGGCATCATCCACCAAGACGCCTATGCTTCGCCAAAGGTCAAGGGCATTCTCCCTCGCAGCGCCGCGAAGGACGACTGTCTGCAGCGCGAGCAGCTGTCTGTTTGGTTTAGCGCGGTACGTGGCATCGTAAATCCAGTCATCAGCGCGTACCTACAAGGGCTGCTGATAACCGGAGCCCGTCGGGAGGAACTAGCCGCATTGCGCTGGGAAGACGTGGACTTTCGGTGGCGGAGTCTGACGATGAACGACAAAGTGGAAGGCACTGGCGGCCGGACTATTCCGCTCACCCCTTACTTGGCAAGCCTATTGCGGAACCTTCAGCGTCTGAACGAAATACCCCCAAATAAGCGCCAAGCCGCTCGTCTCGCAGAAAGGGGCGAGCAGTGGGAGCCATCCGAGTGGGTGTTCACCAGCAAAACGGCGTCGGATGGGAAAATAGCGGAGCCGCGTCACGCGCACAATCGCGCGTTGGGACCGACAGGCTTGCCGCATATCTCGCTCCACGGTCTTCGACGATCGTTCGGTACGCTTTCAGAGTGGGTCGAAGTTCCTGTCGGCGTCGTTGCCCAAATCCAAGGACATAAGCCGTCGGCAATCGCCGAGAAACACTACCGGCGCCGTCCACTCGATCTTCTGCGTATGTGGCACGACAAAATTGAGGCGTGGATGTTAGAGCAAGCGCAGATCGAGTTTGAGTCGCGGAAGTGATGCCACGCGGACCGTTCACCTGTTCGCGAGCGGCCGGCCGTGGCAGGAAAGCTAACGCGACGACGGGTGGGATCGAGGTCGTCGCAACCGTAGTCGCCCATTTGCTCCACGTGTTATACGCCTCTGTTGGCTGAACTCCGCCGCCCAAGCAGCATTTTCGAGGATCAAGCGGTCTCCGAGGCCATGCGCTCATCAAAAGATGCCCCAGTGGAGTGCTCGGCGCTGTGTTCACACAAAATGGAGGATCGAACTCCCGACCGCAATACAGCTAACCATCCACCGCATTGAGCAGGCAGAGATGCCCCCAAAAGTGCCCCCAGCCAAATATCGCTAACGCGCAACGCGGCTAAGCACGAAAAATCCGCCCTCGGCCGCCGCCTCAAAACTGACGCGTCCGTGTATGCGAAAAGCATACAGTTTATGTCGAGCGTCCAGTTCGCCGCTCGTCAAGCCAAGCCAGTGCCACCGCCTGGCCTCCCGCCGCGAAAAGCGAATGCCGGACGCGAGAGGCGCGACACGTTCGGCCCTGCCCCCAACATGGTAGGCGAAACCTGAGGCGAAGCCAGCGATAGAGCGAACCCGGTCAGGGGCTGCGGCCACGCTTTTCGTTTTTGTTACTCTTGAAAGCGCGAGGGGTAACGGGCGGGTAACGGCGAACGCGTTACCCCGCAAGGGTGTTACTCCCGTTACTCGAGTTACTCCGCAATTTTCATCCGCAGGGAAAGGCGCCCAAAATTTGCATTGCAAAAGGTCGTCATGTTGGAACACATAAGCACTACTAAGCCTGCATAAGAATGTTTCGCGAGACCTATATATAGGCGACCTCAAGCTGGTTTAGGTCGTCTCGCTACGCCATTGACTTAACCACGTGGTCAGAATCTCACTAAACTGGGCATTGAATTGGCACGTTTCCGCGTTGTCCGGATCAGCGCTAATCATTGCAAGTCGACGGCCCATTTGGTCCTTAAGAGCTTGATGAAACTTGTTATGTGAAACGAACGCTAGGACCCCAATTGTATTAGGCGTTGCAAGTAATGAACGGAAATTTTCAAAATAGCCGAGCATCTTGTAAGTCTCCTCCGACCTCGTATTCCCAGTTACTAATCGATTTTTCGCATCGACTAATAGATAATGCTTCGCGTTAGCAATTATCGTGATGTCCGGGATGCCCCTCAGTAGCCTGCCACTAATGTCATACCGCCAAGTCGCGGCCTCGGTGGGCAACGCTCGCTGAAACCAAATTTCGATTCGATCCTTATCAAGATGGAATGTATAGATTGGATGCGAGCGGCTTTTTGACATTTCAGCCGGTCCTTCGATAAGCTGAGCGCCCGCTTGGGACAGGCAGGCAGCGATCTCACGAACACACCAAATCTCGTAAATACGGTCGAGAAACGACTCATCCGCCGGGAATGCGAGGAGTGCCTCCACGAATTTCTTTGAGGAAGTGGAACCAGCAGCTTGAGGCCCAGCGAGGTGCCAATTATCAACTAACTCGATAAGCTTTTTATAGGCTCGATCGTTACCGGTTTGACGCCGAGCGAGTCTCCTCGCAGTCTCCATCCGCAACCGGTGCACCGGCGAGCTCGTCACGACGCGTCGCCATGGTTCTCCCCGCAACTTGCCATTTATCCAAACCTTAGCCTCGCGCGCGAGAGCCACCTCCGCCGACTTCGACGGCAATCCGACGTCTGAGAGCCGTGGCAGGAGATAGCGAAACACCCGTTGCGTTAAGGCATTCTCAGGCGTTGACCACGCTTCCTCCGCGATAAGAATCGGGTACGTTTTCGGCCATGAAAGCGCGAATGGCCTGCGGGCGACGTAGCGCGGTATGTCAAGCCTACCGCGTATAGCGCCCCTTGTTTCAGAACGGACGACGCGGCTCAGGCTCGACGGTCGCTGTTCGATCGAGTGCACCAAAGCGATCAACTCTTGGCAGCATGCGAGTGCATGGCGCAATCTAACTTGCGATGCAAAGCGCTGAGCTTCGGCATCGGAATCCTCACCGAGCAGTACTTCGCTCGCCGCGATGTCAACTGTCGCGCCGGAGAAATACGTTGCCACCAAAGGTAGCGCCTCGATGAGGAAACGGCTGCCCTTGGGAAATTCATTGATTCGGAACAAAGTGCATTCCCGACGAAGCAATAGTCAGCAACTCCCGCCTAAATTGGCCCGAAAAAGGAGACGACAAGCTCTGCGCGAATCTAGTCAATTGTTCAGGTCCCAGAAGGTCGGACTCGAATAGCGAGCCAAGCTTCACTGCCGCCGCCCAGTCAATCTGTTGATCCGGGTCGCCGCCCGCCGACGCATCCTGGATGTTGCGAGTCAGGAACAACTCGACCGTGTCGAGTAATTGCGCGGTCCCAATCGGTAGATGAGGTATCTCACTACCGTCCTCCGCATACCTCACTGCCTCTACGACATCAAAAAGTAAGCCTATACGGCCAACGTGCAGCGATTTGAGCTGCCCCAGCAAATGCACTTCTGTCTCGTCGGCACCTTTGTGATCCATCGAATGCTCCCTCCTCGCGACACGCGCCGCCGCTCGTTGGATGACATAAGAGAACTCCCGAATGGCAGGTGCTTGATGCTCGGGGTCATACACCCACGGAATATCCTTTGGACGTCGCGCAGGCGAGTCTAGAGAGATGAAGGTAAAACGCCTGCGTATTGCTTGACTAAGACTTTGCACAAATTGCTTATCATACGAATTCAGTGTGGCAACAATTCGAAAACGACGCGGAATCACCAGCTCCCGATTCCCATCCTGCTGATGCGGCAGATTGATCGGAACCAGATCGTCGGTCCCCAGCACCGAGAAAAGCTCGCCGAACGCCTTGTCGAGATGGGCACGATTTAATTCGTCGATAATGAGCCACTCAGCTTGCGGGCTGGATGGCTCGTCGAAATGTTGGACAATATGGTTTCCGCACCGGATAACGGCTTCTGTCAAAGCGCCATTAACGGGCGTGATTTCCTCTTTTCGGTCTTCAGTTAGGCGAAGTTCCAAGCGCCCGATGACATCGTAAGTTGTCCAATCTTCATGCGCGGTGACAGCGAACGTTGACACGTTGAACGCTTCGGCAAGTGCTCTCACCAACGAACTTTTGCCAGTTCCAGGCGGTCCTTGTAAAACGACGTGTCCCACGCGCAGAGCCGCCGACGCAGCACGAAGCACGTGTTCCGGTATTACGAGGCCCTTTACAGCGTCTGAAAGCCGCTCATTAAAGTCGGCAGGTACTTCCAAGTCGTACTCTGCAATCTCGCGCAAACGCTCTATTGATCCATGGAAATCGATGGGAGGAATGCCGCCCTGTTCCACAAGTTCAGACTCGTTAAGGTTTGGCATCGTCGGTTCCTCGAAGCTTTCGAATAATCGCCATGTCAGATATTGGTCTGGCGCGTTGCACTTGAACGACCACCCGGTCCGCCTCGGTGAGCTGCTTCTCGACAACTTTATAAGTCCATCGTTCGTCGTGGCTTAGTATCAAGCGTTGGCCCCGGGCAATTTGACAAAGAGCGCTGATGGGCCCAATGATCGCTGTCTCCGATTCGATGACATATTGGGCGTTCAAATCGAGAAAGAACACGATTTCACCCTGCAAGCTCATGCTAGACAAAGGCGCACTTATACTGCTACTCATGGGCTCGACCTTTGCACCAAGGTAGTCGAAGTAGTCAATTTCGTCGGTGAAAACGGGTGCTTTGGGTAATCTGGCAATGGCATATCCCCCAGTGCCACATTGATCAGCGTCACCATTATCCGAGAGCGCTCGCCGGACCATTCCTAGCCATTCCTGACGAATCAAGTTTCGCTGCCTCGGTTCGGTGACGCCGTAGGGACTTTGCAACGTTTCGCTTCCGAGGAGCAATTGATTCATTCCCGCGTGCACGACGACCTGATTAATTGAGTTGTAAAAGACCCCCGCGCGTTTGTCAGCAGGCAGCTGTACCTGTCCGAGCAATTCAGGACTTGCACGCAATGTTTTAACGTCATCGATAGCGTCACGTCCTTCCTCGGTCCGAAACACTCGGCATAATATCCGCTCCAGTTCAGTGCGCCAAACATAGCCATCCAAATCGAGCAATGCTCCGTACAAAAATCTGTAGAGTAGAAGGTCAGCAGTTCGATGCGAGTCGCTTCTCGATCGTCGGGATCCACGCAAGGGGTACCGCAGTAGGAGCTTCAGGCCTATCCATGCAAATTCTTCTCGCCCCCCCCGCTCGGCGGCATTGCGTAATTGAGCACCCGCTGGCGTAATTGATATTACGTTGGATCTGGATTGAACGAAAAGGAGACCGAATTCTTCGAATGCCGCCTTCCAACTCTCAACAGCTTGCGAGCTGAGGCGGCGCGGCGCGTCCTTTGAATCCCAGAATGACTTTAGTTGGTCGTAGTCGGTGTATTCGTAGAACGTAAGAAGCGTCTCCCACGCCTCTTTAGCGTTTTGGCTTTCCCCAAAAAAACACGGATAACCGTAACCATTTACCCGCCAAAAATGCGGAACCCGAGGAGCGGGAAATATAGCGCTCAATGTGCTACCTCGTCATGCCCAATAGTGATGTTCGGCAACGGCAACCTGTCTTCGACCGGTAAGATCGCGCGATCAGTTTTGCGCAAGGTTATCACCCAGTCCATCAATATGATTCCGCCTCGCCCTTTCCGCGGGAACTTCATATAGTGGCGTCGGATGCGATAAGCGAACGCCTTTTCTAGATGAAGGCCCGCACTTCGAGCAAGGCGAAGCAAGCAATCGTGGACGGCAATCACTCCGGATTGGGCTTGGCTGTTGCCGATTACCAGGACGTAGCGGCCATCAGTCTTCATAACGCGAGCCGCCTCTTCGAAATGCGCTTTCATTGCACCGAAGTAGTTCAAAATTGCTTCTTTCCGATAGCCCGGGACCTCGTTGAGATTCACGAGGTCGAGAAGCTCGCGAGGTAGCGTCCGGTCTCTAGACAACGGATTTTTCGCCCCGACCGGCGTGCGTCGACGAGCGTTGAAGTCCGACCGAGAAGGTACCCCTATTTTTGGCCCGAGCCAAAAATACTCAAGCATAAAATTGTACATATAGTCCACCGAGTCGAGATAGGGAGGACTCGTTACAACGAGGTCAACCGCACCGTCTGGGAGCGGTATCGACAGGGCTGATCCGTCGAGCAGGCTGGCAGCCCCGGGCCCCCGTTGGTCATCTAAAGACTTGACTGCATTTAACGATTTTATTAAGGCTTTCTCGAACGTCTCCCAAACAGGCGGTGGATTTTTTTTGAGGGTCCCCGAGACGTATGTTTTTTGCGTCTGGTCATCAGCGTTTGATACCCACCGCAAAATCGAGCTGAAAATACAAAAGAAGTAGTTTCGCTCTGTTTCGGAGCAGTCTAAACGCTCAATTGCCGCGAAAATACTGGATAGCGTTTGCCACGCCTCGTCATTGAACCAGTGACCAACGTTCTTCACCTCTGACATCGGAAGGACGAAAGCGCCTTTTGGGCCTTTTCGTGCCTCGAGCAGGACCGCCGTCAAACGCGCCAGTCTTTGGGCGTTGTACTTTGCGGTCTTGGCGGCCGAAATCAGTCTGGCGAGGGGATCAATGTCGGTTCCAAACGTTTGGTTCACCGAGCATAACCCTTCTACGAGGGTTGTTCCGGACCCCATAAATGGGTCTAAAACGACGCTGGCTTGCGTCGTGAACTGTCGCATGGCCCATCGGGGAATTTGGGGAATGTACTTTGCCGGGAAACGATGAAGCCCATGCGTCAGTCTGGTCGTGTTCGTCGATAAGGCAAGAGCTAATAGATCGCCATGCCGAATCTCATCAAAGGCGGGAAAGTCGTTGACCGGTTGCAACGAGTCGCTCGATGCGAGTGCGGCCGAGGAAAGGTCTTCAGGTCGGTGCTCCGCTTCGGGTTCGTCAAGGGGAAGAAGCGCCAGTTGGGACATATCTTTCATTCTAATACTACAATTGATTCGCGCATGTATTTCTCAAATCCGCGCAACTGATTTCGTTGCTGAGGGGCGACCGTGAGATGTCGGGTCTCTATGATCCGTGCTTTTTTAAAACCTGCCTGTCGCCCGACCAGCGCAGTTAACACGTCAGTAGGAATAATCACTCCGGCAAATGCAGAGTTTCCGACTACAACGTGGCAACCGCCCGTCGGCAACACATCGCGGCACTGCTCCAGCACGACCCGCAAATCGTGAAAGTAACCGCGAACCAGTTCTGCAACTCCCATTCGCCAGCTGCTAGCCCCTCGGTCCATGACGTGAATTAACCTTTCGAGCGGCTCCAGATAATCCGACTGGCGTGCAAAGTCAGCACCCAAATGAGACCGTAAAGATGCCTTTCGCAAAGCATTCAGTTCTTCGTAGGAGTTAACGAAGTTACCAAACCATAGTTCTACCTTAAATGATTCGAAATAGTCGAACCGATTTGCGTATGGCGGACTGAATATGATGGAATCAAAACGGCGACGGCCGACAATTTTCTTAAGCTCGAATGCAGTTCCCTTGACGACTTGTTGTTTATCCCATGTCCCTGATCGCCAAGCGCACGCATCGTCCAACATCATGTTCAGTTGCGCTGCAAGCGTCTCATTGTAAAACTGACGTTGGTCTGCCCCGAAACGTGCAAGTTGCCACTCCCCGTCTAGGCGGTCTTCATAGCGGCCCTTCTGCCTCTTTTTATTTCGGTACTTGATTCCATTGCCTTCTTTGAAATAACTGCCGACAATCTCAAGGATCGATAGCCATCCGAGGAACACGAAATCGCGGATCTCCGCATCATTAGAAAATACGTTTTCTAATGCTGTCCGCGCTCGTAATACTGAATCCAAAATCAGAGGCTCAAAGACTTTATTTGAAATACTCAGCTCTGGCAGCGGCGCACGGTCATGCGTCTCGATAAGCTTGGGGAGTTTTCTCGTGAAAACACGTACTCGCTCCAACTGGGTATCGTTCAGAGGATGCAGCTTAACTTTAGATGAGAAAGCGGCAATGGGGTTTAGGTCGATGCCCAACGCTTTCCGGTTTCTTGTCGCCGCCCCAATGGGGATTGAGCCGCAACCACTGAACGGATCGAGAATGCGCTCTCCCAGGCCTAGTTTGTCGATGAGTTCCGGCGAATACGCTTCGCGATAGCGTAACCATCTGTGCATTGGCGAAGAAGCGTTTCCTTTCCAGTGAACAAAGGGTCCCAGATCGAGGCGTTCTTGAATAGGGAATAAGGTGTCGAGCGGCTCGAGGATGTCCCTCAACCTTTCGTGCACGTTCTTGGTCCCGGTGTACGGTGGTTGCAGTGCGCCAAGGCGCTTGCGACTAGTAGGGGTTGTGTGGCAAAGCAAGTCGCGCGCTTGTACGCTGGTTAGATCGACCGTGTGGGAGGAGTGTAGTAGCAGTGCGCTGTCTTCAGGGATCATAGATCGCTTCTTATTTAGAGGACGCAGGTGGCAAACGTGCAGTCTTTAACCAAGTTCTTTACTTTCCGAGCTGGAGGGCGACGCAGAGCTGTCGCGAATATTTCGCCCACCATCAGGTCCTCCTCGACGAGCCAGCAGCTCCGCAAGCGCCTTTCTCATAAGCCACGCAACGGACACGTCATTTTCCGTCGCTAGTGCGAGGACGTCGGAGTACATCCGTTCATCGAGTGATACGGTCGTACGGACGGTCTTCCGATTTGCGCGCGGTCTTGTCATCAGATTGCGGTTATTTGCATCACTTTTCGGGCGTCATGATAACCCCGGCCACCTAGCGTTGCCAAGGCGGGCCCTCCGATCCGCGCCGGTTGAGAGACGTTCATCCGATTTGATTCGCATCCATGCTTCTTGTAAACCCTGCAGGGAACGGTGGGAGGGCGACTTACTTCGTCGTCACAGCGCCATAGGGAATGGGTAAGAAGATGGGTAAATAATTTGGTAGCGGCTGTAGAGTAATACTGGCAAGGACGGCTGGCGGACATCCTCGCGGCATTTACCACGGACTCCAAGACGCAGCGGGAAAAGCTGCTGACAGCCTTGCGCGAGACGGCATTCGTGACGGTCGTCGACGCGGGGGATGGGGCTGGCTATGTCAACAAGCCAATGAATGCTTACATCGCCACCGATCGGCTGAAGGAGCTGTTTGCCGGAGTACCAGACGTGATGATCGTCGATAACGCCTACGACTGCTTTCGAGGCGAAGATGTTCGAGATCTGCTCGTGGCTTGTGGTGCAAGCCGGTACCTAAACCCTGCACCGATCCAGACAACGCTGAGTTCGCAAGATCGAGCGCGAATCAGAAGAGAAGCGGGGTTGGAACGAGCAAGTTGGGAGAGCGAGCCGGAGGATTTCACCCTCCGTGGTTTGACACAGCTCCTTGCGCAGATTCCCTTGCTATCAGCCGATGATGCAAAGGCACGAGCCAAGCTGCTCTGGGACTCACTGGTTGACCTTGAGACGCGCGGGACCGGAGCCTTCTATGGAACCTATTGATGGGGCTATTCGCATGAGTCAAAGGTGGCCCGATTTGATGCCGCCTACGTTCGACTGCTCAATGAGCCAGCATAGGTGCCAGATGCAAATGGTGAGCTCCGGTCTCATAGACTGGTGATCTTCGACAGCCTGGGATGGAAGCCGAATCCCTTCCTGCTCACCAAGATCGAGTTCAAACCGCCGATCGTCGACCAGCTCGCGAAAGAAGCAGGAATCGATCCAGCGGCTCTCGATCTGTTGCGAAAGCTAGGCATAACCAGCGTCGCCGACTTAACGTCACGACTCGGCATTGCCGACCTGCCGCCCGGGGGCGAAGACGAGCCGGGAGTGGAGGCTGAACCTGATACATCATCGGACGGCGACGTCTACGACGACGCGAAGGATTTGTACGGCGACGACATGCCGGACATTCCACCCGGGACGCCTGATCCAGACGGAGGCGACAACGTGGCGGGAGGCGGCACGGGACGTGGTGGGGAAGGCCATAGCGGCTCCACAGTGGGTCAGGCGGCAGCAAAGGCACCGGAGGCTCGGGACGACCTGGCGAGTGTGGCGGGAGGGAAGGCGAAACGCGTGACGGTAACAAAGGAAAGAGATCTCCCGGCCAAGCGGGAGGGCGCCCTTTCATTTCCTACGTCGGCACTCATCTTGATAAGGAGGAGCGTGATCCGGACGGGCTCGATCAGGCGACGCGGATGCGGATCGAGGAGCACGCCATTGACCTGATCACCCGGCTTGAGCCGACACTGCGCCGCACTCCGGAAGGCAACCCTGGATATGTCCTATATGACGTTGACGACGGAGGCAAGCCGGTTCGCTGGGTCGAGGTCGAGTCAATGACGGGCAGCCTGGAGGATCGCCCCGTAGGGCACTCGCGCACCCAGTTCGACTGCGCCCGCCAACGAGGCACCGGGCCGGGTACTGGTTATACGTGGTCGAGCACGCGACCGACCCCGCGAAGGCTCGGGCGCTCATGATTCAGGACCCCGTCGCCCATGCTCGGACGTTCACTTTCGACCGGGGCTGGATGGAGATCGCTCGGATAGAGCCACCTGTATGAGCGACTCGCGGCCCGACCATCGAATTAACGCCCACTATGCGGAGGCGTCACCATCTTCCTGGGTGTGGGACGCCGGTTAGGTCCCGCTTTCCCTACCGGCTTCCTGGCTCAAAGTTTCGGCAGCGATCCTAGATCTTTTCAAACCTATATCACAGCTCCGAGCACAGCATCAGTCTGCCGCTCCGTCAGCACAATTCCTTGCTGGCGAACCCCCTGGGAGCTCGTGATGCCCACCTACCCGTCCCCATTCGATTATTTGATCGTCTTCTCGATCGTCTTCACAGCCGGCGCACTCACGTCGGTTGGCTTGCGCCAATACACTGAGAAAGTTCGTCGGGAGGCAATCGCTCATGCATGATCCGCGCCTTTCCCACGCACCGTTCGACCAGGACGATATGTATCTCGCCGGGCATGATGACGAGCCTTTCGAACATGCCTTGGTGCCGCCGCCACGCGACAGCTCAGCGTCGATTTCCGGCACTGTGCCGCCCTGCCCGAAATGCCACTCTTCCCGTGTCGATGCGCGTAATCTGGCACGCAAGACCGGCAGCGCCATCGGCACGGTGGCGGGCACCACGAGCGGCATTGCGTTTGCGCTCTCCGGCGCGGAAACCGGTGCAGCCGTCGGCCTGCTCGCCGGTCCCGCTGGTGCCGTTTGCGGCGCCATTGCCGGAGCTGTGATCGCTGGCCTGATCGGCGGCGCTGCAGGATGCGCCACGGGCTCCGTCTTCGGAGAAATCGTCGATGACAAGGTACTCGATAATTTCCGCTGTCACGCCTGCGGCCACACTTTCAGTCGGCCCAAAGCATCTGCCTAAGCTGTCGTTTTTTCCTTCCGCAGTTTCTTCCCATCACCGCGCTTTCGCCCGGCCACGTGCCGGGCTGTATGCGCTCGTCTTTTCCAAGGAGTCAAACATGCATCTCGTTCGCAACATGGCCTATGTCGGAGAAACGCCTTGGCATGGGCTTGGCCATCAACTCTCCCCGCACCAACCGATTGAAGTGTGGGCGCGCGAAGCTGGAATGGACTGGCAGATCGAAGCAGCTGAGGTCCGATACGTGGCCGGTGGTTCCAGCAATCTCGGTTCGATCCACGCCTTTCCCGAACAGCGCGTGCTCTATCGCTCGGACACGAAGGAACCGCTGTCCGTCGTGTCGCCGCGGTACCAAGTCGTTCAACCCAAAGACATCCTCGAGTTTTACCGCGACCTTACAGAAGTGGGTGGGTTCGAGCTGGAAACCGCGGGCGTCCTCAAAGACGGGAAAAAGCTCTGGGCGCTCGCGCGTACCGGACAATCCGTCTCCCTCAAGGGCAAGGATCAGGTCAACGGCTATCTGCTGCTCGCCACGGCTTGCGACGGCACGCTCGCGACCACCGCGCAGTTCACGTCCGTTCGTGTCGTGTGCAACAACACGTTGCAAATTGCACTTGGCGACAGTGTTGGCGCGGTCAAGGTCGGTCACCGCAGTCAGTTCGACGCACAGGCCGTGAAGCGCCAGCTCGGCATCGCCATCTCGTCGTGGGACGGTTTCATGGCCCGCATGAAAGCGCTCTCCGAACGCAAGGTCAACGATCCCATGGCCGAGAAGTTCTTCCAGCGTGTGCTCACGTATCCGGCAGGCGGTCCGAACACGCCGGCGCTGGTCACCAACGACCGCGCGATCAAGGCGGTACACGAACTATACGCCGGTCGTGGCAAGGGGGCGACCTTGCCTTCTGCATCTGGCACGGCCTGGGGATTGGTGAACAGCGTCACGGAATTCGTCGATCACCAGCGTCGTGCTCGCAGCGACGATCACCGACGCGATGCCGCGTGGTTCGGTGCCGGCGCCACGCTCAAGCAGCGCGCATGGGACGAGGCGATGAAGCTGATCGCATGACCTTCCCGCTACCGCTGTTACGGGATACACGCCCGGCCGGGTTTCCCGCCGGGCATTTTCACATCTGGAGGTACGCATGTCTCAAGCTGAACTGGCTGGACGGGGCAGAAACTGTCCAGCATTACGACTCGTGGAAACGAGAGACCTGTCGCGCGACGAATGGCTATTGGTGAGAAAAAACGGAATCGGCGGCTCGGATGCCGCCGCCGCCGTGGGGCTCAGTCCGTATATGAGTCCGCTCGAACTGTGGCTCATCAAGACCGGGCGCGATGCGAACCTGCCTCGCCCCAATCCCGACGACACTACCGAACCGATTTACTGGGGAACGCTGCTGGAACCGATCGTTGCAGCGTCGTACACGAAGCAGACCGGCAACAAGGTCAGACGTGTCAACGCGGTACTGCAACATCCGACCATCCCGTTCATGCTCGCGAACGTCGATCGCGAGGTAGTCGGCTGTCGCGAAGTACAACTGCTTGAATGCAAGACGGCAGGCGAATTCGGCGCTCGGCTCTGGCGTGACGGCGTGCCGGAATACGTGCAGCTTCAGGTGCAGCACCAACTCGCGGTCACGGGCGGGCAGGCGGCCGACGTGGCCGTGCTGCTCTGCGGACAGAAACTTGAGGTCCATCGGATCGAACGTGACGATGGGCTCATTGCCCGTCTGATCGAACTCGAGGCTGCGTTCTGGCGATTCGTGACGACGGATTCTCCGCCGCCTGCTGATGGTTCGGATTCGGCGGATCGCGCGCTGCGTTGCCTGTATCCGGGTGCCGGTGGCACGGTCGATTTCACAGACGATCGCAGGCTGTCGTCCGTGTTCGCTGATCTCGTTGCCGTGCGGGGTGACATTGAAGCTCGCCAGCAGGTCGAGGCGCAGTTGAAGCAGGCCATCGTGCAAGCGATGGGCGAGGCAGACCAGGCGCAGTTCGAGACGGGTTCCATTTCCTACAGACGCAGCAAGGACGGCACCAGTGTCGATCTGAAGCGCCTGCTCGTCGACCATCCGCACATCGCTACTTCATACGCCATCACGAAGCCCGGCTCGCGCCGATTTCTCGTGAGCACCTGATTCCCCGCCGTTCCTGCTGCTCCCTTCCTTCGTTTCATTTCCCTTTGTATAGATACAGGAGAATTGCCATGCTCAAAGGTCTGGCTATCACCCCACCCGTTATCGGACGGATTTCGATTGGTCGCGTTGTCGAAAAGAACGGCAAGCGGCTTCCCGAAAAGGACGATCAGTTCACGGTCACGTCTCAGGTGCAGAACCGGGACGGCTGGATGCTGCATCCCGTTGATGCCGAACTGCGAAAGGCCCAGCCGGGCAAGCTGCGCACGATCCCCGTGCGGTTCCTGTTCAACGATCCCGACCTGAACCTGCGGGCGGAATACTCGTGCTTCGACCGCGATACTGGTAGACCCGTGTGCGTCGGTAACGGCGAAACCTGCCGTCGTGCCGGAGACGCCGGGATCGAAGAACTGCCGTGCCCATCGCCGGATGGCTGCGCGTTCGGTCAGGGCGGTGCCTGCAAGCCCTATGGCCGGCTCAACGTGCTGATCGGAGACGAAGACGAAATGGGCAGTTTCATCTTTCGCACCACGTCGTACAACAGTATCCGGACACTCACCGCGCGACTACACTACTTCAGCGCGGTATCGGTCAATCTGCTCGCCTGTCTGCCGCTGGAACTGAAGCTGCGCGGCAAGTCCACGACGCAAAGCTACCGCTCCGCGATCTACTACGTGGATCTAGGCGTGCGATCCGGCAGCACGCTCGAAGCGGCGATCACGGAGGCGCGCGAGCTGGATGCGCGGCGCCGGGCCGCGGGTTTCGATCAGGCCGCACTCGATGCCGCAGCGCGTGCAGGATTCAGTAACGGTGCATTCGAAGACAGTATCGAGGAAAGCGCCGCCGTCACCGAGGAGTTCTACCCGGCCGGATCCGGTAGCGGCGTTAGTCAGGGTGACGGTATTGCCGAACCGGATGTACCACCAGCTTCGGGCCTAAGGGGCAAGCTCGAACAGCGTGCCGCGTTACTCGGCGGGAAGGCCGCATGATCCGCGTCCGTCCGGTCCCGCTTCTGGCAGTCGTGGCGACAGGAACGGCGATCAGCATGTCGGTGCTCGCCGGCTGGCAACGCGGCGGATGGCTTGCCGAGCGACTGGTGTGGGTGGCAATCGGTGTCGTGCTCGTCGCTGGCGCGCACCTGCTGCCCGCACTGTGCCGGTCGGCTCCGCTCTCCGGGCGCGTGGTCGGTGCCGTGCTCTGGCTCGGTTGCATGGCCGCAGCCTCATACGGGCATGCGACCTTCTTTCTGCTATCGCAGCTTCATGCAGGGGAGCTTCGCGTGTCGGCTATTCCGGTCGCCAGTGTTCCAGTCCATCGGGAACTGACAGCCGTGATGGCTGACCGGGCATCGGTCACGGCGGAACTGGCGCGGGCGGATGCACGGCGCTGTACTCGTGACTGCCCGACATGGCAGATTCGTCGAACGTCACTCGCAGCCCGGCTTGATGCACTCGACGCTGAAGCCGCTGATGTTCGACGGTATCAGACCATCGAGGATGGTAACGCCGAACGTCGCGTGACTGCGCGTGGCGATCCGGTCACCTCACGACTCGCGACGTTTTGCGGAATACCGGAAACACGACTGGATCTGTTCGCCGGACTGGTGTTCGCGGCTGTGCTCGAAGGCGTGGCCTGTCTGCTCTGATGGATCGCAGTGATTCCTCAGGCCCAAGAGTCATTTGTTACCGGTCGTCACGGGGTGGCGCACGACGTGACTGCCGAAACGGCTCAGGTGACGACACTCACCCAATCAGCTGCGCCATCAACCGTCCATTCAACCGTTCCGCCAGTCGTGCCGCCGACCGTCTCGTTCCCCCAGTCCGACCTCGCAAGGCTGCGTCGCGACATCGAATCGGGGGCCATCAAACCTACCGTCGCTGGCATCCGAAAGTACCTCGGCTGCTCTCAGGCCAAGGCTTCTGCCTTGCGCCGCCAGCTCGCCGACCTCACGGCATAAGCCGGGCGCGTGCTGCGCCCGCTCTCTTTTCCACCACGACACGATCACGTTATCCGGTTCATCCGGATGCCCGTGCTCGCCCTTTATCTGGAGCAATCCATGCACGAAACGACATTCGTTCACCTGCCGCCGCGCCTCTGTCCCGTGACAAAGGGGCTCGGTGTCGTGGCCGGTATCACGGCCATTGGCTTCGCCGCAGCCTGGGCTTTCGAGCGGCACCGCCAGCGAGAGTTGGTCCGCATCCTCGCCTCGATGCCCCGCGTAGTCAGCATCTTTCCGGCGCTCCGCGCGCATCTGGAGATGGCGCCCAGACAGTTCGGTGCAGGCGTTCCGCTGTAGCCGAACAACCGTAGGCCGTAACTCCCAAACCTGTTCAAGCCGGCGCACGCTGCCGCGCTTCCCTTCATTTACCGCGTGCATCCGGCTCGACCGGAGGGGCGTGCTCGTCCATTTTCAGGAGAAGTCGATGTTCCAACCTACCCGCCTCAAACCGCTATTTCATCCGGGCGAACTGCTCGTCTCGCACGCGGCGCTCGCAACACTGCGTGCCAACAGCGTGCCGGTCATCAGCGTCGTGCTCCGCCACATTGCTGGTGATTGGGGCATCGTGTCCGACGATGACAAACGCCAGAACGACGTGTCGATCGCGACCGGCCTGAGACTGATCTCGATCTACCGCCTGTCGGACCAGACCCGCATCTTGGTCATCACGGAGTGGAATCGCGCGAATACAACGATCGAACGCCTCGATGACGTCGTGCCCGGTAGCGCCACACGCCCGGCTCAACCGACAAGCCGTCCCTACCCCGTCTGGCCCAACGCCCACTACGCAATGGAGGGCTGCGCATGAGCTACACGAACGGCCCGCGTTTCCCGATGGGACGGCCCGTCATCACGCCGGGCGCTCAAGCTATGCTTGATGCAGCGGGAATCGAAGGTGTGCTGCTGCTCGCGCGGCACATTCACGGCGACTGGGGTGATCTGAGCGCAGAGGATCTTGCCTCAAACGAACTCGCCTTGCTGACCGGAAAGCGGGTGCTGTCGAGTTACAACCTGCCGGACGGGAGAAGGAAGGTGTGGATCATCACGGAGGCTGATCGCGCAACTACGACTATCCTGCTTCCCGAAGAGTACTGATCGAACACTTGGGTCTATGGGCGAACCTAACATGCCGTATTCGGCCGGGTTCGACCCATCTCAGCCGCTCGACACTTGTCCGGCTCCAGGTCCGTTCGTGATGTATAGCAGCCATTCGCTAAATCACCCTACGCGGATCGGCCTTCTAAGCCGAGGGTCGGGGGTTGGAGCCCATCCTTTCGAGCCAATGAAATCAAGCGCTTAGCCCGGTTTTGAAGACCGGGCTTTTTGCTATTTGGCGACCGTGTAATCGCCATGTAACCCGATTTCGTCAACGGGCGCTAGGTTGCGCCTTCGATGAATGCAATGGCCGCATGGATGATTTCGCTTTCAAGCCAGTATTGCGCAATCGGACGAGTGCGACTGGGATATTGGACGCGCGCGGACTTTACGGGCCAGCCAAAATACTTCAGCGTCATGATGTATGCGGCGAGGCGCCAGCGGCTTGTACCGAAAGTGGGCTGCGTCAGGCGCTCGCCAGTCAGCAGGCGCGCGAGCGCTTCGGCCGCCAGCGTGCCAGCGTTCGGCCAGGTCGGGTTGAACGGCTCCGGCGGGAACAGGCTGAATTGCTCGGGTGCGTGATTCTGGTTATCCGGCCACATCAGGCGGCCATTCGGCAGCTTGACCGGTCGCAGCGAGAAGCACGCGCCGCTCTGGCGGTAGCGTTTGCGGATGGACTGCGAGCGAATCGAGAGGAGCGCAGCCAGCTCCTCGGTCGTGATTGGGCGGTTCGATTGAGCCGCCGCGAGTTGTTGCATGGTCATGTGTATCACCTTCTCGCCTACCGGCGTTGAATTGAGGTGATACAGATTCTTTGCCTTACCTTTGCATTGACCGATAGGTCTGGCGGCAAGCGGCGGTTAGCGTCCGCTGTCGGCTTTTCAGCGGCGTTTCAGTCGTTTGGCCAGTGCGTCTCGGGTAAGCGCCTTTACCCGGCCGTTAGCATCCGTGTATTCCAGCGCTCCGCTGGGTGCGACGCCTGTAAATAGGCCTTCTCCGTTCAACGTTCGCTCGCGCAGATAGGGATAAACCAGATTCACGTCCGTACCTTTTTCCTTGATGGCATTGTCTATCTCAGGGTCGAGGATGTTGGTGCGCCCGGTAATTATCGAGTGGACAGTCCCCGTTTTGGCAAGCGCGGAAATGACGGTGACGTCGGCCGCGGATGAGTGGGGAGGTCGAGCGGTGTCCGCCAGCGCGCGCAATTCATCAGGCACGGTCCATTTCATCGTGTTCACTGCCCAATCGGCGAACTTCGCCAGGTACACCTCACCATCTTTATCCCCGGTCAGGGTCGGCAGCGTGCCGCCGGTTCCGGCGTGGCTTCGTGCGATGGAGAGTCTTTCCGCGATTTCGCGGGTGACGTCCCATCCGACAAAATCTAGCCCCAACAGGTGCGCGATGCCGTGCTGTATCGGGTTCAAGGTTGCCGCGCCGGGGCTGACGTTGCATGACAGGCATACCGCATCGGACAGACTCGCCTTAAGCATATGGTGCCATACGCTCCAATTCGGCTTAACGTGTGTCATACCGTTTCCCGACTTCGTCGCGGTCAGTTCATGCCCGGCGACGGATACAACTTCCCAAGCGATACAGCATTGGTCTAGATACCGCTTTGCGTCGACGATGCGAAGGCAACCAATGGCAAGTCCTGCGTTATCGTAGATGTCGCTTGTCTCGATGCCTGCCGGAGTTACGAGCGACAGTTCCTTGCGCTCTGCCTTCTGCCTGATTTGCTGAAGGTGCTGAACATTGAAGAGACTCCAGCGTGACTGAGCAGCCTGCATTTCGTTGCTTGGCTTAAATTCCGGGCGAAAATCCCAATCAGGGCTGTTCGGTGCGGCGTCGAATGGTGCGCGCCACGCTTCGAACTGAGCCGGTGAGCATGGGGCGGGCGGGTTGCCTCCGCATATCTCTCGGACCAAACGCCAATCGTCCCCGGTCAGCGGTTCAATGTTCCACCGGTGCGGGCCATCAGGCGTTTCTTTCTTCAGCGTTGCAAGCCTCTCGTCGTCGGGAATTGGGACCAATGCAAAGGCTATTTCCTGCACCAGTTCTTCAACATTCACCTTCGATGCATTGGGTAGTCTAACCGGGCGTGGCCCAAGGTGGGCAACGAGTGGCATAGATGGGGCCTCCTGTTCCCCGATAGGCCAGCATCGGGCTTCAATCGCAGCCGTCCGAACATCTGCAACGGCCAGATATTGGTATTCGCGCACGTCCATCCCGGCAACGGGGACGCCTTTCGGCTGGCTGGCGGGCAGCCCGTTGCTATGCCGGAACGGAAGGCCCAGCGCCTGGAGCCAGCGCGTCATGCTCAGTACTTGTCGATAACGGTCTTCGCCAGGCGACGGCGGATCTGCCGCCAGAATGACGAGCGCCCACGTCAGATGGTCGAGTCTGGCGAATTTCCGCTCAAGAGTATTCCTGGCCCGCTCGATGTCCGCAGCCGTGACCATCCCCTGCGCGATATCAATGAGCCGCGCTTGCGCCGCCTGCAAGTAGGCTTCGGGCTCGGCGTCGTAACGTATCCGGGCTGCGCCTATGTCAATCCGCGACATTGTGAGCGTGTCGTACAGGGAGAGGCCTTCGTCGAAAACTGCGCTCAATAGCTGGCGGTCATAGCGCACCATGACGAGGTCTCGCAGTCGGGACACCGGGTCATCTGGCTCCGCAGTATCGTGCGCTGCCATGAGTTGGGCCCGAGCATCATTCGGGTCCGCGTCTTCCGGGACGATAGCCCACGCGATGGTTGTAGATAGGATTTCAAACGACACGTAGTGACGTGCCGAGTCGTAACCGTCCTTCACACCGTCGTATACAAGCAACTTCCGAAAGGAAATCGGCGCCTTGTTCGATGCGGCCCATGCATCCAGTTCGGCCACATTGAACATTGCACCGTTCGCGTACTCGATGACCGCTCGATAGCGGTTCTCATGCTTTGCAGCAGCGTCCATCAGCACCCTTCATGCGCTAACCTTCAATCGGATGCCGCTGCCAGCCGGTGAAGGTGTCCGGCTCTTCGCTGGCCATAGCTAGGCTCGGCAGTTGATTATGGCGTAGCGAGCAAAGCCATGCACATACAGTTTAGGTCGAACGAAGCGGGGAGGCCAAGCGCCGACTTAGCAGCGTTAAATAGCGAGGGACTCTCGAGAAGGTGCTCGGGCAAAACATAGTCGACTACCATTGACGTGAGGTCGAGTGGGACCCTGCACAGATAGCACTTCATGCCATGTACCAAGAATATCGCGTATCGTTGCGCGCTGGAGAATTTATACCTCGACATGATCCAATCGTTCGTCGCCTCTCCGTAAGAACAATAGCATCTGCTCGTCTGCCCAACGCGATACAGCCACTTGTTTAATCCGTGATTTGGGCCGTTCTTCTGAATACCCAAATGTTGCCAGAAAGCGGTCAATGCCGGACGACCGCTCATGGCCGACCACGGTCCGACGCGCTCCTCACTCAACCGACCGCGATTGGTCGGAACGCCATTGAGAAAAAATCGACGGCCGATTCGACCCCGAGCATATTAGAGTTCCATCACAGCGCCCGAATTATCGAAGTAGTAGATGTTTTCGTGCTTGAAACCCCAGCGGCCACCGTGCTGGCTTATGTGAGGTTCGAAGGTAAAGCACGCTACCTCGCCGAGACGGCGATGATTCCCAGCTTCGATATACTGCCGGTCGTCTCTGTGTTGGCAGATGCTGTGGTGAGCTTCCCTCCGTTTTTCGCCTTCCGTCGGCCCCGAGTCATGCAGCGGCATCGCTGGTCAGATGAGCCTTGATCCAGTCCCGAAGGAACCGCTCCGGTGAAACCATGCCGAGCGATGAATGACGACGACTGCGGTTGTAAAACACTTCGATGTATTCAAACAGATCGGCCTTCGCGTCCTGATGCGTCCGGTAACGCGTGGCGTGAACCCGTTCGTTTTTCAAGCTGTTGAAGAAGCTTTCCGTCGGCGCGTTGTCCCAGCAATTCCCTTTGCGACTCATCGAGCAACGCATGCCGTAAGCGGCCAGCTGGCGCTGGAATTCGTGACTCGCGTACTGACTGCCTCTATCCGAATGACACAGTGCGCCTGGCGTCGGGCGGCGCCGGAACCAGGCCATGGTCAGTGCGTCCGTCACGAGATCAGCCGCCATGCGCGGCTTGATCGACCAGCCCACCACTTCCCGGTTGAACAGGTCAAGCACCACGGCCAGGTACAGCCAGCCCTCGTCGGTCCAGATGTACGTGATGTCCGCGCTGAACACCTGGTTCGGCCCGGCAGGCGTGAACTCGCGATTCAACAGATTCGGTGCGACTGGCAGTTTGTGCTTCGAGTCGGTTGTCACCCGGTAGCGGCGCTTGTGCCGTGCCCGGATGCCGTTCTCGCGCATCAGCCGTTCCACGCGTTCCTTGCTGACCGGAAAGCCGCGGTCACGGATTTCCCCGGTCATGCGCGGAGAACCGTAGGCCCCCTTGACCTCGGCGTGCACCGTCCGGATCAGCGTCAACAGTTGCGTGTCCGTCAGGCGCGTTCGTCCCGGCTTGCCGCCGCGCTTCCACGCGCGATAACCGTTCACACTGACCGACAACGCCCAGCACAGCGACGACAGCGGATATTGCCCGACCTGCTGGTCGATCCAGGCATACCTCACAGCAGGTCCTTCGCGAAGTATGCTGCCGCTTTTTTTGCGATCTCAAGCTCCATTTGCAGGCGCTTGTTCTCTGCTCGCAGACGCGACAGTTCCATCTGCTCCGGCGTAACTGGCTTCGCTCCGGCTCCGCCCAGCTTGCCCGACGCTTCGGCCTTCACCCAGTTGCGAAGCGTCTGCTCCGACATGCCCAGTTCCCGGGCCACTACGCCGAAGCCCTGGCCATCCTTGACCCGCTGGACGGCGGCCACCTTGAACTCCGCCGTGTACGCCTGTTTCGGTACTTTAAACATCCCTGATTCCCTTCCTTTCCGTCGAGTTTATACACGACCGGTTGGAAGGCGAAGTTTCAGGGGAAGCTCATGGCCAACGTTACCGAGAAAGTCGAGGTTCTCAAATCCTTCCTCACGGATCTGCGCATTGGCAAACTCGTACAGATCGTGGAAGGAAGTATCGGGGCGAACGAACGCACGCATCTTCCGATGCAGACGGCTCTCCGCCTCATATCCGGACACGAACTCCGGGGTGGTCGGTTCTACGCGTGCGACGCCTTCTTCGACGTAGAACGACCGCGCACAGTCGCCCCAGATATCGCCACTTCGCGGACTAAGATCGACCGTCACAAGGTTTCTCAAGCCGACAGGTTCCGTGCTGGGCTCGTACACACGCCCCGACAGTGAAGCCTTGCTACGAGAACCCAATAAAACAAACGCCGGACAGTTGTAGTACCACGTGTCTGGATAACCGCGTTCAGCAAGCATGGCCGCCGCTGCGGTTGCGATCGAAGTCTCCGTGGACTCGGGTGTTATATGTCCAACCAACTGTTGCAATACATCTTTGGCCGCAGCTTGAACGGGTTTGTTTAACGGGATCGGCAAGACAAGCTCCGTGGTTTCAAGGTACGTTCGCGCAGGTTCGACCCGCGATTGTCGGCCATCTAAGCCTCCGTGTCGAAGGTCCGTTCCTGGCCGGTCACAGCCTCATGCGATCTGCATACCCACCCAGGCTGAACCTCGTAAGGGCCACGGCTCGACAGAACGCGATCCGATCCCTCCGTTAGGTCCGACGGCGCCCCTATGGCCGTTGTCACGTAATAAGCATCGGCCTAAGCCTTCGCTCGAGCATCAAGGGTCGATTTGTCCGACTCGTGTAGACTGCGCCGTTGTCCCAACAGATCGGCTACCTCGACCCGGTTCTTCCTCTTGGGTCGGGCGTGTGTCAACGCCCGCGTTCGACGCGACCCCACCAACGCTTGATGGTTTTGACCAGCTGGTAGCAGGCCGGAGCGAGTACTCGATCGAGCCGCCAGCGGAAGAACAAATAAAAAGGGATGCGTTTCTGGAACACCCCCTGATTGAAGCGGAAATCGAATTGCTGGATGATTGCCGGATCGGCGACGCCGCTCCGGGCGAGGCAATCGATGTCTCGACGAATTCCCGATCCGGCGAATTCGACATCGCGACAAGCACGCTCGCCGTCAATGGCTGGTGTGTCGTGTCGAACTTTTTGTCACAGACCCAGACACAGGCATTAGCGACCGAATGCATGGCGATGTACGCGGCCCAGCTGCTGACACCAGCCCGTGTGGGGGCCAACCGCGCCGCCACGCTTTTGCGCGGCGATAGTACGCGCTGGTTCCAACCCGACGCGCTGAGTCCGCGGCAGCAGGCGTTCGTCGATCGCATCGAAGCGCTACAGAACGCGCTCAACCACGACCTGTTTTTAGGTCTGGTCGATAGCGAATCACACTACGCGGTATATCGGCCAGGTACCGGATACGCACGCCACCTCGACCGCCTGCGTAATAACGACAGCCGCGTGATTTCCGCCGTGTTCTACCTCAACGAAGCGTGGCAGGACGCCGAGGGTGGCGCACTGCGGCTCTACCTTGCCGATCAGACATATCACGACGTCATTCCGCGCGCCGGAACGCTGCTGTTGTTTCTCTCGGCACAATTTGAACACGAGGTGCTGCCCGCGACGCGCGATCGCATGAGCATCGCGTGCTGGATGAGGCAACGGGTGTAAGACCGGCAGCACGCGGACCCATTGCCGCCGTTCGAATTACTACCGCCTATGTCCGTTGTGCAGCGGAAAGCGGGCCTTCTCGGCTGCCCCGTCACTGGCTGCTGCCAAACGCATTGCTGCCTTTCGCCGCGCGAGTGCCAAATTTGTGCGCGCGACTTGCAGACCAGTAGCCACGGGATAGGCTGCGTCGATTTAGTTGATCAGTTCGACCTCGTCTTGTCCGAACCATCCGTACTGGAGGATGGCACTGCGAGCCAGCGCTGGATCCGGCGAGTAGTAGACGATGGCCAAGCTCTTCTCGGCCCGGCTGCAGGTCACGTAGAACAAACGGCGGGTGCGGTCCGAACCGCTCTCTCGGCCGGCGGCTTCATTTTCAAGGTCCGCCTTTGACTTCTCCTTGGTACCGAAGAATTTGTCGTAGGCAAAAAGAAAACCTCGCGCCTCGTCGTCATTGATCACGACCAGTACGCGTGGGAACTGAAGCCCCTTGACGCCCTGATGTGTCGCGAATTGCGACTGTCCTCGCGCGTACAAGTCGTAACGCTCGATCTGGCTCAGTGGTGCCTCAAGCGCTTTGCTCCATGCGCTCAGCTCAGGACTGATGTCTTCGGCTTCTCCGTCATCGGTGCGCTCCACCTGATCTCCCCGCCCTGCGTTGTCCTCGGCCGCCACAGCCTTGGCGTCACCGGAAACGAAGGGAGTCAGTGTGTCCGGGATGGAAAACAGACCCGTCTGCGCGACAAACTCGAGCACAGCCTGAGCATTGATCTCAGGCTGTTCCGTGATCAGCGCCAGAAGCCCGTCGCACGCCGCCTTAGCCTTGCCGAGCTGCGCGACCTGATTCGATCCAGCCTCTTCAAGCGCTGCGCGATCCAGAAGGGGCGACGACGCCTTGATGATCGCAGTAGCCCCGAAGCGGTCGTTCGCACGAAGCGCCTTGACCAGCGGCAACACGTCCTTGGTGAAGAATCCAAGACCTGCTCCGGCGCCTTGAAGCAGGCTCGTCCTGAGGTTGTCGATCGCCCAAAGCGGCTCGAAGAATTCCGCGAAACCGAATCGCCTAGCAGACATCAGGTGCTCAAGGGCGAGCGTCTTCACCGTGTCAGAGTTCTGCCACGCCGGGTCACCAGCGATCGTCGCCATACGCTGGCGTACTGCCGCTTCAATCGCGAAGGGGTTGGCGCCCGCTTGGGGCGCGATGAAGACCCGGACCACACCCTTTTCAGCGTCGCTGCGGGGGACCTGTTCCTCGCCATCGACATCGTGGCGGATGCTGTTGATAACCTCGACGACACGGGACGGGCACCGGTGGTTCATCCGCTTGCGAGGCATGGCCCACCTGGCCGGGATGGCCTTGTCCAGCCGCTCTTTTCCGTCCGAGTAGATGCGCTGCATCATGTCGCCGAAAAGTCCCAGGCTGAACCGGCCATGGAACTCTTCCTCCAGATGCAGGAAGGCGTCCATGAGCGCCTTGTTCGTGTCTTGGCTCTCATCAATGAGCAACACCGGACACCTGCTGACCAACATCCGCCGCAGCCCAGGTTTGCTGGTCAGGAAGGCCGCCGTCATGGCGATGACCTCCGAGTGGTTCAGAGAGTCGCGCGTTCGGTTGTCGCTGGTCGGGCTGTAGATGAACTTAACGATGGAATCCAGACGCGCCAGGCGGCGACGTTTGCTCTCCATGGATCGAAGCCGTTCAACGCCCGCTTTAGTGTTGGGGCGACCCTTCTTGTGCTGCTCCTCAAGCTCTCCAATCTCCTTTTCAAGGTTCTTGGCGACCCACTGACGGATGTCGGCGTTGAAGCCCTCGATTAGCGACCATGAGAAGGCATGGATTGTCATGACCTCGACGCGAGGATCGAATTCAAGGCGTTGCTTGATTTCGTCGCAGGCGGCGTTGGTGTAGGTGATGACGCCAACCTTCTTGCCGGTCAGGGTAAGTTGCCGGCCGTGCTCGCCATCGATCGTCTTTCTGACGGCGCTGACCAATGATCGCGTCTTCCCTGATCCAGCACCTGCGTACAGGAAAAAGCTTCTGGGCTTACCCAGGTCAAGACACGCGATGATGGTTGCGTCGGCCTCGGCATCGAATTGATCGTCGGCGGCCGTCATGGCTTCGCTCCCGGCCCAAGACTCGCGGCGGTGGCGACTGAAACGGCCGTGGCCGGCGCCGTCGTCAAGATTTCCACCTGCTTCTTCTTCATCTGTTCCTGCAGCCACTCCAGACCCTCGGCGATGTACTGCGGCACCTTAAGTTTGTTGAAGTCGTCCGCCATCAAGACGTCGAGAGCGAATTCGGCCTTCTTGCCGTCTTTGAGCGCGGTGTACATGCTGGCACCAACTGCGGTTGCACCGCCACCCTTGGCGATGGCAGCTCGGAACTTGGCGTTCAATCCCGGGCCGGCAAACGCAGCGAAGAAGGCCACGTTCTCGAACACCAGAGCGTCCTCAAAGGTGTAGGGGTAGGCGGTCTCCTTGGCGGCCGAGCCCGGCATCGTGACCTCAACGGGTGTTTGGTACGCCACGCGCACTGCGAACAGCGTGTCGCCGGCATCAGTTATCGTCTTGGCCGCCGGCGTCGCGCCGATAAGGGCGTCGACGTCGTCCAACGCTGGCACCCATCTCTTTAGGGTGGAGTTGTTGGTTTTCTGGCCTGCGCCCAAAGCGGGTTGAACTGATGAGCCCCCCGTCGCAGTCAGGCTGTCCAAGTCGGTGACGATCAGCGTCAGCAAGCCCAGATGATCGATCAGCGGGCGCAGACGATGGGCGTGGCTACCACCAATCTCCAGCAAAGTGACGTAGCTCTGATGCAGCACCTTGTAGTGGGCCCGAATGAAGTTGGGGATGAGCATGCGCTCAGCCGGTCCCTCGACGAGGATCGCTGCGTCGGCGAAAAACAGGTCGGCGTGCTGTGCACGCAAATACCGGGTGACGAAGCGCTCGGTCTCCGTCCCCTCCCCGAAGACCTGCGACAGGTTGACCACCGTCGACACCGGCACCTTGGCCACCATGCCAGCCGGCAGTCTCCGGAAATACCGCAGGCTCGCAAAGGGCGTCTCATGCGCAACGTGACTCGAATGCGTGCTGACGATCAGTTGCGTACGCAGTGCGTCGCTTTCCCCCAGCTCTGGGCGCCTACGCAGCACCTCGTACGCCTTCTTGATAAAGACTTGCTGCACCTGCGCATGCAAGTGAGCTTCAGGCTCCTCCACGAGAACCAGGTGGAGTGGTTCAATGCTCGCAGCCCCGGAACTCTTGGACGCTTTACCGACGCGCATCCAGGCATCGCGAAAGCTCATCAGCCGGAAGATCATCGAAATGAGGTTCTGGTAACCCAGTCCGTTGCTGCCCTCCGGCAGCAGCAGGATGGGCGTAACCGCACCCGCATCCGATACCACGTCGACCTCGAAATTGACCGCCGCGCTGTGGTTCAATCCATCGATCGCACGCAAGCGTGTCGATACCCGCGGACGCGGGTCGCTGACACCCGGATAGCCTAGGCCCGCCACCTCGGTAAAGCATTCATTAAAGCTTTCCATCAGCTTCAGGTCAAATGCATCCTCAGCCGCCTCCATGGCTTGCAGAGCCTCTAGGTCCGTGGGATCGGGCCCCTTTGCTGGATCCAGATGCTTGGCGTAGTAGCTTCTGAGTTGTTCAGAGAGCCGCGTACCGCCCGCCGAGGGTTGAAACTCGCCCTCATCTTCGCCCCCATTAGGGATTTCGCCGAAGCCGCGTTGCGCAGGGATGTCATGCACCTTGATCAGGCCACTGAGAGGATCGCCCTCGATCGGCAATGCCGATGCCGGAAGCGACTGCGGCAGGGCCCGGAGCTTTTCAGGGTTGGCAAGTAGCGCTGGATCCAGCGGATAGGCCCGGATCAGGAACATCGAGGTCAGCCGCTTGGTGAGGAAGTCGACCAAGGTTTCGGGCCAGACCGTCAACTTGGGTGAGGGCGCCGCGCCGGCAGCCTTAGCGGCTGCGGCTGCCGCAGCTGCTGCACGCATGGCATTGGCTTCGGTGACCGCGGTGATGAACTCCTTGAATAGTGCTTCGAGGTCTTTGGGCTCGTAGCGCAGTCGCACTCCCAGCCGCCCGCCGGTCCAGTCCATGAGCGGGACCAAATCTCGGACCCGGTGGACCTCGTCCTCCTTGACCTGCAGCCAGAGATCCAAGGCCGGCAGCGCTTGCACCCAGGGATCCAAGGTGAGGTCAGCCACGCCCCCCTCTTGGTTCGCCCGAAGCCACGCTTTGCCGAGGTCCACGAGCACCGGCAAGTGGCACAACGTGAAGTCGTGGATGTCGAACGGACAGCGGCGAGGCGTTAGGAAGCGCCGTAGGGCCAACATAGCTGACGTCTTGCCGCTGTTGTTCGCACCGACGAACAGCGTCGTCTTGAGCGACAGATCCACGCGGGCCGACAAGAGCTTCCTGAAATTCGCGATCTCGACGAATTCGATGTGCATTTCGCACCTTCCCCTTTGCAGCATGTAATTTTCGTAACGTTAACCGAAGCATGAAGCCACGGATAGCGGGGGCAAGGCCTCGGAACCAATTGCGGCTCTCGCCACAATTCAACGTCTTTTATTGAACGCAGCGGACATTCGAAGCCAAGAATCGAGCGACTGCATCCAGCCCGAAGCGGAAACCGCTGCGCGCACTCTCCACGACTACTGCTGGCCGAGATCGGCCTGATGTTCCCCACTGATATTGGCGGCACCCGCGTCAGCAATCGACTCGATCCCCTCAGCGGCGCGCAAGGCGACCAGCCAGACGCTCAACAATCTCGACGACCATCGCTCGGTCATTCCCGCTGAGCTTCGCCAGAAGCTGGCCGACGTATTTCCCCTGATCACTGCTGCGCGTGCTCGCCCCGGTCAGCAGATCGGCCGCATCGCACTCGAAGATTTCAGCCAGCTCCACCAGCCGGGCAACGGTCGGCATCACAAGGCCGCGCTCCATACGCGAAACCGCCTCGTTGCCGATCCCGAGCATCTCTGCGACCTGCTCCTGCGTCAGGCCGCTCTCCAGCCGGTGCTTTGCGATCGCCCGGCCGATCAGGCCGGCAAGCTCATCCAGATCAACCTGCGTCATGTGTTCTCCCATTCGACTTGAATGGTTGAGCACACGACCTTTTAAATTAAGGACTTTGCGAGTTGATACTAAACTTCTAGCGATGAATTGCCGTTATCCGCTTGAACGACACCATCAACTTCTTCACCAAAACCTTACAAAATGGAAAGAGACATTACCGCATGAAGAACCGCCGCTACACCCGCATTCCTCACCTCGTCGCCCTCACTGCGCTGACCGTCCTGCTTGCCGCATGCGGCAATGATGGTCCATCGACCAGCGACATCAAGGCGCGGTTCAATGCCAATCTGTCTGGCTGCGACTACGTCCACCTGAGCGACTTCAGCCGCGAAGGCGATGAACCGAAACACTGGGTACAGAAGGGCACGGACCTTAACGGAAGCGACGTTGAGCGCGACTGGACGCAGGACCGCATCAAGGTGAGCTACACCATCTCGCTCGACGACATTCCTGACGTAAAAACGGCTGTTGCCAACTACATCGACTTCACCAGCAAGGCGAAGGCACTTCGCGCGGATGCCGATGCGAAACAGCAAATCGTCTCGGCCGGTGAACTGGCTGCTGGTTATCACGCTGACGGCACGTCTGCCGCAAACGACTATCTTGCCGCGCACCCGGATCAAGTCGCCGCAGCGCAGGCAGCAGATCAAGCGGCACAACAAGCCGCCGATGACGCCAGCAAGCTCGGCGCTGCGCCGTGGCAGATTGCAGCCGGCGCGCTGCATCAGGTTTGCCCGAGCATGAAGGGCGCAGGCATCGTCGCGAAGCTGTTCTGGACTCCGCAAACTGATCCGGCGACTTACGGAACGGCGGTATCACGTCAACTCACCGAAAGCATTCTCGCCTCGAAGATAGACGGAGGCGACTGGATGTATTGAGCGCGATCGATGATCGGAAAGAGATTGGGAATCAACTCCTTGAGTTGGCTCCCTCCACCGCAATACTCAACCACAAGGACCATAAACATGAAAGAACGATCCTTCACGGGGATTGCTCAGCTTGCGCTGGGCGCTTCACTAGCATTTTCTCTTGCAGCATGCGGCGGTGGCGGCGGCTCCAGCGCATCAACGTCGAACCAGCCGGTTACTGCCGCCGCGACGTCGATGACCGGCACCGTCGCCATCGGTACCGCGCTGACTGGCGCGACGGTCACCGTGACTGATGCGAACGGCAAGACGGTTTCGGCTACGTCGGGTGCCAATGGTGCCTACAGCGTGTCTCTGACCGGACTGAGCGCGCCGCTCCTGATCACCGCCGCCGATCCGTCCGGCGTGTCGGGCACGCTGTATTCCGTCGTCGCCAGCGCCAACACCGCCAATGGTGCGCCAGTGACGGCGAACATCACACCGCTGACGACGGCCATCGCGGCGCTCATGACTCAGTCAGGTAATCCGGCCGATCTGACTGGTAACGCATCGGCAATCACGTCGTCTGCCGTTACTGCGGCAGAAACCACGCTCGACGCCGCGATCGCGCCGATCCTGTCGGCCAATAGCATTCCAGCGTCATTCGATCCCATCGGCACGACCTTCACCCCGAACCAGGCGGGCGCAGATGCAGTGATCGATTCCGTCTCAGTCACGCCCTCGGCCTCGGGTTCCGGGCTGCAGATCACGAGTCTTGCCAATCCCAATGCGGCAATCCAGCTCAACTCCAGCACGAGCGTATCGACCGCACTGACGGCCCCCGCCCAGCCGGCGAACTATCTGGCGAACCTGCAAACCGCGCTGGCCGCCTGTGCGTCCGATGTCCAGGGCGGCGCCACGGATACCTCGGATAGCAACTGCACGTCGGCAATCGATGCGACTTACCTGAACAACGGAGACGGCACGGGCGTCGCCGGTTTCGCAAAACGTCACACGCTCTTTACCAAGGGAACGGTACTGACTGGCATCAAGACGGTCGCATTCGTCCCGGCTGGTACGCTTGCCGGCATCAGCAATCCGGCTGCGCTCGTTTATCTGCTGATGACCGATCCGGACGGCACGCCGGACTTCGGCATGGATTACGTGCAGCGGTTGCCCAACGGCCAGTGGGACATCATCGGCAACCAGTTGCAGGACAGCACCTACATTGCGTCGTTCCTCGGCCGTGTTCAGTACACGGATTCGGCGGACACGGCCAACGCGCACTACGAGTCGGGTCTCGACGTCCAGATCCCATCTTCGGTGAAGGTCAACGGTACAGCCACGAGCGTCGGCTCTGCCGTGGTGACAGGACCGGGGTTGCCCTCCGACGGCCTGTGGTTCCAGACTGCTGGCAACGGCACCGGTGCTGGCTATCTGGAAATCCCGACGGGCACGCTCACCGCGCCGCTCACGAGCACGAGCACGGGCAATCGCGTCAACGGCGGCATGTCCACGACCTACAAGTGGGCTTGGGCGCCGGTCTCGGGTAGCACGACGTCGTTCTCGCCAAGCGGTCTGCCGGAATATGCGTCGTCGTCGCAAGACGTTTCGGTGATCCAGAACTTCGGGGTCTATACCGTCACGCTGTACGACACCACCGGCACCGAGATCCGCTCGGAGCAGATCCAGAACATCGCCCGCAACTACGCAGCAGCGGCAGGCAACACGGTAGCGTGGCAGACACTCGGTAGCGATGTGATCGCAAACTACCTGACGCCGGGCGGTTCGGGTACGCAAAGCGCACCAGGCACGTCGGCCACGCTCGACTGGACGACACCAGCCAGCTCGTTCTATCCGAACTTCTGGGCGTCGATCAATTCGCTCGGTCTTGCCCAGACCAGTATACCGGCCACCACATACAACGCGACCGTATGGGGATCGAGCAGCGGCAACACGCCGTCGCCGTTGACCTTTAACACGCCGTTCACCGACGTGCTGACCTCGACGGCAACCGCGACGGCAGAGCAAGCCGTGCAGGTTCAGCTCGGCTGGCAGGCTGATGGCGAGTATTACGTGAACTCTTGGCAGTATGGCAATCCGTAACACTGGCCTGTAGGCGCAGAGGAACCCACGGCAACACGGGTTCCTCTTTTTTTTGCCATCGTTCGCGAGCTTCCAGCCGCTCGGCTAAGCGAATCCAGCTGACTTGAAATATCTGGATGCGCGCATATGTTCTCCGGCCCGCCACCACGATGAGCTACTGCATGGACCCGCTGACCCTCGCGTTGAAACAGAAGATTGACGACCTGGTAACGATCGACCGGGCTCGCCAGTCTGCCATTCCCAAGGCCGGAATCGACTACTTCAGCTCCGACCAACCTCACGTTGAAGCACGTCGGCAATCCCACGAACATAGACTTGCACTCTCCGCCGTGCTGGAAACGCTGGACAAGAACGAATTGCGCGTCATCGTCGCGCTAACCATGTACGGCAATCCAAATGGATCGTTCGACGACAACGCCAGCATCGGCAACGCACTGGCAGATGCTACGGATTTCATCGAGACGACACCTCGTGATCACGTGCTTGATTGGTTATCGAAGCATGCCTTCTCGCGGTATCTGCAAGCGGCTCTCCAGCATGCCGGCATACAGTAAGCCAATCTCCAGCCACCACGATCATCGGTCATCCCTGTCCTTTGCTGGCAGGGCTTAATCAATTGCCTTGGGCGTGCCACGCCCCAGCGTCAGCGTGCGGGCGCCTTTCGTCGGCTTTACGCGAATCTGATGATCCTGGTCGTCCGTACAATACTCGACGCAGTATTTCACGAGTTTCTCGAACTGCTCCCAATTGGAGCAATCGCCCGGATCCAGCGCCCATCTGCCACAACGTCGCAGGTAGTCCATATCACGCCGATCACGCGAATCGAACGTCAGACCCGGCCAGCCCGTGACGCGATGCCAGCGGTCAGCGCTCGGATCTTCAGCGCATCGAAATCGGACAGCGTCACCTTGTCCGCATCGAAGAGGGACAGCGCATGATAGCGGTTCGCGTGATGTGGACCATCGTTCTCCATCGTGGCCACATACATCACCATGTGCTGGAACAGTGCAGCATCAAGAACCCCATGTCATTCGTCTTGAAACTGGCGACTGACGACAGTGTGCAATGCCTCTAATGCGCCCGGAGCGCCTAGATTGGCTGCTTCGAATAACCAATGCGCCGCTTGCTCGTTCGATTGAAGGACGCCCTTGCCTTGCGCATAGCAGCAACCCAGCTTGAACTGTGCGCCGACGTGCCCTTGCTCCGCTGCCGAGCGATACCACGCTGCGGCGTCCTTGTATGAGCGCTCAACGCCGCATGCTTCTTCGTAACATACGGCGAGGTTATGCTGAGCTTTCGCAAGCCCGTGGTCAGCAGCCGCTCGAAACCAATGCACTGCAATCGGCCAGGACTGCGCCACACCGAGGCCGTGCGCGTAGCACATACCGAGATTGCATTGCGCTAACGCATAGCCTTGCACAGCAGCACTTTGATACCACCCGGCTGCTTTTTGCCAAGACTTCGGCACTCCATCTCCTGTGCTGTACCGCATCGCCAAAATCGAATTGGGCATGCACTTCGCCGGACTCAGCATCTTCCGGCAAGAACGTCACTTCATCTGCATTCGGCGTCACCGTAATACTCCTCGAAATTTGCTCAGAGCCGCGACAGCACTGTCACGCTCATGGCATTACGGTACGCAGTAGAAAATTACCCAGCTGGATCCTGCGCGAGCTCGTCCACGTCATCACTTGACGACGCCGATGCTCTACTCGAAACCTGGCGCACCGAGCACAGCAAAGGCCGATAGAGCCACGTCTTGGGCCACTGACGGGACTCGTACCGGTTCGACGGGGGGGGTAGATGCGCCCGAATCCACCGAAAGCCTTGCAGAGTTTCTACACTCTGCAAGGCAACGCCACAGGGGGCCATGCCATCCATTCCTATACGACGCCATAGTCCCAAGGAATGTCATCGGACCGGTCCGCGTTCCACGTTTCGATCGTCAAGCCCGATTTTGAGCTTGCCGGGTATGTTGCGGGCGACTTGACAACAAATGGGAATCAATGTAATTTGGCTTACACTGAAAAACGTCGTGAGCGTTACGATGAAGTTCTCTGTAAAGTGGATAAAATTATGGCAAGTACAGACCGGGAAAGGATGAGCGCGCAGCGCAAAGCCCGCACCGACGCTGGTTGGGTCGAAATACGCTTATGGGCGGCGTCCGAAGCTGACGCCGTGAAGATCAGAACTTACGCGGAGGAACTTCGCATGCAAACGTTAGAACCTGCTCTGCGCCGTATCGGGCGCGAGCGAAAGATGTCGCCTGCTGTCATTAGCCGAGCGCTAGACGCGTTCAGGGCTCAAGGATCGCGCGAGTACGTCACGCCGTCGGGTGCGACGCTTGAGCTGCTCTCGGATCTAGCACGCGCGCAGCAGCTGCGTGACGCAAATGGTGTCTTTGAGATGTTCGCGCTCGCACACCCGAGCAATGCTCGCCATGTTTCCGGTCAGCTACCCGCCAAGGTGGTGAACCATTTCATCATGAGCAAACTGGATTTTCGTGGCGTTGAGCGCCTGATGGCTTGGCAGAAAAAGAACCCGCAGTGGTCGACAGAGATTCAGACGGCGCTGGATAACTTTTCTCTCGAAGCATGGGCGGGGACGGCAGTTGAGCAAATCCGCGTCGTTAAACTCAGTTAACGGTTAAGCCGAAGAATGTACGCCTCGCGAGTAACTGGGCACGCCCCTCGTCAGGGGCGTTCAACAACGCCCGCTTCTGGCTACACGCTCTTGTTCGCGTTCTGTCCAGCGTTGCTCCGTATCGAATGCGGATAGACTGCGGACATCGCCGGCTCGTAGCCGAAACGATCTGGCGATTGGAACAGGTCGTTTGTCGGTCGCGCCACCAGAGACTCAACGTTCGTCCGTACCACTCGACGATTGCGCGGCCGCCCCTTCTTCGTCCTAAAAACACAAAGCTTCGACAAGCTTCGGATATCTCCCCTGGCTGCTGCCCCTTGTATCGCAACTGCATGACCGCTTTCGGAGTCCTTCCGGCCGTTCAAACGTTTGGGGCCTCGTCTCGGCAACCGTCACAGAATGGCCCGACAAGCGTCTGTTGGCGATCAGTTTTCCTGATTTCCCCCGCTTGACACGCTGATCGTTCGAGTCGCAGATTGGAGCTGCCGAGGGATCGGAGCCTGTGACAAATCTAACTCGCAACCTGGGATCCGTTGCCGATAAAGCCTTTACGATATTCGATGTCCTATAGTCCGCCGAATTGACAACCTGGAGAGCTGGCCGCCGGCATACATCTCAACAGTAGAGAGTGGCTTATAAGCCGGGAAAAATGTCCGTAGCGATGATAGGCTGGCGGAGCGAGCGATACCTGTTCGTGCCACCACATCCTGCAACAACCAGACGCATTTCAACGATCGCCAACCATGCTCCGCCCGCGTCAGTTTTATCTGCTCATCGATAACGAGACGCCCCATTGCGTGTATCGCGGCCTACGAACATCGGCACAACGTTATCGGGTTTCGCCGAGAACGCTCCCTCATCGAATCTGGCAGACAGGAGCTCATCCAGTAAGGCTGTCTGAACAAGCATCTCCTGGGCAAGGACGGCGCGCGAGATACCGAAAGCTTCACGCAGCATCTGCATGCTGTCAGCGATCAGGTCTGGCACCTCGAGAGGCATTTCCCGGTCCTCATCTTCACCGCGTGCTTCGCCCCGTCGAGTCAGTCCAATCACTCCACTGCGATACTGCTCTTCGGAAAATATGCCGAGCTGCTTGCCACGGTAGAGAATTGCAGCCTTCGACACTCCCCACCTACGCTTGATGTCAGCGAGTACGGGCCAGTTTAGCCGTGTGCCTCGCAGCGCAGTGCGGCATTCCGCCGCGAAATAACGACGTGGCATAAGAAAGGCACTCGCAAACCGGTTCGCCTGAGACTCCGTAATCTTGTCGCCAGTCTGTACTCCGATGTGCAGGCAGAAATGGCCAATCTCGTGCGCAATACCAAAGCGCGAACGACATGCAGAACGACTATCCGGGTTCATGGCAATGACAGGCCGGCGCGTCGCGAAAGAAATTGCATCGATTTCCAGCGCCAATCCCGTAATGGGCATCACCACAGCGCCTGCATTCTCCGCGACGTGCGTCATGTTCCGAATGGGTCCGAGCCCCAAGCCCCAGTGCTCACGGGCACGTTCTGCCGCGAGCTCAATCGTCTCAAGACTCGACGCATCGCCCTCTTCAAAATCATATCTGGGCAACTCAAGATGCTCGTCCATGACGTTGACCATGCGCTTCAGAAACTCCCCCCTCGCCCGTGCGGTCTGGTGCAACGCCACTTTGGTCGTCAGTTGCTTTCTGAAATGACATTGCTCGTCTGCAATGGGCATAGGGTCCGGCTCGATGAAAAATTCGGGCAGCACAACGAGCGTGTCGCAGAATTTAGAAACGAGCGCAGACGTCGGCACATCGACGCCCGACTCGACCCGACTGAGAAACTGCTTCGAGCAACCAATCCGGTCGCCCAGTTCCTGCTGGGATAGCCCGTGAAACAGCCGGGCAGTGCGCAGGTTTGAACCGTTGAATGTCATGTTGCGTCGGGCATTGCAGCGTTGTCGGACTCGGTACGCTTGGGACCAACCGGGGCTTTGCCGATATCTTTCGCCGGCGGGGTTTCGGCAGAAACCACGTGAAGCGCCTTGATGCCGTCAGACACCCAGCGGCACTTCACGACGCCCATCATGTCTTCACCGATGAACACCACCTGAGGATCGTCCGCCTCAGCATAGCCGCCATCAAGAATGAAGCAAAACTTGCAAGGCACGCCGCTCTCCACCTCATCAAAGAACGACTGCTGGATCGGCGTTGCGTCGAGGACCGCGGGCTTGGTCGGATTCACAGGGTCGTCCGTCGCAAAGCGGCACGGAATGCCGTCAATGGAAAAAACGAGATCGTTCCCGGCATGGCGCAACTGCAGCCACTCATATTGCCCTGACAAAGCGACGGACTTCAGCCGGTTTTTCTGCCGACCAAAACGCGTCGTACCACGCGTGTAGCCATCGTCAAACTCGCTTTGAAGATCCGTCACGGTTGTGAAATGTTCGGCGATGAGAATGTCCGCGACAATCTCAAGGCGATCGGAACGCAGGGCTGAATGAAATACTTCCGGATGCGGCAGACTCATGAGCGCGTAGCCTTAAAATGTGCAAATTCCGGGAAACGTCAACCGGATTTTTGTGCAAATTTCGGAATCCGTCAACTGAAATTTAGCGTCAGCTATTTCCGAGCATGTCGCCAGACCCGGCTCTACCCTGCTATCCGCATCAAGCCGGCTATTAGAGTTGTGAATAAATGCCGCGCGGCAAACGCAACTGATCCACATCTAAATTGTGGCGACGCACGTGAGCGCAACGCTTCGCACTCGCGACAAGGATTTCCCCGTTCGGCTGTGCCTGGCCGCCGACGACTCATGCCGAGATGACTGCAGCCGTCTTCGCCTAGCTGCGCGCCATGCCAAAGCGATCAGAGTACAAACGGTTCAACTGGATAGGCCTAGATTTTGCGCACGCGACGAACTTGCGGATCGATGTGGATAGCGTCAAGCAGGACTTCCGGTTTACCGGCAAACATCTTGGCCGGTCGGACGAGGTAATTGTCGCTGAGTCACGGGGGCATGGTTGTCACTCCGTTGCTGCTTGTCGTGCAGCCAAAGACGCGGCGGCGCGTATCAGAGTCGAGTAGCCGCTCGCTACGGCACTCACTGACACAACATAGTGAATGAGCTTCTCCCTAACAAGCTCCAGCTAACACCCATCAACCCTTCGGCCGTAGGGAAATCGAGAATTCGCTCAGCAGTCGAAAGCGCCGCTCCCGCTCCTCCGGACTGTGTTCGTCCAGCGCGCTCATCCACGTGCGCTCGTCAGCCAACGGATCCGGCGCGCCGATGAGCAGGTCGTCGTAGTGCATGCGCTCCAGGCAGCGCTCCCACGTCGCATGCTGCGCTGTGAACGGCAGATAGAAAACCTCGCTGCGCGGCCGATTCAGCCGTTCGCCGTCGTGCATCACGACGAAGTCGGGACTCAGGCCCTCGTCATCAGGCACAACGTGCTGTACGGCTTTCTCGATCTGCTGCTCCGCCATTCGTACTTGCAGCGAGCGAAAGCGGTCCAGCCGGCCCTCTCGCTGACGCAGGATCGCGGGATTGCCGGGTGGTGTCCAGTGGATGATGGAATCGCAGTAGCGGTGAAAATCGAGCCCTTCCTGACCCACGCTGGTTGAGGCAAGTACATAGGGCGGAAATGGAGAATTGAACGCCGTGCGCAGACTTTGCGTGCTGATTCCCGTGTTGCCGGGCGCTTCAGTGGTTTCTTCGGGCTTGCGGTCGTGGAACGATCGAATGAACTTCGTGCCGACGCTGCCCCGCTTCAGAGACATCGCCGAGATCATTTCGGCGAGCACTTGTGTGCCGTTGCACCCCGCGCGTGCTAGAACATCGGCGAAATCCTCTAGGGTCTCGCGAAGTCGATACCGGTTCGCGTACCATAGCGCGAAGCGCACGAATTCACTCCATCGATGGGGCAGCCCCTTGGCCGGGATCCTCGCGTGTTTCTTGAGCACCTGCGCTTCCGGTGCGGCGAACAAGTGCAATAGCGATTCTCCGAGCCGGAGTGCATTCTCCTCAAAAAATTGGAGAGCTTTCTCTTCGGACACGTTCCGGCGCTTGGCATCTTTGCCACGCCGACCACGCTGAACCCGGACGACAAGCGCGGCGGCCAGGCCCGGTGACCAAGCGTCAATCCTGCCTTCGATGATAGCAAGCACATATTCGCGAAAACGTGGACTCGCAGGAATGCCGCTTTTTTGCTGCATGAGCGCCCTGCGCGCCTTGATGGCATGTTCGAACTTCTCGACGCCTTTGACCAATAGCGCATCGATTTCCATTATCATCGGTACTGCGAACTTTTCACGCTCAATAAGCGTCTTGAGTTCCAGCTTGCGTCCGGTGATGCGTTTGGAGAGTTCGTCTCGGTCCAGCTCCCAGAAAAGAAAAGGGTAGAACAAGGGAAAATGGATGCTTCGGTCTAAATTCTTCACTCCGGTCGTGCGGTCTTTTCCTCTGGATGCCAGCGGGAAGAAACCCAGCACGCTGCCGCTGAACCGCGAAGTGCCTTTGACGCTGGAATGCAGCCGCTTCATCACCGAGCAGATCTCTTCGGGCACGAAGCGGAACTCGGAGAAAATCAGACGCTTTCGCCCTCGCAATGGCGTCTCGGGCCATAGCCATAAGGGCGGGCGATCTAATGAATGCAAGCGGTCCCTGAAGTCAAATGAGTCTCGCAGGTGGTCTCGAAGACGCTGAACCTTCCAGTGCTCTTTTGGCAAGTTGCGAATCTCGTGTCCCTTGAGCCCGTCGTAGCCGGCCTCAGGGAAAGTATGGCCGTCCATCCACATCGCCGTCACGGGAGAACGCAAGTCGCGCGGCTTGCTAAATCGGCGTAGAAATTCCTTTGCCGATCCCGACTCGAATACCGAACTCCATTGCGGCGCTTCGTCGTTCTTGCCTCCCTCGGGTTTTACTTTCGGACGCTCAGTACGCACGCAATAACGTCGAAGTTCCACTTCATATGCAATGCAACGGCGGCTTGCCTCCGCCTTCAGCATCTGGAGGTCGTCTGCAGCGTCGTGTCTCAGCAGCTTTTCGATTGCGGCGACAAAGGCCACTTGCTTGTCCTTCAGGCACTGATACTCCGTTTCGAAACGCTCCTTGTCCCAAAAGAGTTCAATCAAACGTTTCAAATCGCTGGACGTGACATTCTCGCCGCTACCCCGCAAATCACGATAGTCGACAGTGAACGGTGTCGCTGATACGAACAAGACTTTGGAGCGTTTGGCCTTGCGCAATGTCGCAAGCAGGTCCGCCACCAGGCGCTCATGTGGCGCGCTCGTCTGCCTGGGCTCGAAGCACGTAGACTTGTACTTATGCCATTCATCAAAGACGACCAAGTCTGGCAGCGTGTGCGCCACCCTCACGAGATATAACGCAAGCGACTGCCGGATCCGAGTGACGAGCCGGCGCCTCGCGTTAAGCGTTGACGAGTCGGTGACATCCAGAGCGTTGATGTCATCGAGAAAAGCGCTGAAGTCTTCTCTGCACTCGGCGCGCCACTGATAAAGCGCACCTAGCTTTTCCTGGCTGGTGTATCGAGTGGCGATTCGGCCTTCGAAATCCTTGTCCATCGGGCGCCGTAGGCACCAGAAGAAGTGATTGATCCTCGACTTCACTTCCTCACTGCGCCAAATGCCAAACAGGGCGGCCAGATATGCGCGCTCCTCCATTTTTCCCGGCCCTCGGATCTTGAAAGAGGTATCGGGACTCAGTCCGATCACAAAAATGTTTTTCTTCTTCGGGTCGTGTTCGGCCAAGACCAGCGGAACCTGCGTGATGCGCGAAATCACTGACTTCACGTTGTAGGCATCCGCGGATTTGAGTTCGGCTTTGAGATGCCCGACGATGCTATCCAGGTTCTGGTCGAGCAGTTCGATCGACGGAGCAACATAGTAGATCACGAACGGGTTCCTGTCGGAACCGTCATCGATTAGCGCGCGCGCGACATCGGCGCATACGAGGGTCTTTCCCAGACCCGTTTCGTCCGCCAGTGCGTAGGCGCCTTTCTTCAGGTGCGCGAGCACTTCACGGACTGTCTTGCTCTGGAAATTCTTAAGCTTCATGGAGCACTCGGTGGCATTGTTCGATGGCTTGGATCGCGTCACTGAATGCTCCCGTGCTCAGTCGCGGATCGCTCGGCTTCAACTCGAGCAGTCGCTCGACTCGCGCGATGGTCGCGCTGAACTCCACTCGTGATCGGCGCTTGAGCTTGCCCATGCGATACAGGTAACGCTCCAGGCGCAGTCCACGCATGAAGCGGGCGATGTCGTCATCTTCATCGCGAATCCCTTTGGACTGGCCGCTGTGTCCATCAAGCGAAAACTCCATCAGTCGGGCCAGCGATTGAACGAATTCGGATGGCGTGTAGGACAGGCACCTCAACTTCTCCCTGCCATTGAAAAAGCGAACATCGAGATCGAGCACGAGATGAACTTCCGCTCCCGTGTCACGATCTCGGATACGCAGAATGGGAGAGAGAAAACAGAGCAGTTTTTCGTCCCAGGGGACTCGCACCGGCTCGCCGGTCGGCAAGCCCTGCTCTTGCCACACCATGACGTGATCGAGGTCCTCGTGCTGCTCGACCAAATCCTGGCTCACCTCGATGCTCGTGACCTTGTCGGGGTTGCTCACCGGAAGCTGAAAGACGTAGCACAAGTCCTGACGATGGAAGTCGTAATCGACGTCGGCGCGAATGCCGCTCAGGTAGTCGAGTGCCCTGTCGATAGCATCATTCTCGCGCGGTGTGGCGCCCCGCTCGCCAAGCGGGTTGGCATGACTGATCGTCAACTGCTCGAACCTTGCGAACGGTCCTGTCACGGTAACGAGCACCTCGGCGTTCGGACGGCAGTTCGGCACGTCGATTGCCCAGCCATCGGGTGTGCAATTCGACGAACCGAACGCCAGCAAAGCGTCACGGCCTCTCTTGAACAGATAGATTTTGGCGTGCGATTGATGCGGCTCCAGGCTGCCGTCGCTGCTGTGATAGAACTCGTAAGCGATCCGCTTGTCGCCGGAGATTCCGAGTTGCCGGTCGTCGAGGCAACGGATGAAGACCTTCGTCTTGTTGCCGCATAGCGTCATCAAATGATCGAGTGCACCTCTCCTGACCCACGGGCTGTGGATGTGGACACTATCAGGCGCGCCCGCTTTCAGCCATCCCAGCGCGCCTTCGTGCAAAGTCGCCCACGTTGCGGCTCTCACCCCGTCCAGAAATCGCCCCTGCCAGTGGAATTGTGCGTTCGGCACGACGCATCGAAAGCGATCCGACTTCAGCACTTCGAGCGCAGTCCGCAGCGGACCAAGCTTGTTGTGGTTTTTGACCCGAATCGCTTCCCAATCGCGCAGATAGTGCAGGTAAGCCTCGACCTCGCCACAGAATGCGTCCCCTTGCGCGCTTCTCGTTTGCTCGAATTCTGCCACCAGCCCGAACTCGTCGTAGTTCGTCTGGGTGAAGTTCTTGCTGCCGACATAGACCCGCCCCCGGTAGTCACCTTTCACCCCCTTGAACAGCGCGATCAGGACTTTGCCGTGCAGGCTCCCACAGGTGTTGTTGGCGCGCCCCTCCTTCTTGACCACGGCATTCAGGACGAGCTTCTCATGCGGGGAAAAGCTGCCGATTTCCTGAAGCGCGCCATGATGGTCGACGAAGATCAGGCATTTGCTTGCGCTGTCCTGGATCGCATGCAGGATCTCCTCCCTGGATCGGTCCTCCAGTGTAAAACCTTCATCGTTCGCGCGCGGCGTGCTGGCCGCGACCAGGATCGCCAGAAGAATAGACGGATTTAGGCTATAGCTAGTGCCGACCACACATTTCAAGCCATACCCGGGCGGCGGCATCAGGCATTCGAGCAAGCACACTTCGGGAAGGTTAGCCATGACGGGGAGCCTTCGCGATGTCGTCCAGAATGCGATCTGCATTGCCGAACCTGAAGCCGGTCTTTTTAACGTCCAATTCGACGTCGATATCGTCCTCACGGTCTCCAGATGAACGCTGGTGAGGCGCGACCTTGCCTCGCCCTCGCTCTTGGACCACGCGCTCCGCCCTCGCCATCAAATCCCAAGCCAGCGACTGTGCGTCTTTTTTTTCGACCATGTGAACCCATCTGCCGATAAGCGCCTCGTACGAAGCACACCAGACGGCCTCCCATCTGGCGGCATGCCCGGCTGAATGCGCGGTGTGTTTAAGCCAGTCTAACGACATCCGTATCTCGGGCAACGCTTCCCGAACGGTGTCGAGCGGCGGCACACGCTCGGGATCACGCACGATCTCGGCGTAATAATGGCGCCAGTATTTGGTCGCGTTGTCGATATGCCCTGCGGCCAGTAGGTACTCATGTTCCGGAACGTCCGCAAAAACGGCCTGCAGGTCATCGAATGAAACCGATCGCTTGTAGATTTCCCGTAACTTGCTCAGCGTGACCTTGCGCCAGTAAGGCGTGGCCGCCTGGATCCGTCGATAGAGAAACTCGGCCTCTTGAGAGGAGAGTTCGAACCCATGGAAATTTCGCGCAGCCGTGGACTTCACAAATTGACTGCTTGCCGTCGATAACGACGTGTTGGGATCCGCCTCGAACTTCTCCCAGAACGCGACGACCTGCCGTGCCTCGTCCAATGCCCGAGCACCCGTGCTCATCCAGTCGTTTCGAAAGGCATGTTCCCCCCGGAGGCGGGCCGAGATCAGCGCTGTGTTCTGGCTCAGCTGCCGGAACATTCCGAGGACCCTAGATCCGGCGCGATAAATTGCATTGGGATACCGACCGTCCGCCGTCAGGATTGTCACGTAGGATTTCGCAGCCACGGGGCTTCTGCCTTCGTGAAGCCACCGGTTCACCCGACGCTGCCCGAAGGTCCCGTCCTGCTCGTTTTGCAACACCAGTGCGAGCGTCAGGTATTTCTCAATACGCTGTACATGTCGCACGAACTCCTTGAGATATTTGCCGGCCAATTCCCTGCACTCGCGGGCATCACGTTCCGGATCCTGTTTCTCGCGGGGAATGGTTCTGTCCAACGCTAACTGGAGAACTGCGTACGTGAAAAAGTAGTACCGCGCCCGCGAAGTCAGCGTCGAACACCAGGGAAAGAGCAGTTCCGACACGAGATCATTGAGCGGCCCGAACTTCAATTCGTCGACGGTGCCTTTGCCTAGATCACCGGTTGCGCTCTTCACGTTGGCCAATACCTGTTCATTCAGGTACAGGAATCCGGGCTGGTTCAACCCAATCTGTGCCATCTTTGTTTTCCGCTTGCTTGCGAAGTTCGTTTGAGGTCGGACCTTTAAGTACCGGTTGCCAGACCACAGTCTTCGTGGCCGCGCCGGCACCCCAATTTCTTGAGTGACGCCCAACTGGCGACGCTGCGCTAGCCATTCCCCGACTCAACGCAGGCGGGCCGATTTTAGCGGACAAAATCCATACCTCGATGGCCCCGTTCACTTCCGGACGTCCGCAGTTGAGTCTGAGAGCCGACGCTCACTCAGCAGAATGCGCGCCCAGAGAAAGAGAACCGCCCCGAAAGTTTTGTACCTAACCAAACGCGGCTATGACTCGCGCGGAGCCAACCAAGTGGAGAAGCGACTTCGCTCTTGTGGCCCCCACGTAGAGGTACTCCCATTGCTCCTCCACGAGGACCTCATCGCCGACCCAAAGGATGACGACTGGTGCCTCCAAGCCTTTGAAGCGACCCACTGTGTCCACCAAGACAGCGCGGCGTTGATTAGGCGCTTCGATCGCCCATGTGTTCCCGCCGGAAAGTCGCTGCGCCTGAAGCAACGCAAACAAGCGGCCCTTGGGGCGCTTTGCCAGCAGGACGGCAATGTCCTCGGGTGCCACACCATCCGTGAGCAGACCCCTCACGATGTTACCGATGGCCGCCGCTTGCTGTCTTTCATCCTCGAAGATGGTTCGACGGATAGCGTCGCCGGGCAGGTCCGGGTCGTCAATAGCTTCGCCTTTGTAGAAGGCGTAGCCGGCCCGATGAATAGGAATTGTGTTCCGACAGTTCGCGAGGAGGCGGTACGGCTCTCCCTCTACCGGGAGGTTGGCATGCCTACGGTAGAGCGCCTGGTTCTCGTCGATGAAGATGTAGAGTACGCCCTGCTCAGGGTCGCTGAGCAACTCCTCAACCGAGAACCAATAGTCATCGCTGAAGTCCTGCGCCTCATCAACAATCAGCGCGTCGTACTTCGTGTCGAGCACTTCATTCGAACGAGCGAGCGCGAAAGGCATTTGTACTTCGAAGACGTGCTTCTCATCGTTCCCAGGGAATGCGGCCCGAGCTTCGGCGAGCAGATCTATGCCAGCCACTTGGCGAGCCTCGGCGATGCGCCTGTCGCATAACTGATGGAAGCTCAGGACGGTGATGCGAGGTTGGTCCACAACGCCTGCCGCGAGCGTATCAGCCAGTGGTCGGTTGTAGCAGAGCAGCAGAACCGACGGCATGGTCTCGGCCAGTTGCCTTGCTTTCTCGACTGCGATCAACGTCTTGCCCGTGCCAGCGCCTCCGGCGATAACCGCACGCTTGCGGTTCCCAAGAATTCGGAGGACTTTCGCCTGGTTCGTGGTCAACCTAATTCGGGCTTGCTCGGCAGCGTCTAGAACTGCTGGCAGGGCCGGCCGAACCTCCGCCGAGCGACATAGGATGTCTTCCACCAACTGAACGCCTTGAACACCGAGTGGGTCTTCGTTCGCCTGGGTCCAGAAGGCTTGAAGTCGCGCAAGCCAAGGCACAAGCGCTGTGATGTCGATGTCGACGCCGATGAAGGCCCGCTGGCGGTCTGGAGACAGCAGCGGCTGTTCGTTGTGAACGTCTGGGAGCATCACAGCGTGCCCAAGAGTCAGCCGCGCCCCTCTCCACTGGCGCCAGCGCGGATGCCCAAGCAGTTGGTCCTTGAGTGCGTGGCGCTCGTTGTTCGCCTGACGGAAGGGGTCCTTGATGTCATGCACGTTGCCAGCGCGGTCAATAGACTGCCACTGTCCTGTGGCAGCGTCAAAGGAAACGCCCCCGCCTTTGACCTCCACGGCGAAGACGCCACTCTGCGGGACGACGATAGTGAAGTCCGCCTCGCCCTCGAGTAGCCACCCGCGGCCATTGCGATATATCCAGTTGACCGAGTAGATGACAAGAATGTCGTTCGGTAACTGCCGACGACACTCCTCATAGAAGCGGGCTTCGGCTGGCGATCTCAGGCCTCGTAGCTGGTCTTCTGTAAGCGCTGGGAGCATGCGTGCCATGGTCAGTCGTAGCTCAACGTCATCGTTGCCGGGTTGAAGACCTTGCTGAAGGACTGCCTGCCATCCTCAAACTCGATATGCAGTTTGGCGAACTGGCCGGTGCCCTTGACCTTGGTGATGCGCCCCTTTCCCTCTTTCGGGAGAACGACGAACATGCCGGACTCAGGTCGCTGGGGCCGCGCGACGATTGTCTTTGCCATCGCCTTCCAACCTTTGTCAAAGCGAAACTGCGTCGTCAGGCCAAAGGGGTTTTGCACCAGGAAGAGCTGGCGACTGTTCTCGTCGGTAGAGTACTCGACGACACAAAGCCAGTATCGGTCTCCTGCTGAGTGTGCCTTCGCCAGTTCCGTGGGGGTCAGGGCCACGCCTTCTTCGGTCCACGCGCCTCCTTGGCCTTTGACCTCGATGAATTCTTCGTAGCCGTCCATGGCCGCAGCCTTGATGTCATAGCCAGGATTTCCGGGCGGCATCACCTCGACTGACTTCCACCGCGAAGCGGCCTTCTCGAGGAAGTAATTCACCGCAGCCTGCTCAACCGCGCTGTTTCTTCTCGCGATCTCGGGGTTGGAGTCCAGCGTCGGCTGAGTCGCCCGCATCATCGGGTCAGACGCGTCCGCATAGCTAAGAAGCCGCCCCTTCTTAGTCTTCGCCGGTCTCGGCTTGCGCGTGCGGCGCGCCGCGCGCGCGCCTATGCCAGGCGTACCCGCGCCGACGCGCGCCGGTGCGAGTTCGCCTGTCGAAGTCTCACTCGCTCCACTGCTACCGTTTGGGGTGAGTCCTAAAGCGTCATCGCCCCTAGGTGCGCTAGTGTCTCCCTCTCCATCGGCATCATGACGGGCCGCGGGGCCGGAGGGTGGCGTGTTCCAAGGCGAGGTAGTTCCCGACGTACTCGGACCGCCCCGGGCGCGGCTTAAACCGCCTGTTGCCCCAGAGGGCCTTGGCGGCTCGCGCCCCCCGCTCGCGGAACCGGCGGGCGCAGTCACTCCGCCCGTCGAGGACGAGGTTGGAGGAGCGGTGGCAGTGACTGGCTCGCTGCTACTCAGCGGCGGTGGCAGCGCATCTGGCCTATCCGTTGGCGTCGCCTGAATCGGAGAGGCGGCTGCAACGGCCGCTGGTGGTGCCCCTGTCTTGGGCTCACCGCCAGAAGCGTCCGTCACTAGCGCGGGAGCCGGCGCCGGCGGTTCAAGGCCAAGAGCACGTGATAGCGCGAGCGCCTCCTCTGGCGGAAGTGCGCTGAAGTTGCGCAGTCGTAGGTACGCCTCTGCGTCCTGCACTGTAGGTGAAATTAAGACACGACTGATGATGTCGGAAAGCATTACCGGTAGGCGAAGGAGCTTGCGCACTTCCAGCGCCACCTGGTCCAAGTGGGAAGGAGCGTCGCGATGTAATAGAAGCTGCGTGTCTCTCCTCGCGACCGCGCCCGTCGTCCTGCGCACCGATGCGCCGAGCGTCACATCCAAGACTAGGTCGCGGACGATGAAAACTTCTAGATTCTGAAGCGTCTCGAAGAGCTTGTCCTTGATGGCTGTCTCGAAGCGCTCGTGGCTCTGCCCATAGACGACCCGGCCAATGCACATGAACATGTCCCGCAGCCTTTGAGTGATCTGCTCGTCTCGCGTCCCCACGACGCCGGCCGCGACCGCCACCTTCAATGATGACGAAATGGGCCTTACACCAGACTTGGTGAGCAGCTGCGCCACTGCGGGCAACTGTTCTGGAGTGACGGCCAGAAGAGAGACTTCCGGCACGTCTTTGAAGAGTGCCCCATAATCTGATGCATCGTTGAACATCAGCGACGCCGAGTTCGCCACCAGCTTGCCACGGTGGTTGAGGAATAGAGCCTGCGTCTTGAAGCGGGCTACCCACGAAGGCAACGGGCTCGAAGGGTTAGTCGCCGCGAGCGTGCTGAGTTCGCGACTCAGTCGCCGGTAGATGACAAGAGCGATGTCCTCGCGTTCACTTTCCGTCTCGACCGATTCGAGCTCGGACAGTGCGTCCACCCACTTATCCAGTTTCAGCTCGAACGGGACGTGCAACAGCCGAGTGAAGAAGTTCGTGTAGTCGACGTATTGGGCATTGAGAGAGGGATGCCTAGTGTCCAGGAACCGCACGCCCGTGGAACGCCAGCAGGCATCGCTTGGAAGAACCCACGACATCCCTTCGCCTTGCCCGACGGCGATGAGCGGTTCGCTCGTGAACGCGGCTTCAACAGTCTGTCGGTCAGTACCCCACAGGCTCTCAAGTTGGCGGTAGACGCGGCGGATCTGCTCTTTGGTGCTCCCACCCTCGGCGCGAATCTGACGGAGCCGCTTCAAGCAAGCCTTCACGTCGACCTTGTATGTGATACCGCAGGTCGCGAGGAGGCGCTCATCCCAGATGTCTGCGTCTATATAGGTGAGATTCCCACCCAAGAGGTCGCGCACCTCGGGTCGGTCGTGGTACGTCTGCTCGAGCGGCACAGTCACGCGACGCTTCGTCGGGGCGATAGTGGCCCGAAGCCTCGTCGCGAACTGCGTCCTCTGCATTTGGATGTTCGACCGGCTGGTCCGAGCCTGGTACGTGGTAAGCCCATCGAAGTCAGACCAGTGCTTATTGAAGCATTCGAGCGTCGTCCGACGCACGGCTTGATCCTCGGCTTGGAGCAGGGCAGTCAGCTCTTCACTGCACGTCGCGTCACCAGATGATTGACGAACGACCTTGGGAGTTTCCTGTACCCCGATTCGGACAAAGAACTCGCGCCAGCGCTGGAGGTCGGTCATTGCCTCGTCCTTGTCGATCTTGCCACGCGGCCTAACGATGTACTTCTCGGACAGCAGTTTGCCCGGCGCCAGCTTGTCTCCGAGCAAGGCTTCGATGTTGAAGTCCGGGCGATAGTCTTTGCTCAGATAGAGCGAGCTCGGCCGCTCGAAGTACCAAGTGCCGTCGTCTTCGCGCTTGCTACCGAGGTACAGGCCGGTCCGAAGCGCCTCAAGCGCTGACTCTTCCGACTGCGTTTCGCGGGCCTTTGCCAAGTAGGCATCGAGCTTGTCTCGAAGGTATCGCACATGCCCAAGGAGCGCGGCTCGGTCCGCTTCTTTGAACCCGTCTGGTGTGTGATGTGGGAGGACATGGCGTTGGATGAGTTCGTACGGCTTGTCGCGCTGAACGCCTAAGCTGTCCAGCAGACCCACCACGTCCGGAGCGGCCTCTACGGCACGCTCATAGAACTTTCCATCGAGGACGGTGAGCATGTGCTCAAAGCCATATGTCTCGGTGGAACTTAAGGGATAGAACACCGCCTTGCCGCCGGGTACCGCCATGTTGCCGTCGGCCGTGGGAATGCAAGGAATCTCCAACATCGCCGCTACATAGTCGGCCCGCTTCGGTGACTTCGCGATGTAATCGTAGAACCGAACCTTCCACTCGAGGTCCTTGCCCTTCAGCCACTCACCGTGCTTCCCGAAGACGTCGAGCACTTCGGCGATCAGGAGGTTGTGACAGGAAAGGCGCTCAAGTCCGTCTTCTGGCGGCACAAAGCCAGGCGCCGGGTAGTCAGAGCCAAAGAGCGCCACTGCGTCTGCCGACGGGAAGAGCTGCCGGATTGCGGCGGATGCCAACAGGACTTCCGCAGGTTTTCGCCAACTGCCGCCTTCCACTGGGATGCAGGCAACCTCCTTGAGCGCCTCGATGGTCTGGCCGGCCACAGGTGCGAAGAATGGGTCAACAACGTCCCCCTTGCCTGGGAGAAACCGCAAGTAGCTCATCGCTAGCGCGGGATGCGCCTTGAACTCCTCGACGGCGGCTACGAACGCGGAAGCGATTGCGTCCCGAAGACGCCGGTTCCACGGAAGCTCCTCGTGTATGCCCTCGCGGCTGGAGATAAGCACGAAGTCCGCTTGAATGTAAAAGCAGAAGCCGAACTCGCGAATGGGAAGGAAGGCGCAGGTCGGGCATCCTTCGACGGGAGCCGCCGCGTTCTCGATGGACAGTGGGAAAGCAAGGACTACGTCCGACGTTTCAATCTTTTCTCGCTTTGACTCGACGATGTCCGACATTTTCAACGAGAACTTCGACCGTAGGTACCTTGTGCTCTCGCGAGACTCGCCCTCGCCAAGACGCTCGCTGACAACGATCAGTGTGCTAACGGATGCCTCATCTGCCCGCTCGTACCGGACGCTAGTGTGCTTAGTGTGTACCTCTAGCAGGCGAAGCTTCTCCAGAAACAGCAGCAGGGTCGCGTCGATATCCTTCAGTATCTCTGGGCGGAAGTCGTTGCCTGGCTTCGCAGGCAAAACGACCGTCGTCAGTCCATCGGCGTCATCCGAACGGGCTTGAATCCAATGAGGAACGACGTAACCCAACGGGTCCTCTGGGTCCGTGAGGTCGAATCGGAAGTGATATCCATTGGAGTGAATCTCCGGGGTGTCGGTGACTTTGAACACCGACTTGAAGCCAATCCCCTTCTCGCCGATGTAGCCTGCCTTGTTCTTCTTGGAACTCTCACCGGCACTGCATAGCGCTCGAACGTTGGTGGGTGTGAACCCAATTTCATTGTTGGAGACAATGAGCTCTCGCGGGGCCAGACGGAAGGAAAGTGCCGGCGCGACGCCGTGACCATAGTGGTTGTCGTCGGCGTTCTGAACTAGCTCGAGGATGAAGTGCGACTCCTTCGAGTTCAGGTCCTTCGCGACCGTCTCTAAGAGGCTACGGTACTTTCGAACCAGCCTATCCACAACTTTCCGGCCATCGCCTATGAGTTCAGCGCCGATGCCGAACTCATATCGCCTGATGTGCTCTATGACTTCTCTCGGTGAGGTCGGGCCTTCCTCGTCGTTTGCCATGCTTATCGCTTCGTGTTCGGATTGGTGATTATTCGATGGCACTCGCTGCTCCAATCATGGCACCTCAAGGACACAGCGGCAAGCGAGGCAGTCGTCCCCGCTCTCACCCCGCTTCACCTCATTCGGCTCAGGCGTCAGTGCTAAATGCAGGGCTGAAAGCGCAACCTTCGGGGCATCCAGGTCCGGGCAATCGCCCATGCGCATCAACACGCGCCAGAGCGGAGCGTTCATCTTACTCGGTGCCAGGCGCATTCCAGCTTATCCCATCCACCCATGACCCTGTAGGACCACCGCCGCTCCAATAATGCCGCTCGAGAATCAAATGCGCCTCAGCATGCCCCTGCCTCGCCGCCCTTTGGAGCCACCTTGCAGCGTCAACGCCCGATCGCCTCACCCCGTTGCCACTTCCATAGCACCAGCCGAGATTAAACTGCGCATCGACATCACCCGATTCAGCTGCAATGTGATATCACTTCGCCGCTTCGGCCCACGACTGCGAGACACCCCTACCATACGCATAGCACACGCCAAGATTGAACTGGGCCGTGGCGTTGCCTTGCACGGCGGCTTCCCGGTACCACTTCACCGCCTCCACATGCGACTGAGGGACGCCCTCGGCGAGCTCATAGCATCGGCCAAGGCTATTCATCGCCAAAGCGCTTCCCTGTTCGGCGGCTATGCGATACCAATAGATCGCGTCGCTACACGACTGCGGGACACCTTCCCCACTCTCGTAGCACATTCCCAGATTGAACTGCGCCCCGACATGTCCACCTTCGGCCACCCGGCGATAGCAGATCACCGCCTCGGTCATCGATTGCGAGACACCTTTCCCACGTGCGTAGCAGACGCCAAGATTAAACTGCGCGGTCGCCAGCCCCCGTTCGGCGGCCCGACGAAATAGCTTTGCCGCCTCGGTCATTGACGGAGCGACACCCGCGCCGGTCGCATAACACATGCCGAGGTTATGCAACGCCAACCCGTTCCCCTGACTGGCTGCCTTGCTTTACCAATATGCGGCTTCAATCGAAGATTGGGCGAATTTGCCGCCATGCTGATAGCACAAGCCTAAGTGGTACTGGGCGTCCGCGTCACCGGCGTGAGCGCGAGACCACCTGGTCGATGTCCAGTATTGAGTCATATTGCATCATTAATTCCTGAAGTTGCCTTGTGATTGAACAGAGCCCGTGACCGGACGATCAGCGTGAGGCTCGAATTGGGATATGGGAAGAGACAACGATGCGCCGTGGTGGGCACGGGTCATGACATGGCGGCACTCGATAAGAATTTCCCTGAACGGAATTGAATCTCGGTATCCGAATCAGGTACTCGACAACTCGACTAAGGTGATCGAGGCAATCGGTATCAGGCCCGCACGCACTAATCCTGAGTAAATCAGCACCCTATTCGAAGCGTGGATGACGTGTTGAACATCGCTCCCCAACAGAACCTCATATCGGGTGGTGGGCTTTCAGGGCGACGTCCTTGGGGGCCATGCACGGCGAACCTATGCGAAAACCTTACAGAGGCTACTCTGCGCTCTGCAATGGATCGCCCCACCTAATGCGCCATGCATCGCTAGACGACTGCATACTCCCGCGGGATGTCGCCGGAGTCGCCTTTGCCAATCGGCTTCGCAACCACGCCGATTTCATTCCGCACGGCACCCACACCCTTCGAGAAACACGCGAGACACTCATCAAAGTCTGCTACTGGCGTCGCCTTCAAAAGGGAGATTGGTACTCCGGTCTTGCAACGCTTCCTGCCTTTCCTTTTCGCTTCGATCTTCGGCGGCTGACTTGGCCAGAATGAACGGTGACCATCGGGCTTGACCATCTTCATGTAGAAATCAGCTTTCGCAACGTAGGGGACGACCTGACTTTCGAGGTTGCGGAACTTTTCCTCATTGCCCTTTTCCTCATTGTCGTATCTCACGGACCCGATACCGGGCTTCACATACTCCGAGCGAAAGCAGTTGTAGCTGCCGCCTTTGCAATGTGTGATCCGGCTATTCCAGTGACTACAGATCATCTCGGTAATGACGGCGTGCTGACATACGACATCGCCATTGAGGACGACGAGGACATGAAAGTGAAAGCCTTTATCTAGTCCATACTCGAGCTTGATTCCAAAGCCCATACCCTTGCAGGCACCCGCAGGCAGCACCTTGCTCAAGTCACGCTTGAGAAAGCGCCTCAGGGCCTTTCTATGGTTTCTCACATCCTCATAAGTGATCGCCTGCTCGCCAGATAGATCCGGATCGCAATAGTGCTTCGCGTAGCCGAGATCGAAGCGCAACACGGAGAGGTGATGATTCACGTTCAGGCAGGCGAGAATCAAAGACCACAAAGTATCCTTATTCTCAGCAGGCTGCCTCTCAAGGTGGTCTATCCAGTCTCGAAAAACCTGACTATTGCCCTTTCTACGAATCTCCTCGACGACTTCATTCAAATGCTGCACACACTCGGTGAGCCAGGTCGTGCTACTTTGTCGCCAGTCCGGTGCTTCCAGCCATTCATCCTTAGCTGTCGTTGCAAATGACCCACGGCCATTTGTGAACTCCACCTCACGCATGACAGCCTCGTGGAAGAGTCCGAAGTAACGATTGAACTGCCCGATACTCGGATATCTATCCAGGATGCGGTCCAGATCCATCTTCAGACACCGCAGGAAGTACTCGCCGAGCTTACCCATCTCAAGTCTGGAGGTCCGTGGCTTTAACCGGCGATCAACGCTCACGTCTTCCAGATGAAAGAGACGGTACTTTGAGCGGATGACCGCCTTCACGCATTCTGTGATGTGGTGCACGTCACTGGCGATCGTGCCTTCACACGAACCATAGGAAGACACAACGCTGTCGTTGATCAGGTCAAAGAGAAGCGTCTCGAAGGGTCTAGTCTCGAATGACTCTTCGCCAGTGTGTCCGTTACTGTTCAATAGGTTTGCGGTCTTCATATCCATCTCGATTGGTGATTAGTCGTGGCCCTCGTCAATCCCGGAGATCGACTGGAGCACAATGCAGAGCAGGCACGATGAGAACGTGAGCGCTACTCCTCGAATCATTCCGATGAGATGTAAGAAAGTACGGTAACTTGAACGAAAAGGTTATTTGTACTTGACTGACCTATCTATTGAAGGGCGTCTGCTGGAGACTGTCGAAGAGGACGCTGCGGGATCGAAAGGGATGATGACCCGAACAGGTATGCAGAGAGGTCAGGGAACACAGTTACGCTAAGTTGACCGTGTGTTATTGGAATATTGAAAAAAGACAACAACGTTAGATCCGGAATTCATCGTCATGAAAAGAGGCCATTCCTCGATAAGCCAGGATCAGAAATGGCTTTCCCAAGGACATCTTCCTCCAACCAATTCTCGCCAAGTTAGCGTCGCGAACTGTGTGATATGAGCGTGCTTGCTGAGGCAACGTATCTTCTGATAACGTCTACCACTCGCAGTGATTCGATCTAAATCTCAAAGGGGAAAACGTTAATGTCCAAACTGAACGCAATCGACGAAGAAAGGGCAAAGCTCAATGAGCAACTAGCCGAACTGGAAAAGCGGGAAGCGGTAATCCTGGAAGAAGAAAGGCCTGCAACCATCGCCCGGATAAACGCCGACATCGCACGCTACAAGATCAAGGCTCAGGACCTCAAATTCGAACCAGAAGGGCACGGGACGCCAAAGCAGTCTAAAACTCCACCAAAGAAGCAGCAGGCACCGGCGAAGTTTAAGAATCCGAACACGAGTGAGACATGGTCCGGCCGTGGTACGCCCCCAAAGTGGATGCCCAAAGATAAAGCCGAGTGGGATAAACTCCGGATCCCCGAAGCTTGAGCGACCCACAAGGGGCGACGTTCCGTGGCTCCCCTTCTTACGTGAGTCGCTCTGCCGTACAGGCACGCACCTTATTCGTCCCTCATGGCGACAACGTTCCATGGCCGGATTGCCCGCAATTCTATCCATACGCGGATGCCTGAATCCGGCCGTTCCTGCCAGTACCTGTTGCCAGCCGTAGCCCCCTTTTCCCATACCTCCACCTGAGACGAAAACCTGATCGAGCCGTGCCGGCAGAGGCTTTCGACGGGATTGATAACGGCCCTACCGGCGACATGGAAAGAGCCTGCAACTTGCGCGGCGGCACCCACCGACCGGCTACACCGCTGCCCGGCGGGGCGCGCTGTGCCTCAGCCAGGTGCTTATAAAACGTTGAATCCCGGCTACATCCTTAGAACGATGTGGTTGGTCCTATTTATCGGATTAAAGCTTGTTATACGGGCAATCTGGAGATCTGAAGAACCATCCCGACCACATCTGGAAGAATCATTACGACATCTCAGTAACAGATACTTGACGGTACAATTTCTATAAGGCAGCATCATGAAAATCAGATACCGATGACGCATAAAACGGATAATCGTGAATTCAATAACAGAACGTGATCTGAAGTTTGCCCACCGCGCCCGCAGCCTGCGCCGACTCACATTGCACGCCGATGGCGGCGCTTTCGAGTTGCGCGTGAACACGGCGGGCGAAGACGAACTGACACTCGTGACGATGCGCAAAGCAGACGGCGCCTCAATTCCCCGCCGCTTCAATAGCCCGCTTGCGGCCTTGACGCTGCTGTTCAAACTTGGCATTCACGAAGTCAATGTCAATCTTGAGCATTGGCGGCCAACGGAGAAAGACACAAGCCGGATCCGGCCAGACAGTGCCGCGCTAATGAAGGAAGCGCACGAAGCACTTGCCGAGAAGAAAAGGACTAAGCCCGATACCTCCGAAAGCACGGATGCGCCATTTCAGGATGATGGGTCGACCATCATCAGCAGGGAGGCTTTGAGCGATGAGAATGAAAAGCCTACACCGCCTCAAAAGAGAGGCATTCAGACAGAAGTTCGTAGCAGGAGACGATACATTCAACGAGATGTCACTCAGCCGAAAGCTGAGTCAGGCGACATTCCTCGCCAGGAGGAAAGCACTTCTGGTGACAATGGACATACGTCCTGATCCCGGCCTCTTATGCTTCTCGACCAGGCGATTCAATGGCAAACAAGTCCCACCTGTCACGGCTCATCGCTGAGCATTGGCGCCGGAGTCGCGACGAAATCAGGCTCGATCGCTCGGGTCTGGTAAGCCGCGCGTCGCTTTTTTTTGCCCACAGCCGGGATGCGCAGGCATTTGCTCCGGGTGAGACGTCCCTTGTGCTGTCGCAACTTCCGGAGATAGTTGAGCTCGCGCGAGGACTCGCAAAAACCCGTGGGCCTCTTTTCGCCGTCGTCCCTACGAAGTTTGCCGGCAAAATGGGGCTTTCAGGAACGCCAGGCTCCCTGATTAAAACTGTGCGTACTGAGTCCGGCGAGGAAATCGGTCTGTACGACTGCACAGGAGAATTCCGCTACGGGATACTATTGAGGCGCTGTCTTCAGACAAAGCTGGAGGCCGCCATGAAGTACCTCCCCCATCATGCATTCCATCCGGCTCTGGGAATCATCGAGCGCCGCTTTCGGCCCTTGCTGCGCTATCGCGAAGATATATTTGCCGATCAGACTCAAGGTCAACTTTATACTTACGCGAACGAAGTCAATCAGGCAGTCGAGGCCATCCGGGCCGATCTGCTTTATGCCGGCTTCCGGAAAGTGTCCAGCGAGTTCATCCGGGCAACCAACGAGAATTTCCGGACCTTGCACGCTTATGTCACCACGCTGTTCAGCAAGCGCGCGACCCTTTGGGTAATTCGTCTCGATCTTGGCTACACAACCTCTCAGGATGACGGGACGGTCAAAAAGCATCGGGAAAGCTTTCTCCGCTACCTTCGAAAGAACACATCTGTCGGGCCACCGTTTGGCTTTTCATGGAAACTTGAGTTTAGTCATAGGGGTTCGTGGCACCTTCATTTTTTACTCTTTTTCGAACCGGTGCCGACTACAACCGCTGAGCAGATCGGCAATCGGTTGGGAGAGCATTGGCTTTCTACGACTCTGAATGCTCAAACTGGGCGCAGTGATGGCGCCTTTCTCAATTGCAATACCATCAATCGCCGCGCGTCTCCGTCTTTCGCCGTGCGGCGGCTAGGCACGGGCACCGTCACGCATAGACAGCTGGGCCCAGGTAGCGGCATCATCAAGGCGATCCAGTACATGACGCAACTGGACTATTACATCAAGCTGCGTCCAGAGAAAGGAATGAAAACGTTCTTCGGTGGAAACAGGACAGCGACGGAAGAAAAGAAATCCACCATTCGTGGGCCGAGGAAACCGCGTCGGAAGTTTGGTGACCAGTTCGCAGAGATCGCGCTCAATTCAGCGATGCCCCGGTATCAGGAACAAACCGAAAAACCGCGCCACGCTAGGCGTTGCGGAAAAGGGGCATCTGCCGATACGTATTCGCAAAAATCAAAAGGTAAATAAGTACTTCGACGCGCAGCGTTGACAAGTCTGGTGGTGGCCCGGATTGCCCACGTTGCGCGGCCTGGAGCAAGCTGTGACGTTAGCCCGGCGGATCCGATTGGTCGCCGATCGTATCGCCATTCAGTAGCCGCTTTACCGCCTCGGCCGGCCAGAGTAAGCGACGACTCGGAAGCTTTGTTGGCCGAACGCCGTGATAGCTTCCAGATTGCGAGTAACGCTTCCGGACCGATTGCGGGTCCACCGCCAAGGCGGCGGCGAATTCTTCTGTCGACAGATGCTCCCGGTTCTCGGGAATGGGCATGGGCGACCGAGACGACGATCTTTCATCCCTCGTACTTTCGGGTTCGGTCGGCTCAGCGGCGGCGTGCCTTGCCAACATCGAGTTGACGGCGATCGTCGCGTGCGTCGCATAGTCCAGGATGGCCGGAGGGATCGCATCGATTCCTATACTGGAGCCGTAGCCGATATACGCGCGGAAAAGGCGCAGCCAGTCGGTTTCGATCTCCATGTCTTCGCACCAAATCAAAAACTCGGCTGGCGGGAGTTCAGTTGGCGCGGGCTTACCGTTGTCCTGATAGTCTTCGCAGGTCCAAAGCCACTTCTTCCAGATTCGACGAGCGTCGGAAAAACGTTCGTTTCCGACATCTGAGAACAGCTTTCCGTCGAGACCCACCCCGCCGGCAGGAATGTCAGCGCAACCAACCGGCGGATGGATGCCCGACACAATCAGCGTGCCCTCTATGGGCGTCCAGTTCGGCTTGTCGAGATACTGTTTCAATACGGCATAAAGCTGCCTCGCGGCAGCAATGCGTTCTTGTGGTGATTGGTCGTCCGTCATAGCCCCGTCGCAGCACTCCAATTCGAGAGGTCTGTCGCCTCAAGCCACGAATTCTATCGCGTACTTAGCCCTAGCATGAAAGCGCGACGCGTGCGCCGGTCCGGTACTGTGCAGGTCTCTTAAATGGCGGGGGTGGGCAACAATGCGCCCGACTCGCCACGTGGAACGACATGGATCGAAGTTGATCAAATCCGGTTACACAGCGGTTACACGCCCTGCAGAAACACAAAAGGGTTACAGGCAAATCAGCCGTAACCCTTTGATTTTGCTGGTGGAGGAGAGGAGGATCGAACTCCCGACCTTCGCATTGCGAACGCGACGCTCTCCCAGCTGAGCTACCCCCCCAACGACAAATGATTCTAGCACAAGGTTTTTCGCTTTTGCCAAGCCCCCGAGTGCTGCAAAACATCACTTCGACGGCGCTCCCGCGAGCACCCAATCCACCACCGTGCGGATATCCGCATCGCTCATCGCCGGGTGGGCGGGCATCGGAATCGCCCCCCACACACCCGAGCCGCCGTTCTTCACCTTGAGCGCCAGCTTCGCCGGCGCCTGGGCGTCGCCCTTGTACTTCGCCGCGATCTGCTGAAACGACGGCCCAACGAGCTTGCGATCCACCGCATGGCAACCCATGCACGCATTGGCGCTGGCGATCGTCTGACCGCGCGGCGTGCCGTCGGCGTGCGCCGTTGCGGCCAGACCGCTCAGTGCGAGAACTGCACTCACGCCAAGCAAGCCCCGCCCAAAACCACGCTGAATACGAGCACCCCACTTCATTGGCTGACCTGTGGGTTGCCCGGATGCACCTGGGTCGAGTTCGTCACCGGCGCCGGCGCCTGCTGATCGAGCGGACGCGAGCTCACCGATGCATCCGGCACCGCGCCAACCGTCGCATCGGTGGTCGGCGGGGGCGGCGGCGCAGCCGGTGCACTTGCTGCTGCCGCAGTCGCCGCAGCAGCGTCTTCCGGCAGGATGTACTGGAACACCTTCACCACTTGCGTGACACCTGGCACGCGGCTCGCCACGTCGGCGCCGCGCGCGCCTTCATCGCGAGTGACGAGGCCCATCAGATAGACCGAGCCGTTCTCGCACACCACCTTGAAGTTGTTCGCCGAAATATTCTTCTCAGCGATCAGCGCAGTCTTCACCCGTGTTTCAAGGTAGGAGTCGTTAGCCCGCGAGGAAATCTCCGCTGCGGGCTGAACGGCCAGTTCGTTGACGATCGAAGTGACATTGTTCAGGCTGCGCACAATCTGCTCCGCCTTCTGCTTCGACGCGTCGTCCGGCACTTCGCCGGTCAGCAACACGCGGCGGTTGAACACCGTCACGTTGACGTGCGCCGAATCCGGCAAATTCTGGCTGATCTGCGCGAGCGACTTCACCTGAATCTCACGGTCCTCGGTCTGCGCGCCAACCGTGCGCCGGTCGGTCGCTACCAACGCGCCGCCACCGGCCGCACCGGCCACCAGCAAAAAGCACCCTTGCAGCGTCGCGGACAGACCCGCCGCCAGCCCCACCACCAGTGTCGTTCTCACCAGTGTCGTCTTGACGCGAAATACGCTCATCAACTAGCTCTCCTTCGGAATCAGTCTTCGCCCAGCAACATGGCATCGATGCCGTCGCACAGACAATGGATGGTCAGCAAATGCACTTCCTGAACACGCGCGGTGCGGTCCGATGGTACGCAGATCGAAATGTCGGTGTCGGCCAATACTTCGTGTGCCTTGCCGCCGCCTTTCCCCGTCAACGCCACCACGATCATTTCGCGCTCGTGCGCGGCCTCGATGGCGGCCAGCACGTTCGCCGAGTTGCCCGAGGTCGTGATGGCGAGCAACACGTCGCCGGGCTGACCGAGCGCCCACACCTGCTTCGAGAATATCTGCTCGAATGTGTAGTCGTTGGCTATGGCGGTGAGCACGGAGCTGTCGGTACTCAACGCAATAGCGGGCAAGCCGGGCCGTTCGCGTTCGAAGCGGCCGATCAGTTCGGCTGCGAAATGTTGTGCGTCGGCAGCGGATCCTCCGTTGCCGCACGCAAGAATGCGGTTGCCGTTGGCAAGCGCCATAAACATCGTGTCGATCGCAGCGGCGATCGGCATCGACAAGGTTTCCAGGGCTTCGAGTTTGACCGCCGCGCTGTCGCGGAAGTGCTGTTGAATGCGTTCGACTGACATCGAGTCTCTATCTTTTACCGCGTATGGACCGCTGCACGCGGCCCTGTTGTGAAGACATGTTGTTCTGACTGATAGTGCGGGCGGCGCCCATGCGTCTGCGGCCCCGCGAATGACTCGACGCCGCGTCACCCGCACGCGAGCGCAAGTTTATCGCACTCAAGCCCGTTATCCGCGAGGCGGCTCAGACTTCGTCGGCGCGAAATGCGTCGCGCAGCCAGACCAGCCGCCCGGCTTCGAACGCGACCACATCGAAACGGCACGCCGGCACGACACTCACGCGCGTGGCCAGATAGTGCCGCGCGGCGCGCACCAGCCGTTGTCGCTTCTGCCAGCCAATGCTCGCGGCCGCGCCGCCAAAGTGTCGTTGCGCCCTCGCTCGCACTTCGACGAACACCAGCGCGCCATCGCGCTCGCGCATCACCAGATCGATTTCTCCGCCACGGCACGCCACATTGCGCGCCACCAGGCGCAAGCGCTGGCGCTGCAGAAACACCAGCGCGTGCGCTTCGAAAGCGGCTCCGACGTCTTTGGACCCACCCCGTCCCGAAAAGTTGTGGGCACCGGAAGGTGGCGTTGAACGGCCCGGCCGCTCGGCCGCTGCGTGGCACAATGTCGGCCTTGCTCTGTCTGTCTGCGTCTTCTGCCTCATGACCCCTCTCTCCGAACTTGCGCAAGGGCAGCAATATCCTGCTGCCGCGCTCTATGTGGTGGCGACGCCGATCGGCAACGTAGCGGACATCACGCTGCGCGCGCTGCACGTACTCGGACTGGTGGACCGCATCGCCGCCGAGGACACCCGCAACACCGGTCAACTGCTGGCCCGCTACGGCATCTCGAAGCCGCTTCTCGCCGTGCATCAGCACAACGAGCGCGCGGCGGCGTTGCGCATCGTCGAGCATCTGCAAGCGGGCGAGCGGGTCGCGTACGTTTCCGATGCCGGCACACCCGGCATTTCGGACCCCGGCGCGAAGCTCGTCGACGCCGTGCGCGAAGCCGGCCTGCCGGTGATTCCGCTGCCCGGCGCGAGCGCGCTCGCCACGGCGCTCTCCGCCGCCGGCGATTGGGTCGCGACCTTCTCGTTCCTCGGGTTTTTGCCGCCCAAAGCGAAGCAACGCGCGGCAACCCTGCAAGCGCTCGCGACGCATCCACATGCAATGGTCTTCTACGAAGCGCCGCATCGCATCGTGGAAACGGTCGAGGCGCTGGCCGAAGCATTCGGCGGCGCACGCAAACTGCTCGTCGCCCGTGAGCTGACAAAGTTACATGAGGCGCTGCATCAATGCACCCTGGCCGAAGGGCCAACGTGGCTGGCAGCCGATCCGAACCGGCAGCGCGGCGAATTTGTGCTGGTCGTGCAAGGCGCGCAGCAGGAAGCGGCCGGCGAACACGATCACGACGCGTTGCTAGGCATCCTGCTGGAAGAATTGACGGTGAGTAGCGCGGCGAAAGTCGCGGCGGCCATCACGGGAGCGTCGCGCAACGCGCTGTACACGCGCGCCCTGGCGCTGAAAAAAGACGCGGAAGAATAAAGGGCCGCGCGAGCGGCCCTTCGGAGAGGCGCGCGGACGGCAACAAGCCGAACTCGCCTCAGCGTGAGCGACAAGGTACGCATCACGCGCACCTTGCTGCCCTTCAGCACATCATTTGACGTCGTTGCTGTTCGACGCCAGCATCTCGGCGCGTTCCGCCTTCGCCTGCTGCTGTGTCAAACCTTCGATCTGCACGCGCGCGGTGCCGGCGCGCTGCATGTGCAGCGCGGTAGCGGCCGCCAGCGAGAGATCGATGACCCGGCCGCGCGCGAACGGGCCGCGGTCGTTGATCCGGACGATCACGGAACTGTCGTTGGCCGGATTGGTGACCTTCACGTAAGAGCCGAGCGGCAGCGTGCGGTGCGCTGCGGTGAGCGCGTGCATGTCGTAGCGCTCGCCGTTCGCCGTGCGACGGCCGTGGAAGAACCTGCCGTACCAGGACGCGCGCCCGGTTTCGTGGTAACCGGCCACATTAGGACCTGTTTCCGAGAGTGGCTGGGCGTCGGCAAGCGACGTACCGCTTGCCGCGGAAGCCGATGCAGCCGGCGTGCCGAAGGCCTGCGGCGCGAACGTACCGGCGCCGCCTGCTTGCGCGCTCTTCGTGCTGAGCGGCGGGTTACTTGCCTCGTTGGCTGCGTTCGGGGGCATGGCGCACCCTGCGAGCACAAAAAAGGCAAAAAGACTCCCCATACTTCGGGATGACCGAGTTTTCATAAGACGTAAAATCACAATGTCGAGCCGCATCACGCGATAGCTGCGTGTTGCTGCGACTCCGGCGGAAAGCGAACGACCACGCGCCGCGCAGAAAAGCGCAGTACGCCGAAGCCCGCACGCGGCACACTCTGCCGCTCCCGCACGGTTAATTTTCACGTCTGGCGCAACCTGTCCCCGGCAGCCTGACCAGACCCCACAAGCCGCCATCGAACGTGGCAATCACGTTCTTGCGCCCTAGACAACAGCGCGCAGGAACGGCGGCGTAGGCCCCACCCAGCGTCACGGCAGAAGGCCGTTGCAGGCGCGTGGCACCTGGCTGGACGAGACGTGCGCATCGGACGCATCCGATGCTGGATTTGCCGTCAACTACAACAACGACGGCACTTACTTGACGACGATCGGCGCCCTATTTTTAATAGGTACGCATCGTCCTGTGGCAGCACGGTTTCCCGTACACATGAGCGCATTATACCCAAAACACAATTTTGGGATGGCAAGCGGCTGATAACTTTGATGAATTTTCACTATTGATGCAAAAATGGGCATGGCGAAGCCGTCATTGGGCGTGTCGGCGAGGGCCCTGCCGCGCCGGTACAATCAACGTTTTTGCCGCGGCCTACCGTCCTCATGAAAGTCACTCTGATCCCTGTCACGCCGTTCCAGCAGAACTGTTCGCTGCTCGTTTGCGAGGCGACGGGACGCGCCGCCGTCGTCGATCCTGGCGGCGATCTCGAGATCATCCAGGGTGAAGTCGAGCGGCAGAAGGTGTCGGTCGAAAAGATCTTCCTCACGCACGGCCACATCGATCACTGCGCCGGCGCGAAGACCCTGGCCACGCACTACGGCGTGCCGATCGACGGGCCGCATCCCGATGAACGCTTCTGGCTCGACAAGCTGCCTGACCAGAGCACGCGCTTCGGCTTTCCGGCGGCGCAAGCGTTCGAGCCGGACCGCTGGCTGCAGGACGGCGACACGGTCCAGTTCGGCCATGAGACGCTGGAGGTCTATCACTGTCCAGGGCATACGCCCGGCCACGTGATCTTCTTTAGCCGGGCCCACCGGCTCGCGCTGGTGGGCGACGTGCTGTTCGCCGGCTCGATCGGCCGGACGGATTTTCCGCGCGGTAACCACGCCGACCTGATCCACTCGATCCGCGACAAGCTGTGGCCACTCGGCGACGATGTCACCTTCGTCCCCGGTCACGGTCCGACCTCGACGTTCGGCGCCGAGCGCCGCACGAACCCGTATGTCGCAGATGGAGTGAGTGCATGAGCACCGAAATCTATGTGAGTACCGACGTCGAAGCGGACGGCCCGATTCCGGGTCCGCACTCCATGCTCAGTTTCGCTTCGGCCGCGTACACCGAAGACAAGCAACTCATCGGCACGTTCTCCGCGAACCTTGAAGTGCTGGAAGGCGCGAGCGCTCACCCGGTCCAGGAGGCGTGGTGGAAGACCCAGCCCGAAGCGTGGGCAGCCTGCCGCCGCGACCTGCAGCAGCCGGCCAAGGCGCTGACGGACTACGTGACCTGGGTCGAAGCGCTGCCGGGCAAACCGGTCTTTGTGGCCATGCCGGCGGGCTTCGATTTCACCTTCATGTTCTGGTACATGATGCGCTTCACCGGCCGTTGTCCGTTCTCGTGGTCCGCGCTCGACATCAAGACGCTCGCGTTCGCGATGACCGGGCTGCCTTATCGCAAGTGCATCAAGCCGCGCCTGCCGCAGCGCTGGTTCGACGATCACCCGCATACCCACGTCGCGCTCGACGACGCGATCGAACAGGGCGCCCTCTTCTGCAACATGCTCGCCGAACTGCGCGCCACCCAGGCGGCCACGGCAGCAGCCGCAAAAGATGGGGACGGCTCAGGGCAAAAAGCCGCTGTCAAACCTGCAAATTAGGGAATCTCCCTCGTCAGAGCCGTTTTACATTGCGTTTCGTTTTCGCGGCCTCTACCATTAGGACCATGGCACGCCAACGGAGGCGCAGTTGACACTCGATACGTTCTCGCAAAAGATCCTGCGCCTGTTGCAGCTCGACGCTCGCCGGTCGGTACAGGAGATCTCCGACCAGGTCGGTCTCTCCAGCACACCGTGCTGGCGGCGGATCAAGGACATGGAGCAATCGGGGGTGATCCAGCGCTATACGGCACTGCTGGATCGCGAAAAGCTCGGTCTGCATGTCTGCGCGCTCGCCCACATCCATCTGACACGGCACACGGAAGGCGGGGTCGAACAGTTCGAGCGCGAGATCGCCACCTGTCCCGAAGTGACCGAGTGCTACAGCACGACCGGCGAATCGGATTACATCCTCAAGATCGTCGCGCCGGACATCAAGGCGTACGACGCGTTTCTGCACGAACGCATCTTCAAGATTCCGGCGGTCGCGCAAGTTCGCACGAGCGTCGTCCTGCGCGAAATCAAGTTCGACACGCAACTGCCGCTTTAAGCGTGTGACGATGGCGGCCGGCCCAAATGCATCGTCGGGGCGCCGCCGCTTCTAGACGAGGTCGTGACGCTCTGGCGTTGCCGGCTCGACGGCCTGTTCTTCGACGCGCGCGTCCGGCTCCATTGCCCTCAGCACGCTCAGATGCCGAGCACCCAGCCGGCGCTTCAATCCCGCGAGATCCAGATGGGCCAGCCGCTGTGCGTCGCTTTCGCGGGCGCCGGGCGCGCTGGCGGGCAGCGTCACGTCGACGTCGAGACCCGTGCTCAGGTAGTGCAGATTGACCGCCGCAGCATGCTCGCCCTGTTCGGCCAGCACTGTGTCGATCTCCGCCACGATCTGCTCGCGTGGCGGCAGGTCGACGGGTGGCCGGGCCAGCGTATCGTTTTCCGGATCGACGTGGATCAGCGCATCCAGTACACGGTTGTCCGTCAGGACGCGTGAACGCGCCGACTCGGCAATGTAGTGCCCTTCCGATACCGAGATCAGCGGATCGACCAGGATGTGTGCGTCGACGAGTGCGAGGTCGCCCATTTTGCGCGTGCGCAGTTCGTGCACGTCGCGCACGCCGGGCGTCGACATCAGCAGCTTGCGCACGTCGGCCGCCGCGACTTCGTCGAGCGCGCGGTCGGACAGATCCTGTAGCGCATCCCAGCCGAACGTCCAGCCCATCCGCGCGACCATGAAACCCACGATCGCCGCCGCAATCGGATCGAGCAGCCGGACACCGGCCACACTGCCGAGAATGCCAAGCGCCACCACCAGCGACGACGCGGCATCCGACCGCGCATGCCAGGCGTTGGCGATCAGCATGGCCGAGCGCACGCGTTGCGCTTCGCGCAGCATATAGCGGAAAAGTCCTTCTTTTGAGACGAGTACCAGCAGGGCCACGACGAGTGCGCTGAGGTGAACTGCGGGAATATCCTGCAAATCGGCCAGACGCGTTCCGGCCCGCCACAGCATGCCGACGCCGACCGCGATTAACAGCGCACCGAGAAACAGTGAGGCAACCGTCTCATAGCGGCTGTGGCCATAATTGTGATCGGCATCCGGTTCGACGCCGCTGTGACGATTGGCAATTAGTACGACAATATCCGAGACCAGATCGGCCAGCGAATGGACGCCATCCGCGACGAGCGCCTGCGAATGGGCAATCACGCCGATGACGATTTGCAGCATCATCAACACCGTATTGAGCACGATACTGACAAAAGTGCTTTTACGCGCGACGTGATGTTTTTCGGCGGATTGGGCGGCGAGAGTAGAAAGCATGCGAGCGCGCGGAATTTTTCAATGGCCGAATTCTAACCGCCGCTTCATGACAAAACGACCCATACCCCTAAAATTCTCTTTTAAATCAGATGCTTATCTAAACACGAAGCATTCGTGTTTCGACTCTAAGAGGGTGGATTTGCGCAAGGCATTGGGAATGGAGTCCTGCAGATAGCGCGATCGGCTATCCGGAACAAAAAAACCGCGCACCTGGTGGTTGCGCGGTTCTCTGGCCGACGGCGCACTTAAGCGCACGCCGGGATGCTGCGATTAACGCGCGATCAGAAACTTCTCGCGATCCTGACCGGCGATCCAACGCGGCGGCTTGCCACGACCGGACCACGTGCTGCCGCTTTCCGGGTCGCGGTACTTCGGCGCGACACCAGCACGCGGACGGCCCACTTTCGCATTCTTGCCACGGCCACCGCCCAACTCGGTGAGCGTAATGCCGTAGTCGGCCATCTTCTGCTTGATCTCGTTCAACACTTCCGCGTATTCGCGCGACTTTGCTTCTTCGATCTGCTTTTCCAGCTTCTCTCGCTGCGCGAGTAGTTCCTTGTAGGAAGACATAGGTTCCCTTATGGTTTGGATAAATGACTACCGGTCTGAGCCGGTTTGCCCTTTGAAGGTGTTCATGCCTCGGAATTTGCAGGCGAGATTAACACAAAACGGAAAGCGGGGAAAAGTCCAATTCTTAAATTAATTATGTTTCGTTTCAAAAAATTTCATTAACCTTCATGCAACGGAGTCTTTCATTTACCTCTTTTTCGCAGGCTACGGAAAAGACCACCGCACGCCGAGTAAATATCCCAATTTAATTCCCAAATTATGAAAATTAATATGAGAATTGGGAGGAAAGATCTCATGGGATGAGAGCTTCTGACGAGATACCGGCTCAAAAATGAGATAAATAGCCCGGATGCATCAAACCGTCGGTGTTTTCCCGGAATAGTAGGCGTCACGAAGCATTCATCTGTCGCGTCATGCAATCTTCTAGTGCCGCATGCAAGAATCCGGTCTCTTTGGCGACTGTCTCGAATATGTAGCGATTCCGCATATTGCCGCTCTGCAGATCCGCGCCGTAGCGGTCCACGCCCAATAGTTCGAGATCAGCCGGTCGCTGTGGATGCGTGTCGAAAAACGCCAGCAATGCCTCCTCTTCATCGAACGCCAGGGGTTCGAGGGGATCGAGTTCATTGCCGTCGAGCCAGCCCATCGCGCCAAAGCCGCCGATATAGCGCATTCGTTCCAGCGTCATCACCCAGAAACTGAAGTCGCCGAGCGCGAGGTAACGCTCGGCGTCCGGGTGATAGCGCAGGTAACGCCGCACTGCGGCGGGCGCCGGCTCCGTCCTCTCGAACGCGCCTAGCAGGGTGAGGCGCTGACCGTTGAGCACGTCGCCATCCGGAGCGTGCGAAACGAGAAAGCCCGCCCGCGCATCCGCCTCCAGGTTGCGCGTGTGTTCGGCAAGGCGGCTCACCAGGATCGTCGGACGATGTCGCGCGTCGGGCGCAAACGGCAGAATCGACGGGTACGGGAAACCCTCGGGCTGACGCGAATGCGTCGCGAGCGTGCCGGCAGCGGCCCGGTGCAGCAGATGAAGCGGAGCGTGAGCGGGAATATTCAAGTGCGCGTCCTCGATGGATGGCGAATCGTTGCGCAAATCAAGGCAGCGATGCGTCCATCATTCTGAATGAATAGGAGAAGATATTAGTGCAGCGCAAGCCTGCACGACCCCGGCGGCTTCGTTAGAATCGAACCTTCGCTTTCAGGCGGCTTTCTTGAATCCGCCTGCATCCTCGCTCACTTCCTGTTGCCCGCCCACAAGACTTCTGTGTCCGACCGCTCCCCCGATCTCTCTGCGCTTCCCGCTGCTCATCGCGATCTGCCGGCCGCGTCGCTGCGTCGCGCCCGCATCGCGACCATGGCGCTCTTCTTTATTGCCGGGATGATGTATGCGTCGTGGGGGGTGCATGTGCCGACGGTACGCGACCGCTTCCATCTGAACCCGGCGCTGCTGTCCTTCGCGTTGCTGGCGGTGGCGGGCGGGTCGATTACGGCAATGGCAACCAATGCGTCGTGGATTGCGCGAGTCGGCACGCGCCGCGCGTGTCTCACCGGCGGGCTGATGATGGCGGCCTGCGCAGCGCTGATTCTCGTCGTGCCCGCCTACTGGATGCTGCTGATCGTGCTGGCGGTGTTCGGCGCCGGCATGGCCACGCTGGACGTCGCCATGAACGCCGAAGCGAGCGCCGTCGAGCAGACGCTGGGGCGGCCGATCATGTCTGCGCTGCACGGCATGTTCAGCGTAGGCGGCATGGTGGGCGCGGCTGTGGGCGGAGCATTGCTGTCGCGCGGGATGGCGCCCGAGATGCACCTCGCGTTGACCGCGACGCTAAGCGCACTCGTCCTGCTGGTGGCCTGCCCGGCCGTCTTGCCGCACGTGCCGCACGCCGACCACCCGGATTCCGCGACGCCGCGCCCCAACCGCTGGCGCTCGCCTGCGCTTTGGGCGCTGGGGGCAACCGCACTGGTCGCGCTGATCGCCGAAGGGGCGATGTACGACTGGGCGACCGTGTATATGCGCGATGTCGTCCTTGCCACGCCGGCGCTTGCGAGCGCGGCCTACGCGGCGTTTTCCGGCGGCATGGCGGCGGCCCGCTTCGGCGGCGACGCCGTGCGCGCCCGGTTCGGTGCGCCGCAACTCGTGATGGTGAGCGCCTCACTCGCCTGCGCGGGGATGATCGGGGCACTGCTGCTGCCCTATCCGTTCGCTGCGTTGACCGGCTTCACGCTGATGGGTCTCGGGCTGGCGAACATGATGCCGGTGCTGTTCGCGGCCGCCGCGCGGGTCGAAGGCATTCATGCGGCCGAGGGACTCGCGCATGTGGCGGGGCTCGCGTACTTCGGACTGCTGCTGGGGCCGGTGATCATCGGCGGGGTCGCGCAGGTGACCAGTCTGCCGGTTGGGTTGTCGGTGGTGGCGGTGTGTTCCGCGTTGATCGCGTTCGCCGGGCCCAAGGTTTTGCGGCGCCTGAAAATCTGATCTGGGCCGGGGCCGCACGCTGGTTGGCGGCGCGTCGGAATGGCTGGAATGCGCGGCCTTACGTAACGTTACACCCACGGGACGCGAGGTCTTGTTCCGTGACACATCACTGTGTGCAGCGGGCATCGGGCTCTTCATCACATCCGGCACACCCTTGATTCTTCTGGGTTTGCTCTGCATGACCGATCACGTCGTACAAATGGCATAGGGCTTGCAGTTAGCTCCCCCACCGGTTTAAAGACAGGGGAGCAAAAACATGAAGCGCAATTTCCAGATGACGGCCATCGCCATGTGCGTGTCGTCAGTGATGATTCTCCAAGGCTGCGGGACAACGGTGAATAAACCACCGACAGTCGGCAGCGGTTCGGGAAGCGGTACCTTAGGCACGGGCGGGGGTTCGGGCGCTGGGTCCGGTTCGGGGTCTGGGTCGGGTTCGGGTTCGGGTTCGGGCGGGGGTACGCATACGCCGACTCCGACTCCGACTCCGACTCCGACTCCGACACCGACACCGACGCCGACGCCGACGCCGACGCCGACGCCGACGCCAACACCGACGCCAACACCGACGCCAACACCGACGCCGACTCCGACGCCGACTCCGACACCCACGCCGACTCCGACTCCGACACCCACGCCGACTCCGACTCCGACTCCGACACCCACGCCGACTCCGACTCCGACTCCGACTCCGACTCCGACTCCGACTCCGACTCCGACTCCGACTCCGACTCCGACTCCGACTCCGACTCCGACTCCGAC
>NZ_JBNDJO010000024.1:0-106377 GCF_050434965.1 Paraburkholderia sp. GAS38 | reverse complement strand
CTGTGCCATTCGCGCGTCGTGCAAAAAGCAAGAGTAAACGGCAAGTCGCGAAAGTTTACAAGCCGCTCACGCCGACTTGTGTGTAATGGAATGGGGTAAACGGGTATAATCGCGGGCTCCCTAAATCGAAACCTTCGATGGTTGGGTTGTTCACTGCTTTCACGTCTTCACGGGAGTGGGAATGTCCAATCTGAGCAATGCATTGCAGTTGCGGTCTGTACACAGCCAGCTGCCAGTCACGGCTTACTTTGACGAAGCGCTTCTAACGCGCGAAATCGAAACCCTTTTCAAGAAAGGTCCTCGCTACATCGGGCACGAACTCATGGTGCCGGATGCGGGGGATTATTTTGCCTTGCCCAGCGAGAGCGAGGGGCGTGTGCTCGTCCGTAACAAGCAGTCACAGGTTGAACTGCTGTCGAACGTGTGCCGCCACCGGCAAGCCATCATGCTCAACGGCCGCGGCCAGGCGGAGAACATCGTCTGCCCCCTGCACCGCTGGACCTACGATCTGAACGGCCAGTTGCTCGGTGCGCCGCATTTCGCTGACAACCCCTGCCTGAATCTCGGCGCCACGCCGCTGCAGAACTGGCAAGGGCTGCTGTTCGAAGCCCAGGGGCGCGACGTCGCGAAGGATCTGGCGCGCCTCGGCACCAAGCAGCATTTCGACTTCTCGAACTTCATGTTCGACCACGTCGAAGTCCATGAATGCAACTACAACTGGAAGTCCTTCATCGAGGTCTACCTCGAGGACTACCACGTCGCGCCGTTCCATCCCGGCCTCGGCAGCTTCGTCAATTGCGACGACCTGACGTGGGAATTCGGCGACTGGTACAGCGTGCAGACAGTGGGTGTCCACAAGGATCTGGAACAGCCGGGCAGCCCGACGTATCGCAAGTGGCACGACGAAGTGCTGCGCTTCCGCGACGGCAAGGCGCCCGAGTTCGGCGCCATCTGGATGGTGTACTACCCAGGCATCATGATCGAGTGGTATCCGCATGTGCTGGTTGTGTCATGGCTGATTCCGCGCGGGACGCAGAAAACCACCAATGTCGTGGAGTTCTATTACCCTGAGGAAATTGCGCTGTTCGAGCGTGAGTTCATCGAAGCCGAACGTGCCGCGTATATGGAAACGGCGCGCGAAGACGACGAGATCGCCGAGCGCATGGACGCCGGCCGCCGCGCGCTGATGGAGCGCGGCGAGTCGCAGGTCGGACCGTATCAAAGCCCGATGGAAGACGGCATGCAGCACTTCCACGAGTTCCTGCGGCGCGAGCTCGGCACGATCTGAACGGCGCAAGCGCCATACAGCCCGCGGGCTGACAGCAATCACGGAAAGACGGGCTTCGGCCCGTCTTTTTTTGTTTAGACTAACAACATCATTCGGTCGAACTGCTTGAGTGCGCCTCGTCGCTGGCTCGGGCCGTGCCGAAATCTCCCGTTTCGCAACCATCTTGCATGGGACCGTCATGCCACACACTCACTACACCACACTGATCTCCGCGGCGAATCTCGCCGAACGGCTCGCCGCGGCCCCTGGCAGCGTATTCGTGATCGACTGCCGTTTCGATCTGGCCGATACCGAAGCCGGCACGAAAGCCTACGCGGCCGGTCACTTGCCGGGTGCGCAGTATCTGCATCTGGATCACGATCTGTCGAGCCCGAAGACCGGCACCAACGGCCGCCATCCGCTGCCGGACCGGACGAAGCTCGCCGCCCTGTTCGCCGCACGCGGCCTCAAGCAAGGTCAGCAGGTCGTTGCCTATGATGCGCAAGGCGGCATGTACGCCGCGCGCGCCTGGTGGCTGCTGCGCTGGCTGGGTCACGACGCGGTGGCCTTGCTCGACGGTGGGCTGCAAGCCTGGCAAGCAGCCGGCCAACCGTTGACGCAGGAAGTGGCCCCGCACAGCACCGGCGACTTCAAGGCGGGCGCGCCGCTCGCAGTCACGTTCGACGTGCAGGCCGTGGAGCGCAATCTGAGTACGCATGAGCGGGTCGTGATCGACGCGCGCGCCGCGGACCGGTATCGCGGTGAGAACGAGACCCTCGACCCGGTGGGCGGGCACATTCCGGGCGCGCTGAACCGCTTCTTCAAGGACAATTACACGGCCGACGGGCGGTTCAAGCCGGCCCATTCGTTACGGGAAGAATTCCAGGCATTGTTGCCGGGCATTGCACCGGATCACGTCGTGCTGCAATGCGGCTCCGGCGTAACGGCCTGTGTCAACGCGCTGGCGATGGAAGTCGCCGGCCTGCATGGCGCGGCGCTTTACGCGGGATCGTGGAGCGAGTGGACGTCCAATCCGGCACGGCCGGTTGCGACCGGGCCGAATCCGTAACGGCAGCGGCAGCAGCAGCAGCAGCAGAGGCAAGGCGGCGGTGGCCGTAATCAAAACCACGCGCCGCCGCAGCCCCTACGCCACGCCGTGCTGCTTGAACCAGACCTGCACGCGGCGCCAGCCGTCTTCCGCATCGGCCTTCTTGTAGCTGGGCCGATAGTCCGCAAAGAACGCGTGACCGGCATCGTCATAGACGACGAACTGCGAGCCGCGTCCCGCCTCCGGTCCCTGCGCGATCGCCTGCTTCATCTGCGCGAGGGTGTCCTGCGGGATGCTCGGATCCTGCAGGCCGTAGAGTCCGAGAACCGGCGCATGCAGGTCGGCCACCCGGTCGATCGGATTAGCGGGGTTGTTCGCCGTGTGACCGCCGGCTACCCGGCCGTACCAGGCCACCGCCGCCTTCACGCGCGGATTGTGCTCCGCGTACAGCCACGTAATACGCCCACCCCAGCAGAAGCCATTGACGCCCAAACGGTTCAGATCGCCACCGTTCGCGCCCGCCCAGGCGACGGTGGCGTCGAGATCGGCCAGCACCTGGTCGTCGGGCACCTTGCTCACCAGTTGGTCGTTCAACTGCTGGATCGTCGGATACACCGACGCATCCCCTTCCCGCACATAGAGGTCCGGTGCGATCGCGAGATAACCGAGCTTGGCGAAGCGCCGGCACACATCGGCGATATGCTCGTGCACACCGAAAACCTCGTGCACGACGATGATCACCGGCAAGTGCGTCTTGCCCAAAGGCTGCGCGCGGTAGGCCGGCACCAGCGTGTCGCCCGAATGCACGGCGACTTCACCGGCCTCGAGCCCTTCGCTATCGGTATGGATGGTTTGCGCGGACACCGGCATCACGGCAGCGGCAAAGCCTGTACCGAGCGCGGCCTTGATGAAGGTGCGCCGACTGAACGGAACGTGCGGGACCAGGCTGTCGACTTCAGGTTTCAGCATGCGGCACTCCTTGAATGAAGGGCGATGAAAAGCAGCAAACGACAGGGCGAAAGGCAACAGGATACGCCTCGTGCGTGTCCTGTTGCAGAAGCCTGACGAACCGCATTTTCACACCTCGCGACGGCACGCGCAGGGACCGCTCAAACCGCCGCCGTGCCGTGTCTTGCCAATGCAAATGGCAAAGGCAAAGAGCAAAGACGCCCCTCAGTGCAGCTTGACCCGCGGCAACGTCGTACGACGCAGCCAATGCGCGAAGGTATCGAGCACCATCCGCGCGTAGCCATGCAGCGCGGCAATGTGCAGCCGGTACAGCGACATGTACATGAAGCGCGCAAACAGGCCCTCGATCAGCATGTTGCCGCCGATCACCCCGCCCATCAGATTGCCCACCGCGCTGAAATGCCCAAGCGACACCAGCGAGCCGAAGTCCCGATAGGTGAATTCCGGCAGCGGCTGATTTTCGAGCCTTGCGGCGAGTGCCTTCAGCAGGAAGCTCGCCTGCTGGTGAGCGGCTTGCGCGCGCGGCGGCACGTTGCGTTCGTTGCCCGGCCACGGACACGCCGCACAATCGCCAAGCGCGAAAACATTGTCGTCGACCTCGGTCTGCAGCGTACGGCGGACGATCAGTTGACCCAGCCGGTTGACCGGCAGGCCGTCGAGCTGACTCAGGATCGCTGGCGCCTTGATGCCCGCGGCCCATACCGTCAGGTCGGCGCGAATCGCCTTGCCGCTCGCGGTCCGCACGACGCCCGGCGCGACTTCCGCCACCGTCTCGCCGGTCATCAGCTTCACGCCGAGCTTCGTCAGCAGCTCCGCCGTGGCGGTGGACACCCGCTCCTGCAAGGCCGGCAAAATACGCGGCCCCGCCTCGATCAGCACAATACCCACGTCATGGCGCGGATCGAGCTTATGCAGCCCATACGCGGACAACACCTGCGCCGTATTGCGCAATTCCGCAGACAATTCGACCCCGGTCGCGCCGGCGCCGACAATCGCCACCTGAACACGCGGCTCCGTAGACGGCACGGACGCGTCAGGCGTCGACTCCACCGGTTCGTGTGCCTGATGCTCCGCGCGCATGCAGGCCGCGATCAGGCGTTTGCGAAAGCGCTCGGCCTGACTGACCGTGTCGAGCGCGAGGGAATACTCCGGTGCCCCTTTGACGCCGAAGAAATGCGTCGTACTGCCGATGGCTACCACCAGCGTGTCGTAGTCGAGCACACGCTGCGGCAGCAACTCTGCGCCGTCGTCGTCGATGACCGGTGCGAGCGTGATGCGTTTCGCCGCGCGATCGAGCCCGGTCAGCTCGCCCTGCTGAAACTCGAAGCCATGCCAGCGCGCCTGCGCGGCATATTCGAGCTCCTGCGTGAACGGGTCCATGCTGCCGGCGGCCACCTCATGCAGCAGCGGCTTCCAGATATGGGTGGGATTGCGATCGACGAGCGTAACTTGTGCGCGCACCTCGCCCTTGTTCTTACGTGGGGCATAGCGATCGCCAAGACGCGTCGCCAGTTCCAGCCCACCCGCACCTCCACCAACGACGATAAAACGATGCATCGTAGTTCTCCGTGTTTGCCGATCGGTTATGCGTCGAGACGGTCCAGGTCATCCCTGTAGGGGCCGTCTGTCAGAGATTGTCCGCGAGCGGCACGGTTTGCCACAAGCCATCCGTGCGCATGTGTGACATGCGCACGACGATATCGCCAGAACTCAGGGCTGCGTCAATGTGCCTCTTCCCAATTGGCGCCGGCCCCCACTTCTGCGACCAGCGGGACTTTCAGCGCGGCAACGCCGCACATCAGTTCAGGCAAACGCTTGCGCACCTCGGACAGTTCGCTGTCCGGCACTTCGAGGATCAGTTCGTCGTGCACCTGCATGATCATGCGCGTGCCGGTGTTCGACGCCTCGAGCCAGTTCTGCACGGCGATCATCGACATCTTGATCAGATCGGCGGCGGTACCCTGCATCGGCGCGTTGATTGCGGCGCGCTCCGCGGCCTGGCGGCGCGGCCCATTGCCGCCGTTGATCTCCGGCAGCCACAGGCGGCGGCCGAACACGGTCTCGACGTAGCCCTTGGACTTCGCGCTCAGGCGGGTTTCGTCCATGTAGTTTGCGACGCCGGGATAGCGCGCAAAGTAGCGGTCGATATAAAGCTTCGCCGCATCACGCGTGATACCCAGGTTTGCGGCAAGACCGAAAGCGCTCATGCCGTAGATCAAACCGAAGTTGATCACCTTCGCCACGCGCCGCTGGTCGCTCGAGACTTCAAGCGGCGTCACGCTAAAGATTTCCGCAGCGGTGGCGCGGTGGATGTCCTCGCCCTGCGCGAACGCGCGCAACAGCGATGCGTCGCCGGAGATGTGCGCCATGATGCGCAGTTCGATCTGCGAATAATCCGCAGAGACGAGCTTATGACCCGGCGGCGCAATGAACGCCTCGCGAATGCGGCGGCCTTCCGCGGTGCGCACGGGAATGTTCTGCAGGTTCGGATCGTTCGAGGCAAGCCGCCCGGTAACCGCCACGGCCTGCGCATAGTTGGTATGCACGCGGCCCGTCTGCGCGTTGACCATGCGCGGCAGCTTGTCGGTATAGGTGGACTTCAACTTCGACAAGCCGCGATGCTCGAGCAGCAGCTTCGGCAGCGGATAGTCTTCGGCCAGCTTCTGCAGGACTTCTTCATCGGTGGACGGCGCGCCGCTCGGCGTCTTCTTGACCACCGGCAACTGCAGCTTCTCGAAGAAGATCTGCCCGATCTGCTTCGGCGAGCCGAGATTGAATTCTCCGCCGGCCAGCGTATAGGCATCCGTTTCCAGCTCGATCAGACGCGTGGCGATTTCATTGCTTTGCAGACGCAACTTCTCCGCGTCGATCAGCACGCCGGTGCGCTCCATCTTGCGAAGGACGCGCGAAGTGGGCACCTCAATGTCGCGGTAGACGCGCTGCAAGCCCTCGTCCGCCGCCACTTGCGGATACAAGGCCTGATGCAGACGCAGCGTGATATCGGCGTCTTCCGCGGCATATTCGGCGGCCTGAGCGAGCGCGACCTCATCGAAGCCGATCTGCCCCGCGCCCTTGCCCGCCACCTCTTCGTACTTGATCGTCTTGATGCCGAGATGGCGCAGCGCGAGGCTGTCCATGTCATGCGTGCGATGCGACTCCAGCACATACGATTGCAGCAGCGTATCGTGCTCGATGCCGTTCATGGCGATGCCGTAGTTCGCCAGCACCTGCTCGTCGTACTTCATGTGCTGGCCGACCTTCTTGTGGTCGGCGCTTTCGAGCCAGGGCTTGAGCTTCGCGAGCACTTCGTCGCGCGGCAGTTGCTCCGGATGATCCGGCCCACGGTGTCCCACCGGAATATAAGCGGCGGAGTTGGCTTCGACGGACAGCGAAATGCCGACCAGTTGCGCCAGCATCGGATCGAGCGCGGTGGTTTCCGTGTCGAAGGCGGTCAGCTCGGCGGCGTTGATCTTCGCAAGCCAGGCGTCGAACTGCTCCCACGTCTGCACGGTGTCGTAATGACGCTCGCCGTCGATCACAGGGGCGACGTCCTCGCCCGCACCCGGGCCTTCCACCACCTCGGCCGCTTCGACTTCACGCAGCCAGGTCTTGAAGCCATGCCGCGCGAAAACATCGCGCAGTTCGTCACGCGCCTCAGGACGCGTGGACAGGCTTTCCTCAATCGACACCAGATGCTGCGTCAGATCGCATGCCGTATCGACCGTCACGAGCTTGCGCGCCAAGGGCAGAAAATCGAGCGCCTTGCGCAGGTTGTCGCCCACCGCGCCCTTGATTTCCGCCGCGTGTTCGACGATCCCGTCGAGCGTTTCGTATTGGCTCAACCACTTGACCGCGGTCTTGGGACCGCACTTCTCGACGCCGGGCACGTTGTCGACGGTATCGCCGATCAGGGACAGGTAATCGACGATGCGCTCCGGCGGCACGCCGAATTTAGCCAGCACGCCGGCACGGTCGAGCGTCTCGTTGGTCATCGTGTTGATGAGCGTGACGCGATCCGTGACGAGTTGCGCCAGATCCTTGTCACCCGTCGAGACGATCACATTCATGCAGAGCTTTTCGGCAGCGACGCTCAACGTACCGATCACGTCGTCGGCTTCGACGCCTTCGATCATCAACAGCGGCCAGCCCAGCGCACGCACCGCGACATGGATCGGCTCGATCTGCTGCGCGAGGTCTTCGGGCATCGACGGACGGTTGGCCTTATAGTCGGCGTACCAGTCGTCGCGAAACGTTTTGCCCTTGGCGTCGAACACGCACGCGCTATACTCTGCTGTGACTTCCTTGCGCATGCGCCGCAGCATATTGATGATCCCGTAGAGCGCACCCGTAGGTCCGCCGTCGGGGCCGCGTAGATCAGGCATCGCATGGTAGGCCCGGTACAGATAACTCGAACCGTCGACCAATAGCAGGGTCTTCCCTTCCAGCTCGGTGCCCAGCTTAGTTTCCAGGACTCGTTCTTCAGGCATTATGACAAAGAGAAAAGTGATTCCGAGTCTGCGATCACTCGCAGATCAAGAGCGCGCGACAGCCAAAAAGGCCCGCGCATCGTGGCAGATGTTCACGATTATGGCAGAGTTTATTGAGGCGACCGAGTACCTCTCGGAGATTCGCCCGGCTGTCAGCATCTATGGTTCAGCGCGCCTGAAATCGAACTCGCCGTACTACAAACTGGCCACGCAGATCGCGCGCAAGCTGTCGGACGCGGGCTTTGCGGTGATCTCCGGCGGCGGCCCCGGCATCATGGAAGCGGCCAACAAGGGCGCGCATGCGGGCAAGGCGCCGTCGGTGGGCCTGAACATCGAACTGCCGCACGAGCAATCGGGCAACCAGTGGCAAGACATCTCGCTGCGCTTCCGTCACTTCTTCACGCGCAAGGTCACGTTCGTGAAGAACTCGGATGCGGTGATCGTGATGCCGGGCGGCTTCGGCACGCTGGATGAGCTTGCGGAAGTGCTCACGCTCATTCAAACCAAGAAGTCGCGCCACGTGCCGATCATCCTGGTGGGCGGCGAGTTCTGGAAAGGCCTGCTCGGCTGGTTCAAGGAATCGCTGGTGCCGATGGGCCTCATCAATCCGGACGACTTGAACCTGATGCAGGTGATCGACGACCCGGACCAGGTGCTCGAAGCGGTGCTGAAGTTCTACGAAGACCGTGACGAGGTAGAACCGCATCCCGCGAAGTCCGATGAAGACCGGATGTTCTATCTGTAAGGCGTGAGGCGGTGTGATTCTGATTCGAAGAAGCCGGGCGGCGTGCCGCCACCCGGCTTTGTTCGTTTGAGCGATGCCTCTCAGGCGCGCGCCACTGCTTCATCACCCTGATCGCCCTGCTCCTGCAGCCAGCGGCAAAACTGCTCGACGAGCGGCGCTTGTGCGACTTCGCGCCGCGCGACCCACCAGTAGCCGCGCGCGTCGACACGTGGACCTTCGAGCGGCATCACGAGCCTCCCCGAAGCCAGTTCGTCCGCAAGCATCGGTAGCGGCCCCAGCGCAACGCCGAGTCCATCCACGGCCGCTTGCAACGCCAGATAGAAGTGATCGAACGACTGCTTCTTGCGACACTTCGCCTTCACGCCCGCCGCGCTGAGCCAGTTGCGCCAGGCGTCCGGTCGCGTATCCGAATGCAGCAGGACGTGGCGCGCGAGATCGTCGGCCACCTTGATCGGCGAGCGCTGCAATAACGCAGGACTGCACACCGGCAACTCGCTTTCGCCAAGGAAATGCCCGCTCACGCAGTTCGGCCAATGCGCCGGACCGCGCCTGATCGCCACGTCGTAGCCTTCCACCAACTCGGCCGGCAAGTCCGAGGTCGAGGTCGACAGTCGCAGTTCCACGTTGGGCATCTTGCGCTGAAACTGGTTGAGCCGCGGCAGCAGCCACTTCATGGCGAACGTGGGCAGCGCGTTGACGCGCAGCACATGCACCACGCCGGTGTCGCGTAGCTGGCTGGTTGCGACGGAAATACTTTCGAAGGCAGCCTGGACGGTCGCCAGATAGCGGCGCCCGTCGTCGGTGAGGCGCACGCGCTTGCCGATGCGGTGAAAGACCTGCACGCCGACCCACGCCTCGAAGGCCGCGACCTGGCGGCTAATTGCACCGTGCGTCACATGCAATTCGTTCGCCGCCGCGGTGAAACTATTGTGCCGCGCCGCCGCTTCGAAGGCGCGTAGCGCTGGAAAGGGAGGAAGATTTCGAGCCATGCTTGTGATTCTAGATCACAAGGAAGCGCCCGAGAAATCGTTTTGCCCGAAGCCAAAACGGCGTTAACCTCCCGAGCATGAACAAGACGGCTCACGATATGAACTCAAACCTCACCGCCGCGCAAACCGCGGCCGACACCGGCCTCGCGCCGCCGCCCACTGTCAGCGAGATCTTCAGCGGCTTTCTCGGGCTCGGGCTGATCTCGTTCGGCGGTGCGCTGCCGCTCGCGCGGCGCGCGATCGTCGAGCGGCGCCGCTGGCTCTCCGCCTCCGACTTCACCGATCTGCTGGGTCTGTGCCAGTTCCTGCCGGGCGGCAATGTGATCAACCTGTCCGTGGCGATTGGCATGCGCTTTCGCGGGCTGCCCGGGGCGCTCGCGGGACTGCTCGGGCTGATTGCAGGTCCGTCGCTGGTGGTGATCGGGCTAGGCGTGCTGTATGAACACACGCAGAACGATCCGCACATCCGTCATCTGTTTGCCGGCCTCGCTGCAGCCGCGGCCGGATTGCTGATCTCGATGGCGGTGAAGATCGTGTTGCCGCTGTGGCGCAAACCTGCTGGGGCGATTATCGCCGTGCTGGGTTTTCTGGCCATCGCGCTGCTGCGTTTTCCGCTGCTGCCTACGATGCTCGTCCTGACTCCGCTGAGCATTTACCTCGCCTCGAGGACCGTACGATGAACGATACCCTGATCTCACTCGCCATCATCTTCAGTCAGTTGTCGTTGCTGGCTTTCGGCGGCGGCAATACGATCCTGCCGGAGATGCAACGCCAGGTGGTCGACGTGCATCACTGGATGCCGGCCAGCGAGTTCAGCGCGCTCTTCGCGCTGGCGCAGGCGGCGCCTGGGCCGAACCTGATGGTTGTCACCCTGGTGGGTTGGCATGTGGCTGGCTGGGCGGGGATGCTGGTGACGTCGGTGGCGAAATTCGGGCCTTCGTCGATTGTGACGATCCTCGCGCTTAAGGCATGGGAGCGCTTTAAGGATCGGCCGTGGCGGCGCTATGCACAAGCTGGACTGGTGCCGGTGACTGCGGGGTTGGTGGCTGCGAGCGCGGCGCTGATTGCGCATGCGTCGGATACGACGCTGATCGCATGGGCGATTACTGCGGTTTGCGCGGTGCTGGCGATTAAGACCCGCATTCATCCGTTGTGGTTGCTGGCGGCGGGGAGTTTGATTGGGTTGACGGGGTTTGGGCAGTTTTAGGGCGGAGGTCGGATCGAGCGGGCGCAAGGCACCCGCTTCGGCCCGTGCCGGCGTACCGCACTACAGTATTCTATTGACGCAAGTTAGCAGCGTTGCTCACCTCCTTGACGTTGCTTGAGCGCTGCCTTCGGAGCTTTACGGCACGCCGCGATCCCTTATAAATCAATGATTTGCAAAACCCTTAAGGACCAGATGGCGTCTGCTTGACATTATGGGGTGCCAGCAAATCCACGGAGACACAAAAGAGTTGAAGATCGGATTTTCTAGCCGGCTGCCCGTCGCAGGATTGAAATGATCCAATATCCCTTTCCCCACGGTCAGACCCAGAAGATCAACCGCTGCAAGGACATCTGCGCAGCTGGATTCGGGCGCGGGCAACTCCAGCAAAAACCACTCGCCTGAAGCCGTTCAGATGACTCGCCCAACCTATGTCTGCCTAAAACGGGATGCGGGTCCAAATTGCCCCAAGCTTTTCATTCGAACATGCTTGTACTCGACCGGGGCAAAGGGGATGGCTGTCGAAAACCTCTTTTTGCGCGTCCACAAGGACGGACGAAGCTATCTGTTCGATTTCTGGGGACATACGGATAGCGGACACCTGACCCTCGGCAGTGGGTTATTCGTCGGGCCGACTGGGGTCGCCAACGATCATCACTTTAATCTTCGGGGAGCGCCTGATGCGCTCCTGTACGAAAGCGGCACATACAGGGTTGAGATCTTCGCAACCGTAGCTGGCAGGGGAAACCGCAAGCTTACGGAAATCGAATTCGATATTGGCGGCGAGCAAGCAGCGGAATTGATACAAATACCGACGCGTCAACTCGATCTCTACTGGAACGCCGACCGAAGACAGTACATCGGCGAAGTCAGATTGCGTGAATCGGCATTGCCCCGTCTTTCTTGATAGCTCCGGCGAGACAGTGTCGCCAACTCGATCAACCGCATCGCATCCAGCGCACCGAGATATCCGGCCAAACCATACACCTCTGGTTAATGTCCGACTCCACCAATTGATGCACCGACACGGTCGTGATCTCGCGCGAAACCAGCCTCCCGTTGATTCGTCACTCACAAGCCCACCTCACCCTATCCCATAAACAAGGACTCCAAAATATTTGGTAAGTTTACAGCCGCGTTGATATTACCCGCGACGAAAACGAAACCAACCAAAACAAATCAGTTCCATGCCGAAATGCGATAACCCAAGGTGTCCAACTTGTTACCCGAATTGGAAAGAGGAGGAGGCAGCCGCAAAGAAGCGGGCGGAAGACGACAAACAGGATTGCATCAACTGCTGGCGTTCCCTTCAAAAGAAGGCCGAGGCGATCGCGTCCGCTGACAATCCGATTTCCCGTAACCGGCGCATCAATGCGGCTTACGCGCAATTGTGGCTAAGCGACCGGCGCTTTCAGTGGGCAGGATTGGCCGCATTCGCATCCAAACAGGTCGGTTGCGGGTTACTTAACGCAGCGGAACTCGTCAACAAGTCAAACCGGGAACGTGACGCCTACCAACAATGGGAAAGACAAAGCTCCCCGCTCGAACGGATGGCACCCTACGGGTCGCCAAGGATGCCCATACCGGATCAGGCGAACGGCGCCGGAGCGGAGCAGGTGTATCAAATGCTCGCTAAGGGCAACACATCATTGTTTCTGGATATCTGGCCGCTGCACATGTTCTACAAGGAATTCGGGTTACAGCGGTTCAAGCGATGTCTGCCGGAGCGTCAACTGTTAGAGGGATCGGTTCTATGGCCGATTGCCAGGAGCGTTCCGTTTGGCCTTACCAGACCGCAAGTTGTACAGGGATTTGAAGCGATCGATGCGGGCAATATCAGTAAAAGCGTCGAATTGCTGGCGTGGCATGAACAGATGAGCATCCTGCAACCAGCCATGTACGACGATCCGACCTTCGCACTTTTGATGCGAGCCAATCAGTTCGCGTGGGCATTGAATATTCCAACCGGATCGGCTCGGGAGATCCAGTTGACTCTTGCCAATCAGTGCACAGTCACCGGCGCCAATGCGATATACGAGAGATTCAGCAAGCAACCCTTGGCGAATCTTGCGGATGGCAGCCAAAGGATGGCGTTCGTTCTACGCGCTGCACAGCGGTTCGATGATCTGCTGCATGATCCAATCCAGCGGCATTTCGTGGAGAATTCCCTGTACCTCATTGCGCACGGAGGCGGCTAATGACAATCAGGAGATTTAGCTGGCGCTTTGCTTGCCTCGGGCTTGCAATTACCGTCCTATGGGGCATCTACGCCATGGCGCGGCCAGTCGATGAAGTCGTGCTTTCCATAGGTGAATCGTACGAACAGGTACGACGGCAGTCTCACTCAACCTTGCCTGCTATCGAGTTCAACGCAAACTGGGGCGGCTCCGTGAGCCGCCTCACTCGATTGCACTTCGTCGACCCCCAGTTTGGCTTTGTCACGCCTGCGGCGAAATTCCTGGCGGTACATTACGACAGCGCGGGCAATGTCGATTCCGTTTCGCTATCCCCCCAAGCGGCGACATTACCCCTCGACGATGCGATGGCCATTCTCGTGGACTTACAGGCTCAGCTTCGACGAGGAGGATGGAAACCATTCAGAGGAGAGCGAAGCCAGCCTATCGAAGACACGCCGGCGAGGCGCGCCGAGATTCGAAAGTGCTCCGCTCCGACGAGTTACTGGCAGGCCGACACCAAGTATCAAGTCTCGCTCAACATCCGCTGCTTTCGGTCCGAAGACCGCCCAACCGACGAGCGCTACCTGATAACACTGGATCTCGGCCCGCCTGTCTTCGACGATGATAGACCTGGCGACTAAAGCGCAGTCCGGCGGAACCCGTAAAGGCCCACCGGACAATCTGTTGTTACTGAAACGCCACTTCCGCAAAGCTACGCAGCTTCCGGCTATGCAACCGATGCAAACCGTTCATCCGCAGCAACTCCATCGCCTTCACGCCGATCTGCAAATGCTGATCGACCTGCGCCCGATAAAACTGGTCCGCCATACCCGGCAGCTTCAGTTCGCCATGCAAGGGCTTATCCGAGACGCAAAGTAAGGTGCCGTAAGGCACCCGGAATCGAAAACCATTCGCGGCAATCGTCGCGCTCTCCATATCCAGCGCAATCGCGCGGCTTTGCGACAAACGCTGCACCGGCTCGCGATGATCGCGCAGCTCCCAGTTGCGATTGTCGACGCTCGCCACCGTGCCGGTACGCATCACGCGCTTGAGTTCGACGCCATCCAGCTGCGTCACCTGCGCGACCGCGCGCTCCAGCGCCACCTGCACTTCCGCGAGCGCCGGAATCGGCACCCACAAAGGCAGGTCGTCGTCGAGCACGTGATCTTCGCGCACATAGCCGTGCGCCAGCACATAGTCGCCCAGGCGCTGCGTATTACGCAGACCGGCGCAGTGACCGAGCATGATCCACGCATGCGGACGCAGCACGGCAATGTGATCGGTGATCGTCTTCGCATTCGACGGCCCCACGCCGATGTTGATCATCGTGATGCCACTGCCGTCGGCGCGCTTCAGGTGATACGCGGGCATCTGCGGCAGACGCGGCGGCGGCGTGCCTTCGTCGGCCTGCTCGCCGAGATTCGCGTTGTACGTGATCACATCGCCCGGTTCGACAAACGATGTGTACTCGCTACGATAAGTGCGCAGCTCTTCGTCGTCCGTGTGCGCCATCATCGTGCGGCCCAGCTTGACGAACTCGTCGATGTAGAACTGGTAGTTCGTGTACAGCACGTAGTTCTGGCAGTGTGTGGGCGAAGTCGCCGTGTAATGCTTGAGACGGTGCAGCGAAAAATCGACCCGCGCCGCCGTGAACAGCGCGAGCGGATGCGGCTCGCCGGGTCCCGGCTCGTACGTGCCGTTGACGATACGGTCGTCGAGAAAGCGCAGGTCCGGCGTATCGAACACATCGCGGATACCGAGCAGCCGCTCGCGATCCAGGTCACCTTCCAGATGGATGCCTTCCGCGAACGCAAAATGAACCGGAATGGGCTGGTCCGACACACCCACTTCGATCTGCACATGATGGTTCTTCGCCAGCAGCCGGAGCTGCTCGCGATAATAGTTGCCGAACAGATCCGGTCGCGTCACAGTGGTTTCGAACACGCCGGGACCGGCCACGAAGCCGTATGAGCGGCGCGAGTCGATATGCGTATTGACCTCGGTGCACACCCTGACGAACGGATAACAGGCGCGCACCCGGTGATCGAAGGGCTCATTACGCCTGTAACGCGCAAAGGCGTCGCGTAAGAAAGAGGTGTTCGCTTCGTAGATGGCGGACAGGTGCGTGACGGCGTCTGTCGCGTCGTCGAAGGCCTCGGTCGGGAAGTCATTGGCGGGCGTCTGCACCGCACGCTGATTGGTGTTGTTGTTCATCTTCATTCGCCTCGATTGATGAAACCACATTACCACGGAACCTTGAAAGATTGATCATCGGGGCCCGACCAGCCGGCGTCTGTCAGATTGCGCGCATGCCGCGCGCACACGCCGTACGAAAGCGGCGCAAAATAAGGCTATCGCGCCCGTGGGCAAGGCTGGATTTGCTAGAATCGGGGCACCCTATTGGAGAATCACCATGAAGCCGCTCCTTCCCGTCGCCGTTGCGCTGGCGCTTGCCGTCGCCAACACTGCGATGGCTGCCCAGCCCGTTGACGCACCGCCGCCAGCCGACCACCCCATGTCCGCCAACGAACAGGCCGGTCTGCCGGACCTGGCCGCGATCAACCGTCCGGCCGCTGAGGTCAGCTCGAAGGTCGAAATCAACCAGCCGCGCCTGCCGAGCTTCTACGAAAAGAGCCCGAACGGCACGGAAATCACCGAGTACCGCGACAAGGGCAAGCCGGTCGAAATCAACGTGCACTCGAATCTCGGCACGAGCTATCACATGGGCGCGCCGCTCGACACGTCGCCGAGCGCCAACAACAGCGGCCATCCCAGCACGCGTCTGCCGTCCGTGAGCCTGACCTACTGATCTGATTGATCCTTTGCCCTGCGGCGGGGCGCCGGCTCGCCCCGCTCGCGCCCTGCATGGCCCGCTGGCCGGGCCTTCAGTCTGTTGATCCCGCTTGCCCTGATTACCCATACCTTGCAGCACTGGCCGCACCGCGCCAGCCCGACCACCTGATCCGACGTCTCCCGCATGGCTGTCTTCACTGCTGTCACCGAACCCCAACTCGCACAATGGATGCGGCATTACGATCTCGGCGAAGTCGTCGAGTTTCGCGGCATCTCGTCCGGGATTGAAAACAGCAACTTCTTTCTGACGACGACGCGCGGCGAATACGTCCTCACGATTTTCGAAAAGCTGACGGCGCAGCAACTGCCGTTCTATCTCGATCTGATGCAGCATCTGGCGGCTCACCGAGTGCCGGTACCCGATCCGATGCCGCGCGAAGACGGCGCGCTATTCGGCATGCTGCAAGGCAAGCCCGCCGCCATCGTGACGAAACTCGAAGGCGGTCCGGAACTGGCGCCGGGCGTCGAGCACTGCATCGAAGTAGGCCAGATGCTGGCGCGCATGCACCTCGCCGGGCGCGACTACGCGCGCCATCAGCCGAATCTGCGCAGCCTGCCGTGGTGGCAGGAGACGGTGCCCAGCGTGCTGCCGTTTCTCAGCGGCGCGCAGCGCGACCTGCTGACGTCGGAGCTCGCGCACCAGGAGGCGTTTTTCGCCTCGGCCGATTACGCGGCGCTGCCCGAGGGGCCGTGCCATTGCGACCTGTTCCGCGACAACGTGCTGTTCGCCCACGCGGCGCCGGGCAGCGGTCATCAGGTGCGCCTCGGCGGCTTCTTCGACTTTTATTTCGCTGGCTGCGACAAATGGCTCTTCGACGTGGCGGTGACAGTCAACGACTGGTGCGCCGATCTGGCCACCGGCAAGCTCGACGAGACCCGCGTCGAGGCCATGCTGCGCGCGTATCAGACCGTGCGCCCGTTCACGCCGGAAGAGAACCGGCACTGGGGTGACATGCTGCGCGCAGGCGCCTACCGCTTCTGGGTGTCACGCCTGTATGATTTTCATATGCCGCGTGCGGCCGAACTGCTCAAGCCGCACGACCCGGGCCATTTCGAGCGCATTCTGCGCGAACGCCTTTCGGGCGTTGCACTTCCAGGCATCCATACCTCATGCAACTAATTGAAGTTCCCGCGAAGACCGGCTATGTATGGTTCCGGCAAGGCATCTGGCTGTTCCGCAAGAACCCGCTCGCCTTCCTGACGCTGTTCTTCGCCTATCTGCTGGTGATGACGCTGGTCGCGCAGATCCCCTACGTAGGCGGCGTACTGCCGCTCGCCTTCGTTCCGGGTGTCGCGGTGGGCTTCATGGCGGCGTGCCGCGACACCATCGCGGGCAAGCCGGTGTTTCCCACCATTCTCGTGGACGGCTTTCGCTCGTACGGCTCGGTCGTCGCCAGGCGGCTGCTGGCGCTAGGCGGTTTTTACCTCGTCGCCATGGGGCTGGTGCTGGCCGGCTCGGCGCTCGCCGACGACGGCATGCTGCTGAAAGTCATGCTGGGCACCACCGCCATGGATCCCGAGACGGTTCTCAACAGCAACATCATGATGGGCGTCCTCGCGGCCATGGCGTTCTATATTCCGGTCGCTATGCTGTTCTGGTTCTCGCCTGTCCTCACGGCATGGCATGACGTGCCGCCCGTCAAGGCGATGTTCTTCAGCATCGTCAGTTGCTGGCGCAACCGCGGCGCGTTCGTCGTCTTCGGCGCCTTGTGGTTCGTGGTGGAAACCATCGTCATGTTTGGACTGACCACGCTGATGCAGGCGCTCGGCGCCGGCGACTTCGCGGTTGCCGTGCTGATGCCCGCCACCATCATCGTCACGACGATGCTCTATTGCTCGTTCTACGCGACCTATCGCGGCTGCTTCGGCGTGCCGACGCCCGACACGCCCGATCTGCCCACCACGCCAGTTAATTGATCGGCGCGTATGCCGAAGGCGGGTTTCGTCAGCGCCCCGGCGTTTGCAGCACGCGACGCGCCCCATCACCAACCGATCATCATGACGCGCGTCCGACGCCTGAACACCCACTTCGACACCGGCCTCGTCTGGTTTCGCCGCGACTTGCGCAGCACCGATCAGGCCGCGCTTTACTATGCGTTGAAGCATTGCGAGCGAGTCTGGTGCGTCTTCGTCCTCGACACGACCATCCTGCAGCCAATCCTCGATACGTGGCGCATTCGCCGGCCGGATCGCACGCCTGAAGACCGGCGCATCGAATTCATCCTCGCCGCGCTGGAGGAACTGGATCAGGCGTTGCGGCAACATGGCGGCGGCCTCATCGTGCTACACGACGACGCGCGCGCCGCGATCCCCGCGTTGGCGGAGCAACTCGGCGTTGAAGCCGTCTTTACGAATCACGACTACGAGCCTGCCGCGATCGAGCGCGACGAAGCCGTGCGCGAGCAACTCGCCGAAAAGGGCCGCGAGCTGCTCACATTCAAGGATCAGGTGATCTTCGAGCGCGACGAAATTCTCACGGGGCAAGGCAAGTCGTTCACGGTGTTCACGCCGTACAAGAACGCCTGGCTGAAGCAACTCAACGCCTTCGATCTACAACCGTATCCGGTCGAAACGTACCTCGCGAATCTGGCGCCACCGCCTGCCGCCCTGGATCGTGGCCGGCCCACGCTCGCGCAACTCGGCTTCGCACCCAGCAATCTGGCCGATTTGCGGCTGCCCACCGGGATGAACGGCGCCCAGCAGTTGCTCGACGACTTCCTCACCCGCATCGATAGCTACGGCGCCCGGCGCGACTTTCCTGCCGCGAAAGGACCCAGCTATCTGTCGATGCATCTGCGGTTCGGCACGGTGTCGATCCGTACATTGGCCCGGCTCGCACACGAACTCTCCTTGCAACCGGGCGGCCAAGGGGCGGCGACCTGGCTATCGGAGTTAATCTGGCGGGATTTTTACTTCATGATCCTGTCGCACCATCCCAGGCTGGCGAGCGGCGCGGCGTTCAAGGCCGAGTACGACGCACTGCGCTGGGAAACCGGCCCACACGCTGACGCCGCGTTTGCAGCATGGTGCGAAGGACGCACCGGCTACCCACTGGTCGACGCGGCCATGCTGCAGCTCAATCGGACGGGCTACATGCACAACCGTCTGCGCATGGTGACGGCGAGTTTTCTGGTGAAGGATCTGGGAATCGACTGGCGGCTCGGCGAACGTTATTTTGCCGAGCAATTGAACGACTTCGATTTCTCGGCGAATAACGGCGGCTGGCAATGGGCAGCATCAACGGGCTGCGACGCCCAGCCGTATTTCCGGATTTTTAATCCGGTGACGCAATCGGAGAAATTCGATCCGGAGGGACGCTTTATCAAGCGCTACCTCCCGCAACTGGCGAACGTGCCACCGAAGTGGATTCACGCGCCATGGCTGGCAGGCGTTGAGCGGCTAACGGACTTCGGCGTGACGCTCGAAAGAGACTACGCAGCGCCGATTGTCGACCATGCGGAAGCAAGGCAACGCACTCTGGCGCGCTTCGGCAAGTGACGATAGTGGGCACTTACATGCCAGAACCCCGGCAAAGCCGGCGGTTCGTTGAGCTCCAGCTTAGTGCTGGGTCATCCATGCCGGATGACGAACCGCTGCTTCGCGGTCGATCTTGCGCATGCGGAACTCGAGATCGTACAGATCCGTAGCTTCAGCCAGGTAAGCGTCGCTACGCTCTTTGGCCATCTGGTCAGCGGATTTCGTCAGGAACAGGAACAAGCTGCTCAGAAGATACATGATCAACCTCGAAAAGAATCTAGGGTTACTGCCTAGTGGATAACCCTGATTATAGGGAAAACCCTAGGGCATGCCAAGTGATCTTTTCTGAAGTGTTGCTCTACCGCCGCCTATCCCTCCATCCGAACCCGTCCAACGCCCGCTAAGCCGCGCCCGACGCGGCTCCCGCGGCGATGCTCTCGGTATCACGAGACTTGACGGCGCGGCGCTGATACCTGAAAAACTCCCAGATCAGCGCGCTCGCATCCGGCCCTTTAGACGAATGAAACGGCACGGCGTCGTCGCCACCGCTCCACGCATGGCCCAAGGCCTGGACCCGGCACAAGCGCACCACGCGCCGGCCGCCACGGACATAGTCGCGCATCACCACGCCCGCTTTGCGCTCCTCGCGCTCCTCGCCGGCTATTCGTTCGCCCGCGGCGTCCACCAGTCCGTTCAGGCGCAAGAACTGGGTTGTCAGTTGCTCCGCGTTGGCGGGCGCGACCACATGATCCGCATCCCCGTGAATAACGATGGCCGGCATGCCAGGATAAGCCGCGACGTCGACCGCTTCGTCGATCAGCACAACCGGATCGTGCCGCATGCCCCGCCGCATCACGTCCATCGCCGCGATTCCCGAACGAGCTTCGCCGAACGCCGGCCCGGAATGGAACGCGACGGCCGCAAACCGCTCCGGATAACGCGTGGCGAGCAAGGTTGCCAACCCGGCACCCGCCGACAACCCGGCGAGATAGATTCGCTCGCCGTCGAAGCCATGTTCGGCGACCAGCTCATCGACCAGCGACACCACCGCGCGCGCCTCGGCCCCGCCAGCGGCGTCGCTACTGTCGTACCAATGCCAGCACCGGTGTGCGTGGACATGCTTGGACTGCTCGGGGTAGACCACCGCAAAGCCGTAGCGGTCCGCAAGCAGGTTCATGCGCGTGCCTTCGGCGAATTCGTCGATGGATTGCTTGCAACCGTGCAGCATCACGACGAGCGGCATCGGCGCGGACGCCGCCCCGGCGGGCACGTACAAACCGTATTGCAGATGATTGACGAGACGCCCCGGCGCCACGGGCGCCGAATGAAACGAGCGCGTCCACGACCCGCTCGCCCAGGCGGCCGCCCGTGGACGGACCCGGGATTCGCGGGCACCTGGTCGCGGCGCTTCACGTTTGGTGGGTGAGCGGAGGGTGGTCGCCGGCTTGACCGGCTTGAGCTTGGCGGACAGTTTGCCCGCCGGCCGCACGGGTCGTGCAGCGTTGCGCTTGACGTCGCGCGCGTGTTTAGCCTGGATCGAGATCAGGCGTTTCAGACCGCCCAGCCAGATTTTTGTCAGACTTTTTGCCATTGGATGATGACCTCGCAAAAAGGGACCGCTACTGTTCTGTAGAACTAGAACGGCAAGTCGTTGTGCATTGCACAATAACACCAATCCTGACCCGATGCTGAGCGCATAGTGCAGCCAAAATCGTTAGTAGGCGCCACGCCGGCACATGCCGGTCAGTCGCCGCCCGCCGTATTGCCAGATCATTTTGCGAGGTGTTTCATACGCAGTCGGGCGCCGCCACGGCATCGGCGCGAAACGCCATAGGCGGTGCCATAGCGTCGCGCCACAAGCTCCGACGGGCACTCCCGTCTATACTGACAGTCATACCCATGAAACACGTACAGCGTGTCTCAATCTTCTGTCGGCCAGATGGATGGCTGGCGCGTTAAACAATCACGGTCCTGATTCTACGCGGCGCCTGTCGCGCTTCTTTCCATGCCTGACTTGCCCTATCACCTTTGGTATTCGATCACCAGCCTCGGCGGCGCCGGTCTGACGCTGCCGCTCGCGATTGCGATCGCGCTTTGGCTGGCGCTCGGCTACTCCTGGCGCATGGCAGCGGGTTGGCTACTGCTGCTGGGAGCGGCGATCGTGGTCGTCACGATCACCAAGCTGGCCTTTCTCGGCTGGGGCGTCGGCGTGAAAGAACTGGATTTCACCGGGCTGAGCGGTCACGCGGTCCTCTCCACGGCGGTCTACCCGGTCGCCCTGTTTCTGATGCTGCTGCCCGCACGGCCCGCGTTTCGCCTCGTGGGCGTGGTGATCGGGCTGGCCGCCGGCATTGCGGTTGGCCTGTCGCGGGTGGTGCTGGATGCGCACTCGCCGTCCGAGGCGATTACCGGCTGCATCGTCGGCGCCGTGACCGCGCTGATGTTCGTGCGCTGGTCGTGGGATGCGGAACCCGGCCGGCTGTCCGCCGTGCCCGTCGCCGTCAGTCTCATGATGCTGACCGTCGGGCTGCACGGCGTCCATCTGCCCACGCAACGCTGGGTCACCCATATCGCCCTTAAGGTCTCCGGCCACGAACGGCCATTCATTCGCGCGCGCTGGAAGGCGGGACACTACAATTCGCCGAACGCCGCGCCGCTGTCGCAGACACAAAATACGCTGGTAGCGCCCACTCTGCCGGACGACCGCGACGCGTAACGCGTAACGCGGCACGACCGCCGGTTGCCCGCACAACCTGACCGGTGATTCACGGATAGGTGCTGAGGCCGCGAGATCGGCCGCCTCCGCTATCCACCACCCGCCCCGCCCGTGATTTTCGGCTTGCGCAATCTGCGCAGCAAACGCTCGCCTTCCTGCGCCGTGTAGCGTTTCGACGCCTCACACCAACCGTGTGCAAAACCCGCCTGGTAAGGCGGCGCATCGACCTGCTCGAGGTAGCGCAAAGCAACGGCTGCATCGTTGCCGTCGCCGAGCACGCTCTGCATGCGCGCGACCGTCTTCGCGCTCTCCTTGCGCGTTTTCTGCGAGGCGATCGACTCGAAGAATTCCAGCGTATAGCGCAGGTACTTCGCCTGGATGCGTTCCTTGTGACGCGCTTGCTCGTCGAGTGTCGTCAGTTTCGGTGCCCTAATCAACCGCTTGTAGTACCTCTGCACGCGCTTTTGCGCATAGGCGCGCAGCGAAGTATCCGCGGCCTTTGCGGGCGGCTCGCGTGAGGGCAATCCGCTCAGCCATTCGAGCCACGCCAGGGCAAGCTGCGCGTAGCGCGCCGAGCCCATGGCGGTCTTTAAGGCCCTGCGGGCTTCAAGACGCCGCGCGTCGGCGCGCTCGCAGATCGCGATCCAGCGCGTGCTGTCAGCGTCTGCAGCAGCCAGCGCGGGCAAGGTCGAATCGACGAACACGTCCCAGTCACGCGCCTCGCCGAGCACGCTGCCCAACCATTTGAGATCCGGTGCGATGCGCGCCGTCCACACTTCGTCCTGCCAGTGCGGGAAGATTCGCAGCGCCGTCCTGAGACGCCGCTGCGCGATACGCATCTGATGGACGAACTCGGTGCTGACGGCGTCGCGCACGCCGGCGTCATTGCCGAACCACTGATCCGCGACGTTACAGCCGATCGTCGTCAATGCGGCCTGGGGCGTCGAAACACCGGCCAGATCAATGGGCGCGGCACGTATGGGCGTCGTGGCTTCGTGTGCGTCGGCGACGGTCGCCTCGACGGGGGAAGCGTCGGCGGCACAACAAGCGCGATCGAGCGCCGTGCGCAAAACCGGGAAGGCAGGCAACGCGGCAACCAACGCATACGCAGCAGCGAACAACGCGGCCAGCGACGCGCCAGGTGCGTCGTCGACGAATGGCGTAGTCAGATGAAGTTCGCGCGACGGTGGTGCATCGCCTTCCGTCGAAGCATGAAAGCGATTGAAGACGATATCGACGACGATCCCATCCGCCACCGGCCAGCGCCAGCTATCGCGCTCACAGACAAACGTCGTGAGCGGCGCGAGATCGCCGGCCTCGGTTAGCACGTGCCGGTGTTTCTCGGGTGCGGCTGCAAATGCCGAGCTGACCGGCGCTTCCGCATCCAGCGGTACTTCGTAGAGGATCTCGCGCACCGTGACACCCGGGGCGTAGTCCATTTGCTGGCACGCCACAACGCGTCGCACACGCAGCGATGTTTCGAGCGTGACCTGCAAGCCGGCCGCGGCCATCTTCGCAGTCTGTTCGAAGCGGGTGCTCGTTACCTTCGCAGGGGAGCGCTGGAGGACGGCGCCACGCGAACCCTTGCGCGCCACGCGCTCGGCTTGCGGCAAATCGCCAAGCGCCTTGACCAGAGCGGCATCGAGCCGGTTCGCCACGCGGGAGCGATGGCTCCGTTCACGCTGCACGGACCACGCATGCAATGCCGACTGCGGAACATCAAGCACGATTACGAGGACGCGGCCCATGGACTCCCCATCGTCTGAGCAAAGGAGGCCGCGCGCAGAAGGAAAAGGCGATGCCTCCTGTTCATGTTACATGGACCGCAAGCCAAGCGGCTGTACCCACGTCAAATCCCCTATGAAGAAGAACCCATCCCGCGCAGCCGCTCAGGCAAATGCGATGTACGCGGCCACCAGCAGCATGCACACGCCAAAAACACGACCCTGGATGCGCACCGCGCGCTCCGAAGAGAAGCGGCCCAGGATCACCTTGCCGCCGTAAATCCACGGGAAGTGGCAACCCACGCACACCAGCAGAAAAGCGACCGTAAATTGAACCACCTGCACGGAAGGCGATTTCGACGGATCGAGAAACTGCGAAAACATCACCAGAATCATCGAATGGATCTTCGGGTTGAGTGCCACCGAAACCAGGCCATCGGTAAACGTCAAGCGCGTCATCGTCCTGTCGCTCGCGGCCGTGGCCGTGGTGGACGAACGGAAGAAGCCCCATGCGAGGTAAAGCAGATAAGCCGTGCCGGTCCACTTGAGCGCCTCGTGCACCTCCGGGTAACGATGCAAGGCGCGGCCGAGGCCCAACCCATAAAGCAGGCAAAGCGCGAGATTCGAGACTTCAAACCCAGCCCAGAACCGCAACGAACCGCGAATGCCGAAGCGGCCGCCGGAAGCGGCCAGAATCGTATTGCCCGGTCCCGGGCTAATCACCATCGGAATGGCATAGCCAAAAAACAGAATCCACATATCCCATCCAATCAGGCCCATCATCGGCTCCCTCGCATTGAAACGGAGCGGGGCGATCGCCCCACGCCTCTGGTTTCGGATGCCTGATTAGAAGTGACTTTCACGCGGCGGCCAAACGAGTTATCGTCAGGGTCTCGATAAAGCCAGCTAATCGATCTCATGCGCCGCCTCCCCCCGCTCGGCGCGCTCCGCGCCTTCGAGGCCGCTGCGCGCAATCTGAGTTTTACCGTCGCCGCCAACGAGCTATGCGTGACGCAGGCCGCCATCAGCCATCAGATTCGCCAGTTGGAAAGCTGGCTCGGATTCAGCCTGTTCGAGCGTCGCGGCCATGTCCTGACGCTGACCACCAAGGGCCGCAGTTATCTTCCGGAGCTAAGCGAGGCCTTCGATCGCATGTCGGCGGCGACGTTGCGCCTGCGCGAACGCAGCGACGGCCCGCTGCGCATTACCGCGTTGCCGTCGTTTGCATCGCGCTGGCTGGTGCCGCGCCTCGGCAGATTCCGCGCGCTGCACCCGCAGGTGGATGTCAAGCTCGCCAGCTCCGCCGATCTGTGGGATTTTTCAACGGACCGTTTCGATCTCGCCATTCGCTCAGGCCTCGGCCGCTGGCCCGGCCTGAAGGCAGATCTGATCGCCCAGGAAAGCCTGAGCCCGGTCTGCAGTCCCGCCGTCGCAGCAGGACCACCACCGCTTCACACGCCGTCCGATCTGCGTCGTGTCGAGTTGCTGCACGACAAACCTGGGAGTGCCTGGCGTCACTGGTGCGAGCACGCCGGCGTCGCGGGGATCGATCTGCAAGCGGGCCGCGCGTCGTTCGACGACGCCAGTCTCGCACTGCAGGCCGCGGTGGACGGTCAGGGCGTGGTGCTCGGCAGACTCATGCTGGCGGCCGACGATCTCGCCGCGGGCCGCCTCGTCCAGCCATTCGACATCACGCTGCCCAACGACTACAGCTACTGGCTCGTCTATCCGCGCGCCGCCGCCGAACGGCCGGATGTGGCGGCGTTCCGGGGCTGGTTGCTGTCGGAAGCAAGATCGGCCCGGTCAGCGTAGCGCCGCGCAGCGCGCGGGTCGAAAGACGCGTCAGGCGGGAGGCGCGTATTGCGCGATGCCATTCCCAAACGACCAGTTCTCCTTCGGCACATCCACGAGGTTGACGAACACGTCTTCCGGCCGCACGCCTGGGCTTTCCGCCAGATGCTCCGCGATCCGCTTGTACAGCGCCTTCTTGAGCTCGACGGTGCGCGTATTGTTCGCGGTGATCTGGATCAGCACGAGATCGTCGCTGCGATCAATGTCCAGGTAGTGCTTGCCATAAAAGAAGTTGTCCTGATCGTGTTCGGTGACGACCATGAAGATATCGTCCTCCGGCACGTTGAAAATCTCCACCAGCGAACGCTGGATGCCCTGCGTGAGCGCTTTCCGGTAAGCCGCCGGCTTGCCGGCGCGGACTGCAATTCGGGTGAACGGCATGATGAACACTCCTTTCGAAGAAGATTGAGTACCCAGCTTAGGCCACCTCGTCCATAATGGACAGACATCAATGGCTATTTCATTTATTTTCAATTGAAATGAAAGTACTCGATCTCGATGCGGTGCGCGCCTTCGTTCTGGTCGCCGATCTGCACAGTTTTACGCGTGCGGCCGACGCGCTCGACACCACGCAATCCGCCGTCTCCCTGAAGCTCAAACGGCTGGAGGCGCATCTTGGCAAGCAACTGGTGGAACGGACACCGCGGGTGGTGCGGCTCTCCGCAGACGGCACCGCGTTTCTCGGCGCCGCGCGCGACCTGCTGAACGCGCATGAGCGGGCGCTCGGCGCGCTGTCGGTGGAGCGGCGCAGGCTCGCGCTGGGTCTGAGCGAGCACGTCGCAAGCACCGACCTGACGGATCTGCTGGCGAAGCTGAACGCTTACGATCCGGGGTTGGTGATCGAATTGCATCTCGGCACCTCGACAGCGCTGCTCGCGCAGTTCGACGAACGACGGCTCGACGCGGTGATCGTCCGCTCCACACCGGACGAGGCGCCGCGTGACGATGCGAGCGTGCTTTTCAGCGAACCGCTCGTCTGGCTGGCCGCGCCGGCATGGCTACCGCGCGTCGGCGAACCGCTGCCGCTCGCGCTGCTGACGGCGCCGTGCAATGTGCGGGCGGTTGCGATCCATGCGTTGGATGAGGCGGGTGTGGCATGGCGCGAGGCGTTTATCGGCGGCGGGGTGGCGACTGTCGGCGCAGCGGCTGCGGCTGGGCTCGCCGTGGCGCCGTTGGCGCGACGGGTAGCGCCGCGCGGGTTGATCGACGTCGGCGCGCGGCTCGGCTTGCCGACATTGCCTGAATCGCGCGTGGCACTGCATTCGCGGTTGCGCGATCCGCGCTCTTTGGAGACGTTGCGGTTGTTGACGGAGGGGTTGGGGAGCGGGGGCTGAGCCCGGACTCAGTGCAGGATCGGCGGTAGATTGCGGGCCCCGGCGGCGGAGTTCGTCGCGGTGTTCGCGCTCGCCATCTTGACCGCCTTACTCGGCACGCCCTTGCTCCGCACAGTCTTGACCGGCTTACCCGCAGCACTCTTCGCCACAAGCTTGCCATGAGGTTTAACCTGATGCGCGGCGTGCAGCGACGCCTTCGTCTTCGGCTCAACCTTCAGCCGCTTGCTCTTGCTGGTCACCACCGCCTTGGCCGCCACCTTCGTGCTCGCCGGCGCATGCCCCTTGACCCGCTTCGGCGCGTGTCTGGCCTCAGGCGGATTCCACACCTCGGCGTACTGCGCTGCCTGCGCCGTTACTGCACAACACGCTACTGCCACCACCGCTACCGCCACTGCTCGCACCCACATCACCTGCCGCTCCTGATCGTCGATTACCTGTCTCGCATCTATCCTGCCGGGACGCGATTATACCCAATTTGTCCTTGCAATAATCCACATCTGGACTAATATTGATACAAAGTACAGATAAGGACCAACCTCCATGCCACACGCCGCCCGTGTCTCCCATGACGACCCGCCGCTACGCCGGCCCGTCACGGAACCCTCGCTGACCGAAATGTCGGCGGCGGGCCTGCGTGCGTTCTTCAAGATCGCCGGCGACTGGGATTTGAACACGGAGGAACAGATCGTCCTGCTCGGCTCGCCGGGCCGCTCGACCTTCTTCAAGTGGAAGGCGGAACCGCAAACCGCCCGCCTGGGGCGCGACACGCTCGAGCGGCTTTCGCTGCTGCTCGGCATTTACAAAGCACTGCAGATCTTGTTGCCACAACCGGCCGCCGCCGACGGCTGGGTCAAACGTCCCAATAGCGCGCCGCCGTTCGGCGGGCGCCGCGCGCTCGACCGGATGCTCGCCGGCAATATCAGCGACCTCGTCGCCGTACGCCAGTATCTCGACGCAATGCGAGGCGGCTGGGCGTGACTGAACTGCATTGGCAGGACCGCTGGCGCGTCGCGCCGCTCGACTGGTCGCCCGCGTATCGCGTGATTCCCACGCGTTTTCCGGCGGTGAATCTGTTCGACCGCGTCGCCACCCCCGAAGACTTCGATGCGCTTTACGCGCTCGAAGCGATGACCAACGACCGTCTGCGCACCGAAGTGGGTGAGCTCGAACTGGTGCCACGCGAAGAGCGGCGATTCGGTCCGGGCTACGGACCGATCATGGCCGCGTTGACTCATCTGAATCCGCTCGGCAGCCGCTTCTCGGATGGCAGCTACGGTGTGTTCTACTGCGCCCGTTCGCGCGCCACCGCGATTGCGGAAACGCGCTATCACACGGGTCAATTCCTCGCGGCCACCGCCGAAGCGCCAACGCGTCAACAGATGCGGCTGTACACGGTGATCGCGAGTGGCGAGGTGGTGGATTTGCGCGACGACGCGTCGCTCGATCCCGCGGTCCTCTCGCCGCACGATTATCTTCCGGGGCAAGCGATTGGGCGCGCGGTGCGCGCAGCGGGAGCGCCGGGGATCGCGTATCCGTCCGTGCGAGATCCCGGCGGCGAATGCCTTGCGGCGTTCAGAACCGCGCTGCTGAGGGACTGCCATCACGCGGCGTATCTGGAATACAACTGGAACGGCAGCGCCGTCGATATGGTGTTCGAGCTGAATCAGGTGGGGTAGGTCAAGACAACCCGGTCAAGCCAACGCGCTCAAGGCAACGCCAGCGCCGCGGCGCCTTCCGCGCGCGCCATGTCCACCGTCACGGACCAGCGCTGCGGCTTGCGGGCCTCGACCATGGTCAGCTTGCCGCCCGGCCCGAACGCGCCCGTATCGATGAACACCTGCGCGCCGATCTGCTGGATGCTGCGCATCGGCGTATGCCCGCAGTAAGTCAGCGACAGACTGAGCTGCCGCGTGGGATCGCCGTTGCCCATGGCGAGCTGACGTCCCCATAGCAGTTGCTGCCGCTCGTCGGCGGAAAACTCGCCGGTATCGAGATCGGCATCGGTTCCGAAGAATTCGGCATGCAGCACATTGAAGCGCTCATTGCCGCTGCCGATCACCCGCGCAAGCGGCAAGCCGCTCAGCCGCTGCGCATAATGGCGCAGCTTCTCATCGGACAATTGGGCCGCCCACGTGCCGCCAATGCCGTACCACCACTGCCGGCGCAAGCGCCCTTCCGCCACGGCGCATAGCGTGTCTTCGTGATTGCCGAGGACCGCATAGAACCAGGGCTTGTCGAGCAGGGCCAGCGCCTCTTCGGACTGCGTGCCGCGATCGATCAGATCGCCGACCGAAAACAGCCGGTCGCGCGACGGATCGAAGGCCGCATCGCGCAGCAAATAGCGCAACGCATCCACGCAACCATGCAGATCGCCCACGACAAAGTCGCGGCCGGTGCGGTTGACGGGATGATGTTCGACAGCGGTGACGAGTGTGGATGCCATGCGACCATGATAGAACGCGAACGCAAAGCGCGTATGCGAGGTTTCTATCTTTTCTCCGACGCTTGACGGGCACCCCGCCCCGCGTTTTCCGACTCGACGGCGCAATCCGGAAAACCCTGCCGGATTGCGCCGTTCTGGTGCGGCGTCAAGCGGTCATTGTTGCTGGGCCCGCAGCTTGGCCACGGTATCGACGGTCACAATGGCTTGCGGGTTGCCGAACTGTTTGGTCACGTAGTTGGTGATCGCGGCCACCTGATCGTCGGTCAGTTCTGCGCCAAATGCGGGCATCAGCACGTCGGCCTGTTTCGTGGTGCGGCTGACGCCGTGCAGAATCACCATCGCCAGGTTGTTCGGATCGCTCGCGCCGGCCGTCGTGTTGTGGATCAACGACGGATACGCGCCGGCCGCGCTCGCGCCCACCCCTTGCCCGGTCCAGTTGTGGCACGACGCGCAATTGGCGACGAACAGTTGCGCACCGTTCACGGTCGTAATCTCGGTGCCGCGCAGCGCGGTCACGTCGTGAGCGGGCGTGCCCCACTGGTCGCGCGGATGCGTCTCGCCGCCAATCACAGGCGCAACCGAACGCAAGTACGTGATGATCGAGGTCACATCCTCAGAGGTCAGATACTGCGTGCTGTCCTCCACGACCTGAGCCATCGGCCCCGCTGCATTTGCACGGCCCGGCACCGCGCCGGTCGAGAGATAGCCGGCCAGTTCCGCATCGCTCCAGTTGCCCACGCCGCTGTTCTTGTCGGGCGTGATATTGAAGGCGTGCCAGCCGGCCTGGGTGGCGCCGGAGAAGCGGTCGCTGGTTTTCAATCCTTGCAGGATGTTGCGCGGCGTGTGGCATTCCTCGCAGTGCGCCAACCCTTCCACCAGATACGCGCCGCGATTCCATTCCGCGCTCTGCTTGGGATCGGGTACGAAGCGGCCCTCGGTGAAATTGAACATGTTCCAGAACACCATCAGCCAGCGCTGGTTGAACGGGAAGCTCATCTGGTTGCGCGGCGGCGCGTAATGGATCGGCGCGAGCGTGTTCAGATACGCGCGGATCGCCAGCACATCCTGGCCGGTGACCTTGGTGTACTCGACATACGGGAACGCCGGATAGAGCCGCTCGCCGCCCTTGCCGATGCCTTGCTGCATCGCCCGCATGAAATCGCTGTCGGTCCACTGGCCGATGCCGGTATCCGGATCCGGCGTGATGTTCGGTGTGTAGATCGTGCCGAACGGCGTGTTGATCGGCAGGCCGCCCGCGAACGGGCGGCTCTTGTCGGCCGTGTGACAGGCCACGCAATCACCGGCGCGTGCGAGGTATTCGCCACGCTTCACCAGACCCGGATCGGCCGCGGCCGTCGCCGCCGGCTGTGTGGATTGCGCCGGGTCGTCGGCCAGCGCCTGCGTGATCGGCGATTCGTCGTCATGGCGCGTAGGCGGATCGTAGGCCTCATGCCAGGCGAGGTACAACGCAAACAGCGAGAACGCAGCCGCGAGCGTCGCCATCCGGATGCGGCGGCGGCGCGCGACCTGTGCAAGCGATCCGGCCGGCTGCACGCGAGACGTCTTGTTCGTCATGGTGGCTCTCCGTGGGCTCGGGTCAGATTTCATGCTTCAGCTTGTCGGCCAGCTTCAGCGACAAGGCGGCAATCGTCAGCGTGCAGTTCACCGACGCGGCGGTGGGCATCACGGCGCTGCTCGCGATGAACAGATTCGAATGATCGTGCGTACGGCAATCGGCATCGACGACTGAATCCGCCGGATCGCTGCCCATGATCGTCGTGCCCATGATGTGATTGTTGGGCGCGAAGGTATCGTCGAACGACACTTCGGCGCCGCCGAACAGGCTCGCAATCTGCGCATACAGTTCGTGCGTGTTCGCCGCGCTCTTCTTCACGTAGTCGTTGATCGAGTAGTAAATCTCCGGCTGCGGAATGCCGATCGAATCCTTGTGATCCGCCGACGGCACGATGCGATTCTGCGGTTCGGCCAGATGTTCGTGGAAGCTGTTGATGTTCAGCGTGCGCGCGGCACGGTCGCGAATCTGACGGTCGAGTTCGGCGCCCGTGACACCCTGTTTGATCAGATCGGCAGTGACGGACATTGTCGGCACGCCGTTGGAGAGATGCAGCTTCTTCGCCGCGTAGTCGGAGCGGAACGCGCCGTCGCGGAAGTTCACCACCGAGGTCATTTCCATCGGCCCACGCCCTGGCCACAACGGCTCGTTGGCGAGGAAGGTCACCCCTGTGCCCGGATGGTCCATCAGATTGCGGCCCACCTGGTCCGAACTGTTGCCGATACCATGCGGGAATTTGTCGGAGGTCGACATCAGCATCAGCTTGGGCGTTTCGATGCCGTTCGCCGCGAGCACGAACAGCTTGCCGGTCACGCGTGTGCTGTTGCCGTTCGGATCCTTGTAGTGAACCGCGGTGATGAGCCCTTTGTTGTCGGCTTCGACGCGGTACACCACCGCTTCGGGAATCAGCCTCGCGCCCGCCTGTTCCGCTTTCTCCGCGTGGACCACGCCGTTATACATGGCGGCGATCGGACAGATCGGCATGCAATTGTTGTTGCCGCAACAGGTTGGGCGGGCATCGTAAGGCCGGCTGTTGCGCGCCACCGGCTCGGGCACCACCTTGAAGCCTTGCGCGTTGAGCACGTCGCTAAAGCGCTGGTCCATGTACGACAACGGCAACTGGCTCATCGGATAAGGCTTCGAACGCGGCGAGCCGAGATCGATCGTGCTGTCGGGACCGGACACGCCAAGCTGCACTTCAGCCGCGAAGTACCACGGCTCGAGTGTTTCATACGGATAGGGCCAGTCGCGGCCCACGCCGTAGAGTTTCTTCAACTGGAAATCGGACGGCAAGAGCCGCCATGCAGCCGCAGCCCAGTGCCAGGTGGTGCCGCCCACCAGTCGCACGTACTGCGAATTGTAGGGATAGTCGCCTTTCTGGATCAGGTAGTTGTTGGCGGGCGCATATTCTGGATGAGGCGCGTAGGGCGTCGAAGGATAAGGCGTCGCAAAATCGGACTTGGCCGGTGAATTGCGAAAGTTCTCGACGATCTGCCAGCGCGGAATACGCGGCCCGGCTTCGAGCAGGATCACCGATGCGCCGGCCAGCGCCATCTGATGCGCGACCAGACCGCCCGCCACGCCCGAGCCGACTACGACGATATCGGCGGAATTGGAATTTGCCATTGTTGCCCTCTGCTGGCTTATCGTTGCTTGCTGATTGACGCATGCTGTCGTCGCGGATGACACATGACACGACGCAGGGCACGCTCGAGAGGCATGCCGTGCTTCAAGCGCCGGCGGGCTTTTGCGTCCAGTAGAACGGCACGTCGCGGCAATACGACGGAATCGTCAGCACGTCCTTGACGGGATCGAACATCAGCGCGCTTTCGTAGGCCACCACCTGGACATGCGGCATCTCGCCGACGAGGCCGAGATACCAGCCGCGCATGACGGCGCTAACCGTCTTTGCAAGCGCCGGCTGATCGGCCTGCAAGGCTTGCGTCACCGTATCCGAGGGCACACCGCCGTGGCTTTGCAGCCAGGTGTTGAGAGCGGCGACGTTCTGCGTGAACTGGCTGTCGGAACGGGCCAAAGCATCGTAGACGCGCTTGCTGAGCACCGGGTCGAAGCCGGTGCGAGCGGTGAGATGCTGCGAAAGGGCGAGGAAAGCGTCGAGGCCGCCGCCTGCGGGCGCGTCGGCAAAAGCTGGGGTGAGTCCGAACGGCGTCGCGAAACGCCCGGCGCTGGTGAACGCCAGCGCGGCAGCGGCCGCGCATGCGCCGAGCAGCCAGGTGCGGCGGCCGGCGGAATGGGCATGCGTCACCTCACGGTGCGCAGCGTTCTCATCTTTCTCTTGAACATCTGTCATGGGCGCTCCACAGATGATGAGTCAATGTTCAACCAGCCCACTCGCAAGACAACGGCATGCTGCCGCTGCGGGTTTCCGGTTGTCCGCCCCAAACCTGGTCTGTGCCGCTCAAGCGGTCTCATTCGTCATTGAAAGCCCAACGCAAGGCCGTTGCGAAAGACTATAGCCGTCTCGCGACCATTCGACAATTGGTGCCCGAGGCGCAGGGTAGAATCAACGACGCTCAATTCTGCTTAACAGTGCTGCGCCGGTACAGCGCAGCCTCACCTTGATAGCCCATGCCAACGAATATTTATCCGCAGGTTCTACGCAACCGACCGCGCATGGTCGCCGCGCTTGTCATCGGCATCGTCGTCGCCCTGGCGGTGCCCTCGCACATGCGGCCAATGGTGCGAGTGCTCGCCGCGTGGGACCTCGCGATATGGACGTACCTCGTGCTCATCTGGATTCACATGGCCACCGCCCATGAGGACCAGGTCCTCGAGTTCGCGCAACGCGACGACGAAAACGCCGGCGTCGTGCTGTTCGTGATCTGCCTCGCCACTCTGGCGAGCATTGCGGCCATCGTCCTCGAACTGGCGTCGGCGAAAAACCTTGGCGCCGCGTCGACGCTCGCGCACTATCTGCTCACCGGCCTGACAATGTTCGGTGCCTGGTTCCTGATTCCGACCATCTTCACGCTGCATTACGCACGCCTCTACTACGCCAACCCGGACGAGACCGCGCTGCTGTTCCCCGATAGCAAGCTGAAGCCGAACTATTGGGACTTCCTGTACTTCTCGTTCACGATTGCGGTGGCCTCGCAGACGTCGGACGTCGTGCTCCGCTCGCGCTCGATCCGCCGTGCCGCGCTGGCGCAATCCATCCTCTCGTTCTACTTCAACGTGGCCGTGCTGGGCCTGTGTGTCAATATCGCAGCCGGCCTGCTCGGTTCGTAATGCAAGCAGCGTCCTGCAGCGGCCCGCTGTCAGGACGCTACCGGCAATCCTCGCCCTTCTGTGTAAAACCGCCCTACCGCGCCACGCCTTACACGCCGGCTGAAAGCGAGACGCCCCGGCGGCGTCCCCCGCCCACGCGCCCCTCCCTTCCTTTTTCGCCGCAACCTGTCTCGCTGGCACAACGCTTGCTGAAAGCCTTGTATTTACCTGGTCCAGAACCGCGTGACTGGCGCATGCGCGTGCGTAGTGTTCGTTACTGCCCTGCGGGCAATCGATCTTTGCACTACATTGACCAGTACGCGCGCTGATTTTTCACAGCGCGCGGCCTCCGGCTCTGGAAGCCCCAATGAGCGGTGTGATCGCATTTCGATGCATCCACATCGCGGCAGGACGAATCTGGAAACGACCGATGGAACCTTCACAAAGGTATGCGCCGCGGATCTATTTTCTCCACTCTCTCCTGGTCGGGTCGCTTGATGCATGGCCGGCGCAGTTCGCGCACGCGGCCGCGCTGGGCTTCGATCACGTCCTGATCGGCGCGCTGTTCCAGCCCGGACGGGCTGGGCATGCGCAGATCGTCAGCGATCACCGTCATCTGCATCCCGTGTTCGAGGCGCAGCAAGGCGGGCCCGAAGCGCTGCGTAGCCTCGCCGGCGCCGCGCGTCAACGCGGCCTGAGCCTGCTCGCCGACCTCGTAATCGATCGGGTCGCCGCGGATGGCGTGCTGTTCGCCGAACATCCGGACTGGTTCCACCCGTTCGAATCGGAGGAGGCGCGGCTCGATCCGCGCCATGCGCATCGTGAAGACAATGTTGCCTATGTGAACTTCGGCAACGAAGGCAACACGGCTGCGCTGCTCGACTGGTGGACCCGCGAACTGCTCACGCTGGCGGAAGCCGGCGTCAGCGGCTTTCGTTTCGACTCGCCGCACCGCGTGCCGGCCGCCTTCTGGCGCCAGCTTGGTGCAGCCGTACGGGCGCAGTACCCCGAGGTGCGCTTTCTCGCGGCGACGCCCGGTCTGGCGCGCGGCGATCTGCTGCCTCTGGAGGAAGCGGGTTTCGACAGCGTGTTTTCTTCCGTGCGCTGGTGGGACTTCCGCGCCAGTTGGCTCACGGACGAGCATGCCGCGCTGAGTCGCATCGGCGCGCCGATCGCCTTCCCGGAAGCGCCCTACGGCAGCCGCCTCGCCGCCGACCTCGACGACGTGCACGACGCCTCGATGCTCGAACGCGCCTACCGCCGCGCGCTCTTCACTGCCGCGGCGACCGGCACCGGCTGGCTGATCCCGATGGGCTTCGAATACGGTATCGCGCAATCGATGTCCTACACCCGTGGGCACGCCGCGCAGTTCGCCGAGCTGTGCAAAGCGCCGCGTTTCGACCTCTCCGAGCCGATCAGGCATGCCAACGCCGTCTTACGCGATTCCCCAGCGCTGCAAAGCGTCGGCGAACTGCGCGCGCTCAGCGGGCCGAGTACCCCTGCCGCCGTACTGTTGCGCGGCGATAACCTCGATCTGCGCGACAGCCAGCAAGCGACGCTGATCGTCATCAACCCGGACCTCGGCATGCCGGTGCGGGTCGATCCCGCGCGCTTTCTCGCCGGCGTGCCGGGCAATTTCACCCGCTTTGTGTCGCTCGACGCCGCGGGGCATGCCACCCCTGCCGCCCTACCGCCCTTCACGCTGGCGCCGGGTGCCTGCCGCCTGTTCGCCGCGCAGGCCGACAAGCCGGTGCGGCTCGCGCCGCCCATCGACAAGGCGGGCAGCAAACGCAGCGGCCGTAAATCCGTGCTGGAGGCGATTGCCGCGCCGCGCGTGGCGATCGAAAGCGTGACGCCGTCGGTCGACTATGGACGCTTCGTCGTCAAGCGCACGGTCGGCGAGCGGGCCGAGGTGATGGCCGCGATCTTCGCGGAAGGGCACGACAAGATCGCGGCCGCCGTGGTATGGCGCGCCGCCGATGAAACCGCCTGGCACGAAGTCCCGATGCTCCCCGCGCCGCCCGCCGGCCTCGACCTCTGGCACACGCGCATCCCGCTCGAACGGGTGGGCCGGCACGAATTCACCGTGATCGCGTGGCGCGACGACTTCGCCTCGCTGGTCGAGCACGTGCAGAAGAAACTGAAGGCCGGGCAAACCGTCGAGCTCGAAGTGGATGAAGCCAGCCACCTGTTTGCGCTGGTGCTGGCCGAGGTGGAAACGGTGGAAGGCGCGGTGACCGAGCCGCTTGAGCATATCGTCAAGGTCTTCGCCAAAGCGGACCTGGACACACGCATCGCGCTGCTGCTCGCACCCACCACCGCCAAGGCGATGGCGGCGGCGCGCCACCGGCCGTTCCTGACGCGCGACCCGGTCATCTACCGGATCGACGCCGAGCGGACCGCCGCGCGCTTCGCGAGCTGGTACGAGATCTTCCCGCGTTCGATGAGCGACGACGAAGCGCGCCACGGCACCTTCGCGGATGTCACGAAGAAACTGCCGCGCATCCGCGACATGGGTTTCGACGTGCTGTACTTCCCGCCGATCCACCCCATCGGCGTCGCCAACCGCAAGGGCCGCAACAACACCTTGAATGCACAGCCGGGCGACGTGGGCAGCCCGTATGCGATCGGCGGCGAGGAAGGCGGCCACACGGCCGTTCATCCGCAACTCGGCACACTCGACGACTTCAAGCAGATGCTCGCCGCCGCGCACGAGCATGGCCTTGAGATCGCGCTCGACTTCGCGATCCAGTGCTCGCCGGATCACCCCTGGCTGAAAGAGCATCCCACCTGGTTCGCCTGGCGTCCGGACGGCACGCTGCGCTATGCGGAAAATCCGCCGAAGAAGTACCAGGACATCGTCAACCCGGATTTCTATGCGCACGACGCCAAGCCCGATCTGTGGCTCGCGTTGCGCGACGTGATCCTGTTCTGGATCGAAGCGGGCGTGCATATTTTCCGCGTCGACAATCCGCATACGAAACCGCTGCCGTTCTGGGAATGGATGATCGGCGACGTGCGCGCCCGCCATCCCGACACGATCTTCTTCGCGGAGGCCTTCACGCGGCCACGCATGATGTACCGGCTCGGCAAGATCGGTTTTTCGCAGTCATACACGTATTTCACGTGGCGCGAGTCGAAGCGCGATTTCACCGAGTATCTGACCGAGCTCACGCAGACCGATGTCCGCGAGTACTACCGGCCGAATTTCTTCGTCAACACGCCGGATATCAACCCGCGGCATCTGCAGTCCCAGGGACGCTCCGGCTTCCTGATTCGCGCCGCCCTTGCAGCGACGCTCTCGGGACTCTGGGGCGTGTATAGCGGTTTCGAACTATGCGAGGCCGCCGCGCTGCCGAACAGCGAGGAATATCTCGACTCCGAAAAGTATCAACTGCGTGCGTGGGACTGGAACCGGCCCGGCAATATCGTCGGCGAGATCAGCGCCTTGAACCGGATCCGGCGTGCGAACCCCGCACTGCAATCGCATCTGGGCGTCACGTTTCTGACGGCGCACAATGACCACATCCTGTTCTTCGAGAAAGCCACCGAAGCGCGCGACAACGTGGTCGTCGTCGCCATCAATCTCGATCCGTTCAACGAACAGGGCGCCGACGTGGAGCTTTCCTGGGCCACCTTTGCCCACTGGCATCTGCACGATCAGGCAGCGCTCGAAGTGGTCGACCAGATGACCGGCGCGCGCTTCGAATGGTATGGCCGCTGGCAGCACGTGCGGCTCAATCCCGGTGCGATGCCGTTCGCCATCTGGCGCATCGCGCCCGTTGGCGGACTGCCGGCCGAGCCCCCCAGCGCAGACGACGACAGCGGCAGCCATGCAGACGCTGGCTACCAACCCCCGACCGAAGGTGCGTAATGAAACGTGACGATCCGACCGAGAGCACGTCGCAAGCCCACGCCGCAGTGGCCGCCAGCAGCCGCATCGCGAAAGCAAAGCCGGCCCGGCGCGGCAAGGTATCGGCCCTGAGCGACGACCCGCTCTGGTACAAAGACGCGATCATCTATCAGGTGCATATCAAGTCGTTCTTCGATGCGAACAACGATGGCGTCGGCGACTTTCCTGGGCTGATTGCCAAGCTCGACTACATCGCCGAACTCGGCGTGAACGCGATCTGGCTGCTGCCGTTCTATCCGTCGCCGCGTCGCGACGACGGCTACGATATCGCCGACTATCGCAACGTCCATCCGGACTACGGACAATTGTCCGACGTGAAGCACTTCATTCAGGAAGCGCACGCACGCGGTATTCGTGTGATTACCGAACTGGTCATCAACCATACGTCAGACCAGCATCCGTGGTTTCAGCGTGCACGGCGCGCGAAGCCCGGCTCGAATCATCGCAACTTTTATGTCTGGTCCGACACGGACGAGAAATACACCGGCACGCGGATCATCTTTATCGACAGCGAGCCTTCGAACTGGACGCACGATCCGGTGGCGGGTGCGTACTACTGGCACCGCTTCTATTCGCACCAGCCCGATCTGAACTTCGACAATCCCGCTGTGCTGAAGGAAGTGCTGCAGGTGATGCGCTTCTGGCTCGACATGGGCATCGACGGTCTGCGGCTGGATGCGGTGCCGTATCTCGTGGAACGCGAGGGCACCAACAACGAGAACCTGCCGGAAACGCATGCGATCCTGAAGAAGATTCGCGCCACCATCGACGCCGAATATCCGAACCGGATGCTGCTCGCCGAAGCGAACCAGTGGCCGGAAGACGTGAAGGAATATTTCGGCGACGAAGACGAATGCCATATGGCGTTCCACTTCCCGCTGATGCCGCGCATCTACATGTCGATCGCGAGCGAAGACCGCTTCCCGATCACCGACATCATGCGGCAGACGCCGGATCTCGCGGAAACGAATCAGTGGGCGATTTTCCTGCGCAATCACGACGAACTGACGCTCGAGATGGTCACGGATTCGGAGCGCGACTATCTGTGGAACACCTACGCGAGCGATCGCCGCGCGCGGTTGAACCTCGGCATCCGGCGCCGCCTTGCGCCGTTAATGGAGCGCGACCGCCGGCGCATCGAGCTGATCAACTCGCTGCTGCTGTCGATGCCCGGCACGCCCGTGATCTATTACGGCGACGAACTGGGTATGGGCGACAACATCCACCTCGGCGACCGCGACGGCGTGCGCACGCCGATGCAATGGTCCTCGGACCGTAACGGCGGCTTCTCGCGCGCCGATCCGGAGCAACTGGTCTTGCCGCCGGTGATGGGCTCGCTCTACGGTTTCGATGCGGTCAACGTCGAAGCGCAGAGCCGCGATCCGCACTCGCTGCTGAACTGGACGCGCCGCATGCTCGCCACGCGCCGCGCCAAGCAGACCTTTGGGCGCGGCACGATCCGCTTCCTGAAGCCGGCCAACCGCAAGATTCTGGCGTATCTGCGCGAGTTGCCGGGCGAGCCGACTATTCTGTGCGTCGCGAATCTCTCGCGCGCCCCGCAGGCGGTAGAACTCGATCTGTCCGAATTCGCAGGCTCGGTGCCGATCGAAATGACCGCGGACTCTGTGTTCCCCGCAATCGGTCAGCTCACCTATCTGCTGACGTTTCCGCCCTACGGCTTTCTGTGGTTCCTCATCTGCCCGGGCAATCAGCGTCCCACCTGGGCGCAGGCCCACTCGGAGCCGCTGCCCGAGTTCGTGACGATTGTGATCCGCGAAGGTCAGGCTGGCCCGACGCCGGAAAACGTCCGCCTGCTCGAATCCGAAGTGTTGCCTTCGTGGTTGAGCCGGCGCCGCTGGTTTGCGTCCAAAGACCAGCCCTTGCACGCGGTGCGCCTGGCGGCCCTCACGACGATCCCGAACGGCGGCTTCGCCTTCACCGAGATCGAAGCGGACGTCGGCGACCACACCGAGCGCTATGTGCTGCCCATCGCCATCACGTGGGGCGGCGAGACCACCACGCCGTTGTTCATGCAACTGGCGCTGGCGCGCGTGCGCCGTGGCCGCAACGTCGGGCATCTGACCGACGCCTTCGCCCTGCCTATCTTCGCGCATAACGTCCTGCGCAAGCTGCGCGAACGTGCGGTCGTGCCAACGGTGCAAAAGAGCGAGATCTGCTTCATTCCCACCGACCGGCTTGCCGAGATCGACCTCGGCGACCGCCCCGAAATTCGCTGGCTCGCCGCTGAGCAGAGCAACAGTTCGCTGATCATCGCGGATGCGATCGTGCTCAAGCTGGTGCGGCGGCTCGTGAGCGGCGTCCATCCCGAAGCCGAAATCAGCCGCTATCTGACGAAGATCGGTTACGCCAACACGGCGCCGCTCTATGGCGAAGTGGTGCGTATCGATCCGGCCGGCGTGCCGCACACGCTGTGCATCCTGCAAGGCTTCATCGACAACCAGGGCGACGCGTGGAACTGGGCGCTCGATTACCTGCGCCGCACGATCGACGACCTCGCGCTCGCGGTCGATGCCGACGACGCCGCGCCCGATCGCGAGAAGGAAGCGCAGGCCATCGAAGGCTATCAGAGCATGGCGGCCACGATCGGCAAGCGCCTCGGCGAGCTGCATGTCGCGCTCGCCTCGCCTTCCGACGATCCGGCCTTCGCGCCCGAAACCGCCACGCCCGAGCAGGTGCAGGCATGGATCGACGGCACGCTGGCCTTGCTCACGTCCGCGCTCGATCTGCTCGCGCAACGTGTCGATCAATTGACCGACGACACGCACGACCTGGCCCGCAGTCTGCTCGAGCGGCGCGCCGCATTGACCGAAGCCGTTGCGAAGCTGGTGACCGCCGACGCGGGCGCACTGCGCACGCGCATTCACGGCGACTTCCATCTGGGACAAGTGCTGGTCGCACAAGGTGACGCGTATCTGATCGATTTCGAGGGCGAACCGGCGCGCTCGCTCGAAGAACGTCGCCAGAAGTCGAGCCCGATGCGCGACGTCGCCGGTTTGCTGCGCTCGTACTCGTATGCCAGCGCCGCGGCGCAATCCACCACGGAAAGCGCGCCGCAGCAGACCGCCGATCGCAAGCGCGCGCTGTTCGACCGCTTCCGCGGCTATGCGGCCGAGAGCTTCCTCGAGGCCTACCGCGCAGCCATCGTCGAGGTGGATCAACCGCTCGTCGCGCCGGCTTCGGAGCAGGCGCTGCTCGATCTGTTCCTGATCGAAAAGGCCGCCTACGAGATCCGCTACGAAGCGGCCAATCGTCCGACGTGGCTCGGCTTGCCGGTGCGCGGTCTCGCCGCGCTCGCGAGCCGGCTGCTCGGCGACACAGGCACTCCCCACGATCCATCGGCGTCCGGCTCGACCGGCGCCACACCGCCTAACCCGGCTGAGGGCGATTATGAGTGAGTACGATCCGACCGCCGGCCTGCAACCGCTCGATCTCGATGCGCTGGTCGAGGCACGCCACCCCGATCCGTTTTCGCAACTGGGCATGCATGAGACCGACGCGGGACCGGTGGTGCGCGCACTGCTGCCGAATGCCGCGCACGTCACGGTGATTGCGCGCGCCGATGGCAAGACGCTCGGCGAATTGCAACAGGTCCATCCCAACGGACTGTTCATCGGCCGTGTCAGCGCTGCCGTGCCGTACCGGCTGCGCATCGACTGGCATGGCCCTCTTCAGGAAATCGAGGACACCTATTCGTTCGGTCCCGTGCTGGGCGATGAACCACTGCATCGGCTCGCGCACGGCGACCCGTACGCGGTACTCGAATGCCTCGGCTCGCGTCCTATGGAAATCGACGGCGTGCCCGGCGTGCGCTTCGCCGTATGGGCGCCGAATGCACGGCGCGTCTCGGTGGTCGGCGACTTCAATTCGTGGGACGGCCGCCGCCATCCGATGCGGCTACGTCATCAGGCTGGCGTGTGGGAACTGTTCGTGCCGCGCGTCGGCCCAGGCACACGCTACAAATACGAACTGCTGGCTCGCGACGGTCATCCGTTGCCGCTGAAGGCCGATCCCTGCGCCATGCAAACCGAACGGCCGCCGGCGACGGCGTCGGTCGTCGCGCATGTCGACGAGATCGAACAGTTTCCGTGGACCGACGATGCCTGGATCCACTCGCGCGGCGCCAACCAAACGCCGCGCTCGCCCATCTCCATCTACGAAGTGCACGCCGAATCCTGGCTGCGCATCGCGGAAGAAGGTCAGCGCAGTCTCGACTGGTCCGAACTGGCCGACCGTTTGATCCCCTACGTGCAGGGCATGGGCTTTACACACGTCGAATTCATGCCGATCGCCGAGCATCCGTTCGGCGGCTCGTGGGGTTATCAGCCGCTGGGGCAATTCGCGCCGTCGGCGCGCTTCGGCAAACCCGAGCAGTTCGCGCAGTTCGTCAATCGGGCCCACGAAGCCGGGCTCGGCGTGATTCTCGACTGGGTGCCGGCGCACTTCCCGAACGACGCACACGGTCTGATCGACTTCGACGGCACGCCGCTCTATGAGCATGCCGATCCGCGCGAAGGCTATCACCAGGATTGGAACACGATGATCTACAACCTCGGCCGCAACGAGGTGAGCGCGTTCCTGGTCGCCTCGGGGCTGGCCTGGCTCAAGCGCTATCACGTGGATGGCCTGCGGGTGGATGCAGTGGCTTCGATGCTGTATCGCGACTATTCGCGCGCGGCGGGCGAATGGGTGCCGAACATCTACGGCGGGCGCGAGAATCTCGAATCGATTGCGTTTCTCAAGCGGCTCAATCACGAAGTCGGCTACGTGCCCGGCGTGCCAGGCGCAATCACGATTGCGGAAGAATCGACGGCGTGGCCCGGCGTCACGGCGCGCGTCGAAGACGGCGGGCTCGGCTTCGAGTTCAAGTGGAACATGGGCTGGATGCACGACACGCTGCACTACCTGCAAGAAGATCCGGTGTACCGGCGCTACCATCACCACAACATGACGTTCGGCATGGTGTACGCCTATTCGGAGTGCTTCGTGTTGCCGCTCTCGCACGACGAGGTGGTGCACGGCAAAGGCTCGCTGCTCGGCAAGATGCCGGGCGACCGCTGGCAACGTTTCGCGAACCTGCGCGCGTATTTCGGTTTCATGTGGACGCATCCCGGCAAGAAGCTGCTCTTCATGGGCGGCGAGTTCGGGCAGATGGCCGAATTCGATCACGACGGCTCGCCGCACTGGCATCTGCTCGACGATCCACTCCACCACGGCGCGCAAAAACTGGTGCGCGACCTCAACCTGCTCTATTGCGACGAACCGGCGCTGTACACGCTCGACTGCGAACCCGGCGGCTTCGAATGGCTGATCGGCGACGATAGCGAGAACAGCGTGTTCGCTTTCCGGCGCGTCGACGGCGCGGGCCGCGAACTGGTGATCGTCTGCAACTTCACACCGGTGCCGCGCCTCGGCTATCGCCTCGGCATGCCGCTCGCCGGACGCTGGAGCGAGATTCTCAACACCGACGCCAGCGTGTACGGCGGCTCGAACGTCGGCAACGCTGGCCTGATCTACACCGAGGACATCGCGAGTCACGGCAAGCCGCAATCGGCCTCGCTGATCCTGCCGCCGCTCGCGACGATCGTGCTGCGCGCCGACACGTGAGACGCCGCCGACGAATCGCTTAAAGGAATGCCCCGCGAAGAAGCGAACCATCAGAACAAGGACGGGAACCATGTCGCATGTATTGCCCGACCGGCTGTCGCCGGGCTCGCCCTATCCACTCGGGGCGAGCTGGGACGGACTCGGCGTCAACTTTGCGGTTTTCTCGGCCAATGCCCAGCGGATCGAGTTGTGCCTGTTCGATCCCACCGGTCGCAAGGAGATGAAGCGCTTCACGCTGCCCGAATGCACCGACGAGATCTGGCACGGCTACCTGCCTAACGCGCATCCCGGTACGGCCTATGGGTTTCGCGCGCATGGCCCTTACCAGCCGCAGAACGGGCATCGCTTCAACCCGCACAAGCTGTTGCTCGACCCGTACGCGCGCAAGCTCGTCGGACAGTTTCGCTGGTCGGATGCGCTCTTCAGTTACCGTGTGCATTCGAACCGGCTCGACCTGTCCATCGACCGGCGCGATTCGGCGCCGGCCATGCCGAAGTGCGTCGTGATCGACGAGGCCTTCGACTGGTCGCACGACACGCGGCCTAACGTGCCCTGGGGCGAAACGGTTCTCTACGAAGCCCACGTCCGCGGCGCGTCGATGCTGCGCCCCAATCTGCGCGCGCACGAACGTGGCACGTTTGCCGCGCTATCGTCGCCGGAGTTTATCGAGCATCTGCAGAAGCTCGGCGTCACCGCGGTCGAACTGTTACCGGTGCATGCGTTTCTGAACGACCGCTTCCTCGTGGAGCGCGGTCTGCGCAACTACTGGGGCTACAACACCGCGGCTTTCTTTGCGCCGGAGCCGTCGTATCTGAGCACGCATCGGCTCGACGAAATGCGCATCGCGGTTCGGCAACTGCATGCGGCAGGGATCGAAGTGATTCTCGACGTGGTCTACAACCACACATGCGAAGGCGGCGAAATGGGTCCGACCGTATCGTGGCGCGGCCTCGACAACGCCAGCTACTATCGTCTCGTGCCCGGCGACGAACGTCATCATATCAACGACACCGGCTGCGGCAACACGCTGAACCTGCCGCATCCACGCGTGCTGCAGATGGTGATGGATTCGCTGCGCTACTGGTCGACGGCGTTCAACATCGACGGCTTCCGTTTCGATCTCGGCGTGACGCTCGGCCGTGAACATAACGGCTTCGATCCCGGCTCCGGCTTTTTCGACGCCTTGCGCCAGGACCCGATCCTGTCGCAACGCAAGCTGATTTCCGAGCCTTGGGACATCGGCCCGGGTGGCTATCAGCTCGGCAATCATCCGCCCGGCTTCGCGGAGTGGAACGACCGCTTTCGCGATACCGTACGGCGCTTCTGGCGTGGCGACGCTGGCCTGCGGCCCGATCTTGCGGCGCGCCTCACCGGCTCCGCGGATCTGTTTAACCGCCGCTTCAGGAAACCGTGGGCCTCGGTGAATTTCGTCGCGTCGCACGACGGCTTCACGCTTGCCGACATCGTCGCGTACGAGCAAAAGCATAACGAAGCCAACGGCGAAAATAACAACGACGGCCACAACGAGAACTGCAGTTCGAACTGGGGTGTCGAAGGATCAAGCGACGATCCCGCGATTCTCGAAACCCGTGCACGGGTGGCCCGCTCGCTGATGGCGACGCTGTTCATGGCGCTCGGCACGCCAATGATGCTGGCCGGCGACGAATCCTGCCGCACCCAGCACGGCAATAACAATGCGTACTGCCAGGACAACGAACTATCATGGATCGATTGGGAACGCGCCGGGTCTGAAGAAGGTCGCAGAATGACCGAGTTCGTCTCGCGCGTAATTGCCTTGCGCAAGCAGCATCCGCTGCTGCGCGAGACGCGCTTCCTGTTCGGCGACCGTGAGGTGTTGCCCGGCCTGTACGACATCGGCTGGTTCGACGAACGCGGCTTTCCCTTGACCATCGAGGCCTGGCAGGACCCGGAAGGACGCGCGCTGACGCTGCGCCGCGCAGGTCCAGGACTCGACGGTGAAACGGAAGTATTGTTGATGATGCTGAACGCGTCCGGCGGCATGTTGCGTTTCGCGCCGCCCGCGCCGCATCTGGAATGGCACGTGCTGCTGGATACCGCAGACCCCGACGCGCCGCCTCGTCCGTTGGCGGCATCGGAAGTGGAAGTGGCCGGTCACGGTCTCGTCATGCTGGCCGCGCGGCCGGTGGGCGACGCAGACTGGCAGGCCGGCTGGCAAGCCGGGCCGCAGCACGGCCCGCGGCTCCTGACCGCGTTGCCGCCGGACCCGGGCACAGTCCTGCCCACCGACGGCGAATCGCACACGTAGGCTTGCCGGAACACAAGGCGGCGGAGCAAAACCGAATGGTGATGAATCATGTCCGAAAGTCCGATTGATCCTCATGCGCGTCATCATGCGCATTGCCTGCCGTTCGGCGCGCAGTTGCTAGGTGCGGCGAGCGCGAGACCACGCACGCGCTTTCGTTTTTGGGCGCCGTCGTGCCAGTCGGTGCAGGTGGAGATCGAAGGGCCGGCTGCGCCCGTCAAGCTCGAGATGACGCCGACCGGCAACGGCTGGTTCGAAGCCGAAGCCGATTGCGGCGCAGGCACGCTGTATCGCTACCGGCTCGACGGCGAACTGGCGGTGCCCGATCCCGCTTCGCGGTTTCAGCCGCAGGATGTACACGGCCCGAGCGAAGTGATCGATCCACGCGCCTATACGTGGCAACACGCGCACTGGCATGGCCGGCCCTGGGAAGAAACTGTGTTGTACGAATTGCATGTGGGCACGCTGGGCGGCTATGCGGGTGTCATGCAGCGTCTGCCCGCGCTCGCCGAACTGGGGGTGACCGCCATCGAACTGATGCCGTTGAACGATTTTCCCGGCCAGCGCAATTGGGGCTACGACGGCGTACTGCCGTATGCACCCGACTCATCCTATGGCCGCCCGGACGAACTGAAAGCACTGATCGATGCGGCCCACGGTCTCGGTCTGAACGTGTTCCTCGACGTGGTCTATAACCACTTCGGCCCGGACGGCAATTATCTGCATCAGTATGCGAAGCCGTTCTTTCGCGAAGGCACGCATACGCCTTGGGGTCCGGCCATCGACTTCGAGCGCACCGAGGTCCGCGATTTCTTCTGCGACAACGCGCTCTACTGGATCAACGAATATCGCTTCGACGGCCTGCGCTTCGATGCCGTGCATGCCATCGACAATCACGAATGGTTGCGCGAACTCTCGGACCATATTCGCGCCAAGGTGCGGCACGGGCGTCATGTGCATCTGGTCCTCGAAAACGAGCACAACACCGCCAACCTGCTCGAAACGCATTTCGACGCGCAGTGGAACGACGACGCGCACAACACCCTGCACGTGCTGCTGACCGGCGAGACGGAAGGCTACTATCACGCGTTCGCGGATGAGCCGATCCGCAAGCTGGTGCGGGTGCTCAGCGAAGGCTTTGTGTATCAGGGCGAGCCTTCGCCGATCCACGACGGTAAGCCGCGCGGCGAACCGAGCGGGCATGTGCCGCCCACCTCGTTCGTGATGTTTCTGCAGAACCACGATCAGATCGGCAATCGCGCATTCGGCGAGCGGCTGCGCAAGCTGTGCTCGCCGGATGCGCTGCGAGCTGCCACGGGTCTGTTGCTGCTCTCGCCGCAGATTCCGCTGCTGTTCATGGATGAAGAGTTCGGTTCCGATCAGCCGTTCCTGTTTTTCACCGACTACACCGGCGATCTCGCGGATGCGGTCCGCGAAGGACGCCGCCGCGAATTCGCGCGCTTCGCGTCCTTCAGCGACGAAAAGCGCCGCGCGCAGATTCCGGATCCGAATCATCCGCAGACCTTCGCCGCGTCGTCGCCGCCAACGGATACCGCCGCGCAACCCGACGCACAAGAACGGCTCGACTGGATGCACTTCTACAAATCCGCGCTGACGGTGCGGGCAAAGCTGATTACGCCGCGCCTCGCGCATGCGAAGGCATTGGGGGCAAGCGTGCTAGCCGCGCAGAACGGAAGTGACGCCAACGCGCTCATCGCGCGCTGGCAGCTCGACGATGGGGAAACGCTTGCCATCGCGCTGAACCTCGGCGACGCTGCCGTGCCGTTTGCGCAAACGGAGACGTTGATGCCCAAAGGCAAGATCGTCTTCGAAACCCCGCCACGCGTGCGGGACCATCTCGCCGGGCAGCAATTGCCGCCCTACGCCTTCATCGCGTGGTTGACCGGCGACGTCAGCGAGTATGCAAACACGCACGACGCGCGCAAGGTCATCGAACGGGAGTGGCACGCATGAACGCCACCCGACGCTCCGAGTCCATCAATAGCCTGGCCGCTCGCGCCGGTTTCGAAGTCGAATGGCAAGACGCGCATCACCTCATCCAGCAGGTTCCCGAAAGCACGCTCAGCGTGCTGCTCGAACGCATGGGACTGCCGTGCGGCAGCGCGGCCCAGATCCGCCAGAGCGCCGCCGCGCTCGAAGCGGAACTGTCCGGCCGCAAGCTGCCGCCGCTGATGACCGCCGAATGCGAGCGCGGCATCGCGCTGCCGGCGGCGGCGATCAGATCGGGCAGCCACTATAGGATCGAACTGGAAAGCGGTTCGCAGATCGACGGTCGCTTCACTGCGCCGAAAGGTGAAGCAGCGTTGCTGTCGCCTATCGACGAACCCGGTTATCACACGCTCTTTATCAATGACCACCGCATCACGCTCGCGGTGGCGCCCTCGCGCTGCTATACCGCCGCCGATGCGTGGCGGGCCATGCAGAACACGCCCGTGCCGCCGTTGTGGGGCATCGCCGCGCAACTCTATGGCTTGCGCCGCACGGGCGACGGCGGCATTGGCGACTACTCGGCGCTCGCGCAACTCGCTGTGGAAAGCGCGAAGCGCGGCGCGCATGCGCTCGCCGTCAGCCCGACCCATGCGATGTTCAGCGCCGAGCCGGAACGCTTTAGTCCGTATTCGCCGTCGTCGCGCTTGTGGCTCAATGTCACGCATATCGATCCGGCCGCCGTGTTCGGTGCGGAGGCGGCACGCGCCGCCATCGACGCTCATCAGGGCGCCGAAACATGGTCGCAGCTTGAACGTCTGACGCTGATCGACTGGCCGCAGGCCGTGCGGCTCAAGCTCAAGGTCCTGCGCACGCTCTTCGAGCAGTTCTGCATCCACGACCGCGCTCAGGACGCGCCCCGTGCGCTCGAATTCAACGCGTTCTGCGTGCAAGGCGGCCGCTCGCTTGAGGATCACGCGCGCTTCGAAGCATTGCAGGCGGTTCAGCTTGCCCAGGCGGAGCCGAACGGACATTGGCGCACCTGGCCCGAGGCGTTGCGCGATCCGCGTAGTGCGGAGGTCGAAGCGTTTGCGAACGCGCATCGGCACGAGGTCGAATTTCATCTGTTCCTGCAATGGCTCGCGGCCAAGGGACTCTCGCATGCCCAGCACGCGGCCCGCGATGCCGGCATGGCGGTGGGCTTGATCGCGGACCTCGCCGTCGGTTGCGATAGCGCCGGCAGTCACGCGTGGTCGTATCGCGACGACATGCTGCAAGGCGTGTCGGTCGGCGCGCCGCCGGATCTGTTCAATCAGGCCGGCCAGGCGTGGGGACTCACGACGTTCTCGCCGCGCGCCATGCGCAACCAGGGCTTCGTGGCCTTTATCGACATGCTGCGCGCCGCGTTTGCTCACGCCGGCGGCATCCGCATCGATCACATCCTCGGCCTGCGGCGCCTGTGGCTCGTACCCGAAGGCGAAAGCGCGCGCAATGGCGCCTATCTGCGCTACCCGCTCGAAGACATGCTGCGGCTGATTGCGCTCGAATCGTGGCGACACCGCTCGATTGTGATCGGCGAGGATCTTGGCACGGTGCCGCCCGGTTTCCGGGAACGGCTCGACGAACACGGCATTGCCGGTATTCGCGTGTTGTGGTTCGAAAACGGCGCGTCGGGCAAGGACTTCAAGATGCCGCGGGACTGGGACCGCAACGCAGTGGCGACCACCACCACGCACGATCTGCCCACCGTCACCGGATGGTGGCGTGGAACGGATATCGTGTGGCGCAATCAGATCGGACAGACCCTGCCGCGTGCCGACGGACGCGATCCCGTCGAAGTGGCGCAGGCCGAGCGTGCGAACGAACGCGCGGCGTTATGGGACGCGTTCCAGTGGGCCGGCGTCGCCGCACATGGCGTGCCCCCGCCGCCGATCGACAGCGCGCCGGTAGATGAAGCGCTCGCCTTCGTCGCCGCCACGCCCTCGCCGCTCGTCACGTATCCGCTCGAGGATCTCCTCGCGCTAGAAGACCAGCCGAATCTGCCGGGCTCGATCGACGAGCATCCGAACTGGCGGCGGCGCCTCGCACTGCCGATCGACGAACTGTTCGCCGAGCCCGCGTTCAGCGACCGCCTGCTCGCGGTCGAGCGCGCGCGCAGCGTCGGCGCCACTGCTGCTTCTGCATCCACTACCGCTTCTTCGGGGCCCGACACACCATGACCGTCCCGCGTTCTACCCTCAGGCTGCAGTTCCACAAGGGCTTCACGTTCGACGACGCCCTCGCGCACGTCGAGTACTTTGCTGCGCTCGGCGTGAGCCATCTGTACGCATCGCCGGTGACGACGGCCGAGCCGGGTTCGATGCACGGCTACGACACCGTCGACTACAGCCGGATCAGCGCGGAATGCGGCGGCGAAGCGGGACTCAAGCGGCTGGTCGAGAAACTGCACGAACGCGGCATGGGGCTGATTATCGACGTGGTGCCGAATCACATGGGCGTCGGCGGGTCGAGCAACGCGTGGTGGCTCGATATCCTCGAATGGGGACGCCATAGCGCATATGCACGGCACTTCGACATCGACTGGCATTCGCCCGATCCTGCCCTGCGCGGCAAAGTGCTGATGCCGTGCCTGGGCGCATCGTATGGAGACGAACTCGCCGCCGGCCGGATCGAACTGCGCTTCGCTGCGCAGACGGGGCACTTCTATGCGGCCTACGGACCGCACGTCGGCCCGGTGTGCCCGATCGATTACGCGGCGATCCTGCAAAGCGCCGAGCGCGCGGATCTCAGTGCGCTCGCCGAACGCTTCCAGGGACTCACCACGCAACCGGCCGACCAGCCGCGCGCCGCCGAAGGGCGCGAGTTGTTGCGCGAGTTCGTGGCGCAGAACGGCAGGTCGGCCGTCGACGCCGCGCTGGCCAACTATGCGCCCGGCGAATCCGTGACGCGCGACCGTTTGCATCGGCTGCTCGAGCGCCAGCATTTCAGGCTCGCGTGGTGGCGCACGGCGTCGGACGAAGTGAACTGGCGGCGCTTCTTCGACATCAGCACGCTGGCCGGCATCCGCGTCGAACGGCCCGAGGTGTTCGACGCCGTGCACGCGTTGCCGTTTCGCCTCTATACGGAAGGCCTGATCGACGGCGTGCGGATCGACCATGTGGACGGTCTCGCCGAACCACGCGAATATTGCCAGCGGCTGCGGCAACGCCTAAACGAGCTGCGCGACGGCGAGCCGTATATCGTGGTCGAAAAGATCCTCGCGCGCGGCGAGCCGTTGCGCGAGGACTGGCCGGTCCACGGCACCACCGGCTACGACTTCATGAACGACGTCGGCGCGCTGCTGCACGATCCGGCGGGCGCCGAACCGCTCGCCGCGACGTGGGCCGACCTGACCGGACGCAGCGCGCGCTTCGCCGATGAAGCGCTGGCCGCGCGGCGCAAGATTCTCGCGGAAAATCTCTCTGCGGAACTGGACCGCGCGGCGCGCGCCTTGCATCGGATTGCCCGCGATTCGATCACCACACGCGACTTCACCTTCACCGCGCTGCACCGCGTGCTGACCGAACTCGTCGTGCACTTTCCGGTGTATCGCATCTATCCGCAAAACGGCGTACGCACAGAGGCCGACAACGTCTATTTCAATCAGGCGCTAGCCGGCGCGAAGCAAGCGCTCTCGCCTGCCGATTACGCCGTGCTGGACCAGGTCGATGCCTGGTTGGGTAGCGGCACAGCCGAGGACGCCGCACTGGTTCGCCAGGGTTCCGCCGCCAACGCGCAGGCAGGCGCGAATGGTCAGCCGTTCAATCACGCGGGATCGTCTCGCCGCACGGCGCAGACGCTGTTTTCGCAATTGACCGCACCGGTGGCGGCGAAAGCGGTCGAGGACACAGCCTGCTATCGCTACGGCCGCCTGTTGTCGCGCAACGAGGTGGGTTCCGACCCAGGCGAATTCGCACTTTCGGTCGAGCAGTTTCACGCCACCAATCTCGAACGCGCACGCCGTTTTCCGCATGCGATGCTGGCGACCGCCACGCACGATCACAAGCGCGGTGAAGACGTGCGCGCACGGCTTGCCGTACTCAGCGAGATCGCGCATGACTGGAGCGCGACGCTGCGCGCATGGTCGACGCTGAACGCGCCGCAGCGCCGCGCGCTCGACGGCAGTCTGGCCGCACTCGATCACGACTGGGCGCCGGGCCCGGCAGCAGAGGCAATGCTGTATCAAACCCTGGTGGGCTGCTGGCCGCCCGAGCTCGCACCCGATGACGACGCCGGCGTCAAGGCACTCGCCGAACGGGTCGCGCAATGGCAGTTGAAGGCGCTGCGCGAAGCGAAGCTGCGCACGTCCTGGCTCGCACCCGACGAGACCCATGAGAAGGCCTGCCGCGACTTCCTGTTCGATATCCTCGCGCCGCAGCGGCGCGACGGTTTCCTGCACGCGCTATCCGCACTGGTCGCCCGGATCGGCCAGGCCGGCGCCATCAACAGCTTGCAGCAGACCGTGCTGCGACTCACGTCGCCGGGCGTCCCGGACCTGTACCAAGGCACCGAGTTGTGGGACTTCACTCTGGTGGATCCAGACAACCGGCGTCCGGTGGATTTTGCACAGCGTGCGGCATGGCTGGTCGAAACGCCGCCGTCGGACTTGCTGTCCGAGTGGCGCAATGGACGCGTGAAGCTGGCCGTCGTGCAGCGCTTGCTGGCGCTGCGCGCGCACTTGCCGGCGCTGCTGAGCGAGGGCACGTATTTGCCGCTGACCGTCAAGGGCAAGCATGCGGCACAGGTGGTCGCGTTTGCGCGCAGACATGCCAACGCGTGGGCCGTAATCATCGTGACGCATCTGGCGGCTGGACTGCTCGACGAGGGCAGCGACGTGCCGCTCGTCAATGCCGCGCAGTGGGAAGACACGGCGGTCGAGATGCCCGCCGAGCTGACCTCGCGCGCGCTGTTCGACTGGATGAGCACCGCCGCCCCCAAGGTCGAGGATGACGGTTCGCTCTTCCTGCGCGATGCGCTCGCGACGATGCCGGTGGCCGTGCTGGTGGAGGACGGCGTGCCGCGCGCTTGAGGCGCCGCGGCACCCGTTATCCCGAGATCAGGAAGCAGCGGCGCGCCGCTCGGTTGCACGCCGCGCCGCATCGGCCATTTGCTCGGCCACCCGCCGCGTGTCCCAGTACACCTGCCCTTGATACATGCGCTCGCCGCGGACATTGAAGCAGTCGACGCCCTGCCATGACAGCGCCTCGCCGCCCACACTCGCCGACGCGCGCCATTCGATCAGTACGGCATCGCCCGTCGGCGCCCACTGCAGCACCTCCACTTTCAGATCCGGCAATTGATTCAGCACTTGCCTGAAGTGCTCGACGACGCCTTCCCGATCCGCCGGCACGGTCATGGGCGGAATCAGATTGCGCGTGTCCGGGTGCATCAGGTCGCGCAGATCGTCTGCGACCGGATGGCTCCAGTGCTCGGCGAAACGGTTGACCACAGCGCGGGCACTCTGCCATTGCTCGTCCGAAGGCGGGACGTACTTCACGTCGGTATTCGTTGAACCAGTCATTGCAAATCTCCCGAAAGAGCGTCGGCTAACGACGCAGGTTTCATCCTTCACGACGACATACGCCATGAATTTCACATACACTGTGTATGTATACTACGATGCGAAGGTGAAAAGTCAAGCGCTGGATAGAAGCCCTATGGAAAACGTCGGTCCGTTCAAAACACGTCGCGAGGAATACGCCGACGCCACACGCGAAGCGCTGGTCGTCGCGGCTGGGGAATTGTTCACTTCGGAGGGATATCAGCAGGTCGGCATCGAGGCGATTGCCCGCAAGGCGCGCGTGACGCGCGGCGCCTTCTATCATCACTTCAGCGACAAGGCGGATCTATTCGATGCCCTGGTGGTGTCGCTACAGACTGCGGCTGCTGCTCGCGTGCGAGGCGTCGCCGGGGGCGCGCCGAAGGCGCAGCGCATCCGCGCCGGCATTCGCGAGTTCCTGGAGGTCTGCTCCGAGCCGGCCTACCGTCACCTCGTGATCGAGGCCGCGCCTGCCGTGCTCGGCGCCGCACGCTGCCGGGAGATCGAGGACGCGCATATTTACGGGCTCCTGATTGCGGGACTGTCGGGCGCTGGTCCGCAAGGCGAACCGGCCATCGCGAATCCCTACCTTGCGGCGCGGATGATCGGCCGCATGGTGTGCGAAGCGGCGCTGCTGCTTGACGATGCAGATGATCCGGCGGCGCTTAAGGCCGAGGCGCTGGCTATCGTCGAGCAGACCTTGACGACGCTGACCGCGGGCAAGCGCCGCACGTTCCGTGCCGCGACGGGGCGGACACGCGCGGCGTCCCGATGAAGTGAGTCTGTCGCGTGCAAACGCGCGGAGTCCGGGAAGGACACGCCTGCTTCATCGGAAGGTACTACGCTTTGCAAAATCCAGGTTGCCACTGAAACCACGGGAACGCCCATGCCTCTTGACTGGTTGAGTATCCGAACAGGCGACGCCGACTCACTGCACGGCGCGATAGTCGAACTATGCGGCTGGATCGTTCCGCTCGATCCCGTCGCCGACGAAGCCGATTACTTTGTGCTCGCAGCGGATGCCCCTTGCTGCGGCGGCTGCCTGCCGCGCAATCCGCTGTCGTGCGTGGAAGTGTTTGCCGCGTTGCCCTGCGCGCCACAGGAGCAGGCCGTCACCTTCAGAGGACGCCTGCAGCGCCTCACCGACGACCCCGCCGGCTGGCGCTATCAACTCGTCGACGCGCGTCCGCTCGACCTGCCGTCGGAACACGCGCCACGCAGCGCGAGTCGCCGCGCGTTCCTCGCGTCGGGTGCGGCGTTGGGCCTTGCGGCCTGTGCGCCTGGCCGCTTCGCGAGCTACACCGAAAAGCCGGACGCCGCCGCTCAGAACGCGGACGCAAAAACAGCGGACGCACAGACGCCGGCCGCGCACACATCCGACGACGCATCCACCTGGCGCACCGCCGGCACGCTTACCATGGACATGCACAGCCATGCCGGCCGGGTGATCGTCTCGCGCGACCCGGCCATTGGCGCCAATCGTCCGTTCCTTCCTCTCGCGGCGCCCATGCGCACGGGCGGCATGAACGTCATCTGCCTCGCGATCGTTACCGACACCACCGTCACGCACGTCACCGCCGATCGCAAGCGCATCGAGGCCTGGCGAACTCCTCAGGATGGCGAACTATATGCCCTGGGCCAGGCAGAATTCGTCCGCGTGCACGAGTTGATCCAACGCGAGCAGATGCAGGTGGTGACGAACGCGGCGTCGCTTGCCGCGAACAGCAAAACAGGACCTTGCGCGATTATTGCCTCCGAAGGCGCCGACTTTCTGGAAGGCCGGCTCGAGCGCGTCGACGAAGCGTATACGCAGCATCAACTGCGTCATCTGCAGCTCACCCACTATCGGGTCAACGAACTCGGCGATATCCAGACCGAGCCGCCCGTGCACGGCGGTCTCACCGACTTCGGCGCGGACGTGGTGCGCCGATGCAATCAGCTAGGCATCGTCGTGGACGTCGCGCATGGCACCTTTGACCTCGTCAAGCGCGCGGCGGACACCACCACCAAGCCGCTGATCCTGTCGCATACCGCCCTGGCGACGCATCCATCGGCGCGCAGCCGCTTGATCACACCGGATCATGCGCGGGTGATTGCCGGCACCGGCGGTGTGATCGGGGTGTGGCCAAGCTCCGGGACGTATCGCGACTTGCAGGGCATGGCCCATGGCATGCAGCGCATGGCGGACGTGGTCGGCGTCGAGCATGTCGGATTGGGCACGGACATGCTCGGCTTCATCAACCCGCCGGTGTTCCGCAGCTATGAGCAGTTGCCGGCATTAGCCGACGCGTTGTTGACCGCCGGCTTCAGCCAGGAAGAGGTGGGAATGATTCTGGGCGGCAACTACCGGCGCGTGTTCGAAGCCTCGGTGGGCTGACGGGCGAGTGGTCAGCGGTTCGCCGCTTACCGCCCGGCGGCCCACAACAGCGACAGTCCCGAGGACAGCATCAAACCGTCGACCACCAGCTTGAAGGTGCGCGGGCTCATGCGAACCACCACATAGCGCGCTGCAAACGAGCCCGCCATCAGTGCCGAGCCAGTGATCAGGCCATCGAACACCACATGCAACGGCAACGCGCCAAAGTGCTTGAACACAGCCACTTTAGTGCCGTACACCGCGAGCGACCCGGCCGCTTCCGTCGCGAGAAATGCGCCTTTCACGAGCCCGTACGACATGAACACCGGTACGGTGATCGGTCCGGTCGATACGACGATGCCGGTCAGGAAGCCCACCACGCCGCCAGTCAGCGCGAGATGCAGCAGCGAGAATTGAATCGAGCGGCGCGCCAGCCAGCGACGCGTGGGAACCATGGCGAGAAAGAAGAGACCGAGCGCGAGTTCGACCGCATGCGGCGGCAACGCGAGCAGCGTCCGCACACCCAGCGCCGCGCCGGGCACGGCCGTCGAACAATAGGCGGCACACGCGCGCCAGTCGACTTCACGCCACCATGCCAGGATCTTGCCCAGATTGCCCATGATTGCAGCGATCGCCATGATCGGCACGGCCTGTTGCGGGCCGAACAGCATCACGAGCACGGGCATCAGCAGCATGGACGAGCCTGTGCCGATCACGCCGCTCAGCATGCCTGCCACCAGCCCTACGCACAACACGAGCAGATATCCCACGGTGTCCCCAAATGGTGTTTTGGCAGACGATTTTAACCGGGCTCGGGAATGTGCGAGCAGCGGCGAGGAGAGCGCAGGCCAGGCATTGCCGCTCGCCCGCACCCTCAACGTCGATCAACCGCCCTCGTCATCGAAGTGCTTCGGATAGACCCGCACCAGCAGAATACGCGGCCCCTTCATCTTCTTGACGACGATATCGAAGCGGTCGAACTCGACCCGCTGCCCTTCGTTCGGCAGATCGTTGAGCGCCTGAATCACCAGCCCGCCCACCGATTCGGCCCGGCCTTCGTCAATGTCGATCCCCAGCGCCCGCTCCAGCGACACCACCGGCAAACTGCCCTTGCCCATCAAGGTGCCGTCGTCCATGCGGGTCCAGTCGGCATCGCCCTGGCGAAACTCGTCGTGGATCTGCCCGACCAGCGCGCCGAGCAGATTGTCGAGCGTGAGAAAGCCGATCGGCGCCGCGTTCTTGTGTCCGACGAGCGCCATATGCGGCGCGCCCTTGCGAAAGCGCCGGAACAGTTCCAGCGCGGGCATATCCGGCTTCACGTACTGGACCGGCCGCACATACTTCGAGAGATCGTCGAGCGTGCTGCCCGCCTGGCGCGCCAACAACAGGTCCTTCAGATGGATCATGCCGGCCACGCGCTCGCCCGCGGCATCCTCGAACAACGGATAGCGGCTGAAGCGGTGCCGTGCGACCACCTGCATGTTCTCGCGCAACGGCAAGTCGCGCCGCAGTCCGACCATCTCATAGGCCGGCCGCATCAGATCCGAGACCGTCATGCGCGAGAAATCCAGCGAGTGCGCGATGGTGTTCCATTCGTCCTGGCTATACGCGCCGTCCGCCACGCCGATGCCGCTCGCCACGTTGGCGTGGCGGCCGCGCAGGATGAGCTTGAGCTCTTCGGTGGAGTAATGCGCATCACCGCCGTGATCCGCCGTCAGGCCCGCCAGACGAAGGACGGCGTTCGCGCTGGTGTTCAGCAGCCAGATGGCCGGATACATCGCCCAGTAGAACCCGTAGAGCGGCGTGGCGGCCCACAGCGACACCTTCTCGGACTGACGAATGGCGAGCGACTTCGGCGCCAGCTCGCCCACCACGATATGCAGGAACGAGATGCACGAGAACGCGAAGAACAGCGAGACGCCGTGGATCACGTTCTCCGATTCGATGTTGAGCAGGCGGAACAGCGGCGTCAGCAGGTCCGCAAAAGCCGGCTCGCCGATCCAGCCCAGCCCTAGCGAGGCGAGCGTGATGCCGAGCTGGCAGGCGGACAGATAGGCATCGAGACGCCCGTGCACCTTCGCCAGCAGGCGGCCACGCATGCCGTGCTGCGCGGCAAGACTCTGCACCCGCGTCTGCCGCAGCTTCACCAGACCGAATTCGGCGGCAACGAAGAATCCATTGAGCGCGACGAGCAGCAACGCACCGATAAGGGCGACAACCTGAATCAAGAGAAAGGGCTCCGGCAACGAAAAGTTGTCAGTATAGAGTGCGAAAGCTACGTGAAAGTTTTATCGCGGCACAGGCGGCAGGATTGCCGCCGCCTGGCCCGTCGAGCCGCTTAGCGCCGTCGTCGAGCCGTCAGGCCGCGACGAGCGGGATGCGCAGCGCCAGCGTCGCGGCCTGGCCGTCCTGCATCTCGCCTTGCTCGAAGGAGCCGCCATGCGCTTCCGCGACGCGCTTGCACAGCGCCAGCACCCACGCAATCCGCCCCGCTTCGCGCGGCGCCCGCGCCTGGGTGCGCGCGAACGGTTCGAGCAGATGAGACACGGAGGCATCGTCAAATGCAGCCAGCGTCGGCTCATAGGAGACCACAGCGTGCCACGCGCTGGCGTCGGCGCCCGATGCGAGCGTGACCTTGGCGCCGTTCGCGCCGGCCTCCACCGCGAAGGTGAGCATCAGCCAGAGCGCTGCGGCGAGACGCTCGCGGTCGCCGTTGAACTGCTCGGTGGAAAGTTCCGATTCGAACGCGACCGACACACCGCGCGACCTCGCGAGTCCTGCGCGAACCTCGTCCACCGAATCCGAGAACAATGCCTGCAACGCGAACGGCTCGCGCACGAGCGCCAGCGTTTTGGTGCCGGCGCGGGTCGTATCGACAATCGACTCCAGCAGCTTGACCTGCTGATCCACGCCACTGCGGATGCCGACGATGGCGCGCTGCGCGGCCGGGTCGTTGGCGTCGAGTTTGCGCTCGAGCACGTAGGCCCAGCTATGGATCGCATTGAGCGGGCCGCGCAAATCGTGCGACACCAGGGAGAGCACGTGGTCGCGCATGAAGAGCGCGGCCTCCGCGCAAAGATGCGCGGTGCGTTCGGACAGGGAGACGCCGGAAGCGCCCTGCTGGCCGCTGCCAGATCCGGTGGAAGAGGTTGTCACGATCGAGGCCCTCTCAGGCAGTGCATGGGATTGGACGGAAGTGCCATTATAGGCACCCTCCTTCGTGAAGCAGGGCGCGTACCCGCCCAGTGCAAGTCTCTGCAAACTCACTTGCGCGTCCGAACGCTCGGCCAAACCCGGGTGATCTGGGCGGCACGCTGCCAACACGCCTACAATGTCGCTTTTTACGACCTGTATGAAGGAGCAACTCATGTCGACCGTGACTACCGAATCCGGCCTCAAATACGAAGACCTGACCGAAGGCACCGGCGCTGAAGCCGTCGCCGGCAAAACGGTCAGCGTCCACTACACGGGCTGGCTGACCGACGGCCAGAAGTTCGACTCGAGCAAGGACCGTAACGATCCGTTCGCCTTCGTATTGGGTGGCGGCATGGTCATCAAGGGCTGGGATGAAGGCGTGCAGGGCATGAAGGTGGGCGGCGTGCGCAAGCTGACGATCCCGCCGCAACTCGGCTACGGCGTGCGCGGCGCAGGCGGCGTGATTCCGCCGAATGCGACGCTCGTGTTCGAAGTCGAACTGCTCGACGTTTAAGCTTTTCAGACTGCCTGTGAGCCACGTCGCCGTCGCCGCTCCCAGCGTTTCGTTGCGCCGCTATGGCGCAATCGAGGCGTCGGATGTGCACGACTTTCATCAGGTCGTGCTGGGGCTCGACGGCGCAATGGAGATGAGCGTAGACGGGGTCGGTCAATTGATCGATGCCGGTTCGGCGTGGCTGATTCCCGCCGGCGCGCAGCACGACTACGCGGGGATCGGCGAGAACCGGCAACTCGTGCTGGATCTGCCTGCGACGTCACTCGCGGTGCCGGAACGTTTGTTCGACCGCGCGCGGGCTGTCTCAGTGGATGCGTCGTTGACGCAGCTCGTGCATAGCATTGCCGCCCGCGCGACGGGCGGCATGCAAGCCGGCGACGACCTCGCCGTGCGGCGTTTTCACTGGGATGCCGCCGCACGCCTGTGCGCGGCCATGCTGGCGGACGCCGGCACGACGCAATCCGCCGCGCTCGGCGGCGACGGCGCGCCTGGCGCCGGTCTTGACTTCGTGCGCATCGACCGCTGGCTGCGCACGCACCTCTCGGAGCCGCTGCGCATCGCCGATCTCGCCGCGCATTGCGGCTTCGGCATGCGGCGTTTCCATCAGTTGTTTATCGAAGCGTTCGGCGAGACGCCGCATCGCTATCTGCAGCGTCTGCGGCTCGATACCTCGATCACGCTGCTCGCCGATCCGCGGCGTTCGCTGACCGACATCGCGCTTGAAGTGGGCTTTGGCGATCAGAGCGCCTACACCCATGCGTTCACGCGGCGCTTCGGGCTAGCACCCGGTCAATGGCGCACCGTGCGCCATTGATGGAATCGCGGCTTAACCCGCCAGACCGCGCGCCAGATCGTTGCGGATATCGCCCGCATTCTCCAGCCCGACCGCCAGACGGATCAGCCCTTCCGTGATGCCCGCTGCCGCGCGCGCTTCCGGCGTGATGCGGCCGTGCGTCGTGGTGGCCGGATGGGTGATCGTCGTACGCGTATCGCCGAGGTTGCCGGTGATCGAGCAGATCCTGGTGCTGTCGATCACGCGCCATGCGTTGACGCGCTGCGCTTCCGGCGTATCGCCCTTCAGTTCGAACGACACGATCGCGCCGCCCGCTTTCTGCTGACGTTTGGCAATCTCGAACTGCGGGTGCGACTCCAGCCCCGGATAGAACACACGATTCACCGCCGGATGCGTTTCCAGCCAACGGGCGATTTCCAGCGCATTCTCCGACTGCTTTTCCACCCGCAGCGACAGCGTTTCCATGCCCTTGAGCAGCACCCAAGCGTTGAACGCGGACAGCGTCGGTCCGGCGCTGCGCACGAACGGGAACACCTTTTCCATGATGAATTTCTTCGACCCGACAAGCGCGCCGCCGAGCACGCGGCCCTGGCCGTCGAGGAACTTGGTGGCCGAATGCATCACGACGTCCGCGCCGAGCTTCAAAGGCTGCTGCAAGGCCGGGCTGCAGAAACAGTTGTCCACCACGAACAGCACGTTTGCGGCCTTCGCAATCTTGCCGATCGCTTCGATGTCGGCGATTTCGGTCAGCGGGTTCGACGGCGTTTCGAGGAAGAACATCTTCGTCTCGGGACGCACGGCGTTTTTCCACGCGTCGAGATCCGTCGGATCGACGAAGGTGGTCGTGATGCCGAACTTGCTGAAGATCTGCGAGAACATGCCGAGCGTCGAACCGAACAGGCTCTGCGAGCTGACGAGGTGGTCGCCCGCCTGCAGGGCCGACATCACCACCGACATGATCGCGGCCATGCCCGAAGCCGTCGCCATGCACGCCTCGCCGCCTTCGAGCGCGGCCAGACGGTCCTGGAACATCGTGACCGTGGGATTCGTGAAGCGCGAGTACGTGTAATAGTCCTCGGAGTTCTTGAAGCGTTCCGCGGCGTCGGCGGCGCTTGCAAACACAAAGCTCGACGTGAGGAAAATCGCTTCCGAATGCTCGTTGAAGTCGCTGCGCAGCGTGCCCGAGCGGACTGCGAGGGTGTCGAAGTTCAGGGATTCGTCCATGTTGGTTCTAGTTCCATTTTCCACGTGTCGTCACGTGTTGCCACGTTTTCCAGGCCGGCGCTTACCGCTCGACGTTCACCGTAAGGCTGCATGAACGTCAAACGCGCCGGCAACAAAAAAGCCCGCTTTGCGTCGGCATAAGCGGGCTTCATGTGCGGGGGAAAGCTGGAGCGGCGGCGGACGGTTGCTGCTTTTCTCCACCGTTCGCTTTAGCTGTTTTGGGTTGCCCCGCGTCCGCAAGCTGAGATCAAATCGACGCAAGCCATCATCCTAACATGCGTGGCGCGCTGCGTGCATGGCCGCTGCGCGCCGCTCTGCCGGTCAGGCGCCGACTTACTCCACCGACAACTGCAGGTGCAGTTGCGAACGGGCTGCACCGCCTTCCATCGCTTCGCTGGCCGCGTCGCGGTCCGATTGCGCCTGCGGCGCGAGACGGGCCGTTTCGATGCGGTCGAGGTACTCGGTGGTGACGTCGCCGGTGATGTAGTTGCCGTCGAAGCACGAAGCCTCGAATTCCTTCAGCGCCGGGTTGGTATCGCGCACAGCCTGCTTGAGTGCTTCGACGTCCTGGTACACGAGGTGATCCGCGCCGATCATGCGCGCGACTTCGTCATCCGTGCGGCCATGCGCGACGAGTTCGCCGCGCGTCGGCATGTCGATACCGTAGACGTTCGGGAATTTCACCGGCGGTGCGGCCGAAGCGAAGATGACCTTGTTCGCGCCGGCATCGCGCGCCATCTGCACGATTTCATGCGAGGTGGTGCCGCGCACGATCGAATCGTCCACGATCAGCACGTTCTTGCCCTTGAATTCGATCGCCATGGCGTTGAGCTTCTGGCGCACCGACTTCTTGCGCACCGCCTGGCCCGGCATGATGAAGGTGCGGCCGACGTAACGGTTCTTGAAGAAGCCTTCGCGATACTCGACGCCGAGCTTCTTGGCGACCTGCATCGCAGCGGGGCGCGACGAATCGGGAATCGGCATCACCACGTCGATCGGTACATCCGGCAGTTCGCGCTTGATCTTCTCGGCGAGGTAATCGCCCATGCGCAGACGCACGTTGTAGACCGGCACGCCGTCGAGCACCGAGTCCGGACGCGCGAGGTACACGAGTTCGAAAATGCACGGGTTCAGGCTGGCGTTCGGCGCGCACTGTTGCGAGTGCAGATTGCCTTCGACGTCGATGAACAGCGCTTCGCCCGGCGCCACGTCGCGCACGAATTCGAAGCCGATACCTTCAATCGCCACCGATTCCGAAGCCACGATCCACTCGACGCCATGCGCCGTTTCCTGCTTGCCGAGGCACAGCGGGCGAATACCGAACGGGTCGCGGAAGGCGAGCAAGCCGTAGCCGGCGATCAGCGAAACGATCGCATACGAGCCATGTACGCGGCGATGCACGCCCGAGACGGCCTTGAACACGGAGGCCGGATCGATTTGCAGGCCGGAGGTGGAGAGCTGCAGTTCGTGCGCGAGCACGTTGAGCAGCACTTCGGTATCGGAATTGGTGTTGATGTGGCGGCGATCGACGCGGAACATCTCGTCTTTCAGTTGCTGCCAGTTGGTCAGGTTGCCGTTGTGGGCGAGGATGATGCCGAACGGCGCGTTCACGTAGAACGGCTGGGCTTCCTCTTCGCTCGACGCGGAACCGGCCGTCGGGTAACGCACCTGGCCGATACCGCTGGTGCCGGGCAGGCTGCGCATGTTGCGCGTGCGGAACACGTCGCGCACCATGCCGTTGGCCTTATGCATGTGGAAATTGCTACCGTTCGCCGTCGCAATGCCGGCTGCGTCCTGACCGCGGTGCTGCAGGAGCAGCAGGCTGTCATAGATCAGCTGATTGACCGGGGATTGGGAAACTACGCCTACGATGCCGCACATGGCATGTCCTTCAAAGGTACGAAATTCATCACGGCGGCCGGTGCCGGGGAAGCATCCGGGTCGCGCCGATGTCCTGCGTGTTGCCCTGAACAGCTCGTTTGCCTGTAATCGTCACACACGGACGTAAGCAGCGAGTGTCTCGGGAAGCAGCGGTTTCAGTTCGTGCACGCCTTCGACCGCGTAGGGCCGCAGCAAGGCGTTGCGCCAGAATTCCTGCTGGGGCAGTTCGGTCAGGCCTGCGAGGGCGACCAGAATCAGCACCAGGATGACCCCGCGTACGAGGCCGAACATCAAACCCAGCGAGCGGTCCACGCCGCTCAAACCGGAGGCCTGCACGAGCCGGCTCAGCAGCGCGTTGGCGACGCCCACCACCAGCATCACGCCGATGACCAGCAGAGCAAAAGCCAGCAGCCATTGGGTCAGCGCACCGCCCGGCCACCTGGCCGGCATATACGGCACCACATAGCCGACGAAACGGCACGCGATCAAAAACGCTGCAACCCAGCCGATCAGCCCGAATACCTCGGACAGGAAACCGCGCCAGGTGCCCCGCAGGGCCGACAAACCGATCACCGCCATTACAGCGTAGTCGAAGGCAGTGAACATCGCTGACTTACTGTGCCAAGCCGCTGTTCGCGCCGGACGTCAGCCCGGCTGCGCGAACCTTCGCAATGGCCGCCGTCGCGGCCGCGCGGTCGGCGAACGGGCCGGCGCGCAGCAGTGTCTGGGTTGTCCCATCCGTCTGCTTCCGACGTTCGGTATATGCGGGCACGCCCGCCGCTTTCAACTTGACCGCCCAGGCTTTTGCGCTGGCGTCGTCCGGGAACGCGCCCAACTGTACGGCGAAACGGCTGCCCGGCGGCGACGCCGGCGTGCCGGAATCGGCATCTGCGGCGGCGGCATCGGTGCTGTTGGCTGTGTTGGCGCTGGTCTGGTTGGCGGCGCTCTGGACCGGCGCGGGCGGTGTCTTGACCGGTTTCGCGGCCTTGGCCGAAGCGGACGCTGCCGTTGCAGCCGGCGACTTGTTCGCGGCGATTGCCGGGGCTTGCGGCTTGCTGCTCTTGCCGGCCGGCGCCGCAGCCGTACCTTGCTGCGTCATCGCATTCGCGGTGGCCGGGGCTGCCGGGGCTGGGGCCACGCCAGAGGCTGCGAGCGAGCTATTGGCGTTGTCCGGCGCCGGATTGTCGGGGGCGACACCCGCCTGGGTGTCTACATCGTCGGCGGCCGCTTTGGGCGCCGGACGATTGGGGATATCGATAGCGATATCGTCCGTAACGGGCTTCGGGTGCGAATCGAGCACCATGGGCAGAATCACCACGGCGGCGACCACCATCGCGATGGCGCCTACCAGGCGGCGGCGCGCGCGCTGCTTTTCGGGCAGCGTGGGGTCGAGCAGCATCGCATCGGCGTCGGGCCGTTCCGTGCGGCGGGTTCGCCGCTCCACGCGCTCGCCACGGGCGGCCCGGGTGGAACTGGTGTTTGCGCTACGCCGGGTAGGCGCGTCGTCTTTCTTGCCGAACGAGAAAATTCCCATGAATGGCTTGGTTCGAGGCTGCCGCCCGTTCAGTGTTGCTGCGATTTACGGTAGGCCATCACGCCGGCTACCGTATAGAAACTGCCGAAAACCACGATTCTATCATTCTCCGTGGCTCGTTTTAGCGCGTCTTGAAAAGCCTCCGCGGGTGAAACGTAGCGCGTGACGCTGCTATCCGCGCCATCGGACACGCCAGATTCCCGCAAAATCGCTTCGAGATCCTGCGCGGACGCCGCTCGCGGGCTGGGCAGGTCTGTGACGCACCAGTGGTCGACCTCGCCTTTCAGGTGTTCGACCACGCCGGCAATGTCCTTGTCGTGCATCGCGCCAAATACGGCGTACGTGTACGGAAAATAGCCCATATTGCCGAGATTCTGCGACAACACGGCGGCGGCATGCGGGTTATGGCCGACGTCGAGCACGATCGCCGGCTTGCCCGGCAGCACCTGGAAGCGGCCCGCCAGTTCGACGTTGGCGAGGCCGAGGCGAATGTCCTGCGCGGAAACCGGCAGACGGTCGCGCAAGGCTTCGAGGCCCGCCAGCGCCGCCGAGGTGTTGATGAGCTGGTTCGCGCCGCGCAGCGCCGGATACGCAAGCGCCGAGCGGCGCATGGTACGGCCCACGTAACTCCACTGCTGACGCTCGCTGCCCGCCTGGCCTTCGTAGCGGAAATCGCGGCCAAATAGCCACAGATCGGCGCCGATCTGCTCCGCGTGGTCGATCAGCGTCTGCGGCGGCACGGGGTCGGCGCAGATCGCCGGCTTGCCGGGGCGGAAGATGCCGGCCTTCTCAAAAGCGATCTTCTCGCGCGTATCGCCGAGGTATTCGGTGTGATCGATGTCGATACTCGTGATGATCGCGCAGTCGGTATCGAGGATATTGACCGCGTCGAGCCGGCCACCGAGACCCACCTCTAGAATCACCGCATCGAGGCCACGCGAGGCGAACAGATGCATGATCGCCAGCGTCGTGAATTCGAAATACGTCAGGGTGACCGGTTCGGCCAGGCTCAGACGGGCCGCCTCGACCGCTTCGAAATGCGGCAGCAGGTCGGTGTCGCTGGCCACGGCACCGTTCACGCGCGCGCGCTCGTTGAACGACAGCAGGTGCGGCGATGTATGGCAGCCCACGCGGTAACCGGCGCGCAGCAGGATCGTTTCGAGGATCGCGCAGGTCGAGCCCTTGCCGTTGGTGCCGCCCACCGTGATCACCGGACAGTCGAACGACAGTTGCAGCGCGTCGCGCACCTTGCCGATCCGCGTCAAACCCATGTCGATACCGACCGGATGCGCGGATTCAAGGTGCGTGAGCCACGCGTCGAGAGTGGGGAATGAGGTCATCGGATGAGTCGGTTAGGCGGTGAGGCTGGGTTGCGCGGATCGCATCGCGGCGAGACCGCGATTATCCCGGAAATGACTGCGCGCCGCTTGATGACCTCTCGCGGCGCGCTGTTTTTTGCTCCGCCGTGCGTTGGGGCACGGCGTCAATGCTGAGGTGGTACGGACGGCGCTCAGGCCACCGCGTCGGCCGGCTGGCGGGACATCAGCGCCATCAGGCGAGCGATTTCCTCACGCAGCTTGCGACGGTCGACGATCATGTCGACCGCGCCCTTCGTCAGCAGGAATTCGGCGCGCTGGAAACCTTCCGGCAGCTTTTCGCGCACAGTCTGCTCGATCACGCGCGGGCCGGCAAAGCCGATCAGCGCCTTCGGTTCCGCGATCACCACGTCGCCGAGGAAGGCGAAGCTCGCCGACACGCCGCCCATGGTCGGATCGGTCAGCACCGAGATGAACGGCAGCTTGGCGTCGGACAGCTTGGTCAGCATTGCGGTGGTTTTGGCCATCTGCATCAGCGACAACAGGCTTTCCTGCATCCGCGCGCCGCCAGAAGCGGTGAAGCAGATGAACGGCACGTTCTGCTCGAGCGCGTTCTGCGCGCCGCGCGCAAAGCGCTCGCCGACCACCGAACCCATCGAGCCGCCCATGAACGAGAACTCGAAGCAGGCCACCACGCACGGCAGCGTGTGAATCGCGCCGCCCATGACGACCATGGCGTCGGTTTCGTCGGTTTCTTCCATCGCCTCTTTCAGGCGGTCAGGATACTTGCGGCTGTCCTTGAACTTGAGCGCGTCGACCGGCACGATTTCCTGGCCGATTTCGTAGCGGCCTTCCGGATCGAGCAGGCCGTCGAGCCGCTCACGCGCGCCAATGCGCATGTGATGGTCGCACTTCGGGCAAACGTGTAGATTGGCCTCGACGTCGTTGCGGTACAGCACCGCTTCGCACGACGGGCACTTGATCCACAGGCCTTCCGGAATCCCTTTACGGTTTTTCGGATCGGTTTGCTTGATTTTGGGCGGCAGCAGCTTGTCGAGCCAGCTCATATTGATTCCTTCCTGGGTCTTCGGTACGCATAACGGCGGGGACGAAACCCCGCCGCAAGCCTACAGCAGACAAAAAGTAACGGTTATCGGGCGGTCGCGCCAATGCTGTCCAGCGCCTCGCGCACTTCCGCGATGAAACTCGTGAGGGTTTCGGCGGCCGTGTCCGGCGAGGCTTTTTCGAGCAATTGCACGATACGGCTGCCGATCACGACGGCATCGGAGACTTCGGCCACCGAACGCGCCGTCTGGGCGTCACGGATGCCGAAACCGACGCCCACCGGCAGGGGAACGCGCGACTTGATGGCCGGGATTTTACTCGCGATGCTGGAAACGTCCAGATTTGCCGCTCCGGTGACCCCCTTGAGCGACACATAGTAGACGTAGCCGCTGGCGATTTTGCCGACTTCGGCGATGCGTTCGTCGGTCGAGGTGGGGGCAAGGAGGAAGATCGGATCGATACCGGAAGATCGCATCTTTTCGGCGAAAACCACCGACTCTTCCGGTGGGTAATCGACCACCAGCACGCCATCCACACCGGCGCCCTTAGCCGCGGCCGCGAATGCATCGACGCCCATTCGCTCGATCGGATTGGCGTAGCCCATCAGCACCACCGGCGTCTTTTCGTCGCGCTCGCGGAATTTTTTCACGTCAGCCAGCACGTGACGCAGCGACACGCCGTGCGCCAGCGCGCGTTCCGACGACGCCTGAATCACCGGGCCGTCGGCCATCGGGTCCGAAAACGGCACGCCGAGTTCGATCACATCCGCGCCGCCGGCGGCGAGCGCGTGCATGAATTCGACGGTGCGGGCCGGGTCCGGATCGCCAGCCGTCATGAACGGGATCAGTCCTTTCTTGCCCTGCTCAGCCAGGGCTGCAAACGTGTTCTTGATACGGGACATGGAAATTCTCTCGAAAATGGTTTACTGCGCGTTCGCCGCTGTTTGCTGCTACTTGGAGCGTTTCTTGACCCGGTTCGACGCCATTCGGCGCTTCACCCAGCCTTGCTCAGGTTTCAGCAGCCACAGATGCGACCGGCGCAACGGTTTCGTTTGGCGCAGCCTGCGCGGCCGCGCTGACGCGTTCGCGCGCTATCGCGCAGTAACTTTCATTGATTTCATAGCCGACGAATTCGCGCTTCTGACGTGCACAAGCAACTGCGGTGGTGCCACTCCCCATGAACGGGTCGAGCACGCGGCCGCCCGGCGGGCAGCTCGCGAGCACCATCCGCTCGACGATTTCCAGAGGCTTCTGGGTCGGATGATCGACGCGTTCGGCATGTTGCCGATGCAGCCGCGACACCGACCAGACGTCCTTCGGGTTATAGCCAAGCTCCAGCCACTTGCTGCCTTCGAACAACTTGCGCGAACGCGCCTTCTTCGTGATGGCATCGTACGGGATGCGGACGGGATCGAGATCGAAATAATAATCTTTCGACACCGCGAAAAAGCCGATGTTGTCGTGCACGGACGTGAAGCGGCGGGTGGTGCCGCCCATGCTCGGCACGCGCCGGTCCCAGATGATCTCGTTGACCATCGTGAGGCGGGTCTTCAGGAAGCAGAAGATCTCCGGCGCGTACTGCCACGTGCAAAAGATGTACAGCGAACCGGACGGCTTGAGCTTCGGGATCGCCAGCTCGAGCCAGCTACGCGTCCAGGCGATAAAGTCGTCGCCCGAGCGCATATCGGAATCGTTGCCATAGTCCTTGCCGAGCCCATACGGCGGGTCGGCAAGAATCAGGTCGATCGAACCGTCCGGCAGGTTCGCCACATCGGTCAGAAAATCGCGGTTCAAGAGCTGAATACCGGCAGGCACCACAGGCAACGCCGCCGAAAGCGCCGGTACGGGCGCTTCGGTGGCTTCGATCTGGGCGGCTTCTCCGGCCTGGGCCATCACGGCTTGCGCCGTCGTGGCTTCGGCCGTTTCAGCCTCGGTGCCTTCGATTGCCGGTTGCGGCTCGTCGAACTCGTCGCGCATCGTCGCGGCGCTCAGAACGTGATACCCGATCGCTCGGCGACCGTGTGCATGTCCTTGTCGCCACGGCCCGACAGATTCACCAGAAGGCACTTGTCCTTCGGCAAGGTCGGCGCGAGTTTGGCCGCGTAGGCCAGCGCATGGCTCGATTCGAGCGCCGGAATGATGCCTTCGATCCGGCAGCAATCGTGGAACGCCTTGAGCGCCTCTTCGTCCGTGATGCCGACGTATTGCGCACGGCCGGTTTCGTGCAACCAGGCGTGCTCGGGACCGACGCCCGGATAGTCCAGCCCCGCCGACACCGAATGCGTCTCGATGATCTGGCCGTTTTCGTCCTGCAGCAGGTAGGTGCGGTTGCCGTGCAGCACGCCCGGGCTGCCGCCGATCAGCGAAGCCGCATGGCGGCCCGTATCCAGACCATCGCCGGCGGCTTCAACGCCGATCAACTGCACGTCTTTATCGTCGATATACGGGTAAAAGATGCCCATTGCGTTCGATCCGCCACCCACGCACGCAATCACCGCGTCCGGCTGACGGCCAACCAGTTCCGGCATCTGCACCTTGCACTCGTCGCCGATCACGCGCTGGAAATCGCGCACCATCATCGGATACGGATGCGGCCCCGCAACCGTGCCGATGATGTAGAAGGTGTTTTCGACGTTGGTGACCCAGTCGCGCATCGCCTCGTTAAGCGAGTCCTTCAGCGTTTTGGAGCCCGACTCGACCGGCACGACCGTCGCGCCCAGCAGCTTCATGCGGTAGACGTTGGCGGCCTGGCGGCGCACGTCTTCCGAACCCATGTAGACCACACATTCCATGCCGAAGCGCGCGGCGATCGTCGCCGTGGCGACGCCGTGCTGCCCCGCGCCGGTTTCCGCGATGACGCGCGGCTTGCCCATGCGCTTGGCCAGCAATGCCTGGCCGATCACGTTGTTGATCTTGTGGGCGCCGGTGTGGTTCAGATCCTCACGCTTGAGGAACACCTGCGCGCCGCCGAGCAGTTCGCTCCAACGCTGTGCGTGATAAATGGGGGACGGGCGGCCAACGAAATACTTCAGTTCGCGCTCGTATTCGGCGACAAACTCGGGATCTTTCTGGAATTTTTCGTAGGCTTCACGCAGCTCGTTGAGTGCGTGGACTAGCGTTTCAGCGACGAATACGCCGCCAAATTGGCCGAAATGGCCTCGTTCATCGGGCAAGTTATACATGATGTCACTCTTCTCAGTGTGCCGGGCGGCTCCGTTCGGAGCCTGCCGCCGGCTGAATCACTCTGCGTCCGCCGCGCGCACTGCGCGTACGAACGCCGCCATCCGGGCGTGATCTTTGACGCCCTTGGCGCCCGTTACTTCGATGCCGCTCGAGACATCGACCGCGTACGGGCGCACGCGATGAATCGCATCACTGACGTTTTGCGCGTTCAACCCACCACTCAAAACGGCCCGACGCGCGAGCTCTGCTGGAATAAGTGACCAATCGAAAACCTTCCCGCCGCCGCCATAGCCTTCGACATGGGTGTCGAACAGAAGGCCGCTGGCTGCCGCATAGTTAAGCGCCGATTTTACCAAATCGGCTTGCTGAGTATCAGCCCCAACGCGCAAAGCACGCAACCAAGGCAAACCCGCAACATTGGCGAGCGCCTCGCACTGCTCGGGCGTCTCGTCGCCGTGGAACTGCAGCAGGGTGAGCGGAATATTGCTGACCACCTCGCGGATCCATTCGGGTGACGCATTCACGAACAAGCCCACCACCGACAGAAACGGCGGCACGTCCCGCACCAGTTCCACCGCCTGCGCGACGCTGACCGAGCGCGGGCTGGGCGGATAGAACACCAGGCCGATCGCGTCCGCACCGAGGTCGATGGCGTGCGCCACGTCTTCGGGCTTCGAGAGCCCGCACAGTTTGATGCGGGTCCGATGCGGCGCGGCGACGCGCGGCGTGTCCTGCTGCTGGGGCGCACCGACTGCGGCCGGCTGGGTCAGATTGCTTGTATTCATGATTCCGGTAACTCGGTCCATACGGTGCTCCACGGCACACTTCCCGACTGCGCGGCGGGCACCGCGAATTCCTCAGGATAGCCCACCTGCGCGAGATACAGGCCGTCGGGCATGAAAGTGGGCGCTGCCTGGTTGCGGTCACGGCTCGCCAGCACCTCGGCCATCCATGCGGCCGGATGCCGGCCACGCCCGACCGCCACCAGGCAACCCATCAGGTTGCGCACCATGTGATGCAGGAACGCGTTGGCGCGAAAACGGAAGTGGATGAAGTCGCCCTGCTGCCGCACGTCGATCTGGTGGAGGTGCTTGACCGGTGTCTTCGCCTGGCATTCCGACGAGCGGAACGCGGAAAAGTCGTGCTCGCCGATCAGGTGGCCGGTTGCAGCGCGCATTGCTTCGACGTCGAGCGGCGTGTGTATCCAGCCGGCACGGGCGGCCAGCATAGGCGAGCGCACCGGGTGGACATACAGCGCGTAGTAGTAGGTCCGCTCGAACGCCGAGAAGCGCGCGTGGAACGTGTCCGGCATGGGCTTGGCCCACTGCACCGCGACTGTCTTCGGCAAAAACGCGTTGGTGCCGCGCACCCACGAAAAATCCGTGCGGTCGAGTTCGGTGTCGAAATGCACCACCTGACCGAGGCCATGCACGCCGGTATCCGTACGACCGGCCACCACCGTCTGCAAAGGCGTCTGCGCGAATTCGCGCAGCGCCCGCTCCAGCGCGTCCTGAACCGTCTTGCCGTGCGGCTGCGACTGCCAGCCGCAAAAGGCCGAGCCGTCGTACTGGATCCCTAGCGCAATCCGCGTCACGGCCGGCATTACGACAGGGGCGACAGCGTCGACAGCAACGCGCGCGCTTCGGTGCGCGTGGCGGCGTCGTTCGCAGCGATGACTTCGTTGATCAGCGCCCGCGCGCCGGCCAGATCGCCCAGTTCGATGTATTCCGAGGCCAGATCGAGCTTGTTGCGGGCAATCCTGACGAGATCCTGCGGCGTGAACGACGGCAACGGCTGCGCGGGGCTTGGCGGCAATTCCAGATCGAAGTCCAGATTCAGCGCGCCGAAGTGCGCCGCGCCCAGCCCGGCGACTGCGGCCGAGCCTGCGGTGCCGGCAGCGATTTCGTCGTTAGCATGGCGAGGCTCAGCGGGTTGCGGCGGGACGGCCTGCTGGGCCGTGATCTCGGGTTCGACGACCGGTTGCGTCGAGAGCGAGGCCGGCGGGGTCAACGGAGCCGGCGGCTCGATGCGGGGCGGCAAGCCCATGTCGAGGCTGCTGAATGCGTCGACTGCGGCGCGCGGGAAGCTGTTTGTCGCGGTCGGCTCAGCGGGGATGTCCGCGAACGGTGCTTCTGCGTTTGCTTCTGCGTTTGCTTCTGCGTTTGCTTCTGCGTTTGCTTCTGCCTCGGCCCCGAGCTCCGGCTCCGGTTCTGGCGCTGACGGGAAAGCAGTGTCAGGGGCGTGCGGAGCGGCAGGTTCTTGCGAAGGGGCTTCTGTGTGAGGTGCCGGGTCGAGCGCGCTGGGTTCTGCGGGTGCTTCCAAATGCGCCGCAGTCGTATCGAAGTGCTCGTACGACGTGGGGTTGAACGCCGGCTCGTCACGGAGGGTTTCGTCGAACGGGGAATCCGTTCGCGGCTCGCCAAGGGGCGCCGGCGCGCCGAAATCCATTTGCGGCAGCGGCGGGTTGTGGCTTGCTTCCTGCTGGCCGTCGGGAATTTCCTCAGGCGAATGGGCTGCGGCCGGGTTCCATTGGTCAGCGTCGGACGGTGTGGCGTGGCTCAATTGTTCCGCGGCTTGTTCGGCCGCGTGGTCGAGCTGCGACGGCGACGCTTCGGAGGACGCGTGCTCAGCGGCCTCGAATGCCGACGGCGCGGCTAGTGCGTCCAGATCGGATGCATCGCCGTGCGTCTGCGGCGCGCTTTCGCTGACGAACGAGGTTTCGTGGGCCGGTGCGTCGTGTGGAAGCGGGGCCGGTTCCTGGTCCAGCGTCGCGCCGCGCAGCGCTGCGTCACGTGCAGCGGCTTCTCGCTCCGCCGCCTCCTGCACGGACGATTCGTGCGCAGCCACCTCCCGCGCAGCCACCTCCCGCGCTGCCGCCTCACGCTCCGCCGCTTCACGAGCCGCCGCTTCCGGCGATACCGCGGCCACGGCCGCTACGTCGCGCGCATCTTCGTCATCGGCTAGGGCGCGCTCATGCGCGCCAATGTCTTCATGCGGCGCTACGTCGTCTCGCGAAACAACCGCATCAGATCCATCGCCTCCAGCGCGTGCGGTGGCAACAGCCTCCGCCGGCGTCACGCGTTTCTTACGCCGACGCAGTCCGAACGCGGCGAGCAACGCCACCAAGGCCGCCCCGATTGCCGCGGCAAAACCCAAGTCCACTGGGGACAAGTCCACATTGCCCACGGTCACATGCGAAGTCGCCATGCCGCCATTGCCCGGCACGCCGGGGGCGGAGGCGGGGGCTGTCACTGCGGCAGCACTTGTTGCCTGAGTACCTGCCGTCGCCACACCGCCCGCTTGCGCGGGCTGCGCCGGCTTGCCGCCGATGCCGTGCTTTTGCAATTCCATCAGCACCCGGCTCTTCAGCGCCAGCAATTGCTGGAGACTGGAAACCTGAGTCGGAGCTTGCGCCACCGGCGCGGCTGCGGAAGGCGCGGACGGCAGCGCCGCCGATGCACCCGCCGCCGGCGCGCTAGTCGAAGGCTGGATAGCGCCCGTCCAGACGTGCGCGCCACTTGCTTGCGCTGGAGGCAACGCGGTAGCAGGCACCGTTGACGAGGCACCCGCAGCCGCAGGCGTAGACGCAGCCGCCGAAACAGCACCTTCAGCGACCGCACCCGGCGCACTGCCCGCCAGCGGCGCGCTCGCGACAGCGGCCGTCGCCGAACTCGCCTGAAGCGGTGCGCTTGCAACAACGGTCGCAGCCGGAGCCGCGTGCGTCACAGCACTTGCACCATTCGCCTGAGCCGCCGCAACCGACTGCGTCGCGGCACTGGCCGGCGTAGCCGTAGCCGCAGCCGACGATGCAGGCGCCGCCGCAGCCGTCGAACCCACCGCAGCCCCCGAACCGGCCGCCGCACCCGAAGCCCCCACCGCCGCGCCCGTCGCATCCAGCGCCGGAATCGTCAGCACCGCGCCCAACCGCAAGCGGCTCGGATCGTGCGACATGAACGCATTGGGATTCGCATCGAACAAGGCCTTGGAAGCACGCGCCAACGTCGCACGGTCGTGCGACTGCGTGGCGGCAATCGCCACGTCGTTGAGCGACTGCCCCGGGCGAATCGTATATTGGCTGCCGGCTTCGAGCGGCGCCGAGGCCGCAACTGCGGCCGCCGCGCTCGCCGCGTCCGCCGTCGCGGCCTGCGCGCCGGATGCACCGGTCAAGGTCCATGCAAGCGCCGCCGCGGCTGCGATCCGGCACACACGGCCACGTGACATAGCGTGAAGGGAAGAGAGTCGAACGATCATCGGGACGACAGGCGCGTCAGCGCTCAGCCCTTGTTTGCAGTTGAATTGGGACAAGATTTTCGGAGCACACAATGAAAAAAGCGCCGCGCGAGCGCGACGCTTTTTGAGTTTTTACGCGTCTTAGGCGCGTAGTTTACTTTACTTGTCGAGCAGAATGCGCAGCATCCGACGCAGCGGTTCAGCAGCACCCCACAGCAACTGGTCGCCAACCGTGAATGCCGACAGATATTCGCCGCCCATCGCGAGCTTGCGCAGACGCCCAACCGGCACCGTCAACGTGCCCGTCACCACGGCCGGCGACAGATCGCGGATCGACGCTTCACGCTCGTTCGGCACCACCTTGACCCAGTCGTTGGCCGAGGCGAGGATGCTGTTGATTTCGTCGAGCGGCACGTCCTTGTTCAGCTTGATGGTCAGCGCCTGCGAGTGGCAGCGCATGGCGCCGATGCGCACGCACAGGCCGTCCACCGGAATCGAACCCGGTGTGCCCATAGCCGGCTTGCCAAGGATCTTGTTGGTTTCCGCGCCGCCCTTCCACTCTTCCTTCGACATGCCGTTGCCGAGGTCCTTGTCGATCCACGGAATCAGCGAGCCGGCGAGCGGCACGCCGAAGTGATCGGTCGGCATGCGGTCGCTGTTCATGGCAGCCAGCACGCGGCGGTCGATGTCCAGAATCGCCGACGACGGATCCGCCAGATCTTCCTTCGCCGAACCGTACAGCGTGCCCATCTGCTGCAGCAGTTCGCGCATGTTTTGCGCGCCCGCGCCCGATGCGGCCTGATACGTCATGGCCGTCATCCAGTCGACGAGGTTTTCGCGGAACAGACCGCCCAGCGCCATCAGCATCAGGCTGACCGTGCAGTTGCCGCCGATAAAATTCTTCTGACCCTTCACCAGCGCGTTCTTGATGACGTCGAGGTTGACCGGATCGAGAATGATGACCGCGTCGTCCTTCATGCGCAGCGACGAAGCCGCGTCGATCCAGTAACCGTTCCAGCCCGCTGCGCGCAGCTTCGGGAACACGTCGTTGGTGTAGTCGCCGCCCTGGCAGGAAATGATGGCGTCGCACTTCTTCAGGTCGTCGATGCTCGAGGCATCTTTGAGCTTGGTCTCGTTTTTAGCGAACGACGGCGCGTTGCCGCCCGCGTTGCTGGTGCTGAAAAACACCGGTTCGATCAGATCGAAATCGCCTTCCTGTTGCATACGTTGCATCAGGACGCTGCCGACCATGCCGCGCCAACCTACGAGACCTACGTTCATGACACTTACCCTTCGAGTGGAGGCTTCCCCGCATCTTTGCCCGCAGTGACCGCGCGGGGAAGATGGGCGGGCACGACGGACGATCAGCGAATCGTGATCGTTTTCGGGGTAATCGTTTTGACGAGCGTTTTGATGCTGATGGCGAGCTCAACCACACGGGCCGTTTTGCCGTGGTGGATAGAAATCGAGGTGATTTGGGGAATCGTCGCCATCGGCACAGTCTACACGAAAACCGGATTTAGGCGGTCTGATTGACCGCTTTTGCGCGTGAATGGGCCGGATTGCAGCCCATTCACGCTTGACTACCCTGTTCAACTCACAAAGCGCCGCGACACTGTACGGCGCTTTGACAACACCACCGCAACGACCTTAAAGCGCGGCGACGACGGCATCGCCCATCGCCACGGTACCGACCTGCTGGCAGCCAGGCGTGAGGATGTCGCCGGTGCGCAAGCCTTGCTCGAGCACCTTCTTCACCGCCGTTTCGATGCGGTCAGCCTGCTCGGCCTTGTTCAGCGAAAAACGCAGCATCATCGCGGCGGAGAGGATGGTAGCCAGCGGATTGGCCACGCCCTTGCCGGCGATATCGGGCGCCGAACCGTGCGACGGCTCGTACAGGCCCTTGTTGTTCTTGTCGAGCGAAGCCGACGGCAGCATGCCGATCGAACCCGTCAGCATGGCGGCCTGGTCCGAGAGGATGTCGCCGAACAGGTTGCCGGTCACCACGACGTCGAACGACTTCGGCGCCTTCACAAGCTGCATTGCCGCGTTGTCGACGTACATGTGCGACAGCTCGACATCCGCGTATTCCTTCGACACGTCGATCATGATGTCGCGCCAGAACTGCGACGTTTCCAGCACGTTGGCCTTGTCCACCGAGGTCACTTTCTTGCTGCGCTTTTGCGCCGCCTGGAACGCGACGTGCGCAATGCGGCGCACTTCCGGCTCCGAATAACGCATCGTGTCGAAGCCTTCCTTCGCACCGGCAAACAGACCGTCCGGCGCCTCGCGCACGCCGCGCGGCGTGCCGAAGTAAATGTCGCCATTCAGTTCGCGCACGATCAGGATGTCGAGGCCCGAGACGATTTCCGGCTTCAGCGACGAAGCGGCCGTCAGTTGCGGATAGCAGATCGCCGGACGGAAGTTCGCGAACAGTTGCAGGTGCTTGCGCAGACCCAGAATGGCCTGTTCAGGACGCAGGGCGCGTTCGAGCGAATCGTACTTCCAGTCGCCGACGGCGCCGAACAGGATCGCATCGGCTTCTTTCGCCAATGCGAGCGTCGAATCGGGCAGCGGATGACCCTTCGCCTCATAACCCGCGCCACCGACGGGCGCCTCTTCGAGCTCGAACTTTTCGCCGAGCACATTCAGAACCTTGACGGCTTCCTTGACGATTTCCGGACCGATGCCGTCGCCGGGCAACACTGCGATCTTCATGCGAATTTCCTTGATTGTTTTCTCTTGAAGCGGCGCTGAGCGCACAAACTCAACCCCGCCGCGAACAACGCGTGTTTAACCGACGATGCGGTGGCCGAGCCACGGCTGCTTCGTCAGACGCTCTGCTTCGAACTGGCGGATCTTGTCGGCGTGGCGCAGCGTGAGGCCGATGTCGTCGAAACCGTTCAGCAAGCAGTACTTGCGAAAGCCCGCGACTTCGAACGGATACTCCGTGCCGGCGCCGACGCGCACGACTTGCGCCTCGAGATCGATGGTCAGCTCGAAGCCGTTGAACGCGTAGGTCTCGTTGAACAGATGATCGACCTGTTGCTCGGTCAGCACGATCGGCAGCAGGCCGTTCTTGAAGCAGTTGTTGTAGAAGATGTCCGCGAAGCTCGGCGCAATGATGGCGCGGAAGCCGTATTGCTGCAGCGCCCACGGCGCGTGCTCACGCGAGCTGCCGCAGCCGAAGTTCTTGCGCGCCAGCAGGACCGACGCGCCCTTATAGCGCGGCTGGTTCAGCACGAAATCCGGATTCAGCGGACGCTTCGAGTTGTCCTGACCCGGCTCGCCGTGGTCGAGATAACGCCATTCGTCGAACGCATTCGGGCCGAAGCCGGTGCGCTTGATCGACTTCAGGAACTGCTTCGGAATGATCGCGTCCGTGTCGACGTTCTCGCGATCCAACGGCGCCACAACGCCGGTATGTACGATGAATTTATCCATGGCCCATCACCCACCAGAGTAGAGACCGGCGGCTGCGACGCAATGCGCGCCGCCGGTGGATTCGAAAGTAGCGCGGGCTTAGCCGAGCTTGCGAATATCGACGAAGTGACCTTCGATGGCGGCAGCCGCTGCCATGGCCGGGCTCACGAGGTGGGTACGCCCACCTGCGCCCTGACGGCCTTCGAAGTTGCGGTTCGAAGTCGACGCACAACGCTCGCCCGGATCGAGCCGGTCGGCGTTCATGGCGAGGCACATGGAGCAGCCCGGTTCGCGCCATTCAAAGCCGGCGTCGGTGAACACCTTGTCGAGGCCCTCACGCTCGGCTTGCGCCTTCACCAGGCCCGAGCCCGGCACCACCATCGCGAGACGGATGCTCGGCGCCACGCGGCGGCCCAGCTTGCGCACGACGTAGGCCGCTGCGCGCAGATCTTCGATACGCGCGTTGGTGCACGAGCCGATAAAAATCTTGTCCGGCTTGATCGATTCAATGGGCAGATTCGGTTCGAGCGCCATGTACTTGAGCGCACGTTCCATGGCGTCGCGTTTAACCGGATCTTTTTCGCGTTCCGGATCCGGCACGCGGCCGTCGATTGCGGTCACCATTTCCGGCGACGTGCCCCACGTGACCTGCGGCACGATTTCCGCAGCGTTCAGTTCGACGACGCGATCGAAATTCGCGCCGTCATCCGACTTGAACTGCTTCCAGTATTCGACCGCGTGCTCCCACTCGATGCCTTCCGGCGAGAACGGCCGGCCTTTCAGGTATTCGACGGTGGTGTCGTCAACCGCGACCATGCCGGCGCGTGCGCCCGCCTCGATCGCCATGTTGCAGACGGTCATGCGGCCTTCCATGGTGAGCGCGCGGATTGTCGAACCGCCGAACTCGATGGCATAACCCGTACCGCCTGCCGTGCCGATCTTGCCGATGATGGCGAGTACGATGTCTTTCGCGGTACAGCCGCGCGGCAGTTGGCCTTCGACCTTCACCAGCATGTTCTTGCTCTTCTTCTGCAAGAGCGTTTGCGTGGCCAGCACGTGCTCGACTTCCGAGGTGCCGATGCCGTGCGCGAGCGCGCCGAACGCGCCGTGCGTGGACGTATGCGAGTCGCCGCAGACGATGGTCATGCCCGGCAGCGTGGCGCCCTGCTCCGGCCCGATGATGTGCACAATGCCTTGACGCAGGTCGTTCATCTTGAACTGCGTGATGCCGTACGAGTCGCAGTTCGAATCGAGCGTGTCCACTTGCAGCTTCGACACCGGATCGGCGATGCCATGGCTACGGTCGGTGGTGGGCACGTTGTGGTCGGAAACGGCCAGATTCGCGCTGATACGCCACACCGGACGCTCAGCCAGCTTCAGGCCTTCGAACGCCTGCGGGCTCGTCACTTCGTGCAGCAGGTGACGGTCGATATAAAGAATCGTCGTACCGTCTTCTTCCGTGTGGACCACGTGCGTGTTCCACAATTTGTCGTAGAGAGTCTGTGCCATGGTATGCGGGGGTTGTGGTGACTGCGGGCAAGCTGTGTGTGCGATCGATTATGCCACGCTGATCCCGTTTTTTGCGCGCTGTTTAGCGGAAAAACCCAGAAAAAACAGGGAGTTGGGTGGTAGTAGCGATACCTGTATCGGGGGTGCCCGTTAACCGGGGAAGGTGGCAAAACTGCCGTTGATGCCTGGCCCGTCATTCGAAATCCTGGCCCGCTGCAAAACCAAGTTGCGTACGCCCCAACGCCGTCAAATCGCTCTCCTGCGCGCGTCCCACGAAGTCCGTTTCAAAGTGATCCGCAGGAAAATCCGGCGGGCTCTCGCCGCGCAGGAAGCTCGGCAATTGCCGCTTTAAATAAGCTTCGTTCTTCGCACACCACGGCGCGGACGCGATGTACATCACATTGCTGTAGCCGCTGCCGCGATGCACGTCTTCCACCGAATGCACGACGTCGCTGTGCCAGAACACGGCATCTCCGGGCTGCATGTGCGGAATCGGCGTGACGGCTTCCAGCAACAGGCTGTGCCATTCAGGTTTGATCGACAACGCACGCGCCGGTTGTGCACCGCACAGTTCGTCTTCAGGGACGTCGTCTTGCAGCGCGCGCAGCACCACATAGGCCATGGCGTTTGCGATAGGGATCAATTGCAGCGTGCCGTCGCCCGGGCCTTGCGGCGTGAGCGCCGTCCAGCCCTGAAACGTGCGGAACATCGAGCACACCGCGGGCGAGGGAATTTCCTGCACATCGGGACGGAAGGCGGCGTCGAACGGATCGTAGGCGCGCCAGTTGCCCGACAGCACATGACGAAACACCTGGCGGAAATTCGGATCGAGCCAGCGCTCGACCGAACCGCCGTCCACATGCGGCGACAAACCAAGCGACTCCGAACCCGGCGGCCGACGGCGAACGCGGTCCGCGTAGGCAGGCACACGCTGCGGATCGAAATGCTGGCGTCCTTCGCTTTCTGCGCGCCACAGGCGGTTCAGAAACACGCGTGTGTGGGTCAGCGGCTCGGACTGCCGTGCGGCGACCTGTGGCTTCGACCAGTACACACCGTAGATTTGCGGCTTGCTCGAGGACAGGCTGCCGAAATACTTGTCCTCCGCGCGATGTGCGAGCTTGTCGTCGAGGTTGTTCCGCTCCACGTAGTGCGCGATTTCATCGTTCCAGTCGCTCGCCTGGCCCGGATCGAACACACGTCGCACCACACACGCGCCGCGCGTTTTGATCTGTTCGATGGTGCGCTGATCCACGTCGTTGGAGACAATCGACTTGTAGTCGAACACGGGAATCGCATCGTGCTGCATGTTGCGATCGCGGTGGATGGCGTCGACCTGCTGCCTGATTGCACCTTCGACTTCGCGAAACACCTGCGCGTAGTCCGGCAACGCGGCGCGCAGGGCGCGTTTGGTCGTACGGATCGCCTCGGGCAGGTCGTCGATGATCAGCGGCATGGCTTGTCTCCTTGGGTTTGTTTGGCGCGTATGGGTAATGCGTTTGGGTAGCGCGTTTGGGTAGCGCGTTTGGGTAGATTAGGCAGCTTCGGCCCCGGCAGCGCATACCATTCGGCCAACTATCGATACAATTCAGACATCGCCGTCTCCCCTCCGCGGCCGGGTGCTTGCCATGAAACCCCAATACGAACGCGTCACGATCCCCGACGGCTGCTCAGTGCGCGTGTATCACCGCCAGCTCGCGCAGATTCCGTTCGAATGGCACCACCACCCCGAATACGAACTGACGCTGACGATGAATAGCCGCGGCCGTCGTTTCGTGGGCGACCATATCGCCGATTACGCGGGCGACGATCTGGTGCTGGTGCCGCCGGACATGCCGCACACGTGGGCGTCGTCTGACCCGATCGATTCTGAGTCGCCTCAGGTGGCGATCGTGGTGTGGTTCAGCGGTGACTGGGCGAGGCGAATGGCCGATTGCTGTCCTGAGTTCGCGCTGCTGCGCAAGCTGTTGCGGCGTGGTGCGCCCGGACTGCACTTTGGTCAGGACGCCACTGCGTCGGTGCGTGCGAAGGTCCACGGACTGCTGGATGCGGAACCGCGGGTGCGGCTGGCGGCCGTGCTGGAGATTTTGGCGCAACTGGCCGAGGCGGGGGCGGAACCGCTAGCGTCTCCGTCGGCGCATCTGAAGGCTGCCCCGCGCGCCGGGTCGCGCGAGGCCGGCGTTGGCTCTGTGCGTGGCCTCGGCGACGAAGCGGGGGGAGGCACGACGCCCCGACCACGCAACGCCTCCTCCACGGCGTTTAGGGCGGGCGGCACGGCCTCCGAAGCGGAGCGCCTGAATCGTGTACTCGATTTGCTCGACCGGCGCTTTAGCGAGCCATTGCGGATCGCAGAGTTGTGCGCGGTTGCGAATCTGTCGGAACGCTCATTGCATCGGCATTTTGTGCGTCACGTCGGCGAAAGCGTCGGCCGGCATCTGACAAGGCTGCGCATCAGCTATGCAACGCGGCAACTGACCGATACGACGTGGCCGATTTCAGTCATCGCCGTCAGAGCCGGGATTCCCAATCTCGCCAATTTCAACCGTCTGTTTTTGTCGGCGCGCGGGATGACGCCTAGAGCGTATCGCGGCTTCTTCGAAACCCATGGGCATGCGCCGCAGGCCGTCGCTCAGCCGGGGTTGCAAACGAGACCACCGTCGTTGGAGCAGGTGAAGGTGAAGGCGAAGACGCGCCCCGGAATGCGATCCAGCTAGCGTCTTTGTTCGCTCCATAAAAAAACGCCCCAACGTTCAACCCGTTGGGGCGTTTCCTTTTAACCTCAGCGGCAGCCTCACGCACAACTCACAGCGGCCTAAACCGCCACGACGTCCTACGCAAATGCAGCGGCCATCAACCGCTTAGCGTGCCGAAATGGGCTTCGCTTCACGCGGCGTATCGCCGACGAACAGCTGACGCGGACGGCCAATCTTCTGTTCCGGATCGGCAATCATTTCGTTCCACTGTGCAATCCAGCCCACCGTACGCGCCATCGCGAAGATACACGTGAACATCGAGGTCGGGATGCCCAGCGCGCGCTGCACGATACCCGAGTAGAAATCGACGTTCGGGTACAGCTTGCGCGACACGAAGTACTCGTCTTCCAGCGCGATCTTTTCCAGCGCCATGGCCAGCTTGAACAGCGGGTCGTCATGCAGACCGAGCTCTTCCAGCACTTCGTGGCAGGTTTCGCGCATCAGCTTCGCACGCGGGTCGTAGTTCTTGTAGACGCGGTGACCGAAGCCCATCAGCTTCACGCCCGAGTTCTTGTCCTTCACCTGCTTGATGAACTCAGGGATGTTGTCGACCGAGCCGATCTCTTCCAGCATGTTCAGTGCCGCTTCGTTCGCGCCGCCGTGTGCCGGGCCCCACAGGCAAGCGATACCGGCTGCGATACATGCAAACGGATTCGCACCCGACGAGCCGGCCAGACGCACCGTCGAAGTCGACGCGTTCTGTTCGTGGTCCGCGTGCAGGATCAGGATACGGTCCAGCGCGCGCACCAGCACGTCGTTGACCTTGTACTCTTCGCACGGGTTCGAGAACATCATGTGCATGAAGTTCGCGCTGTACGACAGTTCGTTCTTCGGGTACGCAAACGGCTGACCGATGCTGTACTTGTAAGCCATCGCCACCAGCGTCGGCAGCTTCGCGATCATGCGAATGGCCGACACGTCACGGTGACGCGGATTATTGATGTCCAGCGAGTCGTGATAGAACGCCGACAGCGCGCCGACTGCAGCCACCAGAATCGCCATCGGGTGCGCGTCGCGACGGAAGCCGCGGAAGAAGAAGTGCATCTGCTCGTGCACCATCGTGTGCTTCGTGACGGTGTCGACGAATTCCTTCTTCTGCGCTTCGTTCGGCAGTTCGCCCTTCAGCAGCAGGAAGCAGGTTTCGAGGAAGTCCGCGTTCTGCGCGAGATCGTCGATCGGGTAGCCGCGGTACAGCAGCTCGCCCTTGTCGCCATCGATGTACGTAATGGCCGAGTTACACGCCGCCGTCGACATAAAGCCCGGGTCGTACGTGAACTTGCCGGTCTGGCCGTACAGTTTGCGGATGTCGATCACGTCCGGGCCCATCGTGCCCTTGTAGATCGGCATTTCAACGCTCGGCGAGTTGTCGCTGAACGATAGCGTGGCTTTAACATCTGACGGGGTCATGGCACATCCTCAATCGAAGTATGGAAACAGGGTTTCGATAATTGCACGCGTGGAACAACGGACTGGCTTCTCTCAAGCAGTTCGCAGCAGCTCCAGCACCCGGATCACATCCGGGTCTGCAAGGTCGCCTTCCGGTTCCTTGCGCGCGAGTAGCAAGTCCATCAGGTCGTTATCGCTCAGCTCAAGCAGGCGCGTGAGGGCACCTACATCGGCGTCGCTGAGGTCATGCTCGTATTTGCCGAAAAAACGCTCGAAAATCAGATCGTTTTCCAGCAGGCCACGCCGGGCGCGCCAGCGAAGGCGCGCCCGCCGAAGCGGGTCGGCTTGATGCGATTGCTCCATCTCAGACTGCACGGCGAACCATCAATTCCTTGATCTTGCCGATCGCCTTCGTCGGGTTGAGGCCCTTCGGACACACATCGACGCAGTTCATGATCGTATGGCAACGGAACAGACGGTACGGGTCTTCCAGGTTGTCGAGACGTTCGCCGGTCGCTTCGTCGCGGCTATCCGCGATGAAACGATAGGCTTGCAGCAGGCCTGCCGGGCCGACGAACTTGTCCGGATTCCACCAGAAGCTCGGGCACGACGTCGAGCAGCTTGCGCACAAGATGCACTCGTACAGGCCGTCCAGCTCTTCGCGTTCTTCCGGCGACTGCAGACGTTCCTTTTCCGGCGGCGGCGTATCGTTGATCAGGTACGGCTTGATCGAGTGATACTGGTTGAAGAACTGCGTGAAGTCGCAGATCAGGTCGCGCACGACGGGCAGGCCCGGCAGCGGACGCAGCACGATCTTCTGCGGCAGGTCGTTCATGTTGGTCAGGCACGCCAGACCGTTCTTGCCGTTGATGTTCATTGCGTCCGAACCGCACACGCCTTCACGGCACGAGCGACGGAACGACAGCGTTTCATCCACTGCTTTCAGCTTGAGCAGCGCGTCGAGCAGCATGCGTTCGTGCGAGTCGATTTCGATCTCGTACGATTGCATGCGCGGTGCTGCGTCCTTGTCCGGATCGTAGCGGTAGATTTCAAATGTACGCTTGGCCATTTCTGAATTCCTTTGACTTGTGCCTTAGAAGGTACGCGCTTTCGGCGGCACCGATTCGACGGTCAGCGGTTGCATGTGAACCGGCTTGTAGTCGAGGCGATCGCCTTCGCTGAACCACAGCGTATGGCGCAGCCAGTTTTCGTCGTCACGATGTTCGAAGTCGTCTTGTGCGTGCGCACCACGGCTTTCCTTACGCGCTTCTGCCGACACCATCGTGGCGCGGGCCACTTCGATCAGGTTCGCCAGTTCCAGCGCTTCGACACGTGCCGTGTTGAAGACCTTCGACTTGTCCTTCAGATGGATGTTGTCGACGCGCTCAGCCACTTCGCGGATGCGCTCCACACCTTCAGCCAGCAGCTTCGAGGTACGGAACACGCCAGCGTGCGCCTGCATCGTGGCGCGGATGTCGTTCGCGACGTTCTGCGTGTATTCGCCCGACGAGGACTTGTCCAGCTTGTCCAGACGCGACAGCGCGAAGTCAGCCGCATCGGCCGGCAGCGGCTTGTGATCCTTGATTTCCTTCACGTGCTTGACGATGTGGTTGCCGGCCGCGCGGCCGAACACCACCAGGTCGAGCAGCGAGTTCGTGCCCAGGCGGTTCGCGCCGTGGACCGACACGCACGAGCATTCGCCGACCGCGTAGAAGCCGTTGACCGGATCTTCGTGACCTTTCGACGTGCCCACCACCTGGCCGTGAATGTTCGTAGGAATACCGCCCATCTGATAGTGGATGGTCGGCACAACCGGGATCGGCTCTTTAATGCAATCGACGTTCGCGAACTTCAGTGCGATTTCGCGGATCGACGGCAGACGCTTCATGATCGTCTCGGCGCCGATGTGCGACAGGTCGAGCAGCACGTGATCCTTGTTCGGACCTACGCCGCGGCCTTCCTTGATTTCCTGGTCCATCGAACGCGAAACGAAGTCGCGCGGCGCCAGATCCTTCAAGGTAGGCGCGTAGCGTTCCATGAAACGCTCGCCGTTCGAGTTACGCAGAATGCCGCCTTCGCCGCGCACGCCTTCGGTAATCAGCACGCCCGCGCCGGCCACGCCGGTGGGGTGGAATTGCCAGAATTCCATGTCTTGCAGTGCGATACCCGAACGCGCAGCCATGCCCAAGCCGTCACCAGTGTTGATGAACGCGTTGGTGGAAGCTGCGAAGATCCGGCCTGCGCCGCCCGTAGCGAACAGCGTGGTCTTGCCTTCGAGGATGTAGACGTCGCCCGTTTCCATTTCCAGCGCGGTCACGCCGAGTACGTCGCCTTCGGCGTCGCGGATCAGGTCCAGCGCCATCCATTCGACGAAGAACTGCGTCTTCGCTGCAACGTTCTGCTGGTACAGCGTGTGCAGCAGCGCATGACCGGTCCGGTCAGCAGCCGCGCAAGCGCGTTGCACCGGCTTTTCGCCGTAGTTGGCCGTGTGGCCGCCGAACGGGCGCTGATAGATCGTGCCGTCCGCATTGCGGTCGAACGGCATGCCCATGTGTTCCAGTTCGTAGACGGCGTTCGGTGCTTCGCGGCACATGAACTCGATCGCGTCCTGGTCGCCGAGCCAGTCGGAACCCTTGATCGTGTCGTAGAAGTGATAGTGCCAGTTGTCTTCGCTCATGTTGCCGAGCGAAGCGCCGATGCCGCCCTGAGCCGCCACTGTGTGCGAACGCGTGGGGAACACCTTGGACAGCACGCAAACCGACAGACCGGCGCGCGCGAGTTGCAGCGATGCGCGCATTCCCGAGCCGCCTGCGCCGACGATAACCACGTCAAACTTGCGACGCGGCAGAGAATTCTTGATTGCAGCCATTCTTTTATACTCTCCAGAGAATCTGCGCAGCGTAGCCGGCACACGCCAGCAGCCAGACGATCGTCAGGGCCTGAAGGGTGAGGCGCACACCGACGGGCTTGATGTAGTCCATCCAGATGTCGCGAATACCCACCCACGCGTGGTAGAACAGGGACAGCAGCGTCACGAAGGTGGCGAGCTTCATCCATTGCGTCGCGAAGATCGACGCCCAGCCGTCATACGAGAAATCTTGTGCGCCGAAGAACCACACGAGCAGGATGATCGTGTAGATCGCCATGATGGTGGCGGTGATGCGCTGTGCGAGCCAGTCGCGCAGACCGTAGTGCGCGCCGACGACGAGACGCTTCGGGCCGATTCGGTTGTTAGCTGCCATTTTTTTAGAATGCTCCGAAGAGTTTGAGCGCGAATGCAATCGTCAGAAGCGACGAGACGACCAGCACGATGATGGAGGTTTGCTTGCCCTTCTCTTTAGTCGTGAGGCTGTGGCTCGTGTCCATGAACAGGTGACGTACACCGGCGCAGAAGTGGAACAGAAAGGCCCACGCGAGAACCAGCGTGATGAGCTTGACGATGATGTTGGAGAGGAAGCCCTTGAACACATCGAAGCTGAGCTCTGACGTAAGGCTTTGATCGAAGAGGTACAGCAGGAACGGAAGAAAAACAAACAGCAGCCCACCGCTTAGGCGATGGAGAATCGACACACGCCCCGCTAGTGGGAGGCGATACGCCGTCAATATTTGCCCGATACCGATGTTCCGGAACTCCGGTCTCGGTTTTTTTACGGCTTCAGCCATGCTAGACCCCTACTATGTAGTAACACTAATCCGCAATTTTAGCGCCTTTTTATATCGCGCTGCAGCGAAAAACCCCACAGGTCCTTTACTGCTCACGCGATAATGGCGGCGTCAAGAGGGTGCCGCGCGCTACGCCGCTCACCCTTAAGCACACTGATCCAGCCTGACCATCCGGGTCTCCGACAACCCGGTTTCAGCTCAGATCGTTCTGATAGTAGTACCCAGTTGTGACATACCATCCACGCCGCACTTCGACGGGACGGTCTCCATAGGTATAGGACACGCGCTCCACCGATAGCAACGGAAATCCGGCCGGCACCTGCAACAGATCGGCGACCGTGGGGTCGGCTGCCACCGCCCGGATCTTCTCGGTGGCCCGGATCATACGGGTTCCGAACTCCGTCTCGAACATCGCATAGAGCGGCCCCTTGTACTCCGAAAGCCGCTCGAGCGTGAGCCCGCGAAACACCATGCCGGGTAACCAGATCTCGTCCAGCACCGTGATTTCACCATCAAACTGCAAAAGCCGCTTGATGAGCACCACCGGGTCGGCCGGCTTCAGGTCGAGCTGACGCGCGATATCGGCCGACGCGCGCAGGCGGCGGCATTCAAGCAGGCGGCTGACGTGGGGATGTTCGGCGCCGTCATCGGCAAGTAACCTGAGGAAGCGAAACTGGGCACGGTCTTCATTGTGCGTCGCAACAAAAGTACCCTTGCCCTGGCGGCGCACCAGCAGGTTGTCCGCGGCCAGTTCGTCGATCGCCTTGCGCACCGTACCCTGACTCACCTTGAAACGGGCAGCCAGTTCGACCTCGCTGGGAATGATTTCACCCGGCTTCCATTCACCCGACTCGAGGCTCTGTGTAATCAACCCCTTGATCTGCTGATACAAGGGGCTGAAAGTGGGCGATGTAGCGGGCGCAGCAGCAGCGGGCGCACCCTCGCCTGGTCCCCCAGGGACGATAGGATTCGCAGTGCTCGCCGGGTTCGAATTCATCCGCGCATTTCATCATAAAGGCCTGTCCGGCGTCCAGAGCTTTCCCTGCAATAGATATGTCTTATATAAGACATAAGATACTGTTGACTTTGTGTGGGCCGAATCCTACACTCCAGGGCGAGCAAGGGTTCGGGGGCAAATCCGACGGCTTTTCCCGAGTATCCATGGGTACTCCTGGCAGGCCGCCATGCACCGAAAGCCGCTCTGCACCATGCTGTTGTCTCTCGCGGTCCCGCTTTCGATTCGCCGGTCTTTGTCCCGTCAGACGCTTCGGAAACACACCCTTGCAGGCGCCCGGCACCATGCAGCGGCCAGCAGTGCCCCGCGCACCTCGCTCCGCTGCACAGGTTTCCGGCATGGCGGTCTTGCCGCAACGCGCTTTCCGGCCCCGGCTTTCAGCTTGAGGCCCCGCGTAACAGTGAATTCCGCCGTGTTTCACAACGCTTCGCCTAACGCGCATATAGAATGGCGTTTTCCCTAGCGTCTAACGCATCGTCCTGGAGAATTCTCAATGGCTAAGCCCGCAAAGCGCGTTGCCGTCACCGGCGCCGCAGGTCAAATCGCTTACTCCCTGCTGTTCCGCATCGCCAATGGCGACCTGCTCGGCAAGGATCAACCGGTGGTCCTGCAACTGCTCGATCTGCCGCAAGCGCAAGGCGCCGTCAAAGGCGTCGTGATGGAACTGGATGATTGCGCATTCCCGCTGCTGCAGGGCGTCGTGATCACCGACGATCCCAAGGTCGCATTCAAGGATGCAGACGTGGCCCTGCTGGTCGGCGCGCGTCCGCGTTCGAAAGGCATGGAACGTAAAGATCTGCTGTCGGCCAACGCCGAGATCTTCACGGTGCAAGGCAAGGCGCTGAACGAAGTCGCCAGCCGCGACGTCAAGGTGCTGGTGGTCGGCAACCCGGCCAACACCAATGCTTACATTGCGATGAAGTCGGCACCGGATCTGCCGAAGAAGAACTTCACCGCCATGCTGCGTCTGGACCACAACCGCGCGCTGTCGCAACTGGCGGCCAAATCGGGCAAGCCGGTCGCTTCGATCGAAAAGCTGGCAGTGTGGGGCAACCACTCGCCGACGATGTACCCGGATTTCCGCGTTGCAACGGCAGAAGGTCAAGACCTGACCAAGCTGATCAACGACGACGAATGGAACCGCAACACGTTCATCCCGACCGTCGGCAAGCGCGGCGCAGCGATCATCGAAGCGCGCGGCCTGTCGTCGGCAGCGTCGGCGGCGAACGCAGCGATCGACCACGTGCGTGACTGGGTGCTCGGCACGAACGGCAAGTGGGTCACGATGGGTATTCCGTCGGACGGCTCGTATGGCATTCCGGAAGACATCATCTACGGCGTGCCGGTGACGTGCGAAAACGGCGAGTACAAGCGTGTCGAAGGTCTGGCAATCGACGCGTTCTCGCGCGAAAAGATGGACGCTACGCTGAACGAACTGCTCGAAGAGCGCGAAGGCGTTCAGCACCTGCTCGGCTAAGCGCCTGATGCAGACCAGCCGGGACTCCGTTGCTTGCCGACGGGTTCCGGCTTTTTACATCCGATTCCTCAACGAGAACCCACACCCCTGACGCCGAAGATGCGCGCCCTGACACCCGCCGAAGTGCTGTTTGACGGCGAAGCGCCGCCCACAGTCCTGCCTGCCTGCGATCACTACGCCGGCAGCGAGAAGCTGATGCTGAAATCGCTCGCTTTGCAGCAGGAGTTGGGACCGGTATTCGACATCACGCTCGATTGCGAAGACGGCGCCCAGGTCGGCCACGAGGCGGAGCATGCGGAGCTGGTGGCGTCGCTGCTGGGCAGCGAGCACGACCGCTTTGGCCGCGTCGGTGTGCGGATTCACGATTTCAATCATGCGCACTGGCGCGACGACGTGCGCCTGATCCTGCGCGCCGCCAAACGCGCGCCCGCCTTCATTACCCTGCCGAAGATCCGCAACGTCCCCGATGCCGCCGAAATGTGCGCGTACATCGAAGCGACGCGGCGCGAACTCGGCATGACTCAACCCGTGCCGGTGCAGTTGCTGGTCGAAACCCATGGCGCGCTGGCGCGGGCCTTCGATCTTGCCGCCCTGCCGGGCGTCGAAGCACTCAGCTTCGGCCTGATGGACTTCGTCTCCGCGCACGACGGCGCGATTCCCGACAGCGCCATGCGCTCGCCCGGCCAGTTCGATCACCCGCTGGTGCGGCGCGCGAAGCTGGAAATCGCCGCAGCCTGCCACGCGCACGGCAAAGTGCCGTCGCACAATGTCAGCACCGAAGTGCGCGATATGAGCGTGGTGGCCAACGACGCCACACGCGCCCGTAACGAGTTCGGCTACACGCGCATGTGGAGCATCCATCCGGCGCAGGTGCCGGCCATCGTCGCTGCCTTCGCGCCGCGCGAAGACGAGATCGTCACCGCGACCGAGATCCTGCTGGCCGCGCAGTCCGCCCAATGGGGCCCGACGCGCCATCGCGACACGCTGCATGACCGCGCGAGCTATCGCTACTACTGGTCGGTGCTGCGCCGCGCGCGCTCGACCGGGCGTGCGGTGCCTGCCGAGGCCGCGCCGCTCTTTGCTACAACCGGTTCCACCCAAGAGTCCGCATCATGAGCGGACATACAGGAGACTGCTGGAGATGAGCGACAAGACGCAAGCCGCAGGCGCACCAGGCGAGAGCGGAGCCCCAGGCGCATTCAAACCGAAGAAATCCGTGGCGCTGTCGGGCGTGACGGCGGGTAACACCGCGCTGTGCACAGTCGGCAAGACCGGCAATGACCTGCACTACCGCGGTTACGACATTCTGGACATCGCCAGCACCTGCGAATTCGAGGAAATCGCCTACCTGCTGGTGCACGAAAAACTGCCCACCCAGGCCGAACTGACTGCCTACAAAACGAAGCTGAAGGCGCTGCGCGGCCTGCCCGCCAACGTCAAGGCCGCGCTGGAGTGGATCCCGGCGGCGGCCCATCCGATGGACGTGATGCGCACCGGCGTCTCGGTACTCGGCACCGTGCTGCCCGAGAAGGACGACCACAACCTGCCCGGCGCGCGCGATATCGCCGACAAGCTGATGGCCTCGCTCGGCTCGATGCTGCTCTACTGGTACCACTACTCGCACAATGGCAAGCGCATTGAGGTGGAAACCGACGACGATTCGATCGGCGGCCACTTCCTGCATCTGCTGCACGGCGTGGAGCCGTCGAAGTCGTGGGTCGAGGCGATGCATACGTCGCTGAACCTGTATGCCGAACACGAATTCAACGCCTCGACCTTCACCGGCCGCGTGATCGCCGGCACGGGCTCCGACATCTACTCGGCGCTGACCGGTGCGATCGGCGCGCTGCGCGGCCCGAAGCACGGCGGCGCCAACGAAGTGGCGTTTGAAATCCAGTCGCGCTACCAGACGCCCGACCAGGCTGAGGCGGATATCCGTCGTCGCGTCGAGGCGAAGGAAGTCGTAATCGGCTTCGGCCATCCGGTGTACACGATCTCGGACCCGCGCAACAAGGTGATCAAGGAAGTGGCGAAGCAGCTCTCGAAGGAAGCCGGCAGCACGAAGCTGTTCGACATCGCCGAGCGGCTCGAAACCGTGATGTGGGACGCCAAGAAGATGTTCCCGAACCTGGACTGGTTCAGCGCGGTCTCGTATCACATGATGGGCGTGCCCACCGCGATGTTCACGCCGCTCTTCGTGATTGCCCGCACAGCCGGCTGGAGCGCGCACATCATCGAGCAGCGGATCGACAACAAGATCATCCGGCCGAGCGCGAATTACACCGGTCCAGAGAATTTGAAGTTCGTGGCGCTAAATAGGAGAAAATAGCGTCCGCTGTGCGCTTTCAGGGCGCGTGCAGTTCCACCCTGGCGGCTGCCCCCACCAGCAGCCGCGCACTGTTCAACCAATATTAGATAGAAAGGCAAACTCCATGAAAAAGCTGCTGATCGCCGCCGTAGTCGGCGCCTTGTCCTCGACAATGCTGATCGCCGCGACGGACGCTTCCGCGCAAACGGCGTCGGGCACCGCCGCGACCTCGGCCCCCGCCAAGAAGGCCGTGGCGAAACGGCCGGCTCCGAAGCGCCTGATCAAGCGCAAGCCGAATCCGGCCAAGGAAGCCAAGGTCGATCCGGTACCGGACGGCGCGGTGAAGTGGTCGTGTAACGAAGGCCTGGCGTTCGACCTGAAGGGCGACATGAAGCGCGACCAGATCGTCACGGTTCACTGGGCGAACAAGAACTACAACCTGCCGCGCGAAACCACCACGACGGGTGCTGACCGCTTCCACGACGCCGCTTCGGGTCTGGACCTGGTCGTGATCCCGACCAAGGCCATGCTGTTCTCGGACAACGACGGTTCGCGTCTGGCTGACGAGTGCAAGACGGCTGAGATGTCGCAAGGCGCACCGGCTCCGACGCAGTCGAACGAGCTGATCAAGAACCCGCAGAACTGATTTTCACCAGGAAAACTTCGATGTCCGCTCCGATATCCAACGTACGGCCCGAACCGGACTCAGTCCTGGTCGATATGGTCGACTACGTACTGGATTTCCCGATCGACAGCACGCTCGCGCTGGAAACGGCGCGTCATTGCCTGCTCGATACGCTCGGCTGCGGACTCGAGGCGCTCACCTATCCCGCCTGCACCAAGCTGATGGGACCAATCGTGCCCGGCACGATCGTCCCCAACGGCGCCCGGGTGCCTGGCACGCAGTTCCAGCTCGATCCGGTTCAGGCCGCCTTCAATATCGGCGCCATGATCCGCTGGCTGGACTTCAACGACACGTGGCTCGCCGCCGAATGGGGCCACCCGTCGGACAACCTCGGCGGCATTCTCGCCACGGCCGACTGGCTCTCGCGGACCGCCATCGCCGCCGGCAAAAAGCCGCTGGCGATGAAAGACGTCCTGATTGCCATGGTCAAGGCGCACGAGATCCAGGGCTGCATTGCGCTGGAAAACTCGTTTAACAAGGTTGGGCTCGATCACGTACTGCTTGTGAAGCTCGCCTCGACCGCCGTTGTTGGCCGGCTCCTGGGCCTCACGCGCGACGAGCTGATCAATGCCATTTCCCTGGCGCTCGTCGACGGCCAGGCGCTGCGTACCTACCGCCACGCGCCGAACACCGGCTCGCGCAAGTCGTGGGCCGCGGGCGACGCCACCTCGCGGGCCGTGCGTCTTGCGTTGATCGCGAAGACCGGCGAGATGGGCTATCCGTCGGTGCTGAGCGCGAAGACGTGGGGCTTCTACGACGTGCTGTTCAAAGGCCAGCCGTTCAAATTCCAGCGCCCGTACGGTTCGTACGTCATGGAAAACGTGCTGTTCAAGATTTCGTTCCCCGCCGAGTTCCACTCGCAAACCGCGGTGGAAGCCGCCATGACGCTGCATGCGCAACTGCGCGCGGCCGGCAAGACGGTGGAAGACATCAGCAAGATCACGATTCGCACACACGAAGCGGCGATCCGTATCATCGACAAGACAGGGCCGCTGAACAACCCGGCCGACCGCGACCACTGCATCCAGTACATGATCGCGGTGCCGCTGATCTACGGCCGCCTGACGGCAGCGGACTACGAAGATTCCGTCGCGCAGGACCCGCGCATCGACGCGCTGCGCAACACGATGACCTGCGTGGAAGACCCGCAGTTCACGAAGGATTATCACGATCCGGAGAAGCGTTCGATCGCCAATGCACTGACGATTGAATTCAACGACGGGTCGACATTCGACGAGGTAGTGGTCGAATACCCGATCGGACACAAGCGCCGCCGTGCAGACGGCATCCCGTTGCTGGTCGAGAAGTTCAGGACCAACCTCGCGCGCAAGTTTCCGGTCAAGCAGCAACAAGCGATTCTCGATGTGTCGCTGGATCAGGCAAGGCTCGAAGCCATGCCGGTCAATGAATACGTCGATCTGTTTGTCATCTAGTTCAGTACTGTAGTTCCGCGATCAAACCAAGGAAAACACCATGGCCCACAACCTCCACAAAACGCTCAAGGAATTCGACAGCGGTTCCGGCAAAGGCAAGTTTTATTCGCTGCCGCAACTCGGCAAGGCACTGAACATCAAGATCGACCGCCTGCCGGTTTCGATCCGTATCGTGCTGGAGTCAGTGCTGCGCAATTACGACGGCAAGAAGATCGCCGAAGAACACATCACGCAACTGGCGAACTGGAAGCCGACCGCCGCGCGCGTCGACGAAATCCCGTTCGTGGTGTCGCGCGTCGTGCTGCAGGACTTTACCGGCGTGCCGCTGCTCGCCGACATCGCAGCGATGCGCGGTGTCGCGCAACGCGCCGGCAAGAACCCGAAGTCGATCGAACCGCTGGTCCCGGTTGATCTGGTGGTCGACCACTCGGTGCAGATCGATTACTTCCGTCAAAAGGATGCACTCGACCTGAACATGAAACTGGAATTCCAGCGCAACAACGAGCGCTACCAGTTCATGAAGTGGGGCATGCAGGCATTCGACACGTTCAAGGTCGTGCCGCCGGGCGTGGGTATCGTTCACCAGGTGAACCTCGAGTACCTCGCACGCGGCGTGCACAAGAAGGCTGACGGCAGCGACACCGTGTACTACCCGGATACGCTGGTCGGCACGGACAGCCACACGACGATGATCAACGGTATCGGCGTGGTGGGCTGGGGCGTGGGCGGCATCGAAGCGGAAGCCGGCATGCTCGGCCAGCCGGTGTACTTCCTGACGCCGGACGTGGTGGGCGTCGAATTGAAGGGCAAGCTGCGCGAAGGCCTGACGGCGACCGACCTGGTCCTGACCGTGACCGAACTGTTGCGTAAGGAAAAGGTTGTCGGCAAGTTCGTCGAGTTCTTCGGCGAAGGCACGAAGTCGCTGTCGCTGCCGGATCGCGCGACGATCGGCAACATGGCGCCGGAATACGGCGCAACGATGGGCTTCTTCCCGGTCGACGAAAAAACCATCGACTACTTCAAGGGCACAGGCCGCACCGACGCAGAAATCTCCGCCTTCGAAAACTACTTCAAGGCACAAGGCCTGTTCGGTATTCCGAAGGCTGGCCAGATCGACTACACCAAGGTCGTCACGCTGGATCTCGGCACGGTGACGCCGTCGCTGGCAGGTCCGAAGCGTCCGCAAGACCGTATCGAAATCGGTCACGTGAAGTCGACCTTCGGCGACCTGTTCTCGAAGCCGGTCGGCGAAAACGGCTTTGCGAAGAAGGCGGCGGATCTGGACGCGCAATACACGACGTCCAACGGCGTCAACGTGAAGAACGGCGACATCCTGATCGCGGCTATCACGTCGTGCACGAACACGTCGAACCCGAGCGTGCTGCTGGCCGCCGGCCTGCTGGCGAAGAAGGCGGTGGAAGCCGGCCTGACGGTTGCGCCGCACATCAAGACGTCGCTTGCGCCGGGATCGCGTATCGTCACCGAGTACCTGACAAAGACCGGCCTGCTGCCATTCCTGTCGAAGCTGGGCTTCGAACTGGCGGCTTATGGCTGCACGACCTGTATCGGTAACGCGGGCGACCTGACGCCGGAACTGAACGAAGCGATCACGAAGAACGACATCGTCGCGGCGGCTGTGCTGTCGGGCAACCGTAACTTCGAAGCGCGTATTCACCCGAACATCCGCGCCAACTTCCTGGCTTCGCCGCCGCTGGTTGTGGCTTACGCGATTGCCGGCAACATCACGCGCGACCTGATGACCGAGCCGGTCGGCAAGGGCAAGGGCGGCAAGGACATCTACCTGGGCGACATTTGGCCGACCAGCGACGAAGTCAACGCCCTGCTCAAGTTCGCGCTGGACGCCGACGCGTTCCGCAAGAACTACGCACAGCTCACCAAAAAGGGCGACCTGTGGAGCAAGATCGAAGGCGAAGAAGGTCAAGTGTACGACTGGCCGAAGTCGACCTACATCGCTGAGCCGCCGTTCTTCGGCAAGGACTTCTCCATGACGCCGGCAGACAGCATCGCCGCCGTGAAGAACGCGCGTGCACTGGGCATCTTCGGTGACTCGGTCACGACCGATCACATCAGCCCGGCAGGCTCGATCAAGGAAGACTCGCCGGCAGGCAAGTGGCTGAAGGCAAACGGCGTGCAGAAGGCCGACTTCAACAGCTACGGTTCGCGCCGCGGCAACCACGACGTGATGATGCGCGGCACATTCGCCAACGTCCGGATCAAGAACCTGATGATCCCGGCGAAGGCTGACGGCACGCGTGTTGAAGGCGGTTTGACGATTCACCAGCCGAGCGGTGAACAAGAGTCGATCTACGATGCAGCGATGAAGTACATCGACGCAGGTACGCCGACGATCGTGTTCGCGGGTGAAGAGTACGGTACGGGCTCGTCGCGCGACTGGGCGGCGAAGGGCACGCAACTGCTGGGCGTGAAGGCTGTGGTCGCACGCAGCTTCGAGCGGATCCACCGCTCGAACCTGGTGGGTATGGGCGTGCTGCCGCTGCAGTTCAAGGGTTCGGATAGCGTGCAATCGCTGGGGATTACCGGCGAAGAAACGTACGACATCGAAGGCCTTGGCGCTGACTTCAAGCCGCAACAAGAAGTGACGCTGGTGATTCGTGGCAAGGACGGCAAGGAAAAGCGTGTGGCCGTGCTGCTGCGTATCGATACGCCGATTGAGGTGGACTACTACAAGCACGGCGGGATTCTGCCGTTCGTGCTGCGTTCGCTGCTGGCGGCTTAAGGCTGCTCTGTTAGCGCAAACAGTAGAGTTAAGCTGGTTTGCAGGTGCTGCGTCCTTGCAAAAGGACGCAGCCGATTTGAGAGCCCGACTTTGGTCGGGCTTTTTTTATTGACCGCGGCGGTCCACGTGGAACGCGGCGGGATCGTCGGTGATGCGACGCTGGATCATATGACCGTTCCAGCTATTGTCGATTGGCGTGGTTGCGCGCGTAGTCGCGGGTAAGCTATGTCGCTGCGCCGCCCAATTCAGCCAAGGTGCGTCGTCCACCGGGGCTTCCACATCCGGACGCGACACGCCGGCGCGCCACTCGGGCTGCACCGACACAGTGGGACGCACTGCCGGGCGGGTCGCCTGACTCAATTTCACACGTTCCTTCACATGCGCTTCGCTAAGGCTCGTCACGTGAACACGCCTGGTTGCAACTGGCGCGTTTTTGGTTCCCGCTAGCACGGTTGGTGCAACGCTCGAAGCGCTTACAACAGGGTTTGAAATCGTCTTCACTGCGATTTCCGTCCGTGTATTCCCGGTCGCGGTTTGAGACGTGGCTCCCGGTTGGCCGCTACGCGAACTGTCGGCGACAAGCACCGGATGCTTCACCAAAACGGCCTTCGTGCTTTCGGCGTCTTTTATCGAGCAGGTCACTAGCAACCACGTCAGCGCTATTGTGCAACCCGCGAAAATTGACGCCGCGAGCACATGATCGGACCGCGACGAACGTGGACGAACCGTACTCATTTCCAGATAACGCTTGGCCTCCGCCAATGCGACGTCGATTTTGTACGTATCGACTTTCCTCTGTGGAATCTTGTAGGAGAGAATGTGCTTCACTCCAGGCGGAACCATGCCGGGCCGCCAGGCCGGTTGAGCGGGTTCCTCAATGGCCTGATGTACCGCCTCACGCAACAGACGCCGACGCACGCCGAAAGGCGGCGGCAAACCGTCGAAAGGACGCGGCAACGGAATGGTCAGATCGCCTTCGATCAACGCTAGCGGTCGAGTCATGGCAGATTGCTCCCGTGTAGATCGATCGCTTCGCAGAGTTGCTTCATCAGCGCTTCGCTGCGCTTTTCGAGCATGTCGAGTGCGTCTGCTTCGGGTTCAGGTTGAGCTACGCTGGAACGCTGCAGCGCCTCCATCAGACCGCGAGCGCCGACTAGTCCGGCAGCGCCGCTCAGTCTGTGCAGTACACCCCGCAGAGCGCCGGCGTCAGGCAACTCGCGCAAGCCGCGCATCCGCTGCAAGTCTTCCTGCACCGATTGGCACCAACTACCTACGAACGTATGGAGATCGATTCCCTCATTCGACAGCGCCTCGAGATAGGCTCGGTCGAAGGACTCGGTCGCTGCTTGTGGCGAATGAGCAATCTGTCGCTCCGCGAGAGCAAAGCCAGCCGCCGAGTCTTGAGCGTTGGCCGACGACACGGGTGCGTGCACGCTCTCAATAGTGAACGGCGCGCTAAATGTGCATCGCGAGCCGAAGCCCAACGCGTTCTCAACCGTAAGTTCTCCTCGCATATGTTGCGCGAGCAGCCGACAAAGCGACAGACCTGACTCGACGTCCTCGCAAACTTCCGCTGATTGGGCGTTCGTGCTGAACCACCAAGGAAACTGCTCTTGTAAAGAACTTGCTGATTCGGTCTCCCCCGACGCGACGTGCCTCACGCTGATAGAAATCCGCTGCGATCCGGCATTCAGCCACTCCGCGCGCGCGACAATCGTGATCACACTGCTTTCACCACAACGAATCGCGCGACTCAGCATATGGAAGACCATTTGACCGAGCCGATCACTATCGGCAAGAACGCGCGTGTCGATCGACCGGTCGATGCTCACGCTCAGATGCAAGCCTTTCCGCGCGGCGGTAGGTGCGAACAACGCAACAACGCCTTCGATAAGTTCACGCACATTCACCACATTTTCGGCGAGAAGAATAGCGCGTGATTCGACATGCGAGTTCGAGAGCACGTCTTCAATTGCACGAAGCGTGGTACGCATGCCTAAGTGGATCTTGCCGGCCAAGGAACGTTCGTTCGGCGTTAGAGCGACGCTATGGAGCGTCCCCAACAAGGAGGCTAATGCGGACAGCGGTCCGCTTATGAAATAGCGCATTGCGCTTTGAATGCGGTCGCGCTCACGCCCGGCAGCGGCCTCAGCATGTGCGGCGGCTAAGGCGTGTGCGGCGGCCAAGGCGTGTGCGGCCTGCTCCCGGGCCTCGACGGCAGCATAGCGACGTTGCCACTCGCTCTCGACTCCGACCAGTCTTATGATGGCCCGATCGAATGCGATGCGTGCGCGACACCATCCACCAAGCGCGACAACTAACAGTGCGGCTAGCGCGAACAGCGCACCCACCGAAGTATGCCAAGCCACGTCACTTAGAGAAACGCCAGAGTCCCCTTGGCCAACGTCAACTGCAGTTGCTGCGTCTGCACGCATCGAAAGGGGGCCCAGCAACGCGAATGCGACGATGCTAGCCAATGCAGTTGCGCACCGGATCGAACCCGTTCGCGCCGAGCGCGAGGACCAGTGCGCGAATTCGCGCGCACCCGCCCGGGAATCAGGCTGGGTAGTCATGTTCATACTTGCCGGACTCAATCGATAAGCTTTTGCAGCGATGCAAATTCGATTAGCGCGGCGAGCGAGGACAAGCCAAGTTTTTCCTGGATGCGACTCTTGTACGTACTCACCGTCTTGTCGCTCAGAAACAGCCGAGTGGCGATATCCTTGTTGCTCACACCCCGTGCAAGATATTGAAGCACCTCGACTTCACGCGGCGACAGCAAGTTTAGTCCACCCTCTTTGCCCGTGGCGGCTTCAGCCGGAAAGCAGTCATAACCAAAAAGAACCGTCTTCACCGCAGTAATCAGTTCACCAATTTCCCGCCCCTTTCCGACATAACCGTTTGCGCCCGCAAGGCGCGTGTGGCCGGCCATAGCGTGTTCCGGTTTGGCTGAAAGTACGAGAATACGGATTTTTTCGTTATTCATCCGAATACGGCGAATCATGGAAAGTCCATCGAGACGGGGCAAATCAAGGTCCAGAATTAGCAGATCTGGATCTTCAGTTAGCGCCATTTGCAAACCGTCTTCGCCGTCGCCGCATTCACCCAGTACCTCGAGCTCCGGATCTGCGCGTAGCACGCTAGACACTGTTCCGCGAATCATCGGGTGATCGTCGATAATAACGATTCGTTTCATTTACCGCTCCATTTAACGAGTCTTCAATTAATGGGCGCAAACCTGAATCGAACCGGCGCACACCATAGAAAATAAATTTTACCAAGTAGATGCGAACATCAGTTCGCAACAACATCGCCATACTTTCCGCAATATCCATGGGATTTTTCCTACGAGATATCTTCAACTTTCCTTCCTCAAAGTTGTAAATGCCGGACGATGCCAATATGAGATCTGTAACCTGGGAAAGTCCACACTGACGCGGCGATCACAGCCCATGTATCAGATACGTCCGAATTTCGGCAGGGCGAATTTAATGCTGACCCATGGCGGCATGCGTACCGCTTTCGCGCGCAGGTTGGCAATTCGAGTTCAAAGAAAAAAATCGCCGAACCATCAAGGTTCGGCGATCGGTACTACGTGCGATACAGGCGTTACTAATCCTGCGGCTCTTGCTGCGGAATTTCCTGTTGCTGAATCTGCGATGCATGGCTTTGCATCTGCTGCATCTGCGGTTGTTGCGAATGTGAGCCGCTACGCATGAAGTCAAGTTCAACGCGGCGGTTCGGCTCCAAACAGTCAATCAGCGCCTGATGGTTGCGGTTGTTACACTGCACCACCGGATCATCCTTGCCCAAACCCTTTGCGCTCATCGGCACCTGTACACCGCCGCTTTGCAAATAGCGTTTGACCGTCTCCGCACGCTTGGTCGACAGTTGGCGGTTGTAGCTGTCACTGCCCAGACGGTCCGTGTAGCCCTCGATGCGGATACCCGTCACGTCGTCTGCGGATTTGAGGTCGCGAATCAGTTGGCTGAGCTTCGCCTTGCCCTGAGGCAGCATGCCGGCCAGATCGCCACGGTCGAACCTGAAGGTAGCGTCGGCCTGCAGCGTCATCTTCTGCGGAATCGGCAAAGGTACGGGCGTTGCGGCTGCCGGTGGCGTACATGCCTCAAGCGCTGCGCCAATTCCCGGTACACCCTTCTGGACGCCGTCGACCAGACGCTGGCTCTCATCGAAGTCGCGGATCCATGACTCGTGGCCCGCGTGTATCAGTTCGACTTCGGAACAAGCCGTCAGGCGTTGCGCCTCCAGGCACTGTGCGAACAGCGGCGAGGTCTTCGCAGCAAGCACCTGCTTCCAGAGATCCGGACGGATCACAGCGGCAGTACGCAACTCGGGATTGTCGACCGACAAACCCTGTCCGGTTTCCAGCGCCGTGGTCAGGCGATTTGCTTCGACCAGCGCTTCCTCGACAAAGCCCCATCCGTCGTGCGTGGAACGCTCGCTTCGGGCCGCGTCGAGCCAACATTGCGCCTTTTCGCCGAAGTAGTTGTTCTTACGGTCGCCCAATGCGTTCAAGCGGGTTTGCACCGCTCCCAGCATCGGACCGTTATGAACACCGCTGTAGGTCGAAATCCACTGTGACGTCACCGCTCCGGCGGCCTGGCTCTGCGTGGCGCTAAACCCGTTCTGCAGGACCGTGGGGTCCTGTATCTGCAGCTGATCGCGCGTCGTGGACGACGCGCAGCCAGCCAACATCGCGGCGAGCGCGATGGCAATCAATGAATACTTCATGTCTGTTTCTCATGGAAAGAGGGTCGCACGGAAGCTTCCCGTGCGACCCAGACAGCTAACGTCTCAAGCTTCTACTCAGGGCCTTACAGCCGTTGCTTAGTTGCCGAGAACGATGCCGATGCCGGCGCGGACGATGGTGCTATTGCCGCCCGAGCTGGACACGCCAAGGTTGTAATTGATCGTGCCCTTCTCGTTCCAGCGCGACACACCAATACCGAGCGCCTGGTAGCCACGGTAGTTGGCCACACCGGCGTTCAGCGTCGTGCGACCCGGCAGGTACGGCGTGACGATGTTCAGCGCCGAAGCCGAGGCAATACCCTTGGACGCGCTGCGGTCAACATTCGAGATCGAGTTGTTCAGACCGCCAATGGCGTTGCTCAACTGACCGACGTTGACGGCATCGGTTGCCTGCGTACCGGCTGCGACGTTGGTGATCTGACGCTCGTTGCCAGCCGAACCGACTGAGACCGAGTTGTCGCGATCCGTCGTCGAGTTCGAACCCAGCACGACCGAGTTGTTGTTCGGTGCCGAGGCGCCATCACCCAGCGCAACTGAGTGATTGCCGGTCGTCTTGGTGCGTGCACCGATGGCAATTGCTGCATCACCGGATGCCGACGCACCGTTGCCGATCGCAATCGCGTCTGTGCCAGCCGCCGCTGCTGCGGTACCAGTAGTCCCCGCGGCCGGAGTGCCGATGTTGATGTACGTGCTGCCTCCGCCGCCAGCAAGGTTATTCACCTGGCTTTCGAGGCTGGAGAACTGCGAATAGTTAACCGCATCAGTCGCGTTAGTACCCGCTGCTACGTTCGTCAACACCACCGGTGTAGCCGAACCCACGCCACCCAGCGTCACCTGGCTCTTTGTCGAGTCGTCGTAGGCCACTGCGTTCGACGTTCCGCCATTGCCTCCGTGGTCGGCTACGTACGATTGCATCTGACCAAAGTTGACAGCGTCGGTCAGGGCAGTCGCCGCTGCCACGTTCTTCAACTGGGTCGGAGCGCCGCCCGCGTTAAACGTCACGGTACCCTTCGTCAAATTGTCGTACGCAACAAACGCGTTGGTCACGTTGCCCGAGGGGTCGACATTGAGGCCAGCATCCTTCAACTGCTTGAGGTTGACCGCTTCGTCGTCGGTCGTCGCGGCTGCCACGTTCGCCACCGTCACCGGCGTCGTTGCGCCAACACCGCCCAGCGTCAGCATGTCGCGCTTCGAGCTGTCGTACACCACGCCGTTCGTTGAACCGGTACTAGCAAGGGAGGCGACTGCGTTGAGCGCAGAACCGACGTCGTTGTAAGTCCCGCCATCCACGTTGTACGACGGCTTCGAGAGTTTGCCGTCCGTGCCCACCGTGGAATTTCCGCCCAATGCTGCGGCAACGCTGGTTGCCGTGCCGAACAGTTGCGAACCGTTGATCGCGTCCTTGCTGCCCGACGTGATCTGGCCCGGTGCCACGTTGGTCAACACAACCGGAGTCGTGGCACCCGCACCACCGAAGGTGACCTTACCCTTCGTCGTGTCGTCGTACGCGACGAATGCATTGGTCACGTTACCGCTGCTGTCGACATTCGCACCCATCGCCTTCAACTGCTGGACGTTCACCGCGTCACTGTTTGCCACGCCGGCAGCAAGGTTCGACACCGTCACAGGGGTCGTTGCGCTCGTACCGCCGAGCGTGACCTTCGTGTGTGCTGAGGTGTCATACGCCACACCGTTGGCCGACCCGGTACCCGCCTTTGCGTCGACAGCCGAAAGCGCTGAGCCGACATCGGTGTATGTGGTTCCGTCCAACGTGTAACCCGGCTTCGAGAGCTTGCCGTCCGTGCCCACCGTGGAATTTCCGCCCAATGCTGCGGCAACGCTGGCTGCCGTGCCGAACAGTTGCGAACCGTTGACCGCGTCCTTGCTGGTCGACGTGATCTGGCCTGCTGCCACGTTGGTCAACACAACCGGAGTCGTGGCACCTGCACCACCGAAGGTGACCTTACCCTTCGTCGTGTCGTCGTACGCGACAAATGCATTGGTCACGTTGCCGCTGCTGTCGACGTTCGCGCCCATTGCCTTCAACTGCTGGACGTTCACCGCGTCGTTGTTCGCTACGCCGGCAGCAAGGTTCGACACCGTCACAGGGGGCGTTGCGCCCAAACCGCCGAGCGTCACCTTCGTATGTGTTGAGGTGTCATACGCCACGCCGTTGGTCGACCCGGTACCCGCCTTCGCGTCGACAGCCGCGAGCGCTGAGCCGACGTCGGTGTATGTGGTGCCATCCAGCGTGTAACCCGGCTTCGAGAGCTTGCCGTCCGTGCCCACCGCGGAATTTCCGCCCAATGCTGCGGCCACGCTGGCTGCCGTGCCGAACAATTGCGAACCGTTGACCGCATCCTTGCTGGTCGAGGTGACCTGCCCGGCTGCCACGTTGGTGAGCGTCACCGGCACGCTTGTCCCCGTGCCGCCGAAGGTCACCTTGTCATGCGCCGACGTGTCATAAATAACAACGTTCGCCGAACCTCCGCCCGAAACCGCCGCAATCGCGTTATTCAACTGCTGAACGTTGACCGCGTCGGTATTAGCCGTGCCTTGCGCCACGTTGACGATCTGACGCTCAGCGCCAGCCGAACCGACCGACACGCTGTTGGCACGATCTGCCACCGAGTTGTAACCCAACGCCACGGAATTCGCTGCGGTAACGCTGGAGTTGGCGCCCAGAGCCATCGAATTGACGCCCGGCGTATCAACGAACGAGTTGCTGCCCATCGCGATGGAATTCGTGGCGTTCGTCTGCGCGCTCGAGCCGAGCGCCAGCGAGTCCAATCCTTGTGCGTTCGCGTTGTAACCGATCGCCACCGAGTTGTCAGCCTTGCCGCTGGTAGACGCACCGGCACCGATCGCCGTCGTATTCGTCGAACCAGCGAGTGCGCCGGAGCCGACAGCGGTAGAACCGTCGTGGAACGTACCCGCGCTCGCGCCAACAGCCAACGACCCTACACCCATTGCGCTCGCCATCGGACCGATCGCCATAGCATTCAGCGCGTTGTCCGTGGACGTGGGTCCAGCGCCGCCCGTAACGTTGGTGCTGACCGCGATGTAGTTGGTCACCGGCACCGTCGCCCCTAACGTCGAAGCACCCAAGAGCATCGACTTCACGCCGCTCGTCTGTTGCACCTCCTGGGCCATCTGTTGTTGCAGGGTACTCTGCAGCGCAGTCAGCTGACCAAATGTTGCAACGTCGGTAGCCGCCACACCGTTCGCCACGTTCATGATCCGGCGTTCCGCCCCTCTGGAACCGACCGAAATCGTGTTCGCCGCGCTGGTTACAGAATTCGAACCAAGCGCCATCGAATCCGCGAATTGCGAGCGTGCGCCAGCGCCGATTGCCAGCGAGTTAAGCCCACTTGCATACGCACCGCCGCCGATCGCGACCGCTTCACCGCCCGAGGCGATTGCTGCCGACGACGTCGATACCACCTTGATGTACTTCGTCGTGTCGGTAATGGTGTTGTTAATCGCACCAACAGTCGAATCAAGCGCACCGAGTGCCGAGCCGACGTCCCCAAACGTGCCAACGCTAAGTGCGTAGCTCGGCTTCGTTACGGTGCCGCTCGAGCTCACGCTCGACTGACCGCCCAAAGCATTCGCCACGCTGGCCGACACGCCATACAGTTGCGAACCGTTCACCGCATCGTGACTGGTCGAGGTTACTGTCCCGGCTGCCAGATTTGTCAGCGACACCGGCACCGTGGTGCCAGCACCACCCAGGGTAACCTGGTTGTGCAACGAGGAATCGTACTTCACGACATCAGCGGTGGCCGTGGTCGACCCGGTCGTCACGGCGGCCTGCAGCTGGCTAACGTTCACCGCATCAGTCGCGGCAGAACCGGCTGCCAGGTTTGTCAGGCGACGCTCCTTACCTGCCGAACCCAGCGACACCTCACCGACCGGTGCGATACCGGACAGCGTGCCGCTTGCCTGCAGGTACGCCTGAGCACCCAGGTTAGCCGTGGTCGTCGCGTTTGCACCCAATGCCACCGAGCCGTTTGCCGTCGCCTTCGCATTGCCGCCAATTGCGATTGCATCGGTGCCGGTTGCCGTCGAGTCCGCCAACGTCGAACTGACGTGGAAGTACTTGATGCCAGCACCGCCATTGGTGATGTTGTTGATCGTGTTGGTGACGTTCGCCACACCACCCGCGACGTTCGCTACGTTCTGGTTCGTCTGGTACAGCTGCGAACCGTTCACCGCATCAGTGCTCGACGCCGACGAAATATCGCCAGCTGCCAGCTTGGTGATCTTCGTCGAACCGTTCGCACCCTTCAGCGTGATGGTGTTCTTCGTCGAGTCGTCATACGAGACAAACGCGTTCGTGATGTTGCCGCTCGAGTCGATGTTTGCACCCATCGCCTTCATCTGCTCGACATTCACTGCATCGTTGTTCGCCTTGCCGTCAGCCACGTTCGCAAGCGTCACCGGGGTCGTCGAGCCTGCACCGCCCAGCGTCACCT
>NZ_JBNDJO010000023.1:0-108688 GCF_050434965.1 Paraburkholderia sp. GAS38 | reverse complement strand
TCAACGTACTGACGATGATTACGCCTGTTTCTCAACAGGCTAACCTTCCTCTAATACTGTGTGAGACTTGATACTTTCGCTTCATGCCAGATTCCAAAGAATCCGGCTCGCGTCGCCATCAAGCGCCCACACTTATCGGCTGTTAATTTTTAAAGATCATTCGCTCAGAAGCTCTGCTTTCTTCGCGTCCGTCATCAAACGGGAGGCGAATTATGCGATGCCCTTTACGAGACGTCAACCCCATTCGCGAAAAAGTTTGCGAGGTCCTCGAGGTCAACGCTCGAGACGTGCGCTGCGTTGATCATGAGGAGAGACGCGCGCCACGAGCACGCGTCGCGCGCCGCTCACGTATCTCACGGCGGCACCTTGTCTTGCAGTGAGACGCCCCTACATATAGCAGCAAGCGGAAAGGCCGCACGACGACGAGGAAGCCGTGAGCGCGGATGATCTGCCCCTAGGGCACGCACCACTTGACCTTTCCTGAATATATATCTCTTGACTGACGAGAGTTCGCCCCCAAGTTCGTATATAATCGCTGGCCGCGCGAATTTCGCGCGCCTCTATGGGCCCGCTTCACGCGGGCCAATCTTTTCGCTCTTTGCGAGCATAGACAAACCAGCCGCATGTATCACTCAGGTGATGTTGCGGCCTAGCCGAAACGCCTGAGCGCCGCGTCTTGCGCCTCATAGCGAAGCCTTCGAGGAGAAGACATTGAACCCTTTCGATCGGGATGATTCCGGAGACAACACGGCCGGATACTCAATCAAGGCCCCTGCCGGGCGAACCGCCAAAGGCAAGGGCGCGGGTAAAGCGATCCCGGTTGCAGCCGAAACGTCGCAGCAAGTCGAAGAGCAGCAACGCCAGATGCGCGCGCTGATCCAGTTGGGCAAGGAGCGCGGCTACCTGACCCACGCGCAGATCAACGACCACCTGCCCGACAACTTCGCGCAAACCGCGGCGATGGAAACCATCGTCGCCACCTTCAACGACATGGGCGTGGCGGTCTACGAGACGGCACCCGACGCTGAAGCGCTGCTGCTGAACGCCAACTCGCCGGTCGTCTCCGACGACCAGGCGGACGAAGAAGCGGAAGTCGCGCTGTCGACGGTCGATTCTGAATTCGGCCGTACCACCGACCCCGTGCGCATGTACATGCGTGAAATGGGTGCGACGGAACTGCTGACCCGTGCCGGCGAAATCGCCATTGCCAAGCGCATCGAAGATGGCCTGCACGAAATGGTGCAGGCGATTGCTGCCTGCCCGTCGGCGGTGTCGGCTATTCTGGCCAGCGCCGACCAGGTCGCCGCCGGCGAGCTGCGTATCGACGAACTGGTCGACGGCCTGAACGAAAACACCAACGCCGAAGAAGTCGCGGACGACAGCGTCGAAGCCGCCGCGGATCTGGACACGGACGCCGCCGACAGCGACGACAGCGACGGTGACGACGACATCGGCGCAGATTCCAGCGCAGTCGACGAAGCCCGTCTGAAGAAGCTGACAGCCGACTGCCTCGAGATTTTCGCTCGCGTCCGCACGCGTTTCGAAGAAGTCAGCTCGCTGCATGCGAAGGACGGCTCGTCTTCCGCGGCGCACCTGCGTGCTCGTGAGGACATCCAGCAAGAACTGGCCGCACTGCGCTTCACCGCACGTACGATCGACCGTCTGTGCGGCGATGTGCACCACCAGGTGACGCAGGTCCGCGCGATTGAACGGCGCCTCCAGCAAATCGTGCTGGAAAAGAGCGGCATGCCGCGCGATCTGTTTATCGAGTCGTTTCCCGGCCACGAAACCGATCTGGACTGGACCATGCGCATGGCCGCCAAGTCCAAGGAATTCGGCGCCGCGCTGGAGCGCAACCTGCCGGCCATTCAAGCCGAACAGCAAAAGCTGATCGCCATCGAAGCCACCGTCGCGCTGCCGCTGAAGCAGCTGAAGGAAATCAACCGCAAGATGGTTGCGGCCGAAGCGAAGATGCGCAAGGCAAAGAGCGAGATGATCGAGGCGAATCTGCGTCTCGTGATCTCGATCGCGAAGAAGTACGTCAACCGCGGCATGCAGTTCCTGGATCTGATCCAGGAAGGCAACATCGGTCTGATGAAAGCGGTGGACAAGTTCGAATATCGTCGCGGCTGGAAGTTCTCCACGTACGCCACGTGGTGGGTCCGTCAGGCGGTCACGCGTTCGCTGGCAGATCAGGCGCGCACGATTCGTGTGCCGGTGCACATGATCGAGACGATCAACAAGCTGAACCGCATTTCGCGCGAAATCCTGCAACAGACCGGACAGGAAGCGCATCCGTCGGTGCTGGCTGCACGGATGGATCTGTCGGAAGAGAAGGTCCGCAGCATCCTGAAGATCGCCCGCCAGCCGGTTTCGATGGAAACGCCGATGGGCGAAGACGGCGACGCCACGCTGGGCGACATGATCGAAGACTCCTCGGCCACGTCGCCGGCGGAAGCTGCGGTTCAGGCCGACTTGCGGATTGCGATCGACGACGCGCTCGATTCCCTGTCGCCGCGCGAAGCGAAGGTTTTGCGCATGCGCTACGGTATCGACACGAAGTCGGACCACACGCTCGAAGAAGTCGGCAAGCAGTTCGACGTCACGCGCGAGCGGATCCGCCAGATCGAAAGCAAGGCAATGCGCAAGCTGATGCATCCTAGCCGCGCGGATCGACTGAAGTCGTTCCTCGATCGGTAAATGCAAAGAGGGCTCTGGTTGATGTTGTTTGAAAACCAGGGCCCTTTTTGTTGATGGCGTCGGCTGAATCGGCCTTCGCTATTGCCCGAACTCCGTCGGGCACCTCATCTCTCTCTTCGCAGTAGCCCCCTCTCCCGCTTGTTAATCGCCTCGTCCTTTACGACGCTGCGCGAGGCAATGACTCCAGCTTTGCATCACAACGGCCGATGAGAATAGGCCGTGTGCCGCGCCCGCTTGAATCACCCGCTTCAATCTTAAAGCCTAGATTGAAGGCCGAAACATTTCCAACGATAATCACGAAGCCGCGCAGCCGCCCTATTCAAAGCGAAACCAGGCCATACATCCCGCCATTTCACGGCTGCCCCACGGCGACACAAAAAATACAACGGCTTCAGGGACTCGCATGATGCGATTCAAATTGCATGGTTTGCTTTACCCGCTGGTATTAGCGTCCACATTGATATTGAATCAGGCGGCGTGGTCCCAAACATCGGCGGTGTCGCTCGACTGCGACATCGGCGATCAACAGCAGGAAGCGAAGCTGTTGCGTGCGGCGAACGGAATGGCGGTGCGCCGCTCCATCCACGAACTGCGCTTGACGGTGGCCGGCAAGGAACTGACGTTTAAAGATACGCCGCCCTACGACGAACCGCTTGATGGCACCAGCTATACCTATTGCGGTCGCAAGGAAGGCTATTCCCTTATCGCCGATCGCGAGGGCGACGTGTTCACCGGCAAGCTGATCGACGAGCGCACCGGGCGCATTTTGGACGCCGGTCAGGAAGTGATGTTCTCGCCGGACCGCCGGGCATATCTGGCCTCGGAACAGATCGACGGTATGGACGGTCCGATGTGGACGATCCATAGCATCGACGGCAAGGTGTCGTGGAAGGGACCGAGTTTCGTCGAACCATCCACCCCGCACAGTAGCGCCATTTCGCTAGACTCACCGGCCTGGACCGCCAGCGGGGAACTCGTCGCCAAGGTAAATTGCAGCGATAACAACGAGCTGGCGAAGCTCGTGAAGATCAACGGAGCGTGGAAGTGGCGCTTGCCGCCATCGTGCAAAGCGGGTGCGCAATGACCGGCCTTCACAACGCTTACGCTGCTATGCAGGCGATGTAAAAGCCGGCCCGCTAACCGTGCGCGAATCCCTCACTGCGATCGAGAAGAACGAACCCATGCCGATGAAACCCGCCCTCATCCCGTTTGCGATTGCCCTCGCCTCTGCCGCACTCTCCGCGTATGCAACACCGGAAGTCCTCACGATCCAGGTCGATCAGGGCGTGACCGCTCGCGTTCAGCAAGCCGAGGACGCGGTGCTGGTCCGCTTTACCCCGAGCGGCAAGACCCAGCGACTGAAGATCGACAACTCCGACGATGATGCGCACTACCGTCTCGAGGTCAATGACTTCAATTTCGACGGGCATCAGGACTTTGCCTCCGTCTCTTCTATCGACGGCGTCGACGAGAGCTATCAGGTTTTCCTCTACGACCCAAAGGGGCAGCAATTCGTGCCGCTGGAACCGAAGCGCAATGCAAAGGCCGGCGGCAACTGCGATGGACTCTTCGGCGTCACCTTGAACAAGCAGACGCACACGCTCTACAGCGCCTGCCGCGGCGCGGGCTGGTACGTGGACGCCTACCGCTATGGAACGGACGGTCGGCTCTACCTTTACGAGGCCACCCAAAGCCTCGACGACGACGACCTGCAAAAGCTGCTGGGCAAAAACGCCGCGCAGGGCGATGTACCGGAGGACTTGCTGCGCACTTACGACGAGCAGGGCAACGTCGTTTCCCGCAGGCTGCGGAGCCGTAGCGATCCGGACGACAAGCAGGTGCCCGTCATTCATGTTAGCGTCGAGCGGCTGCCGTTGCATGCCACTCCCACGGAGAATCCGACACCGCGCTACCTGGTGCGCGGCGATGCGGTCGAGGTCGTGGATGTCAGCGACGATGCGCAGTGGCTGAAGGTTGCGTACCGCAATCCACACAAAGGCACGATAAACGGCTGGGTCAGCGTCGCGGATGCGGCGGGCGAGCCGCGTCATCAATGAACCCTATCAAGCTGGACAAAACAAGGAGCTCGAAGTGCAATTCCTGAGTCACTCTCGCCAGGCGATTGAGCGGATGGGTTGGCTGTTGCTCGGCGCAACACTCTGCGCCCAGGCGTTAGCCGCGCAACCGGTAAAGAACAAACCGATCGCCCCCGCTGTGCGCGAGTTCATCGAGACCACCTATGGCAAGTGGGACGCCCACAACAAGGGATGGCGAGCAGACGACGATAGCTACGCCTATCACGTGTGCGACGTTACACGCCTGACGACGGGCGACGGTCCTCGCTATCTGCTGGCCATGTGCGGCAACTTCGTCGATACGGCCCAGGACGGCGCCGCGACGTCCGCTCCTGATTCGACCGGTGGGCAAACCGACCTCTACGTGCTCAAGCCCACCGGCGACGGCAAGGGTCTTGAACCCGTCATCAAGCAAACCAATATCGCATCCGGTAACTTCGGCAACGCGGCCGACGTCAGCATCCAGCAGCTCGGTCCGCATCTTTATGGTTTCGTGATCGAAGACGGCGTCGTCCTCCAGGGCTATGTGGAGACTGGGCGAAGCATCTGGCTGCCGCGCCCGAACAAGCTGGTCCTCGCCGCAAAGAACATCGACGTTTCGATGAGCAATACGGGTTCAGACAGATGCAGCAAGCAGCCGTCAGCCTGCGAGGAAAAGGAATTCGACATCAAGCCCGATACGGCGTCGACGGACGAGGTCTACCCGCTCAAGATTCACGAGACAGGCAATCGCGGCGACAAAAACATCGACGCCAACTACGTGATCCGCTTCGATCCCGTGAAGCAAACCTATCTCGTTCCCAAGGCGGTCAGCGAGCAATACTAGCGCGCCTGCACCGGTGCCTGCGGCACGTCTTCTGCCTCGAGAACGAGGCTATAGCCGATGCGCGGCACCGTATCCAGTCGCAAGCACCATCCGGATTCCGTGATCCGGCGCCGCAACGCCGACACCAGGCGTTGCAACGAAACGCCGTCCGCATCGGCATCGCCGAATACGTAGGCGATCAGATCGTCGCGCTGCACGACGGTACCGGACTGGCGCAGCAAGCACTCCATCAGCAGATACTCGCGCCGCGTCAAGGCAAGCGCCACCTCACCCGGTCCGATCAGACTGCGCGTGGCGCGCGAGAGCGTCATGCCCGCGGCCGACAACGCAGCCGTCCTTACCGGATCCACCTCGGACTGACCGGCCTCGCGCCACAACGCATGCAGTCGCGCGTCCAGTTCGGCGTACTCGTAGTGACCGGTGAAGCACACGTCCGCGCCGGCGTAGAGCGCGGCGATGCGCGCATCCTGATCGCCGGGCGTGTCGATCACTACCAGCACCGTATGCTCCGGCCGCGCAATCATCGCGCGGGCGGCGTCGGCGGGGTCGCCGGCGGTCAGCGCGATCACTGCGTCGATCTGTTCGATTGCCACCAGATAAGCCGCATCGACAATCCGCTCGACGCTCGACACGCTGTGATTCGCCTCCATCAGCGCGGCCGTCAGATACCCGGCTCGCCCACCGGTTCCCACACACAAGATGCGCATGACGTCACCCTCTCATGGAGCGTGCCGCTCAGACCAGCAATCGAGCGCGACACAGGTGCCGGGATTGGCGTCCTCCAGCGTCAGCCTGAAGTCGTGCAGATGGGCAACCGCCTGCACCACGGAAAGACCCAACCCCGAACCCGGCGTATCGCGTGTGCGCTCGCTGCGATAGAACCGCTGCAGCACGGCGACCCGCTCATCGGCACGGATTCCTGGGCCGTCGTCGCACACCGTGATGCGCGGTCCCTCCGCGCATTGCTGCACCTTGATCGCCACGACGCCCTCGTGCGACGCAAACTTGATCGCGTTATCCACGATATTGACGAGGGCCTCGAACATCAACGGATGATCGGCTCGCACCGGTAACACGTGCTGCAAATCAAGTTTCAGCTCGACGTTTCTGGCCGCCGCGACGGGCGCATAAAGTTCGCCCACCTGCCGGCACAGCACATGCATCTCCGCATCGCTGAAGCCGGCCCGGCGATGCAATGCTTCGATCTCCGAAATACGCAGTATCGCGGCGAAGCGAGTGAGCACCTCGTCGGTTTCCTGCGCGGCGCGCTGCAAGCGTTGCGCGTCCTCGTCGCTCAGCGTTGCGGGTTCGATGCGCGCCAGCAACGAGCGGATATGAATGAGCGGCGTGCGCAGATCGTGCGCAATCCCGTCGCACGCGCTTTTGACCTCATGCATCAGGCGCGATATTTCGTCGAGCATATGATTGACGATCTGCGACAGCCACGCGAGCTCATCGCCGCCTCGTTCCGGCAAACGGGTGTCGAGGTTACCTTGCGCGATCAGATGCGTGAGACGGCGCATCTCGTTGATACGCCGCAACTGCACGGCCGAACACAGAATGCCGAAGCCGAGACCGCCCAGCAGCGCGATCGCTCCGCTCCATGCAATGCCGCCCAGCATGTAACTGCGCAGCCGCGCCATTTCGTCCACGTCCCGGGCAATCACGAGCAGATCGCCGTCGGGCAGGCGCGTGGCCCGGGTGCGCATGTACATCGGCCGCTCCAGGGTCGGCGAGATCAGTTGCGGGCGCAACCAGACGCCGTCTCCATCGGGCTTGACGCCGGCAGGACTGCTTGCGATGTCGCCCGTCAGGTGCTGGCCGTTGGGTGCAAACACGCCGTAGAAGTTGACCGGCCTGCGTATCGTCGTTCTGGTACGCGCATCGATCTGGCTCAGCATGAGGTTGCGCGGCAACGCCGCGAAATACTGGAACTGCCAGTTGATGTTGTAGTCGGCTTGCATGGCCGTGTAGTTCGCCGAGTTCCAGTAATTGATCCACACGAGTCCGCCAACCGAGCCTGCGAACACCAGCGCGTAGATCATCAGCAAACGGAATATCGTGCTGCGCCACAGGCTCATTGTCATGGTTACCCTAGCATGTAGCCGGATCCGCGTACGGTCTTGAGCAGCGGACGCATGCCCGGCAGGTCGATCTTTCTGCGCAGCAGACCGACGTAGACCTCGATCAGATTAGTGCCCGGATCGAAATGCATGTCCCACACGGACTGGAAGATCATCGTGCGGGTCAGGATCTGCCCGGAGTTTCGGGCAAAGTATTCGAGCAGCTTGAATTCCACGGGCGGCAGCGCGACGGCATGTTCGCCGCGCGTCGCCGTACGGGCAATCAGATCGAGTTCGAGATCGTCGACGCGCAGCACAGTCGATGCGGCTTGCTGTCGACGGCCGCGCCTGCGCAGCAGCACCTCGATACGCGCCTTCATTTCCTCAGCGGAAAACGGCTTGGGGATGTAGTCGTCGCCACCTGCGAGCAAACCGCGCACACGTTCATCGACATCGGACAACGCGCTGATCATCAGAACCGGTGTCTCGATGCCGACACCGCGAATGGTCTTCAGAATCGTCAACCCGTCGATGCCGGGCAACACGCGGTCGAGCGTGATGACGTCGAACTCGTCATGCACCGCACGCGCAATGCCGTCCTGGCCGCTCGTGACCCACTCGACGTCAAAACCGGCGCCGCTGAGTGTATCCACAATGTCGCGCCCGACGATTTGATCGTCTTCGATCGTCAAAATTTTTACCACGATATGCGTGGCCGGCGTCGTAAAGGCCGGCGCAGGAAGAAGCGAACCTGCAGTATCGCAAATTCGCTGCAGTGCAACATGAAACATCTTTTAGGTAAGCCGCAGACGCGATGCGTCCCCGTGAATCGCTAAAAAATCCTTAATCTTTGCCAAGCAGGCGCCTGCGATCACGTTGCGAAGATATGAACACACCACACGTATCCGGTCAGAAACGCCGGACATGGGGGGTGCGGATCCATTCATTCACTTCGCTCACATTCAAAGGTTGCCATTCATGAAACGCCAACTCGCCACGCTTTTGCTCGCCAGCACAGTCACCCTCCTTGCCGGCGCGGCCCATGCCGATCCCGCCCAGACCGCCCCCCAAGGTCTGACGCGCGAACAGGTCCGGGCAGATCTGTACAAGTCGTTCCTCAACGGCACCACCGCGGCCGACGAGAAGACCTCGTACCCATCGCCGGCTTCGGACCGTGCCGAACTCTCCGCCCAGCGGATCAAGGAAGCACATGTGAATTCCGCCTATGCGAACTTCGTCCAGTAAGCCGTTGCACGAGCAAGCGCGCCACGCCGGTGCGACGATTCCGCAGCGCCCCCGTTCACGGGGGCGCTGTCGCATCCAACGGCGTCTGAGCCCTAACCCGCCCGCTTGCTACCGGATGTAACGCAGCTCAATCCTCGGGAACGATCTCGCTTGAGCATGGATCGATAGAAAACAGGCTCGTACGGCCGGCAATAAATTCCTGGCAGCATCGGCCCTCATAATCGGGGTTGCGCGCCGGCATGGGGACCTGTCCGGGCAGACCAACAAGAGGGACACGACATGAACATGCGCACGAAAGAATTCACCCTCCCCGAAACCGAAAGCGAAAGCGAAGCGGTTGCCGGTGCAGAGTGGTGGCGCAGCGCGGTGATCTACCAGATCTACCCGCGCTCTTTCGCCGACGCGAATGGCGACGGCATCGGCGATCTGCCGGGCATCACGGCGAGGCTGCCGTATCTCGCCCGCCTCGGCATCGACGCAATCTGGCTCTCGCCGTTCTATCGCTCCCCTCAGGCCGACGCCGGCTACGACGTGGCCGACTATCGCGTCGTCGATCCGCTGTTCGGCACGCTGGACGACTTCGAGCGCATGCGGCACCAGGCCCATGCGCTGGGGATGAAGGTGATCGTCGACCTGGTGCCCAATCACACGTCCGACGAACACGCCTGGTTCCAGGCGGCGCTGAAGTCGCCGCCCGGCAGCGCCGCACGTGCGCGTTATCTGTTTCGCGACGGCAAAGGTCCGCATGGCAACCTTCCGCCGAACAACTGGCAGAGCGTATTCGGCGGCAACGCCTGGTCTCGCGCGCCGGGGGATTCGCAATGGTATCTGCACCTGTTCGACCGCAAGCAGCCCGACCTCAACTGGGATCACCCCGAGGTCCGCGCGGAATTCGAAGACGTGCTGCGCTTCTGGCTGGACCGTGGCGTGGATGGCTTCCGGGTGGACGTCGCGCATGGTCTCATCAAGGCACCGGGGTTACCCGACTGGGCCGGTCACGCCGCAATGGTGGAAGGCACCGCGGATCACGGCAACAACACGAGCCCGATGTGGGATCAGGAAGGCGTGCATGAGATTTACCGCCACTGGCGCCGTCTACTGGACACCTACCCCGGTGAACGGATGATGGTGGCCGAAGCGTGGATCGCGCCGCAAGCGCGGCTCGCTCGCTACATTCGCGGCGATGAAATGCAGCAGGCGTTCAACTTCGACTACTTGCTTGCCCACTGGGACGCGGCCGAAATCCGCGCGGTCGTCGATAGTTCGTTGGCGGCCTCGGCGGCGGTCGGCGCACCGACGACATGGGTGATGTCCAACCACGACTCCGTCCGCCATACGTCGCGCTACGGTCTGCGCAAGCCGGGCGCGCGCCCCAAGGGCATCGACGCGGCCGGCGAGCAGCCCGACGAAGCGTTAGGCCTGCGCCGCGCCCGCGCCGCGGCTTTGCTGACGCTCGCGCTACCGGGATCGGCCTATATCTACCAGGGCGAGGAACTGGGCTTGCCGGAGCACACCACGCTGGATGCGCGCTATCGGCAAGATCCGGCGTTTTTCCGCACGCAGGGCGCCGAGATCGGCCGTGATGGCTGCCGGGTACCGCTGCCCTGGAAGGCGGATGCGCCCTCGTTCGGTTTCGGTCCTGGCGAAAAAAGCTGGCTGCCGCAGCCGGATAGTTTTGCTCGCTATGCCGTGGATCGTCAGGACGGTGTGAGCGGCTCGACGCTGGAACTGTATCGCCAGCTTCTACGCTTGCGGCGCGACTATGCGCTCGGTACGGGCCTATTAGAGTGGCAGTCTGCCGGCTCGCCGGACGTGCTGGTCTTCGACAACGGCACGCTGCGCGGCGTGATCAATCTGGGCATGCAGCCCGTTGCGCTGCCGCGCGGCACCTTGCTCGTCGCGAGCGAGCCGCTGGAGACGCACGGTGAGTTGCCCGGCAACACGGCGGCGTGGCTGACCTTAAGCTGAGGCTGAAGCGCCGGCCAATGCTGAAGCCGACGCTGAGGTCGGGGCCTCAAAGCAGCCCGCGTTTCGCCAGGCTTCGATACAACGCTCGCACGCCAAAGGTCCACGGAGGAATTGCGGTCGAAAGCTGCACCGTGTTCACCAGTGCCCCGAGCGAAGGCGTCGCGATCGTCACGACATCGCCGAGATGATGCGTGAAACCCGCACCAGGCGCGTCGCGATCCTTGATCGGCGAGAACATCGTGCCGAGGAACAGCATAAAACCATCGGGGTACTGATGATGTGCGCCGCAGGTCTGCGCGACGAGATTGGCCGGATCGCGGCTGATCTCCTTCATATGGCTCACACCCTCGAGCACGAAACCGTCCGTGCCTTCGATGTGTAGCGACAAGCTCGCCGCGCGCACCGTATCCAGCGTAAAGCGCTCGTCGAACAGGCGCACAAACGGCCCGATCGCGCACGAGCCGTTATTGTCCTTTGCCTTGCCCAGCAGCAAGGCCGAGCGGCCTTCGATATCGCGCAGGTTCACGTCGTTACCCAGCGTGGCGCCGACGATCTGAGCGGCGCTATTCACGGCCAGCACGATCTCCGGTTCCGGGTTGTTCCACACCGAGGTGGGATACAGACCGACGTCGGCGCCGAGCCCCACGGCGGACATTGGTTGCGACTTCGAAAACACTTCGGCGTCCGGCCCGATGCCCACCTCCATGTATTGCGACCACGCGCCGCGCCGCTCGAGTTCCGCCTTCAGTTTCATCGCGGCGTCCGAGCCGGGTTTGATTTTCGCCAGATCGGTGCCGATCAGTTCCGTGATGGTCCGGCGCACGTCGAGCGCCTTGGCAGCGTCGCCGCCCGCCTGCTCCTCGATCACCCGTTCAAGCAGGCTCACGGCGAACGTCACACCGCAGGCCTTGATGGCCTGCACATCGCATGGCGCAAGCAATCGCGTGTCAGTTTTAGCGGCGGGCGCGAGACTCGCTTCAAGCAGCGCATGCACGGGACCTAACGCTTCGCCCGGCGCGTTGCGGGCGATTTGCACAGCGTCGCTCCGGTCGAACAGATCGGCCGTGGTGGACACCGTGGACGTGATATCGAACACATGGCCGCCGCGGACCACGACGACCGACGGTCCATCAACCGGCGCGGGACGCCAGACGCGGCCTATCAGCAGCGCGTGATCGAGGTCGTCGGGAAGGCAGGCAGCAGAATCGGTTCGCATATCGTCATGTCCTGAACATTGACCAAGACCTGATGCTATCCATGCGATCGCGCAGTGTCCACCCTGTCGACGTACAACGCGGATGCGCACCCACTCTCTGGGAACGTAACCCGCTAACCCTGACGACGCGCCGCGTGCAAAGCAGCTTGACCCACGTACCAGTCCACGCACTGCGGATTCGCCATCGCCTCACGATTGACCACCTTCTCAAGCGCATGGCCGAGAAACAGTTTCTTGACCGGCACCTCCTGTTTTTTGCCGGACAAGGTACGCGGAATTTCCGGCGCCTGCAGAATCTGATCCGGCACGAAACGCGGCGACAGCGAGGTCCTGATGGCCGCCGCCAGGCGCGCTTCCAGCGCCGCATCCAGCACGAGGCCCTCGCGCAGAACGACGAAAAGCGCCAGATAGCTTTCGCGGCCGAGAAACTCGAGATCGATCACCATCGAATCGAGCACTTCGGGCAACGCCTCGACCGCGGCATAGATCTCGCTAGTGCCCATGCGCAAGCCGGCACGGTTGATCGTCGCGTCGCTGCGGCCGTAGATCGTGCAAGCGCCGTCCGCGTCGATCCTGAGCCAGTCGCCGTGACGCCACACGCCGGGGTAGACGTCGAAATAGCTCGACAGGTAGCGGGCATTGCCCGCATCGCCCCAGAAATGGAGCGGCATCGCGGGAATGGGACGCGTGCAGACCAGCTCGCCCACTTCGCCGATCACCGCTTGTCCCGCTTCGTTCCAGGCCTCGACAGCGGCACCCAGTTGACGGCATTGCATCCGCCCCGGCACTTGCGGCAGTTCACGGTTGCCGGTGATGAAATTGCCGCACAGATCGGTGCCGCCGGAGATGTTGAGCCACCAGATGTCCGGCGTGCCCATGGCGGCGAATTGCGCGCTGCCCCAGCGTTGCACGTCTTCCGGCAGCGGCGAGCCGGTCGTGCCGACGGCGCGCAAGCGTGAGAGGTCGCCGCATTCGGCCAGCGACAACCCCGCCTTCATGCAATTGCCGTGGAACGCTGCGCCCGCGCCGAGGATAGTGACCTTGTGCCGAGCGGCGAAGCGCCACAACACGCCCCAGTCCGGATGGTCCTTGCTGCCGCTGGGACTGCCGTCGTAAAGGCAGATGGTCGTGCCGGCCAGCAAACCCGACACCTGCACATTCCACATGATCCAACCGGTCGAGCTGTACCAGTGGAACCGTTCACCAGGGTTGTTGCTGCTATAGCTCGCGCCGAAGTCGCTATGCAGCACGACACTCAACCCGGTGACCAGAACGCCGCCGTGGCTTTGCACGATCGCTTTGGGCAGGCCCGTGGTGCCGCTCGAGTACACCACCCACAGCGGATGATCGAAGGGCAACCACTCGGGAACAAAGGCCGCCGTGGCGGCATCGTCGCGTGCGACTGTATCGGCGAAACTCAGTGCGTCCGCCACACGCGATGCCGCATGTGGCGTTTCCAGCACGATCAGCGTCTGCACATCCGGCAGCGCCGCACGCAGCGAGGCCACCACCTGGCTGCGATCCATCGAACGACCCGCGTAGCGGACACCGTCCGCGGCAATCAGGACGCGCGGTTCGATCTGACGAAACCGGTCGATCACGGCCTGCAGTCCCATGTCCGGCGCGCACACGCTCCACACCGCGCCGATGCTGCAACAGGCGAGAAACGCCACCACGGTCTCGGGCACGTTGGGCAAATAAGCCACCACACGATCGCCACGTTGCACGCCGCGCTCTCTTAGCGTCAACGCAAGCGCGGCGACCTGGCGCTTCAGTTCGGGCCAACTGAGCTCTCTGATCCAGCCCTGCTCGTCCTCGCTGATAATGGCCGCCATACCCGCCGCATGCGCGGCGTCGGCGTGCCGAAGCACCTGCTGCGCGTAGTTCACCTGGGCGCCTGGAAACCAGCGCGCGCCGGGCATACGCTCCTCGGCCAGCACCGCGCTGTAGGGTGTCGGCGATTGCATGCCGCCGTATTCCCAGACGCTTGCCCAGAACGCGTCGAGATCCGTGACGGACCAGCGCCACAGCGCATCGTACGAATCGAACGCAAGGCCACGCGTTCGATGCAGCCAGTCCTGATACAGGCGGATTTGCGGAATCCAGGCGGGACTAGCAGGCCGGCATCCGGCGACAGAATCGGTTGAGTTCATATGTTCGGTCGACAATAAAACAGCGCTACACCTCCAGCCACTCCTTGCGCACCTGCGCATTGGATTTCAGCTCGGCAGGCGTCCCCTCGAAGACGATGCTCCCGTGACCCATGACATAGACGCGCTGCGAGATGTCGAGCGCGATAGCGAGCTTCTGCTCGATCAGCAGCACCGACACGCCGCGCTCCTTGAGCGCCTGCAGATACTCGGCGACCAGCGCCACCAGCTTCGGCGCGAGTCCTTCCGTGGGCTCGTCGATAAGGATCAGGTCCGGGTCGCCCATCAGCGTGCGGCACAGCGTCAACATCTGCTGCTCGCCCCCTGAGAGCACGCCCGCGGCAGTATTCTCGCGCTCCTTCAGGCGCGGGAACATGCCGTACATGTCCGCCAGCGTCCAGCGCGGCTTGCCCTGGCGCCGACTGCGCTTCTCGCCCAGCAGCAGGTTCTGGCGCACCGTTAGCGTGGGGAAGACGTCGCGATTCTCAGGAACATAACCAATGCCCAACTGGGCGATCTCGAAGGTGCGACGCCCCAGAATTTCCTCGTCGCGAAAGCGCACCGAACCCGCGGCCTTAACCATCCCGAGGATGGTTTTCGCCATGGTGGAACGCCCTACGCCGTTGCGCCCGAGCAGAGTGACGATCTCGCCTTCGTCGACATGCACATCGACGCCTTGCAGAATGTGGCTCTTGCCGTAGTAGGCGTGCAGGCCTTGCACGTCGAGCATGCGCCCGCTCATCAGTGCGCTCCTTCGGTGGAGCTCTCGTCAAGGGACGCGCCGAGATAGGCCTCCTTGACCTTGCTGTTGTTGCGGATCGCCTCGGGGGTATCCGTCGCGATCACCTCGCCATAGACCAGCACCGAGATACGATCCGCGAGGCCGAATACCACGCCCATGTCGTGCTCGACCATCACCAGGGTCTTGCCCACCGTCACATTGCGAATCAACTCCACGGCCTGATCCGATTCGGAACGGCTCATACCCGCGGTGGGTTCGTCGAGCAGGATCACCTCGGCGCCGCCGGCAATCGTGATGCCGATTTCCAGCGCACGCTGTTCAGCGTAGGTCAGGAGGCTTGCCTGCGTTTCGCTGCGCCGCTGCAGCCCGATCAGTTCCAGCACTTCTTCGGCGCGCTGTCGTGCATCATGCAGCTTCGCCAGCCGATGCCAGAACGAGTATTTGTAGCCATGCGACCATAGCACCGCGCAACGCAGATTTTCGAACACCGAAAGCCGGTGAAAAATATTCGTGATCTGGAAGCTGCGCGACAGCCCCATGCGATTGATCACGAACGGCTTGAGGCCGCCAATCTCGACACCGTTCAATTTGACCGAGCCGGAACTCGGCGCACAACGCCCCGAAATCAGATTGAAGGTGGTCGACTTGCCCGCACCGTTGGGCCCAATCAGTGCATGGCGCTCACCTTTAGGAATACTCAGGTTGACCCCACGGATGATCTCCGTCTGGCCGAAGTTCTTGGTGAGCTCGCTCAATTCCAGTGCGGCCGTCATACCCCGCCTCCTGCCATTTCCGCCTGCACGGCGTCCCACGCCTGATGCACCCGCGCTACCGCCGCGCGCCAGGCCAGCACTCCGGCTAGCCACAGCGCCACGGCCACCGCCCAGGGCTTGAACGAGGCGGCATCGAAAGCGAAACCCACCAGCGTCATGCCGGTACCGTTGTCGCTGTCGATCTGCAGTTTGTAGGTCAGCTCGACAGTGAGGATCAAAGCGGCCAGCAAGACAACACCCGCTCCCAGCGCGACCGCGTAGGAGGGCAGCATGCGGCCCAGCTTGCGCCTCGCGAGCAGCGGCACCTGTTTCATCAACAGACTCGAGACGCCGCCCGGCACGAACATCACCATCAGCACGAAGAAAAGCCCCAGATAAAGCAGCCACGCCTGAGTCAGGCTGGACAGCGCAACGGCGAACAGCACAAACACCACCGCGCCGATGACAGGCCCGAAAAAGAACCCGCCACCGCCGATGAACGTGGCCAGCAACACGCTGCCGGAATGCACCGCGCCCACGTTCTCCGCCGATACGATCTCGAAGTTGATCACCGACAGCCCCCCGGAAATCCCGGCGAAAAAGGCCGACAAAATCACCACGAGGTAGCGCACGCGCTGGGTGTTGTAGCCGACGAACTCGGCCCGCTCGGCGTTGTCGCGCACGGCGTTGGCGATGCGGCCCAAAGGCGTTTGCGTCCACGCATACATCGCGACCATCGACAGCAGGCACCACAACGCGATCAGGTAATACACCTGACGCCCTGGCCCATACGTGATGCCGAGTACCGCATTGCCGACGACGCGGTTAGTCGAGATGCCGCCCTCTCCGCCAAAGAAGTCCGGAAACATCAGCGAACTGGCGAACACCATTTCGCCGATCCCCAACGTAATCATGGCGAACGTGGTGCCCGCTTTGCGTGTGGTCACATAGCCGAACAGGATGCCAAAGAACGCACCGCCCAAACCGCCCACCAGCGGCAGTAACGAGACGGGGAACCACAACGCGCCCGCGCCGACCTGGTTGAGCACATGCACCGCGATGAACGCGCCCATGCCCGAATACACCGCGTGGCCGAAGGACAGCATGCCCGACTGGCCGAGCAGCATGTTGTACGAGAGCGCGAAGATGATCATGATGCCCATCTGCGACAACAGGGTGATGGCGAAGCCGCTGGAAAAGATCAGCGGCGCCACCGCCATCACAAGGGCCGTCAGCCCCCAGATCAGATAGCGCGCGAGATGACGCGATGAAGCAGCGGTAAGGCCCGGGGCCATGGCGTGTTCGTAGCTTTGCCGCATAGTGGGTTTCATGATCTAGCCCTCCCGGGTTCCCATGAGACCACGTGGGCGCACAATCATCATCACCACCATCAGAAGATAGGGCAGCACCGGCGCCATCTGCGACACGGTCAGTTTCCACACCGACGACAGCGACGTGGCGCTCGTCACATGCAGGCCGATTGCGCCGAACAGGTCGGCGAGCGAAGCGTCGATGGTGACGGCGAAGGTTTGCAGCAGCCCGATCAGCAGCGACGCGATAAACGCCCCCGCGAGCGATCCCATGCCGCCCACTACCGCCACGACAAACACAATGGTGCCGACCGAAGCGGCCATCGACGGCGAAGTAACGAACGCATTGCCGCCAATCACACCGGCCAGACCCGCGAGCGCAGCACCGCCGGCGAACACCAGCATGAACACGCGTTGCACATTGTGACCGAGGGCCTCGACCATCTGCGGATGCGTCAGCGCGGCCTGGATCACGAGGCCGATGCGCGTGCGGGTGAGCACCACGTACATCGCGATCAGCATCGACACCGACACGAGCATCATGAAGGCGCGGTACTTGGGAAACACCGACGTGAAGACCTGGAACAGCGGGCCGTCGAGTTCCTGCGGAATGCGGTAAGGCACGGCGGACTGCCCCCAGACCAGCTTGACGGCTTCTTCGATCAGATAGGCGAGACCGAACGTGAACAGCAGTTCGGCCACATGCCCGTACTTGTGCACGGTGCGCAGTCCGAAGCGCTCGACGAGCGCGCCGACCACCACCACCAGCAAAGGAGCCAACACAAGCGCCGGCCAGAAGCCGAGCTTGCTGGCGATGGCATACGCAAAATACGCGCCCAGCATGTAGAAGCTGGCGTGCGCGAAATTGAGCACACCCATCATGCTGAAGATCAGCGTAAGCCCCGACGACAGCAGGAACAGCAGCAACCCGTAGCTGATGCCGTTCAACAGGGAGATGACGAAGAATTCCACGGACAATGTTCCTTACTTCTTGCGGCAGCGTCGGCCAGCGCGTGCCTTGCAATGGAGCGCGGCCAGGCTGACCCGGCCCGCTACCCATCCTTCATCCGCTGACCGGCATGCCGGCCTAGTTCGGTCGCTTCATCTGGCACGTAGTCGGCTGGCTCGCCGACGAAGCGTCGAGCACGGCGTCGGTTCGCCAGCCATAGCCGGTCTTCTCCTGGTCATACTTGACGTCTTTGCCATCCGCCTTGACCCAGGTGGCGATCACAAGGGGCTGCTGCGCCTGATGGTCGGACGCGCGCATCTCGACGATGCCGTTCAGGCTTTGGACCTTCATGCCTTCCATGGCCTTGGCCACCTTGACCGGATCCGTGGACCTGGTTTCCTTCATCGCCTTGCCCAGCATCGCCACGGCAGTATAAGCGGCCATTTCGAAGAAATCGTCATCGTATTTCTTCTTGAAGCCATCCATGATCTGATCCGCTTGCGGCGGATTGTCCCTGGTGTTCGCGCCCATATAGCCGACATACCTGACGCGTCCGGCGCCCGCCGCACCCATCGCCGTCGGCACGCCGGTCGTGGAGGCGTAGTAAGTATAGTAATTCGCGGTCACGCCTGCGTCCTTGCCGGCCTTGATCAGCAGTGCGAGATCGCTGCCCCAGTTGCCCGTGATCACCGTATCGGCGCCGGATGCCTTGATCTTGCTGGCATACGGCGAGAAATCCTTGACCTGTGCCAGCGGGTGAAAATCGTCGCCCACGATCTGGATGTCCGGACGCTTGCGCTTGAGATACTCCTGCGCGGTGCGCGACACGTCATGGCCGAAGGAGTAATCCTGATCGATCAGGTAGACCTTCTTGACGTTGGGATCCTTGGCGAGAAAGGTGGTCAACGCTTCCATTTTCATATCGGCGTTGGCATCGAAACGGAAGTGCCAATAGTCGCACTTGCTATTCGTCATGGCCGGATCCACTGCGGCAAAATTCAGGTAGATGATCTCCTTGCCGGGATTGCGCGCATTGTACTTGGACACCGCGTCTTCAAGCGCGAGGCCCACCGAGGAACCGTTGCCCTGCGCGATATAGCGGATGCCCTGGTCGGCCGCCTCATTGAGCAGCGTGAGACTTTGTTGCGGCGACAACTTGTTGTCGAACGGAACCATTTCGAATTTCTGCCCGCCGGCCCAGTCCTGCTGGTTGGCCACCTCGGTCACGTATTGCCAGCTCTTCAGCTCGTTGTTTCCCAACGAACCCATCAGACCCGACAGCGTATCGATGTACGCGATCTTGACCGTTTCCGCCGAAGCGGTACCGCAAGCCAGCGCCATGAACATGGTTGCACCAGCCGCCAGGGAACGCATCTTTTCCATTCAGTTGTCTCCTACGATTTCAGAATCGATCTTTATCTTAGGTATAACTAACTATGTGCGAAGACGGCTCAAGCGCGCAGGTTGGCGCCGTGGCTAGCCGGCGAATCAACATGCAATTTCGCACGACCGTTCGGAGCATGTCAACGGGCAAACCGTGCAAATGATGTCCCTCGCTGGGCTTAGCCGGGAAAACACCTAGCGCATGGTGCTACGCATCAGAAAGCGAATGGACGTGCTTTTATTTACATGGCGAAGGCTCGCACGTATGATCGCTGGACAATCAGGACGTCCGGCACAACGGAACCCGCGGAGACACATGCACATGACATGGCTTGACGCATTGCTGAACGAACCCTTCGTCTGCATTACGGATATGATCCGCCGCTTCGCAACCGAGCGCGGCGACCATGCTGCCTTGATCTGCGACGGCAAAGTCGTGACGTACGCTGAACTGGACGCGCAAGTCGATCGCTTTGCGGCCGCGTTACAGCGTGACGGGCTCGAGCCTTGCGACGCGATTGCGCTGTGTGCTGCGGCATCGGTCGAATACGTCGTGGCCTTTCTCGGTGGCCTGCGGGCGGGCGCGGCAGTGGCGCCGCTCGCGCCTTCTTCGAGCGCGGCGAGCCTCGTCAGCATGATCGGCAATTCGGGCGCGCGCCTGCTCTTTCTGGACGCCGAGGTCACGCGCCTGCTTGAACCGGTCGCCGGCGAGATCGGCACTACGGCGATTGCACTGGATGGGCATTCGGGCAGTTCTGGCACCAGCGCGCTTCGGACCTGGCTCGCGCCAGAAGGCGCCGAGCCCGTGCCGCTGGCGATCAACCCGGCGTGGCCATTCAACATCATCTACTCGTCCGGCACGACCGGCACGCCGAAAGGCATCGTGCAGTCGCACGGCATGCGCTGGGCCTATGCGCAGCGTAGCATCGAACGCGGCTACGGGCCGCATGCCACCACGCTGATCTCGACACCGCTGTACTCGAACACCACTCTCGTGAGCTTCATGCCGACGCTCACGTTCGGCGGCACCGTCGTGCTGATGCCGAAGTTCGACGCGACGCAGTACCTGACGCTCGCGCAGCAACATCGTGTGACGCACACGATGCTCGTGCCGGTCCAGTATCAGCGGCTGATGGCCCATCCCGACTTCGACCGCTACGACCTGTCCAGCTTCGAAGCGAAGTTCTGTACCAGCGCGCCGTTTGCAGCCAGCGTGAAGGCGGACGTGGTCCGGCGCTGGCCCGGCAAACTCACCGAGTACTACGGCATGACGGAGGGCGGCGGCTCATGCCAACTGGAGGCGCACGCGTTCCCTCACAAACTGCATACGGTCGGCAAGCCCGTGGAAGGTCACGACATCCGCCTGATCGACGAGCAAGGCAACGAGGTGACGCAAGGCGAAGTCGGCGAAATCGTCGGCCATTCGCCGGCCATGATGACCGGTTACTACCGGCAACCGGAAAAGACCGCCGAGGCGGAATGGTACGACCCGGGCGGCAAGCGCTTTATCCGCACCGGCGATATGGGACGTTTCGATGAAGACGGCTTCCTCACGCTGCTCGATCGCAAGAAGGACATGATCATTTCGGGCGGCTTCAATGTGTACCCGAGCGATCTGGAAGCGGAGCTGCGTACGCATCCTGATGTGGCGGACGCGGCCGTGGTCGGCGTGCAGTCGGAGCAATGGGGCGAGACGCCGGTGGCGTTCGTCGTGCGTCACCCACACGCCGTGCTAGACGAAGATGCGTTGCTGGGGTGGATCAATGCGCGCTTAGGCAAGATGCAACGGCTCTCCGCGCTGAGATTCATTGATGCCTTGCCGCGCAGTCCGATCGGCAAGGTGCTGAAACGGGAGTTGCGTGAGCAGTTTCATTCAGCGGCGCGAGGGCCTATCGCGTAGTGCCGAACCTGCTTCTCTTCCCGGCTGATTCCCGGGCTGAATTCTGGCGTCAAAGGTCAAAGGAAAAGGCGGCGCGTTCTCATTCGAAAGCACCGCCCTCCTTCATTGCGCCTCAGGTCCGCAAAATCCGGCGCGGTTTCATGCCTACATACCTACAGACTTACATGCCCAGGTTGCTCACGATAGCGAGACTCGGGCAGTAATGCGTAGCGCTCAAGTACGCCGCTTGCTGCGAACGAACGCCGGCAGCGCTGGACGTCGGCGGATCGATAAACACTTGCGCATTGTTCGACCCTGCCGGAGCAGTGAGGGTCATCGTCACTTTCCACCAGTTGCCCGACTTCACAGCGCTCAGCGAGGTCGCCTGTCCTGCACCCCATGTCCCTCTCACGATCGCACCGGTGTTCGTATTGAGCACCCAGCCGAATTCGGTGCCGTTCGGGTCGTCGGTCTGGATCGATCCGCCGGGGAAGACCGTCGCATTGGTGGTCGCAAGCACATAGTCAGTAAAGCTATACGATTGGCCGCCCTGAACCCGGATGATTTCGCGGACATTCGAAACTGACGAACCATTGGTGCTGGTCACCGTTGCGGCGCCCCGGTTCACGCCCGAGACATCGGTCGCCGGCACGGCGGTGCCGCCATTCTGTTGGGCCCATGTATCCGGTTCGGCGAGGCTCAGCGGCGAATCGATCAGGTTGTTTGCATAGCAGGCAGCCGTAGTCTTGTCGGCCGGCGGTCCGTAAAAGCTGGCAATGCTCGCCTGGATCGCGTTATCGGTCGTGTCCGAGGTTGCCTTGGTGATCACCGCGCCTTCGAAGAACTGAACGGGAGCCGCGCTACCGTCGCCGCCTTCGCCCAGCGACAAGCCGCCTTGCCATTGACCGTTAAAGGCATGGCCCGCATCGTTGCCAAAGTTAAGGGCTTCGGGCGGCGCCTGGTCATAGGCTGCGGTGAGGACACTCTGCGAGGAAGAGCCATCCTTAACCACAAAGACATTTGATGCGGTCACGGGTGAGTATTTGGAGAGGACGGTGACGAACTTGTCCTTCGGCGGTTGCTGCGGCCCGTAGAGATAGACACCCGCCTCTGCATCGACACCCGGCCAGTTGGTATCGAGCGCGTTGCACACCGGGTCCTTCACGTTGGGCGCCTGGCTCGAATCGCCATCGCAATAGCCAAACACCGCGGCGTTGCCATTCGAGAACGCCAGCGCGAACATCTCGCCTTCGACTTCGCCATGTGCATAGGTGCCGGAGTTAGCACTGCTCTCCATATTGCCGTACGTGCCGCAGCAGGTCGATGACTGGCTGTAGTGCGCGCCTGCCACCATGTACTCCGCGATCTCGGTGTCCCCGATCGACTGGTTCACCGTACCAAAGCGGTTGCGATACGCCTGTCCCGCCAACGTCCCCAAGGCCGGAATCTCGGCGCCTTGCGATGGTACGAAGCCGAGCTTGGCGGGCGTGCCGGGTAGCGCCGGCAAGTCGTTACCGATCGATACCTGCAGGGTAGGCGACGCAGTGGTCAACGCGGTGGGAGGCTGCAGCAGTTGCACAGTCAGCGTCCCCGAGCCTGGAAGCGTGATCGTCGCAAAGCCGTTGAGGACCGGAACCGTCGTCGCTTTTTGCGCCGCTGAACTGGTGCTCGGAACGGTCAACGACTCGGTTCCGTCCGCGTTGAGCGTGAGGGTAGCCGGCACATTGCCGAACGCGCCACCCTTCAGCGGCGCCACCAGGTCGATCTGATCGTAGAGGTAGGTGACGGAACAGGTGGTGTTGTTGCAGAACGCGTTTGCGCTGTTGACATTGGCTGAGCCGATCAGCGTGCGGTCCGCGCCACGCGGCAAACTACCCGACGTATACGGATAGACGTTCAAGGTGGTGTTATCGGACGCCCGCTGGATCTGGAACAGCGGACCCTTGTAACTCTTCGTCAGCAAGCGCGTCACACTGTGGGCTGCAGAGCAAGGCGTGTTGGCGGTTGCGGCGGCGTCGCACGGTAGCGGAACCGACGAGCTTGCCTCATCCGTCGATGCACTGTCGTTTGACTGGGCTGCGGCAGTCGCCGGCGACAAACTTGAGTTCGATACCCCGGCGGCCTGCGATGCGCTGCCGCCACTGTCTCCATCGCACGCAGCAAGCGCGACAGTCATTGCCAACAAGACGGAAATTAATCCCACTCCTCTGGACATCATGACCTCCTCCTATAAGACCAAGCATCGGATTAGATTCAGAACATTTAGTTATGCAAACTTACTGATACAGAATCGTCACGGGTCAAGCTAGCATGCTTCGGAACTGTCAGTCGCTTACCACGGGTTAGAAGATGAACTACGGGGTGATGCAGCGCGCCGTCTCGACCGCGCCGCGCCTGGTAACGAGATTGAACTTCGGGTGGAACGCGCGGATGCCAGCGTGCTGCCCGGCGAGCGGGCCGTCGAATGGCACTGATGGGCCGTCAGGCAAGTACTCGCCTACGGCTCGCGGAAAAGTAACGCTCATCGCGTATCGCTGGTACCGGTGGCTAGTACACGAGGTCGGTGGCCAGCATCGCCACCATCCGTTGCAGCGCTGTGCGACTCATCATCCTCGTCTCCATTGTCGTTGCATCGACTGTCTGCCCAGCGGGTCAGCGGTCGATGCCGCGCGGCAGGGGGACGCCTCGCGTGGTAATAATATTAGTCAATATTATCTCCGAACCTACTAAGGACAATCCCTACGTCGAAAATACGGGGTTCGACCATTTGTGGCGCTGTATCGTCATATACAAGCGGTGACCAGATGCCAGGAAAATATTATCGCTAATATGATCTTTAATTATTTGTTGCGATTGGATTACGTTGTGCATGCGCCGCATGCGCAACCTGACGGGTCGTAGGCCGTAACAGGTTCACGATTGGTATGCTTTCTGCGAACATCCATCACTTCCCGACACTCATCCTGGAGACACGTCATGCCCACCTCGTCCACTGCTCGCCGTGCGGCCTTCCGCGCCAAGGTCGAAGAACGCCAGGGGTTGCTCGTGCCCGGCGCATTCAACGCAATGAGCGCGCGCGTCATTCAGGACGCCGGTTTCGAAGCGCTCTATCTGACCGGCGCCGGCGTGACCAACATGTCGCTCGGCCTGCCGGATCTGGGTTTCGTCGGCTTGCACGAAATCGCCGAACACACGGCACGGGTGCGCGACGCAGTCGAACTGCCGTTGATCGTCGATGCCGATACCGGCTTCGGCAATGCGCTCAACGTGCGCCATACGGTGCGCACGCTCGAACGCAGCGGCGCCGACGCGATCCAGTTTGAAGACCAGGTGATGCCGAAGAAATGCGGTCATTTCTCCGGCAAGGAAGTGATCGCGACCGGTGAGATGCTCGGCAAGATTCACGCAGCCGTCGATGCCCGCGAGGACCACAACCTGCTGATCGTCGCACGCACCGACGCCGCCGCCGTGCATGGCATCGAAGACGCGATCGAGCGCGGTCACCGCTTTGTCGAAGCGGGCGCGGACATCCTGTTCATCGAAGCGACGGAATCGCTCGCCGACATCGAGCGCTTGCCCAAACTGATCAACGCACCGCAGTTGATCAACATCGTGATCGGCGGCAAAACGCCGACGCAGTCGCGCGAAGCGCTCGGCAAGCTCGGCTACGCAATCGTGCTCTATGCGAACGCCGCCCTCCAGGGCGCGGTACTTGGCATGCAGCGGGCGCTCGGCACGCTGCGCGACAACGGCCGGCTGGACGAAGACGCCTCGCTGGTCGCGCCGTTCAGCGAGCGGCAACGGCTCGTCAACAAGCCTTTGTACGACCGGCTCGATCGCGAATACGCAGATAAAGAGAAGTGAACGCGACGGCCGCTCGTCGCAGTCAGCCGTTAAAGCTCAGCGGCCGACAAACATGTCCCGGTAAGCGCCGTAGAGCGACAGCAGCGGTACGGCTGTCAGCAGCGGTGTGAGCACCAGGGCACGCAGCGCCAGCGGAACCATCGGCGCCAACACCATGGCCGCCGTCAGCGCTACCACGTACGTCAGCGTCACGGACCAGTTGCGAGCCAGCCCGCGCAGACCCACGATCATCGCCCTGCGCGGGATCATGTCCTGCAGCATCACAAGTGCCGAAGCGAAGCAGGTGCCCGCGATCGCGACTGCGAAGATCGATGCGCCGAGCAGCGCTTCGAGCGCGGCGCGCATGCCATGGCCGCCGCCATCCTTGAGCAAGACGTTGTGCACGCCGCCCGCGTTAGCCAGGAGGTTCAGCGAGACATGCAAGGTTGCCAGCACGACCCCATAGCCGACGACTGCTATCGCTGCGCCGTACAGCCCGATCACGCACAGCGCGTTGCTGCGCCGCGCCAGCGCCGCGAGGGTCTCGCGCAACAAGTTGGACCGGCCTCTACGGTCGCCATCCTGCACAAACATCAGCCCTGCCGCCACAAGCGGCGTCAGCAGCACCGCCAGCGGACACAACAGCGGCAGGAACCCCAGCAGCGTCACGCAATCCGCGCAGACCAGCAACACGCTGAGCCACAGCACCGGCTGCCTGCTCATGGCACGCGCGCCGCTCACCAGCCAGTCGGCAATACGTAGAGGATTGACTTCTCTTCCACCGGAAAGAGGCCGTGCCGGCACACGATGGAGGCGGGTTTGCCTGGAAACGTCGCTCGGGTAATCGATGTTCATGACAGTGTCCTCAGTGAAAGCGAAAGACTTCCGCTCGTAGTCCTGCCAGCAAGCGATCCGGTGCTTCGTCGTTCGGACGTTGCCGCTGCCTTTACCGGCCGGCGCGAAATCGTCCGGGCCTGCCGTTACTGCTAATCTACGGAGCATTGCGGACAGAGGTTGTCCGCATCCAGGGAGACCGACGTCGAATGTTGCAAAACTCCACAAGGCTGCTGCGTCTGCTGGGCATGCTTAGAAGCGCCCAATCCTGGCATGGCGCCGTGCTGGCCGAGCGCCTTGGCGTCACTGAGCGGACCGTGCGACGCGACGTCGACCACTTGCGCGGCCTCGGCTACCGGATCGGCGCGACGCCGGGGCCCGACGGGGGTTACAGCCTGGAAGCAGGGACGAGCTTGCCGCCCCTGCTTTTCGAGGAGGACGAAGCGCTCGCAGTCTCGCTGGCGCTGCGAACGCTAGCCGCCAGCGGCGTGCAGGGCATTGAAGAGTCGGCGCTCGCCGCCCTCGTCAAGCTAGAGCATTTGATGCCTCCGAGGCATGGCCGCAAGGCGAGGACGTTCTTCGCCTCCATCCAGAAGTTGGCCCAGGCGGGGCCCAGGGTCGATCCGGTCGTGCTGGCTGCGCTTGCCGGCGCATGTGCCGATCGCGAGGAAGCGCAGTTTCGCTACACGGATGGCAATGCCAGGGTCAGCCAGCGCACCGTCCAGCCCCAAGGCCTGGTCAACGCTGAATCACGCTGGTACCTCGTCGCCTGGGACTGTAGCCGGGCGGACTGGCGCACGTTCCGCGTCGATCGGGTGATCCCGCCGATTTCAACCGGATCGCGTTTCGAGCCTCGGCGCGGGCCGGACAAGGGCGATCTGGCCGCGTACGTCTCCCGTTCCGTTTCCACCGCGGCGTACCCGGTGCGCGCCAAAGTGATCCTTCACGCGCCGATGCAGGCGCTTGCCCAAAGCATCTGCCCGCTCGTCGGCCAGTTGGCGGCACTCGATTCGCAGCGATGCATCGTCCACACGGGGGCGCATTCTCTCCACTCGATCGCCGCCTGGCTGTGCACGCTGGAAGTCGAATTCGACATCGAGGAGCCTCCCGAACTGGTGGAATTCCTGCGCAGCATGAACACCCGCATTCATCAGGCGTTGGGGCGTTCCGAATATAAGGAAACTGCCGGCCCTTCGACCCGTTGAAGTTTCCGATGGGAAAACGCCATCCTCGTTCTCATCCCATACACCCGCTCGCCGCGCAGCTACGCGCCGTTCTTGCCCGGCAAGGTTCCGACGTCCCCCCAATGTTATGATCGGAAACATTGCACGCCATGCGGCGCGCTTTTGCCCCTACACCCCATGGATACCCATCTCACCAAACCCGCCGAGCCCTCCACGTCGGACCTGGGCCGGCGCGTACGTGCTGCGCGTCAGGCGCAGGACCTGACGCTCGAGACGGCGAGCCGCCTGTGCGGCGTGTCGCGCTCGACCTTGTCGAAAGTCGAAAACGGCCTGATGTCGCCGACCTTCGACGTGCTGCAAAAGATCGTGCTCGGCCTGAAGATCGAAATCGGCGAACTGTTCGGCTCGACGCCGAAGGTCAGCGCCGGCGGCCGCCGCGCGTTGACCCGCAAGGACGCGGGCCAACGTCATGCGTATCGCGGCTATCAGATGGAGCTGCTCGCCACCGATCTCGCGCACAAGGCCATGCTGCCGTTTCGCATCCGCATCTCGGCGCACACGCTCGATGCGTTCGACGACTGGGGACGGCACGAAGGCGAAGAATTCCTGTACGTGATCAGCGGCAGCGTGTGCCTGTACTCCGAGCTGTACGCGCCCACCCATCTGAATGCGGGGGACAGCATCTATTTCGACAGCCGCACCGGCCACGCCGCGGTCTCCACCAGCGACGAAGACGCCGAGGTCTTGTGGATGGCCACCAGCGCGGATATTCCGCAAACGCCGGTGGAAGCGTCGAAAAAGTAGACCCGCCGCAACCGGCACGTCGGTCCACACACGCTTCATGTCACGCGAGGGACTGCGGCGCTGAGCCTGCTAGAGAGCAGCAGCAGTCTCACTAGCCGCTTGCGTCCCATTGCCCACCGCCAACGCCCGCTGCGCCAATTGGGCAATATGCAGCGCGTGACGTCCGGTACCCTGCTCGATCTGCTCGCGACAACTGAAGCCGTTGGTCAGCACAAGGGTGTCAGCCGCCGCACCGCGAATCGCCGGGAACAGTTTGTCTTCGCCGATCTTCTCGGACAGCGCGTGATGCTCCGCGTTAAAGCCGAAGGATCCGGCCATTCCGCAGCATCCCGTATCGAGCAATGCCCATTTCACGCCGAGCCGCTCCAGCAGCGCCGTGTCGCCTTGCATGCCGAACAGCGCCTTCTGATGGCAATGACCGTGCACGACGACTTGGGCATCGAGCTTCGGCCAGTCGAACGGCTCGCGCACCACGAAATCCGAAAACAGGAAGGTCTGCGCCGCGAGGCGCCTGGCTTGCGCGTGATCGGGCAATTGCTTGAGCAGCTCGTCCTTGAAGACGGACAGGCAACCCGGTTCGAGGCCCACCAGCGGCACGCCTGCAGCGATATCGTCGGCGAGGTCGTCGAGCACATTCACCAGCAATTCGCGCGCACGCTCGAGCAGGCCGAAGTCATACAGGGGACGGCCGCAGCACAAGCGCTTTTTCGGCAGCACGACGTGCCAGCCGAGTTGCGTCAACACGTCAGCGGCAGCCTCGGCAATCTCGGGCGAGAAATGGTCGCTAAAGGTGTCCACCCAGAGGATCACTTTGCGATTGGATGGCGTGGACCCAGCCGTCACAGGCGCTGCATTACGCGCTCTGGCCGCGCGTCGTGCAATCTCCCGATACGTCTGCCGCGCGAACTTCGGCAGTTCACGTGCTTGCGCCACTCCGGCAATCCACTTGCCGAGCGGCGCAAGACCCGGCGCCGACATCATGAAATTGGTCAGGCGCGGAAAACGCGCGGCAAGCGGCGCCCATTCGCCGATCCGGCCCATGAACATCGCCTGACGCGGCCGGCGCTTCGTTTCGTAGTAATGCGAAAGAAATTCGGCTTTGTACGACGCCATATCCGTATGCGTCGGGCAGTCGGATTTGCAGCCCTTGCAGGCAAGACACGTGTCGAGCGCTTCCTTGACTTCGCGACTCTGCCAGCCTTCGGTAATAACCTCGCCCTGCAACATCTCCCAGAACAGATGCGCGCGACCTCGGGTCGAGTACTTCTCCTCGCGCGTGGCCCGGTAGCTGGGGCACATCGTTCCGCCGTCGAGCGAGCGGCACTTGCCCATGCCGATACAGCGTTCGACGGCGCGCTGGAAACCGTCGCCCTCCTGGCTCGCGAACGTCAGCCGGGTCTGCAGGTTCACCGGCCGATACGCCGGCCCCATGCGCAGGTTTTCGTCAGCGCGGTAGGCATGCACCACCTTGCCGGGATTGAGACGGTTGGCCGGATCCCAGATCGCCTTGAACTGCTCCATGGCCCGCATCAATTCCGGGCCGTACATGATCGGCAAGAACTCGGCCTTCGCCTGGCCGTCGCCGTGTTCGCCGGAGAGCGATCCGCCGAATTCGACCACCAGTTCCGCCGCTTCGCGCAGAAAGCGGCGCCACGTCGCGATGCCTTCCGCCGTGCGCAAATCGAAGGTGATGCGGGCATGCACGCAGCCGTCGCCGAAGTGACCGTACAGGCTGGTTTCGTAACCGTAGCGGTCGACCATCGCCTGAAACGCGCGCAGATAATCGCCGAGCCGCAAAGGATCGACGGCCGCGTCTTCCCAGCCCACCACCGGATCCGGACGCGCAGGATCAACCGACAACGCCACCGCCGACGCACCCGTCTCGCGAATCGACCAGACCTTCGCCTGCAACGCGCGCGCTTCGACGACCATGGTCGAAACATTGGCGCCTGCCGCACCCGAGGCGAAATGCTGAGCCGCCGCGCGAGCCTGCCGTACGGCTTCGTCGTGCGTATCCGCGCCGAATTCGAGCACGACCCATGCATCGCCTTCGGGCAGCAGCGCGATCTCTTCCTTTTTCAGGCCACGTGCCTGCAAGCCGCGAATGATCGCGCGGTCGAGTCCTTCGATTGCTATCGGCCCGCACTGCATGAAATGCGGCACGGCATCGGCGGCCGTGAAAATATCCACGAAGCCCACTACCAGCAGCACGCGTTTCGCCGGGCTCTTCACGAGCCGCACTTTCGCCTGCAAGGTCACCGCACACGTGCCTTCGGTGCCCACCAAGGCTCGCGCCACATTGAAGCCGTTTTCCGGCAGCAGTTGATCGAGATTGAAGCCCGACACGCGCCGCTTGATCTGCGGAAATCTGGCGCGGATCAGCTCCGCGTAGGTGTCGCGCAGCGCTTTCAGGGCCGCGTAAATCTCGCCCTGACGGCCACCCGCGGCGATGATGCGTTCGAGTTCGTCGTCCGCGGTGGGACCGACCCAGAAGCGTGCGCCGTCGTAGGTGACGACTTCGAGGGCTTCGATGTTCTCGACCGTCTTGCCGGCCATCACCGAATGCGCGCCGCACGAGTTGTTGGCGATCATGCCGCCGAGCGTACAGCGGCTGTGCGTGGCCGGATCGGGGGCAAACGTGAGGCCGTGTTGCTCCGCCGCGTCGCGCAGCGTGTCGCAGACCACACCCGGCTCGACAATCGCCGTACGCGCCTCCGGGTCCACCGAGACGACGCGGTTCACATACTTGCTTGCGTCCGCAACCACCGCGACATTCACGCACTGACCGTTCTGCGACGTCCCACCGCCGCGCGGCAGAAACGGCACGTCGTTGCGCCGGCAGACGGCGACGGTGGCGAGCAGATCGTCGACATCAGCGGGGACGACCACCGCCAGCGGCACCTGCCGGTAGTTCGAGGCATCCGAGGCATACAGCGCCTTCGACGCCTGATCGAAGCGCACTTCGCCGCGCACATGCCGGCGCAGATCGGCCTCCAGCGACTGCATGACGGCCGCCGTGCCGCGAAACGGCGAGGCCACATGACGGCCGTCCGCCTTCTCTCCGCGCGCCGATCCAGCCGCAGCGTCTTGTGCGTCGCTGCCGCCCAACTCCACTACGGAGTGTGTCCCAGCGGCCTTGAACCGCGCTTCATCGGTTGACGATTCCACCTCGGCGGCACCTCGTGTGAATGATTGCGTCACGCTCAAGCCGCCTGGCCCGCGGTCATCTTGAAGATCCCCTGGGCATTGCCGGCGTCGAAACGCAGATCGGTTTCCCAGCGGCGTGTGTCCTGATCGAACGTGCGCTTGCGGGTAATGAACTCATAGAACGAGCCCGGTACGTCACGCGTCACCGTGCTGCCATCGGCCGCGCGAAACTCGCGCTTGACGATGTCCGCGCGATACGCGGTCTGGAACACCCGGCCCGAACGCGAACGCTCGACTTCCGGTTTCATCGGACGGCCCTTGGCTTTCTCGTCATCGGAAAGCTGGAATACGTCCGCGACGCGATCCGTCGCATGGTTAAAGGCGTTGCCTTCGGTGGCGATCCACGCCATTTCCGCCGACTCCTTCAACAATACTTCGTAATCCGCCTCGCGGGGAATCTCATGCTGCCGCGCAAACGCACTGACGATCACCGGCAGCAATGCATGCGCCGCGTCGAGCGGCAGCACGCCCTCACGTTCGAGCTCCCACAGTTGCGCGGTGGCGGCCGGCGTCAACGGATCGCGCGACGTGCCGATCACGTGGCTCACCGCCTGCTGAAACTCAGCCGAGAAACGCTCGGGATGCAGTTCGCTCACGAAGAACTGGGAGATTTCATCGGGCGCATCGTCATGCGCCCAGGCACGGCCCGTCATGCCGAGACGGTCCAGCGGATAACGGCCGTTGATGCTAAAGCCAAGCGGTCGCAGGATGCGCGCAAACGCAGCTTCGCCCGGCGGCAGCGCGCCGCTGTGCGCCCAACGTACCGTGCGCAGCGCGCCGTGATCGAAGTACACGCTGCCGCCCGCGGCCAGCGCGTCCTGCGTGTAAGCGCGGCCATTCGCCGAGCGCGCCAGCAGGTCTTCGAACAACACCATGTTCATTGCCTGCGCGAGTTCGGCACGGGTGACGACACCGGGTTCCCATTCGTTGAGCACTTGCGGATGATTCAGCGTCTTGAACAACGTTGCGGTCTTTTCGGCGCCAATCAGTTTGAACAACAGTTGTTCGACATTCGCATTTCGCACGGTGCGCAGGTTCTGCATGGTTTTTCTCAGGAGGGCGGGCTGGGGCAAGTCCGCGCGGAATTGGGGGGCCGCCGGCGCAGCGTCATGTCGGGACGGGACGCACGCACGGCATCGTTTGATGCGAGATTATTCAAATCCGCGGCCCTTCCGTAAAGCGAGATAAAATTCAGACTTGATGCGTTTTCGGAATCAACGTGCGAAAGTTCAAGATCCCCAACATGGGCGCGCTGCTCGCTTTCGAAGCGGCGGCCCGGCATGAGAGTTTCACTCACGCGGCGCGCGAGCTCTTCCTGACCGAAAGCGCGGTGTCCCGCCAGATCAATACGCTGGAGAGCAATCTCGGCGTGCGCCTGTTCGTGCGGGTCAAGCAGCGCGTGGTCCTCACCAAGGCCGGCAAGGTCTACGGCGTGCAGGTGCGGCGTGCGTTGGAGGGGTTGGACCGCGACACGCTGTCGATCATCGCGCACGGCAGCGGCGGCGGCTATCTGGAACTGGCCGCACTGCCTACCTTTGCGTCGCACTGGCTGATTCCGCGGATGGGCGACTTCAACGCGCACTACCCGGACGTGCGCGTGAACATGGGTGTGCGCACCGGCACGTTTCCGTTCGCGGAGACCCATTTCGAAGCGGCGATTCACTATGGCAAGCCTACCTGGCCCGGCACGTCCGCCGATTTTCTGTTCCGCGAGGACGTCGTTCCGGTCTGCGCGGCGAGTCTGCTGACACGGTCGATCACGACGCCGGCCGATCTGCTCGACTACCCGCTGCTGCATTCGACGACGCGCCCGGACGGCTGGGCCAACTGGTTCGAGAAGCTGGGTGTGGACGACAACCGCGCGATGCAGGGCGTGCGCTACGAATTGCATACGATGCTGATCAGCGGCGCGGCTGCGGGTCTGGGTATCGCGCTGGTGCCGCGTTTCTTCGTGGATGCGCAGTTGGAGCGGCTAGGACTCGTTGTCCCCTTCGATGCGCCGGCGCTTGCCGAAGCGGCTTACTACCTCGTGTACCCCACCGAGCTCAGCCACGGCAGGCCGCTCGCGAGCTTCCGCGAATGGCTGCTGGGGCAGGCGGCGGCCTATGGGGCGGCGAACCCGGGGCTGGCCAGTGAGATGGATGAGGCGTGAGGGGACGTTTGCCCTTCGGTCTTCCAGGCGGCCTGGGCGGTCGCCCAGACTTTGCCCCTCTCCCCCGGCTTTCCCGCGAGCACACCAGCTCACGATCAACGCGCCTGCGCCAGCGCGCTTAAATTGCCCTCGCCGAAACCATGGTGTCCCTTGCGCTGCACGATCTCGAAGAAGATCTCGCCGGCGCGGCGCCGCACAAAGGTCTGAAAAAACAGCAGCGGCACACCGTCTGCACCAATCTCGCCGTCCACCAGGATCCGGCCACGCTTGAGCCGCTCGATATCGAGGCCATGGCCCGGCAGCCGCGCGTCGATCTGATCGTAATAGCGCGGCGGCGGCTCGACGAGCTCGATCCCGTTCGCCATCAGTTGCTCGACGCAGCCGAAGATATCGCCGGTGGCGAGGGCAATATGCTGCACGCCCTCACCCGGATGATCCGGCAAATACTCGTGCATCAGGCTCGTGCGGCGCGTGCCTTCCTCATACAGCGGAATACGGATCGCGCCGCACGGCGACACCATCACGCGCGATTCGGCGGAGACGTGCCAGTTGGCATGCAGCTCGTGAATCTCGCGGAAGTTCAGCAGGTCGCGATAGAAATCGAGCCATTCCTGCATGCGGCCCGCGCCGACGGTTTGCGTCAGATGATCGATCGCCACCAGGCCGGTGCCCGCATGGCTCAGGTCGGCCTGCGCCGTATCGATTTCGATAGGCCGGAAGTCGATATCGAAGATCGAGATGTCGCCCACACCGCCGCGCAAACCGCCGCGGCCGCGCCAACGGTCGACGAAGTAAATGTGCGAATCGCCGATGCCCTGAATCGCCGGAATCACCAGCTCGCCTTTGCCGATCTTTTCCCCTTCGAAGGCCCATGCGCCGAGTTCGATCGCACGATCGAAGGCACGCGGGGCATCCGCCACGCGGAGACCCACCGCGCAGATGCCCACGCCGTATTCCTCCGCGTAGCGTGCGGCGAACGAATCCGGCTCGGCGTTGAGCAGAAAATTCATCTCGCCTTGACGGTACAGCGTGACGTCCTTGCTGATATGGCGTGCAATGGCTTTGAAGCCGAGTTGCTCGAAGGTTTGCCCGAGTCCGCGCGGATCGCGCGCGGCGAACTCCACGAACTCGACGCCAGCGGTGCCAAGCGGATTGTGCTCCGGGTCCGATACGGCGCGCAGGGCAGCGCTCGGGGTGGGCAGGTCGCTGGGCATGGCATTCTCCTTGATCATACGTTCCGACGCTCTTCCTGATGTTGTATGCAGGCCAGCGCAATTGCGCAACGTGGCGGCATCTTATGGATGCTACGCGGTGCGTGAACTGGCGATAACTTTCGCACCGTGTTTGTACACCGGGGACGGGGCCGCCCGCAACTGCATTTTGTACTAGATGGTTCACCATCTCGCGCCGTCTTCCCCTGCGAAGACGCGGCCTCGATTCGCTTCAGCGCGGCTTGCGGCGGCGCCTCGTGGCCTTGGCCGGCGGCATGGCGGCCGCAGCGGCGGCGGCCATGCGTTGCCGGGCGACCGTGCGCAGCGCGTCGATCAACGCCAGGCCCACCGGCGACGGCTGCGTATCCGAGCGCCGGATCAGGCCGACCGGCTCGTCAGTCCCCGCGAACGGCAGCGGCAGACGCACCAGCATGCCGTGCGCCAACTCATATTCGACTGCACTTTGCGGCACGAACCAGACCGCGTCGTTCTCAAGCGCCAGCGCCCGGCCGGTCGACACCGAAAGCACTTCGACGAAGGCCGAGAGCGGCGGCACGCCCCACGCCGCCAGCAGACTGTCCGCCGACTGCCGGATCAGCGTGCCGAACGGCGGCACGACCACCGTAAAGCCTTCGAGCAAGGCGGCGGGCAACCCCGCGCTCGCCGCCAGCGGATGCCCGGCGCGCACCACGGCAATCAGCGGCTCGTTGAACAGTTGCTCGAAGCTGAGTCCAACCATGCGCTCGGGGTCGGCCAGACGCCCCACGGCGAATTCGATGCTGCCCGCCTTCAGCCGCTCCAGCAGTTCCGGGTTCGCGCCCGTAGCAAGACGCACGATTACGCGCGGCCATTGGGCGGCGAACAGCTTGAGTACGGGCGGCACCAGCGCGCTCGCGACGGTGGGCAAAATGCCGATCTCCAGCGTGGCCGAGGCCGCGCCCTCAGCCCGTGCCAGCAGATCCACGCCTTGCCGCAGCGCACTGACACAGGCGCTGGCGTGCGGCATGAAGAGCTGGCCCTCGCGCGTGGTCACCGCCCCGTGGCGGCCGCGCTCGAACAGCCTGACGCCGAGAATGGCCTCCAGCTCGGCGACCGTCTTCGAGACGGCCGGCTGCGTAATGGACAAGCTCGCCGCCGCCTTCTGAACCCCGCCGAACTGCGCGACGGCCAGAAAACATTGGAGATGACGGAATTTGACGCGGCTATCCGCGAGACTTCGTTGCATAACGAGAGGTTATACGAAACACGAGAAAACGTCATTTTTCATAACTTCTTGGATTGGCTAAAGTCCTCCCATCCCCGCTATTCCAAAATTGATCCAAGGAGACACCGCATGGACGAGTCCATCCTCACTCCGCGCGACTTCGAATCGCACCCCGCTTACGTCTATCCCGGCTACGGTTCGTCCGTGAAACGCGGCCCGACACGTCCGCTGATTCCGCTGAAGGAAAAGCTGCGCGACCAGCGCGTGCCGGTGTACGGCGCCGAAGACCTGGGCGCGCTCGATAACGACCTGACGCGCAATGCCGTCCGCAATGGCGAGCCGCTCGGCGAGCGCATCATCGTGACGGGCCGCGTGCTCGACGAAGGCGGCCGTCCGGTGCGCAATACGCTGGTTGAAATCTGGCAAGCCAACGCCGCTGGCCGCTACGTGCACAAGGCCGACCAGCACGACGCGCCGCTGGATCCGAACTTCCTCGGTGCGGGACGCTGCCTGACCGACAACGAAGGCCGCTATCGCTTTCTGACGATCAAGCCGGGCGCGTACCCGTGGGGCAATCATCCGAATGCATGGCGTCCCAATCACATTCACTTCTCGCTGTTCGGCGATCACTTCGGCTCGCGGCTCGTGACACAAATGTATTTCCCCGGCGACCCGCTGCTGGCCTTCGATCCGATTTTCCAGGGCACGCCCGAGCATGCGCGCGAGCGCCTCGTGTCGCGTTTCTCGCTGGATACGACCCAGGAAGCCTACGCACTCGGCTACGATTTCGACATCGTGCTGCGCGGGCCGAACGAAACTCCGATGGAGCGCTAAGCCATGACCGCACTCAAACAAACGCCTTCGCAAACAGTTGGACCGTACTTTGCGTATGGCCTGTGTCCCGAGCAGTACAACTTCGATTTCAAGAGTCTCTTTACGACCGCAGTTGCGGACTACGAAGCGGCCGGCCAGCACATCACGATTGTCGGCCAGGTGTTCGATGGCGACGGCAAGGTGGTGGGCGATGCGATGCTCGAGGTGTCGCAAGTGGATAGCGAGGGGCGCTATCCGGCTTCGCGGGCGGAAGTGGAGGCCAGCGGCTTTCGTGGCTTTGCACGGGTCGGCACCGGGACCGATGCGCAGAAGCGGTTCATTGTCGAGACCGTGAAGCCGGGGCGTGCTTCAGCGAACGAAGCGCCGCATCTGAATGTGATCCTGACGATGCGCGGCATGTTGCTGCATACCTTCACGCGAATCTACTTCGACGACGAAGCCGCTGCGAACGACAGCGATCCGGTGCTGGCTACCGTGCCCGCGGAGCGCCGCGCCACGCTGATCGCACGACGCGAGCCTGGCACCAGCAAAACGGTGTACCGGTTCGATATCCGCATGCAAGGCGAGCAGGAAACCGTATTCTTCGATTTATGAGCTTTCACGGCCCTTTCACAATCGAGCGATAGGATCGCGGCTCGCGATGCGACTTGATTGCGAAACTCCGAGTACTTTGAGCCCGCGCTGTGCGGGCTTTTTTTTATCTCATGAGCGTCTTTGGTTAAGGCGCTTGATGCGGCAACACCTTGCCGCAGCGTGCGGCACAAGTGTGCGTCATTGATCGCTCCTCACGCCGGGCGTGTCGCCGGGACTCGCCAGTCTGTTGGCGACAAGTTCCAGCTTGAGCGGTGCATCGGCGGAGAGCTTTTTCTTCGCGACGACGCGGCGCCACGCGCCATTCGAATCCGGGTCGCGGTAGAACGCGACAACGGCCACGTATTCCGTGTCGGCCTGCATCGGTTGCGACATGCTTGCAGAACCGCCGGGGTTGACGACAGTCGCGATACTCGCCTGCAGATCCTGCGCAAGCACGGTCTTGTCGTGCTTCAGCAGATCGTCGTACGACGCGCTATCGAATAACTTGCGGTCCTTGAGCTGGTACACGCGCACCGCGACCGACGTCGAGCGTTGCGCCTCGTCGGGATTGAGCGACGCGCGAGCGGTCAGGTCGACGTTGAGCAGCTTGACCTGTTTGAAGAACACCGCGTGATACGCGCTCGAGCTCGTGTTCGAGACGGACTGCCAGGCGCCGCAAGCGGACAGCAGCAAGCTGGCTGCGAGAAGGGGCGCTGTTGAACGGATAGGCATGGAAACTCCGGAATCAGGCAAGCGTCGCGAGGAACGGGTTGAGCCCCGGCGCAGGAAATACTTCGTAGGCGCCGAGCGGGATCGTGATGAGGCGCTCGTCGTCCGAGGGCAGCACCGTGGTCCACGACAGGCGCGGCGCCGGTCCAGCGCGCTCAGGCGACGCCGGCAACGTTGCACCGAGCCTGGGCGCCGGCACGTGCTTCGACGACACTTCCATGCGCAGAAACACATCCGCCTTCGTGCCGACGTACAGGCGGATGAAGGCCATCAGCTCACGGTGCAGCCACGCGCCGGGCAACAGGTTGTGCGCCTGTTCGGCGCTCGCCGGCCGCAAGGTCACGCGTGCGGCGCGACTGCGATACTCGATGCGACTTCCCAGCACATAGCCGCCTGCAAGACCGCGGCGTTTGCCGTCCTCCTGCGGCGCATGCCTCGCGCTGCCGGTCGACGTCAGCGGCTTAGGTGCGCCCGCGCCCTTTAGCGTCGGATAGAACTCGTCGACACGCACCTCGACGCCAGGCACCGCCAGCGCGACGACACCGGCAAGACCTTCGGGCGTGCGAGTGCGCTGGATCAGCAAACCCAGTAGCGCAAGGACACGCGAATCCGGCAGCCCCGCCCGCGCCGGCTTCTCCCCCCAGCCGAAACCGGCGAGACTCAACAGCTTGCGGGAATGCCCATCGGTACCGCCGGGCCGGAAACCGATCGGATAACGGTACTTCTTCCATGCGCGATACAGCAGCGTCACGATGCGGTGATTGAACTGGTCGAGAAAGGCTTCGAGCGCTTCATGCCCCTCCTCGCGCAGCGCGATGTCGTCGATCATGTGCGAAGGCATCGCGGCATCCACGCCGTAGAGACCCATGAATGTCGTGCGGATTGCCGGCGCCGCGTTGGACCCGAATGCGCCGGAGCCGTCATCCAACTCGACCGACGACACTTCACCCGCGGGAAAGCCGAGGCGCGGACGCGGACGGAATCGCACCGGCTCATGCTCCAGCGTGTCGCACTCACCGAAGCCGGGATGATCCGGTACGCGCACTTCGAGCAACTGGCACAACTGCATGAAGCCCATCGTCGGCGCGCGCGCCAGCAGCGAGGCAACGAGCGGTTCAAGATTCGGCAGGTCGCATGGATTCATAAGGGGGAACGCAGCGCCTTGCTGCGCGGCCATGCGGTACGTTGCTGGGAGGGCAGGCTCACAATCGCGAGCTTCGTGAACAGGTTGATTTCCGCGTACAGCGCGAAAAACCGGTGCAACAGTTCACCGAACAGCATCACGTCGCCTTCACCGGCAAACGCGTGAGAATCGAGCGTCACTTCGATCAGCACGCCCCGCTCCACCGAACCACCGGACACCTCCTCAAGCAGTTCTTCCGACACATGCAGGATGCCCGCGAGGCGCCGGCGGTTCAGTTCGTCATCGCTCCAGTCGTAAAGCGCCAATGCACCGCGCAGCACTTCGGCGTCCATCATCGACAGGAAGTTCGGCGCGAGGTGCGATAGCACCCGCCACTGGAAGCGGTCGCCGGTGGGCGGATAGAGCGGCAGTGTGGGCGCCGCCAGATTGCGCACGCCGGCAACGTTCGGCGTGCTTTCGCCCAGTTCGTCGATGCTCGCTTCGCGCAGCCCCTTTCGCGGCAGCATGCCGTTCGTGCCCGTCACGCGCAGCGACAGGCTTTCCTCCGGCAGATCCTCCATGGTTTCCCACGCGTGGCCGCCGAGGATGATCCACGTGTCGTGCAGACCGGTGACGCCCGGACGCACCCGGGTGTGGAAATACCGTTCAGGCGCCTCGTGCCGCAGCATGCCGCCGCGATGCCGGAACGTGGCGAACGGCACATACTCGTAGCGCTCCGCGCTCTCATGGTCGAACGATTCGACCGCGTCCACCGAGTAGGTTTCGACGTGTTCACCCTGATGGCCGGCAGGCACGACGCGGTATTCCGTTTCGTGATGGTCGACCGGGATCGACTCTGCATCGAGCGTGAACAGATTGATCACGGGCGTGCAGTAAAGCCGCACGTTGTCGGTTGTGAAGCGCTGGTCGGCGGGATAACGATGCGTCAGCAGGACCTCGATCTCGAAGCTCGTTGCTTGCGCCGGCAGTTTCGCGACGTCCAGACCGCACAGATCGACGAAGAGAAACTTCTCGCGAAACGTGAAATATTCGAGCAGCAGTTGATAGCCGGAGAATGCGGCCTCCGCTTTTGGCCAGAGACGTTCTTCCGTCGTAAAGCCCGCCGGTTCGAGGTACACGCTCGCGAGCGGCACGGCCTCGCCATCGCGCACCTCGGGAATGCGCCAGGCGACCGAATCCACCTGGCGCGTCAGCGCGAGGTGCATCGCGAACGCGGTCGGCAGATCCGCGTTCAGGTAGAGACGCAGTCGCGACAGATCGGTTGCCTCACGGCGTGCCGAGTCGTCGATCAGGAAACGCAGGCGAATGAGCGAGCGGCCGTCGTGGCGCACCGTGGGACCCGCCTCGGCAAGTCTCAAAGGCTGCAGCGCGACCGACTGCGTAGTGCGATAGACGCACTGCACGGTTTTTGGCGTTGTGCCTTGCGCACCGGAGGCGACCGGTGTGGGAATGGGCGCTGAGCGTACCGGCACGCCGGCAGGAACGGTTTCCGTCTTCTGCAGTTTTTCGTCGAGCGGCATCAGTTCGACCACCGATAGCGACGGAATCATGCGCAGGTAGTGTGGCCACAACAGGCTCACCAGCCCTTCGGTCAACTCGGGCAGTTCGTCATCGAGCTTCTGTTGCAGACGCCCCGTCAGGAACGCGAAACCCTCGTACAACCGCTCGACGTACGGATCGCGATCGCCGACGCGATCAAGATTGAGCATGCGAGCGCGGTCGGGATGCGCTTTCGCGAATTCCTTGCCGGCTTCACGCAGGTAGCGCATCTCGGCTTCGTAGTACCGCAGGATCGGATCGTCGTGGTCCATGGAATGTTCTTATGACAGGGTCAGCATGCGTGCGGGATCAAGCACGGTCAGCTCGCCCCGCAGTTGTTCGATACGGCGGCCCAGCGCCGGCTTGTCCGCATCCTTGCGGTTGCCCATCGACGTCAGCGCCTTGAGCAACTGATGTTTCACCTCGAAGGCGAGCGCAGGTTCCCAGCGCACGAGCGGCACCGTTTGCGCGGCGGCGTCGAGTTCGGCAAGGAGCGGCAGCGCGGTATCCATGCGGCCAGCGTGATCGGCGAGACGCGCCATCACGAGGCGTTGCAGGTAGCGCTGGCGTTCGGTTCGGAGACCGGGCAGCATTTCGAGCCATGCGAAGGCCGCTTCGAGGCTCTGGCTTGCGACGATGTCCCGCGCCTGCGCCTCGATCTCGGGCCAGTCGCCGGCGGCGCCGTCTTCGTTGTCCGCCGACACCGGCAGCGGCGCAACCGTCTCGCCGGCTTCGAGGTCGCGCACGACCGCGTGGCGCGCGATCCACTCGAGCGTGGCGTCGTCGGAAAACGGCGTACCGTCGTTGAACGCGAGCCGTTCGATGCCGGGCAGACGTTCCAGGAAGAGTGCGAAGTCGGCCCGCAGCAGTTCGCGCCAGGTGTTGTACGGCGTGCCGACGTGATCGAGCGCCACATGCTGGAAGTACTGCAGGTCGAACCACAGGTGATTGACGCCTTCCATGAACGCCCCTTCGACGCGTTCGAGCAGCTCGTGCCATTGCTTCTGCAGCACCAGCCGTTTCATCTGCTGACGCAGTTCGCTGCGTGGCGGCACGAGGCGGGTGCGCGACTGGCCGTCCGCCGGTGGAACCTCGTGCAGCGTGTCCCAGCGTACGGTGCGCACGAGCCGCGCCGACGGCAGGTAGCCGTTTTCCTGATCGCGCAGGTAGCTCGCCATCGTACGCGTCTGTTCGAGCAGGTCTCGCGTGGAGGAGACGGTGCCTGGAACTGCCGTTGAATCGGGTGTGGCGCGCGATGCTGTGCCGGTGCCGGACTCGGCACTGCGTGGCGGTTCGTCGTGGCGTTCGAAGCGGGCCACCAGCGGCTGCAGGTTCGGGCGCGCGGCCTCGGGCCACTCGCCGGTGCGCGTGACGAGCAGATCGAGCGCCGCGATCGCACGTTCGAGATCGGCCGGTGCGAACTCGTGGTGGCTCGCTAGTAGATCCACCATGCGGGTGGCCGCTAGCCATTCGAGTGCGCCTTTCTTGGCTTCGGCACGCGCGGGGAGCAGTGAGATGCCGAAGCGGTCGACTAGCGCCGCGGTCAATTCGAGGCCGTCTGCGAAACCCGCCGGGCCGTCCTGGCGCAGCCTGGCGAATGCGTAGTAGCCCGCTACACGCAGGTCTTTGCCGACCTCCTTGAGCAGTTGCTCGCAGGAGCGCACGATCAGTGCATCGTCGATGTTCGAGAGTTTGGTGACCTCGTCTTTTAGCGCGAAGAAGGCGTCCTCGTAGCCGGGGTCTCGACCTACGCTGCGAAGCGAGTCCTCTTGGGGGGCGCTGCTGAGGACGTTGTTTTGGGGTGCGCCAAGCGGAGCCAACGCGTCTTGCAAAGGGGCTAGCCATGGTCCCCATGTGTCGAGGCGCTCGCGTACCCGCTGCTCCAGGTCTTGCGATGGGAACAGCCTTTTGAGGAGTCCGGATAGCATTTACTCAAACTCCGGCAGCGCACCATGCGGCAGCGGCACGGCGGCGTGTTTGGCCGCCGCGACCGCCGAGGGCGGCAACGGCGGTGGACCTACCCGCGCGGGCTTCTGAGTCCCTTTCGCCGAGGCCGTCACGAAGATGCGTCCCGGTAGGGTGAAATTGCGCAAGACGAGCACGTCAAGCGGGCCCGCGCCCGCTTCGCTACGCAGTTGCACACGCAACGGTGTCCCGATACCGGATTCCGGCGATGTATGCGGCGCTGTCACGCTGGACGGTGACGCGTTGTCCGCTTTAACCTTGACTGAACCGCCTGATCGACTATCAGCGAGAGGAGTACCTTCCAGCGGACCCTCGCCGTCATCTTCCGGCGTCGCGGACGTACTGCCGGCCGAATGGGTGGGCTCTCTTGCGGTATCCGGCATCCAGGTCAGCAGATACCGCGCACTGTCCTCTGGCGTCACCTTCGCACGTTCGAGCAGCCGGATGAAACCGAAGCGTCCCTGCATGTCGAGCGCCGAGCGCAATCCACCCTGTTCGGTCTGCCACTCGATGTGCGTGAGATTCTCAAGCGTATCGCCCGGCCACACAAACGGCGTCCACTCCTCCTTCTGGTTGAAGTAGTGCAGTTCGCGGCCAGACAGGACAAACTTCATGTCGATGACGCCGGGTGTCGGCACGGCGCGAAGCTCGTAGCGCACGTGTGCGTCACCGGATGGGAAGAGCACAGTCGAAACGCGCATGAGCCTGTTCAACCCGGCGAGGAACGCCGGATCGACGCTGAGTGCGTTGTGGTTCGCGCCTTGTGCCGGCACCCAACGGTCGCCTTGCCGCTCGACGATGCCCGCGAGTTGCGTCGTCACGAACTGGGCAATCACGCCATTGTCCAGTCGCATGAAACGCGCCATTTCGGGTAATGAGGCATCGTTATCCGAATCGGCGAACGGATAGCGGCCGCCGAAGGTTTTGTCCCAATCGGCGACGATCGAGGTGCGCCACGTGTCATTCAGGCTCGATGCCGCCGGTTGCAGGACAACCTGCCAGGTCTGGTCGAGCGGTGCTTCGAAGAGATCGCCGAAGCCCGCCCACTGTTCGCCCAGGCTCGCAGACACACGGCTGGCGTAGTCGCGGCTATCGGCGATGTCCGAGGTCTTGCCCTGCAGAACCGATTGCGCCGCGGCGCGCGACATTGCATCAGGATCACTGCCCATCATGATCTGCTGTAGCTTCAGGCGCATTGCGGTGACACGCTCCATGTAGCGCGGCACGCTCAGGTCGCCCGTCATGGTCATTTGCGCGGAGGCGTTGCCATTGGCGGGGGTGTTGCCAGGACCGACCAGATCGCTGCCGGCGAGGCGCAACAGTGGGCCGAATGCGACGGCGAGCGGGGCGGCGTTTTGTGACTTGGACTGGGCCTTTTTTAACGGGTCCTTTTCGTTTGTGCCTACCAGTTGCTGCGCCTTGTTAAGCAACGAATCGGATAGCGACTGTGCAACCACGCCCGTACCGGCCTGATATACGACTACGTTCATCAGCGCCGCGAGTGGCGAGCGTTGTGGGTCGGCGAGCACGGTTAGCTGGTCCACTGTGCCTGAAAGCGTGGCTGCCGGCTGCCATCTCAAGCTGTTGAGGAACTGCTCCCACTCGCGGGCGTAATCGTCGAAATAGCGTTGCCGTAGTTCTGCTTTCAGCGATGCTGTTGGCGCCGTGGTCGTTCGGGTGTCCGAGAGTACCCAGTCGCCTGTCACATTGCGCTGCTCGCTGGCGTCGTCGATTGCCTTCGAGATGCGCTCGTCCCACGCGGCACGGGTGAAGACGCCGGGCACCGTTGCTGTCGTGTTGAACAGGCCGCGGCTGCTTGTATCGCCGAGCAGTGTCGCTAGCGATACAGGGGGGTACTTGGGCTTTGCGTCATCCAGGATCTGCTGGTAGATCACGTCTGTTGAGTTCTGGATGCCTCTCACGCCGATCACAGTCTGGCGTGTAGCGCTCACCAGTTCCGCGTCAGGGATGATCGCGAGCGATGAGCCGTCCGCGCTCACGTGTTGTCCAAGGTGGTTTGCGTAGAACGTGATCAGATGCCGGCGCAAGTCTTCCCAGGCGCCGTTGCTCAGGGTTGAACGGAGCGGGCGTGTGGGGGCGCCGGAGTCGGTCAGTTCAGGTGTGAGGAACTTCGCGTCGGCGTGTTCGGGCTTCGCAAGCGTCAGATACGCCTTGAGCGTCGCGTATGCCGACTTGATCTGCGCGTCGCCGCCGCTTGCGATCTCTTCGTCCGACAAGGATGCGAGCTGGCGTAGGCGCTCTTCGAGCTTTAAGCGGATGGGTGCGACGATGATGCGGCTTGCTCCGCTTTCGTAGCTCGGCCATAGCGCGGCTAATAGCTCTGCGTCGCGGTTCAGGCCGAAACGCGTGTACCAAGGGGCGCCGTCGTGTTGGCGGAATTCGAGGGTATCGAGCTGCTTTTGCAGGGTGTTGAGTGTTTGGGCGGCCTGGGTGGGGTCCTGGACGGTTGAGAGGTCCGCAGTTGTTTCAGCGGCCGTCTGCATGGTCGATCGGTTGGTGAAGCCCGAAAGAAGGGTTCCGGTGATCCACAAGCTTACTAGAGCGGTGGCGATCCAGGCGGCGGATGTCGAGAACGAGAGGCCAACGCGACGGCCATAGGTACGCCGACTGTGCGTGGCAACGGTTTGCCATGCCCCTCGCACAATGGCTAACCCCTCATTCCCTTGGCCCTCTTCGCGATTTGGGCCGCCGTTTCCAGAGGGCAACCTAATGGCTCCCCGTTCATATTCCTTGAGCAGCGGAGCAAACAAGACGCCATACACCGGGTTTCGCCACATCGGCGACTCGCCAATCTGCCTCAGAAAACCCACAAGGGCTTCGCCGTACCGAACGATGTAGTGCGAAAGTTCTGCCGCATAGCGGTCAGATTGGTCCTTCGCGAGTCGAATCACACCCTCGTCAGCTAATTCACAGGAAAGCTCGCTTAAAGACCGATCGACGTCGGCCAGATCGACCCGACCGGTCCACACGCGACCGATAGTTTCGTCCAGCACCGAAATGTCGCTGTCGAATTCTGTCGCGTTCAACACGTAAGCAGGTGCGGCCCAACGCAATGCACGGGAGTGGCGCGCCAGTTGTCTCGCGGTATCTCCCGCGTCGAACGGCGGTCTGCCGGAAGCGCTCGACTGCACGACCGCCACAACCGCGTCCACGGGTTTTCTTCGTCGCAGACGCCGGATTTGATCGAGCCACGCCGTGTCGAGTCGGTCGTTCGTCTGCTTCGCATACAGCAAGACAACGTCGTCAGTAATTCTATATCGAGACTCGGCGAGTCTTGGGGCGAATCGCTTCACCAGCGCTTCGTCACCGACGACCAGAAGCCATCGGCTGCGGTAGCGCCAACGCCATCCATGACGCTCTCTTAGGGACTCTCTCAATCGCCCGCCGTGCAATGCCGCGAGTTCGATGTCGTCTGTGCCGGCGGAACCCTCTCTTGCAGCCGGATCACGCTCGTACAGCCCCTTCTTCCGGTCGGGTGCGGTTCGAGTGATGAATCTCCACAAGCCTGAAAGGTGCCCGCGCGCCAGTAGCATCACAACACCGATAAGCAATACAACGGTGATGCGCCAATAAGGTGAAGGATCGAAGCGATTTCCCCGGAAGTATGCGAGGACCGCCACGATAAGCGTAGTCGCGACTACGGCTATCGAGTACCCCGGAATGTTTCGTTTACTCATGCTCTTGTTTCCGACGTGCTTTTTTGTGTGGCGGGCTGAGCGACGGAGAAACGGAGGGTCCCTTCTCGCCACGCGATCAATTGCGGCTCGCCGTGCGTTGATGCATTTTCGATCGCCATCGCTGTAGCTAGCCATCCTGCTGCTGCGCCAGCATGGCCAAGCGCCAAATCTATATCGTGTACGCCGGACAGGTCTTCTTTTCGCGCGAGGCCAAGCAACGGATTCGGCGTACCTTTCAGTAGTGCAGATTTATCGGATTTTTCCAATCCGGTTTGCCATAGATCATTGATATCAGGTGCCGTCACATTGCCCCAAAGCAACGATGTGCCAAGTGCGTCTTCGAGCGAGGTCGAAATGACCTCCACCGGTCGATGAAGCATGGCGATAGGCGCCAAACCGCATCGCTGGGCCAGCGGTGCCCAGCCGAGCAACAAGGCAACGCCTGCTTCCGCGCTATTGTGAGGTGGCGTATCGTGCAACTGTAGGGAGACAAACAGCGCGACCCTCTCCAACTCAGGTCCTCCCCAGACATCCAGCCATTCGTCAAGCGTCATCAGACCGCGCCCATTTTCAACGAGCCGGGCTCTCGCCGCGCGTAGACCCTGTTCTTGCCAGCACACCCGCCATAGAACCAGCAGCATGTTTGCGTCCATGTCGCCTGGCAACTGCAAACGGACATCGAGCGGAACGTGGCTCGGAACCGTCGACACAGACTCATCGATCAGCTTCAACAACCTTTCAAAGGCCGACCGGCAACGCTCAACGCGTGTCTTGCCCGCAAGCCCATCCAGCGAGGTGACGCGAATGGTCATGGGCTCTTTCGACGATTGCGCTGCTAGTCCAACTGGTAAAAACTGACGCGCTTTCAGTAAGGTGTTGCCTTGGGAAAGTTGCCTTGCTGCATCGACACTGCCCATCGCACAGAGGTATGCATGGCCAAGCACGGCAAGGGGTTCGCTGGCAAAGCGAATCGCCTTCGCGCGATCCTCTTCCCGCACCGCATCTTCGGCTTTCAGCCGCTCCAATTCGTCGTCGTAGAGGTGCTTGCGCAACCCGAACACCACGCACCATGCCAGCGCGGGGAAAACAAACAGGCGTAGCCAGAACCAGGGTGTAGCCGTTGGTTCGGTCTTCGGCCACGTTAGCAGCGTGGACAACACACCAACGAGTATGAATACAGCGAAGCACACCGCCCAGATAACAGGTCGCGGCGGGCGGGGCGGTAGTTCGTCTGTGTTTGGGGGAGGCAATTGCACTGGCATGTTTTCTAGCGCAGGCTGGAGATCAAACGACAGCCACACATCGCCCGGTGTCCGTGTCGAGCGATAGGAACGCCGTCGTCTTGCATCTCCTCATCGCCTTCGATGATCAAGTTCGGCTGAATGTCGTGTATCGGACACGAAACTTCATCGCCTTTGCGGGCGACGAGTTGTCCGTCGAAACGCATACTTTGCGAAGCGCTGATTACCTTTCCACCGTGGTCAGTATCATCACCAAAACGTATAAGATCGATCATTTATTACCTCATTACTGAAAACGTGTTCGCATTTCGATAAAGCGGCCGCATGAAATAGTTATATCTCTGATAGCTTTAGTCCAGATCATGACTGCCAGTGCCTTTTGACATCCACATCGAAACCGCCAAGCACCTTGACAGATTCAATAATTTCAATTGCCCTTTTCGAGTCAGATTTTTATATGGAATCGAAAAAACTTAGGTTCACCCAAACTCCACCCTCGAAAATCTCACGCTCGATGCGAGTAATATTTTGTATTTCTCGATCGACTCCGCCTCGGATATCATCGATAAAAATTCAATCCTGCAATTACCTTGATCGATCCTCATATATCGATCAGGATTATTCATAACCACAACCGTTCGTTTGGCCAGCAACTTTTCCCACGTGCCTTCGTTGATGTCAGACAAACCCTGAAAATTAAATGTCTTTTTTGTCATTTTTACCAACACACAATGCCCCTCCGAAATAAAATCCACAACAATCCGAATCATCGATTTTTCGCCAAAATACGCATCGATCATCACCGGCTCGCGGAAGAGCAATATAGTCAGGCATATCAACTGATATCTTCGCCCCCTTGCGTTCGAACGCAAGTGGAGCCGCGCTTATACTCATAGACAAAGCACTCGGAAAAGTTAATAACTAACAATTAATATAATAAATACGTTCAAATAATTCACTTTTTATACCAGTCGGCATTTCCACTCCATTGAGGCTCCACGATGTGAGCAGATTAAGCCGTGCGCACGTCGCTGTTTACTCGTTATTTTTCCCTCGGTACAATATGTACACTTTGGACCAGACTAATCACATCTCTCGTTATTGCCTCCTGCATTTCCACTGGTGTGCGATATGCGAAAGAGAGATTCATTGATACCAAGTAGGTTGGCGTTACACGCAAAATCCTGATACCGTCAAAAATCCCCCGAGATCCGGATTGATCTTTCGCCAATTCCTTTTGTCGACCGATTAGCGTAATTTCGTCAATGCACCGAATATGGTTGAACGAAATTTTCCTGAATTTCAAGTAACCAGTTTGCAAAGGCGCTCCTTTAAATCTCCAATTCTTATTTTTATCCAGATAAAACCCATTATATGCCGCCGTTTCATCCAGTTGATCTACGCTGAGCATACTTACCCAAACACTGGCGGCATTGGTGTAATGCCCATGCAGATTGAACTCAAGATATATCGTGCATAAATTATCGTAAGCGAGTTTTTTGTTCGCTTCCGTCGATAGGTGAGTTACGTGCGCCTCATCGCTAAAATCGAAATTACATTCAGTAAATGTTGACCCAGATACATTCGAAGTAATCCCCGGACGTGCCTCACCATCATAAGCGAGAGAATCATTAGCCAACAAAGATGTCGCCGATATAAAAATCAAGACGAATGATGAGAATATAAAATTTTTCATAAATTCAGATTGACTATAAACGTCAGTGCGGACGTTGCGGGGCGTAATTAACGTTTCTAGTTTCGTTACCGTGCGTCAGCCAGCGACCGAGATATATCCCATACACAACGAAATTTAGATTTTGCGTGGCAACGCCGTCAGGAATATCGGAAAGAAAACGAAAAATGTAAGCGGCGTAGCCTTGTCGCTCGTTATAGCCGTTGACCCCACCATTGACAAGAACGCTTGTCTTACCAACAGTGTCAGTATTGAAGCCTGTGTCCACAAGCCGATTAATATTGCTTTGTCCGGTGTAGTGCTTGGTGACCCAAAAGAAACCGCCGCTATCACAAGCATTGAAGAGATCAGACGCAATCAGCGCTGGGTCGTATCGTGGCGCCCATTGCCGTCTGTCGTGGTGGACCGTGCCGTTGGCATCCGTTATTGGCCCTTGCCACTCATGCACCGACGTAGCGGAGATTGGGTCGAGGTGATTTCCCGTGTCGAGATAGGTCCCGGACAAATTCAGTGGCAGATTTCGAAACCTCCCATAATCCGAATAATTGCCCGCCCATGTGAGTTGCATGATGCCTCTTCCGTAGAAAGACGCGTAGTCATGCCCTGCGCCAAGGGTACCTTCTATGACAGTACCCATGCAGCCTGTTTCCGTATATACCTGTGCCAAAAACTGAGCGAGACGAATTGGTCGGTGAAGAATGTATTTTCTAAGGCATTTATTCAGCCACACCTTATAAGTATCAAATCGCGCACTGGCTGTCGCCCAAGTCACCCCTGCGGGTTGACGCGGTATCAGTTGCGCCAACTCGTTCGTGCTGTACCACCCGCACTTTCTAAACTGCTTGATGAATTCCCGTGGTTCGATATGCCACTGGTTAGCGTCCAGATCGAGCTTTCCATTCGCCCTAGCGACTTCCCAAAAACACAACGCTCGCACGTGTGCGATGAACTGCGCGTATTGATCTGCATCAAGGGTGGCGGCAGACGACTGGGCGGCGTCGCTCGCAGCCGGCGACTTAGGAACTTTCAGCCAGCCCCATCTCTGCTCCACATGATCGGATGCCCATTCGCTAGGAAATCGACACACGAGCTTGCTTAGACGTTCTTGCACGGACGCGTCTTGTAGAAGGCTCGTCAGATCAGCCGTGCTAAGGACTTGCTTTAACGTTTGTAAGGCGGTGGTGATATTGGTCTGAGTGTCGGGATTGGCCGCCAAAACCACCTGTTTTCCCAAAGCTGTGATCGCTCGGATACCCGCAGCTATTTGATCGGGATGAGTAGCCAACCATCCGGCAATCAACTGCTGATAAACCACACTCGAGTCGCAGCGTGAATCGCCATTCGTATCGTCATCGACGCGAGTCCAACCGAATGCTGGTGCGAAGTCTGCCTCGCTGAAGACATGAACGTCTGTCGCGTACAGGTTCACCCACCCCTCACCTCTCTGTCCGTCTGCATTCACATAGCTAATCTTTCGGAAATTGGAGTGAAAACCACCGGTATCTGTGTCGTTCGTATGTAAGTCGTCAGGACCGAGTATCCGCCCGAAGCGCAGCAATTCGTAGCCCGCGCTCGCGCAGTTTGGATAAAACTCCTTTGCTTGGGTGTAAAGGTTGTATTCGTCGTCGATCTGCGGCGCAGTTGAGCCTAGCAACGTACCGTTTGCCAAGTAGGTCGTTGTGACGCTGTCCTTATATAAACGCAGCCCCACAATTAGCGCTTTACCAGTCCGACTCACCGGGTGAAGGACTGGATTCGGCGTATCGTCTTCCTCCGAACTAACGTTGCGATCGTAGATTTGCGGCACGGTGATCTGCGTATCCACTGGAGTGGGGTGCGGTTTGGGATGCGCTATACGGCTCAGCTTCGAATTGAACCAAGTGGGGAATTGTTCCACTTTCTTTTTGTTAAGAACGGCAAGACGCTCAACCGTCGTGTTGAATTTTGCGGCCACGCGTTCGGGCGTGTCCGTTGCCGTCAATGTATAACTTTGTGCATCCGGCGTCTGCGGATTGCCGGCAAAGACCGGCTGTCCCGCGGGCAGATAAAAAAAGACGTCACCCCATACACGCTTCGTGTCTCCATCTGCTTGAGCCGGATCATATTTATTCTTGAGTCCCGGCATCATGAGACCCATGTTCGCCTCATCTGCGACAATTTCGAGGTGAATGCGGTCGGTTGCGCCGTTTATCGACCCCGCCCTGCCCAGTACGTCCTTTCGGTATATCGGACCGCCTACATCGGCTGTCACTGAAAGCTCGCGAAGATGCATATAGATCGAGTAGAAAACGACCGAGATACCCTCGCCGATCTCAGTGTCGTGCTTAATTACGATCACGCCGTCGTCTGTCCACTGCCCACGGTAGTTGAGCGGATGAGCAGTCAGCGCTGCAGGATCCGCAGGTTTTTTCGTCGGCGCGCGCTTAAAGCACAATTCACCATCGGCGATGGCTCGAACAGGAAGCGACCTGGCATCAATAACAGCTCCAACGTGCGAACCGCCATGCCAGCTCAAGTTGTAGCTGAGTGGAAACAGTCCGGAAACACCGTGTGCGCTGCTAACGGTTGGCATACATTTGTTAACAAAGATAGCGTCTTCGTCGGCAGTAGCGCTGGATGTTGATCCAGCAGGCAGAAACGGCGGGCTAATGATCATGATGAGATTTCAGGGCAATTGGGCACGTGAGCTTCCATTCATTCGGAGAAGACATATCCGCCCGCAGAGGGCAGCGAAACGTCAGGTCGTGTCACGAGCTTCGTATCTCGCATCATGGAGGTCGCTCCAACCTTGTCCCAAAAGGCGCACTTCTCCAAAATTTCACCAGGACTGCCGTTCACAATGCTGTCTGGCGTGATCTTGATGAACGATCCGCCTGCGCCGATCCAAACTTCCTTAGGCGAATACAGAATGAGTCTTCCTTCCGTGCTGGTGATCGTGATGTCCTTCAGCGCAGCGAGCGCCATTTCATCGCCCTGTGCCTGAATCTCCACCTTGCCCTCCGCGGCGAAGAGCTTCATGCCGAGCTTCTGCGCGAATAGCGATACAGCCTCGCCCGCAGCAACGGTGAACCGCTTGAGCACGCCTATGTCAGCATTGCCGCCAGCCGTTGTGATGAGGTTCTGGTTAGCGCTCATCTGAAGGTGACCACCGGAAACCAGGCCGATGCCTTCCGGTGCACTCACCAGAACGCCAGCCTTCTTCAACCCGTCCAGCGTGCCGTTTAGCAGTGCCTTCTGCTTGTCGTAGTCAGCCGCGGTCGCTTGCGCCGCCGAGGCGACTTCGGCAAGCGACTGCATCTGCTGGAGGGCCTGGTCGAGCAGATCCGTCGCGGCCTCCATGTCCAGTTGCTTGCCCGCTGTATCGGGGGCGTCAGCGGTAATCAGCACACCCTTGGGGCCGCGTACAGCCACATGTCCGCCGGTAGTGAGCTCCGCCCCCTGCCCCCGCTCCTTGCGGTCGCCGTTGACCATATGCCCAAGGTTCAGCTCACTGGTCTGAAACGGCGTGGTCAGGTGGATATGCTCGTTGCCTTCCTTGTCCTCCATGCGCATCTCGTTCTGCGCCGCGGTGCGGATAAGGTTCCGGGTGTGGTTCAGGTTGTTCACCAGATCCGGATGCAGGCTGTCATGCATCGCGCCGATAATGACGGGCCTGTCCGGATTCCCCTGCGTAAAGGTGATCGCGACTTCCGCCCCGTCGATCAGCGGGAAGTGGTGTCCGTAGTTGTCACCGCTGTACGGCTTCGCGAGGCGCACGGGTCGGCTGGTGCCGCCCGGGCTCCATTCGTCAAGGTCGAACGGCAGCTTGATCACATACCAGCCTTCCGGTGTCAGATACGCGCGGGTGTAGTCCCCGGGCGATGTGACACGCGCCGGCAGGATGCCGCTGATGACCGGCCGCGCCCACGGATCGACCGGTGTGCGCCAGACACGGTCCGACGGAATCGCGGTGAAGGTGTTCGAATACGTTTCACGCCGCCCACCGCTTGAAGAAACCGAGGTGATAAATAGACCATTCGGCGCGTCCTCGGGATTGCGGTCTAGTCGAAGTGCCTCGCCTGCTTCGATAGCAAAAGCGTTGCCCTTGCCCGTGTAAGCGACCTGCTGCGCCAGATGCGCCTCATGCCGAAGCCGGGCAATGCGCCTGCCTTCTTCCGGCGTCTCGTAGTGCTCACCCCAGCGGCAATCCACGGCGTTCGTGGTCCTGTCATCGCGCACCGCGTTCTCTTCGACAAGCAGCGACACGTCCGCCCGACGATGGTTGTAATCGTTCACCTGCACCGCTTCAGGCACACGCTGCATGTGACGCCTGAGCGACTTGACGGCCTCGGCCCCGACGCTGTTCAGCCCGGCATCACGCCGGAACGGCACGGTGCGCTGATTGCGCAGGTAAGCATCGAGGTCGTCACCGAAGACGATCACCTCGCGGTCCTTTGCCTGTTCGAACCGAAACCAGACACCCTCATCGGCACAGATGCGCTGGATGAACGCGAACGTGGTTTCGTCGTACTGGGTGATGTACTCGTGGCGCTTGTACTTCGCCCGCAGGTTGAACCTGAAATCGACGCCTTCGCGAAAGCCGTAGTGACGCAACGTGTCAGTAACGATCTCCTGCACCGACTGCTTCTGGAACAGACGGCTCGTGGTCGCGCGGTCGAGGTCAGCGGTGCGCGGCCTGATCACCAGCCTGTAGCGCGTCTCATCTACCGACGTCTCCAGCTCATCGAACTGCGTCACGATGCCGTGGATCGTACACGCCGGCGGCTTGTCGCTGAACTTCTCCGCGTTCTCGCCAAACATCCTGCGCAGATAGTCGGCATCCGGATCAATGGGATCGATCATGAACTTCGCGGGCCTACCCAGTACCTGATCCATCGGGATATCAGCCACAGGACTCGTGAACTCGATCTCGTACCTGTACAGGCGGCTGAGCGCTTCCTCGCCTTCAAACCTGAATACCGAGAACGGCGCCGGATGCGGCGCGAGCTTGACCTCGTAAGCCTGAGACGGCAAAACCATCGACCCCATGAACCACTCCCACAAACACGTATCACGCCAGCGATGACAAAGCCAGGACGCACACAAACACAAACACAAACACAAACACAAACACGCCCCAGCGACCTACATCACCCACGCCAGCTCAGCTTTTCGCCTTCGGCATCTGTGACACCAACGACAGCCCAATGTCCATCCCTTCCACCTGGAAGTGCGGGATGATGAACAGCTTGATGCGGAAGAAACCGGGGTTGTCCTCGATATCCTCGACGGTGACCTTGGCCTCACGCAGCGGATGGGACGCCTGCAGTTCATCGCCAGGATCTTTCATCTCCGTCACAAGCCCCTTAATCCAACTATTCAACTCAAGCTCAAGCAGACGCCGATCCTTGGTCGTGCCAATGTTCTCGCGCTGGATCAGCTTCAGGTAATGAGCGATGCGCGAGAGCAGGAAGATGTACGGCAGGCGCGCATTGATGCGACTATTCGCCGTCGCCTCCTTGGTCTCATACAACGCCGGTTTTTGCGCCGAACTGGCCGAAAAGAAGCACGCGAAGTCGTGGTTTTTATAGAACGACAGCGGAATAAAACCGAGGTTGGCAAACTCGAACTCGCGCGTCTCCGGAATCAACACTTCCGTCGGAATTTTCGGTTGAGCGCCCGTGCCGAGGTCGTACAGGTGAACCGGCAGATCTTCGACCTTGCCTCCCGCTTGCGGCCCGCGAATCTGCACGCACCAGCCGTTGCTCACGAAGCTGCGCACCATGTTGGCCGCAAACGCGAACGACGCGTTGACCCACAGATAGCGGTCGTGGTCCGGACCCTTCACGGCCTCTTCATAGTTAAAGGCACGCACCGGCGTGGTGCCCTTACCGTACGGCAGACGCCCCAGCACACGCGGCATTGTCAGGCCAACATAGCGGGCATCGTCAGTGTCTCTGAAGCTCTTCCACTTGATGTACTCAGCACGATCGAAGTAGTTGCCAATATCCTGGATCGCAGCGACTTCCTCCATCGACCGCTTGCCGAAGAAGGCGGGACCAACCGAACCGATGAACGGCATATGAGCGGCCGCCGCGACCTTCGAAATATTGCGCAGCAACGAAACGTCCTGCGGGGAATTCGCGAACTCGAAGTCGCTGATCATCGCGCTGATCGGCTGACCACCCGGCGTGTCGTATTCCTCGATATACGTGAGCCGGTACAGCCCGCTCTGGATGATCTCGGGCGTGTCTTCGAAGTCGCGCAGGAGTGCTTCCTTCGACACGTCAAGCACTTCAATACGCGTGTTCTTGCGGAAGTCCGTGCGACCCACGAGCATCTTGAGACCGCGCCAGCGTCCTTCGAGCGCCTGAAATTCGGGCGTATGCATGACGGCATCGAGTTGCCGCCCGATCTGCCGGTCGAGTTGACCAATGTGGAAGTCGAGCAGCGACTTGTCGAGCCGGTCCACCGGCTTGCTGGCCCTGCCGACCAGATCGAGGAATGCGCTCATTCCACGCGCCAGCCGCTCGTCGGCCGACGATTCGGAAAGCAGGTCGTTATCGCGGAACGCTTCAAGCGGGCGCGCCGTTGCGACGGGCCTCAGGTTGATCTTGCTGCACAATGACTCGTAGACGCTGTGACTTTCCAGCACGACGGTCTCGGTCGTGCCGCCTTGCTGGACTTCGTTACGTGACATGTTGGCTCCTATCGCTATGGACCCGCTGGGACTCGCGTTGGTCGTTGTCGGGGATGCAGTAAAGGCGGATCTGGCCTTATGCATGGCCTTCAGTCTGAGTCGCCACTGTCGCGATCTGCGCAAGCTCGCCGCGCAGTTGCCGGGACAGCACGTTGTCCTTCAGGATCTTCTCGAACTCCCGGCGAAAGGTGCCGTTGTCGAGCAGGTTCGACTTCAGGTCGCGCAGCAGATTGCGCATGGCCAACATGGCCTGCAGCTCGGGAATCTGGCGGGCGACCTGTTCCGGTTCAAAGTCCTTCATCGAGCGGAAGCTGAGCGACACCGGGAGCTCGGAGCCATCGTCGACAAGCGTGTTCGCTGCTGTAACCTTCAGTTGAGGCGAATAGTCCGACAGGACAGCGTCGAAGTTATTCTTGTCGATGTTGGTCTTCTTGCGCTCCGCAAGCGGCGCCTGCTCGTTGCTCGCGCTGAAGTCTCCCGCCACCAGCAGCTTGAGCGGCAACTCGACCTTCTTCTGGGCGCCGCCCGTGTGCAGATCCAGTGTGATTGACACTCGACTCTTCGGAATTTCTCTCTGAAAGCTGTCCATAGGTAGTCCTTGACTCAATGATCGCAGGGGTATCGCCGAACGTGTTCCTCACGACGCGGCGTCCGCCATTTCTCAATTCCGCCCTGCATTAAACACGGTAGTCCTACATAAAGTCAAAGGGTCATTTAATGGAGGAATGTCAAAATTTGTGACCGACGTTTTGGTTGACAATCCCCCATCTTTTTAAAGCAAACTCCAATGAAATATTGGGTCTTCCCTGCGCACGAGGATTCGCTCAAAATCCTTATCAGAAGCGACTCTTGCCACTTTACCCACTCACTTTCACACAGGCACATTTTGAAAATCCCATCTTTAAATTCAACGCACAAATGCCTATCGCATCGCCAATCTCTCAATTAATCCAAACGGCTGTTGTTTTGTATACCGAAGTAATTTTTGACGGTATACGAGTGCCCAACTGACGTATAAAATTCGCAATCCCTACCCCCTACAACACGGCGCACACCCCACCATGCGGATCGACAAACCGCTTTGGCACGAAGGTCTCATCCTCAGCCAGCAGCATTTTCAGCAGCAGGAAAAATGGACGGATTTCGTGCATCGCCAGTTCGCGTCGGCCGCGATTGCCGAGCCGTGGGGAACGCTCGGCGTCGGTATCGACGAGGAGGCACTCGTCAATCGGCGCCTGAAGCTGACAAGCCTGAAGCTCCGCTTTCCGGATGGCACGCTGATCGACACCTCGGTCAGCGATGCTTTGCCACCGGCGCGGGATCTAGGGCAAGGGCTGCCGGCCGATTGCCATACGGTTGTCGTCCTTGCAGCATTGCCGCTCGTGAACGCGACGGGGAGCAACTGCCGCTTCGATGAGACGACGCTCGCGCGACCGCGGCGTGCATACCGGGAGTTCGTGAAGGTGACCGATCTGAACGGCACCGGTGAAACCGAGATTGCCGCCGAGCGCCATGCGGTACGGCTGCTGTTCGACTTCGAGTCGCACGCGGACGACACGGTGTGCGCCATCGCGCGTCTCACGAGAAACACAAGCGGTCAGTTTCAGCTCGATCCTCTTTATGTGCCGCCTTGCCTGACGCTCGTTAGCCATCCACTGCATGTCGAACGTGTCGGCCGCCTCGCCGACATCCTGCAGGCGAAAAGCGCCGCACTGGGCGCACGCAAAAGCGAGCGCATCGAGGACGTCGCCGAATACGGCGTGGCAGATGTATCGCTGTTCTGGCTGCTGCACTCCATTCACACGTACTGGCCGCAGCTCCGGTTCTTCGCCACCCATCCGGGCCAGCCGCCCGAGCGCCTCTATACGACGCTGGCGCAACTGGCGAGTGTGCTAATGACGTTCTCCACCGGCGCGCAGCTCACGGATATCCCGCCCTACGATCACGCGCGCGCCGAGGAGACGTTTGCGAAGCTCGAGAAGTTGATCCGCGATCTGCTCGACGCAATCATTCCGTCGCGGGTCATTTCGATCGGCCTGACGCGCAAGAATCCGACCACATGGACGGGGCAGTTTTTGGACGAACGGCTCATCGCCGGCGCCGACTATTACCTCTCGGTCAACGCGGCAGTGACACCGTTCGAACTGGTCGAGCAGTTGCCGCGACTGTGCAAGATCGGCGCACCGGACGATGTCGAGCACATCGTCAACTCCGCGCTCGCCGGCATTCCGCTCAAGGCGGTTCAGCGCGTGCCGGCTGCAATTCCCGTGCGTCTGGACAACCACTATTTCGCACTCGACGCGAACCACCCGGCGCACGCGCGGATGCTGGACGCCCGCGCCTGCCAGATCTACTTGCCGACGGCGGTCCCAGAGGCGTCACTCGAACTCTACGCGGTGCTTCGACCATGACAACATTTGCCAACGCGCTGAAGGAAGCGCCACGACCCGATGGAAGCGCCCCGCCGCAAAGGAAATCCGCCTGGAAGATCGGGGCTCGGACGGGCGAGCGGTCTGCCGGAAGCCGCGCTCCGGGCGCCGGCATTCGCGACCTGCTGCGCGACACGGCGCTACAGGTCACGACCCTTTCGCAGGGTGGCAACGTCGAAGCGGTGTCGACGCTGCGCACGCGCTGCGAGCAACTGATGACGGCATTCTCGGCGTCGCTCGAACAGCGCGGCGTCCCAGCCGACGTGCGCGAGGACGCGCTCAATGCACAGTGCGGGCTGCTGGACGAGACCGTGCTGCGGCATCTGCCGGTCAAGGACAAGCCCGAATGGGATGCGCGGCCGCTGCAGGTCGAGCGCAATGGCCGGCATGATGCCGGTGACCGGGTATTCGACCGGCTGGCGGAGCGCATGCGCGAGGTGCCGCCGAACGTCGATCTCCTCGAATGCTATTCGGCCATCCTCGGGCTCGACTTCATGGGCCGGTACGCACGTGAAGGGGAAGCGAAGCGTTCCGCATTGATCGCCTCGCTTGACGCGCAACTGGAGAAGCTGCGTCCGGCCCACAGGCGGACCTTCATCGCCGATCGTCCTGGCTGGCGGCTCGCCGATTGGTTCTACCGGATCTCACCATGGGCGATCGCAAGTCTTGGCTGCGTGATTGCGGCGATCGTCTCTCTGGTCTGGGGCCACGCGCTCGATCTGCAGCTTGCCAACCTGCTGCCTACGCACCTGCCATCGAAGCCGTGATGTCGGATCTGCGCGCCCCGTTCCTCTGGTCGAAAGAGGTCCCCATGGGGGGCCTCGGTTACCCCTTTCGCACCATGGCGATCTTCGCGGCCGCACTCGCGGTCGCGGTCATCTTCGTCGTGTTGCCGGTCAACCGCGGCCTGGCGTGGACGCTAGCCGTCGTCATCATTCTGCTCACCGGCTTGCTTCTGGCGTTGCGTTCGCGCCAGATCGCGCGCGCACGCGATCAGAGTGCCCCGGTGCTGGCCGCACTCGGCGCCACGACGGCCGACCTGCCGGTCAGCCTGCGCACGCACATGCCGCTCGTACTGGTGACCGGAGACGCACTGGCTCAACTGTTCAATCGGACGGCCGAGGAACGGCTCGCCCATGTCGGCGACGGTGCGATCTGGCTGCGGGTGAACCGTCCACAGGACCTGCCGCGGCTCGCCGTGGCGGTCAAGCAGTGGCGCAACGGAAGGGCCGCCGACGGCATCGTGCTTTCAATTGCACCCGCCCTGCACGCCAGCCAGGACGCGTTGACGCAGATGCTGCGTATCGCGCGTCAGGCCGCGAGCGACACGTCGCGCATGCTGGGGGCTAGGCTGCCTGCCTATGTCGCGGTATACCAGCGCCTGACGAACGAAGGAAGTCTCCTCGCAACGAACGAAGGAAGAAAGACCTTCCCCGCCTCCGAAAGCCCACCCCGGTGGTATGGCGTGTCATCGGCCACCCAACTCACAGGCGCGCAGCGGTTCGAAGATGTCATACGCGCCGCCGAAGGCGAAGTCCAGCAAGCCCGTGGCGATGCACCGCCCGCGGCACGCGCTGCGGCGCTTGCCGCGGCAATCGGCTGGACGCAGCGAATCGTGATCGACGTACTAACCGACCGGCTACAGCCGGCCACACCGTGGCGCCTGTTCGGCGCCGGCTGGATCGATTGCGGCCCGGCGTGCGGTCCGGGTACGCCATGGGCGCGCGACGTCGAGGCGCAGACGCGCATCGTGCCGCCGTCAATGGCCGCGTCCCCTACCCCATGGCCACTGCCGCAGCCGTTGCTTGAAGCCCTGCCACGCAGACTGTGGATGTCGCCGCGCAGGGCGGCTCTCGCCCATGCGGTGGCGCTCGTCGCTTGCGCCGGCGCGCTGGCCATCTGGGGAGCGGCAAGGAACAACCAGGCGCTGCTCGCTCACATCGGCGCCGACCTTGGACGCTTCTCCATGATTCCCTCCGACCGCGACAACGCACGGCGCGACGCCTTGCAGGCACTCGTCACCGATCGCGACCAGCTCGACCGTTACGCACGCACGGGGGTTCCGATGTGGCTCTCGTTCGGCATGTACCGCGGGGCAACGCTGATGCCCGTGCTCAACGACGCGATCGCCTCGTATCAGCCGCCCGCTCCTCCACCGGCCGTGATCACGCTGGACAGCATGTCGCTCTTCGACAGCGGCGACGCCCAGCTCAAGCCGGGGTCGACCCGCGCGATGATCGGTGCGCTCGAGATGATCAAAGCACATCCGGACAAGCGAGTACTGGTGGCCGGCTATACCGACAACGTCGGCAACCCTGAGAGCAATCTGAGGCTATCGATTGCACGCGCGGGGGCGGTACGCGACTGGCTCATCGAAGCCTCTGGCATCGCCGCCACGCGGTTTGCGACCCAGGGCTACGGCGACACACACCCCATCACCAGCAATGAGAGCAACGCCGGGCGGGCGAAGAACCGCCGCGTCGAGATCACGCTCGTGCCCGACGCCCCGAACGCTGCGGCACCCCCACCATAACCCGCCAACACGCAACGCTTTAAACCCCGGAAGCACGATGGCCGCTTCGGGATCTCAAGGCTCGGGGGCACGCTCCGGGCGATGGTCGCAGTACCTGTGAAGGAGTGAAGAAGATGGCAATTCCCGCATACATGTGGATCAAGGACGACGGTGGCGCAGACGTCAAGGGTTCGGTTACGGTGCAAGGTCGCGAGGGCAGCGTTGAACTCGTGGCGTTCAATCATGGCGTGAACATCCCGACCGACAACAACACCGGCAAGCTGACCGGCACGCGCGTGCACAAGCCGATCACGCTTACGAAGGAAACCGACGCCTCGACGCCGTACTTGTACAAGGCCGTAACGAGTGGTCAAACGCTCAAGTCGATCGAGATCAAGTGGTACAAGATCGACGACGCGGGCAAGGAGAAGGAGTACTTCAACACGAAGCTCGACAACGTGAAGGTCGTGGCGGTCAATCCGAAGATGCTCGACATCAAGAATCCGGACTACGAAAAGCACAACCACCTCGAAGACGTCGAATTGCGCTACGAGAAGATCACGTGGTCGTACAAGGACGGCAACATCATTCACGCGGATAGCTGGAACGAGCGCTCGTAAGAGCCAGTCTCTCCGGAAGCCGGCACTGGCACAACGACCCCGCGTTGAAGGTGTGCCGGCCTTCGTTTCGCCGGTCGACCGCGCGTCGACTGGCGCTTTTTCGTTGTCCCCACAGGGGACTTCCTTCGGCCCACCTCCATGACGATGCGCGACTCCACTCACCTGCTTCGCAAGCTCAATCCGCATTGCGCGAGCGCGACGCTGATCCGGCAGCTGGTGCCCGAACTCGACCGGCATTCGGTGGAAGGCGAGCAGCAAACGGCGGAGAACCCTTCCATCTCGCAGGCCGCACTGTTCGACGCGATTCATCCTCACCTCGTCGCCCACTTTCAGCCGGCCGTGTCGCCGGAATTGCTGGCGCGGATGGCCGAGCAACTCATGGTCGACTTTATCGATCGCAACGATGCACCGGTTTCGGCCAACGCCTGCACCGACGATCCGGTTCCACCCGGCTTCAGCGCCTGAGAGAACACGCGATGCCACCCGGTCCTTCCCTGTACGACATGCTGCTGGGCCACATCGGCGGCGAGTCGCTCGACGCCTACGACGACAAGACGCTAGAGATCATGAGCGTCCAGCAAAACATCCGCCGCATTCTCAATACGCGAGCCGGAGCGCTCAAGCACTTGCCCGACTACGGCTTACCGGACCTCACGAATATCTACAAGGCGCTGCCGGCTTCGGCGCATCTGCTCAAGCAGCAGATGGAAGCCACGCTGCTGGCCTATGAGCCGCGCATCCGGGCCATCGACGTCGACTATATCGACAATGCCGACCCCGGCGTCCTCGTGAGCTACGAGATGACCTGTCATCTGAAGAAGGCCGGACTGGTGCGGTTCGGAACGTATTTTGAGCCACCGGGACGGATGCGAGTGGAGCGGGTGCAGCAGCCAAAGCCCGACCGCTGACCTCACACCGCAGACATCGCAGACATCGCAACGCGGGCGGTTGCTAGAGCGAAGAATCACCCTAGCGGCCGAACCCCGATCAACCACGCATGCAACCAGAACGCAAACACCGCCCAGGCCACCGCGCCGCCCACCACTGCGATCGCATCCTTCGCCAGTGTCCCAGCCGGATAAACCTGGCCTAGCGCCAGATCCCGCCGACGCCCGGCACGATAATCCAGCAGCGCCCACACGAGAAAGGCGCCAAACAGCACCACCGCGTTCAACGTGCCGTTCGCCAGCAGATGCGCGAACGCCCACAAGACCGCGCTCAAGGCCATCGGATGATGAACCCACGCCTTGAAATGAGTGGCAGGAATGTAAGCGGAAAGAAAGAGAATGAAGGCGATCAGCGTCAGCAGCGCAGTGAGGTGCGGCGCCCAAACGGGCGGCGCCCACAGTACGACCGGATCGCGCAGCGCGATGCCATAGCCCCAGATGACCAGCACCAACCCCACGGCAGAGGCCAGCGCATAGGCGCTTTTCCACCCCTTCTCGCCTAGCCGGGCGATCTGCCGTGTACGCCATGATTCGGCGAAGACTCGCACCGAATGTACGCCCAGAAAAATCACCAACCCCAGTACCAGTACCGACATGGCAAGCTCCTCGCGACGGGTGTCGACCGATGGCCGCGATTGTCGCTCAAGATACCGGTCCTGCCAATGACGGTTTCAACTCCGCTGCGGAATCACTCGGTGGCCGGAATCCACGCCGCGTTGGCTGCGTCGCTCGTACGGAAGGCCGGGAATTTGGCGCCCAGTTCGGCAACCGTCTTGATGTCGTTCTTCACGAGATCGTCACGTGTGATCAGGGTCGGCTTCACCACGATCTGATGGCCGGGGTCTTGACCCGCCACTTCCAGCGCGGCGGCGCGCACCGACACTGCACCCACTACCGCCGGATTGGTCGCGGCCGTGGCAACCCATGCGCTGTTCGGCGCGCGGATTGCCTCGATGTCCGCCGTCGAAATGTCCGCGCTATAGATACGGAGCTTCGAGCCGAGGTTGGCCTCGTTCGCCGCGAGCGTCGCGCCACGCGCGAATTCATCGTAAGGGGCGAACACCACGCGAATCTCCGGATGCGCACGGTATGCCGCAGCCGCCTGATTCGCCACCGACTGCGCGATCGGATTGTCCACCGTCCCCCAGCGCGCCTTCTCCTGTACCCCAGGATGCGCGGTCTTGAAGTCGCGCCACACTTCGTCGCGACGATCGAGCGGCGCGAAACCCGCCACGTAGACATAACCCGCGGCGAATGTGTCGCCGTTATCCTTCACGGCCTGATTCAGCAGCAAGGTAGCCAGATCGTGATCGCTCTGCTCGATTTGCGGCACCTTAGGGTTGTTCAGATTGACGTCGAACGCCACCACCTTGATGCCCTTGTCGAGCGCGCGCTGCACCACGTCCTTCAGCGACTCCGGCAAGCCGTGGTTCACGATGATGGCCGACACGCCCAGGCTGATCGCCTGCTGGATCTGCTCGCGCTGCTCGGCGGCGTCCTGCCGCCCCTCGTAGATGCGCAAATCGACGCCAAGCGCCTTGGCCTGCTTCTGCGCGCCGGCCTCATAGGCCTGGAAGAAGTCGCCGGTCGACAGGTAGTTGACCAGTGCGATTTTTACGCCGCCTTTGTTGAACGGCGCAGGGGCGCCTTTGAGCGGCTCCGCCTGGGTCGTCTGTCCCAGCAACACGCTTGCAGACAAGAGCGCCAATGCGCCGACCACGCGGCGTGCGCGGGACTGATGACGATTCAATGATTTCATGAGTATTCCTCAGCGCAGTATCTGAACGGTTTTTGTGAAGTAGCGAATCGAAGACGAGGCGTGAGTCAGTGAGTCAATTAGCCGGCATTCGCCGTGTGGCGAGCACGATAGCGTGCGCCCGGATGCGGGTCGGCGAGGCGCGGGCCGCCGCCGTGCAGCTTTTCGCGCAAGGAACCGTCGGCATATTCGGTCTTGTACACGCCGCGGCGTTGCAATTCAGGCACGACCAGCTCCACGAAGTCGCTAAACGTCTCGTGCGTCAGTGCGTAGGCAAGATTGAAGCCGTCGACGTCAGTCTCTTCCACCCATGACTGCAACTCGTCGGCAATCTCCTGCGGATCGCCCACCGAAAGCGGTCCAAGGCCACCTATGCCGCCCCACTTCGCAATTTCGCGCACCGTCCAGACCCGCGTCGGATCGGCGCTCGACAGCGCCTCCACGGCGGACTGCACCGCATTGCTTTCCACGTGACGCAGCGGTTCGTCGAGTTCGTACTTCGACAGGTCGATGCCGGTCCAACCCGACATCAGCGCCAGCGCGCCTTCGTCGCTGGCATAACGCCGGTAGTCCGCATGCTTGGCGTGGGCTTCGACCGACGTTTTTCCGGTGATCACCGTATGCAGGTTGAAGATCAGCACATCGTGCGGATCGCGGCCGAACGACTTCACACGCGCGCGTATGTCGGCAACGAACTGCTTGAGAATCGTGCGCGACGGCGCCGCAATGAAAATACACTCGGCGTGCTGTGCGGCAAAATCCTTGCCGCGCTTCGACGCGCCGGCCTGATACAGCACGGGTGTGCGTTGCGGCGACGGCTCGCACAAGTGGATACCTGGCACGTCGAAATACTGTCCGTGGTGCCCGATCGGGTGCACCTTGGAGGGTTCCGTGAAGACCTGACGTGTCGCATCGCGCACCACGGCATCGTCTTCCCACGACGACTCCCACAACTTGTAGCAGACGTCCAGATACTCTTCGGCTAACGCATAGCGTTCGTCGTGATTCGCCTGGCTCGGCAGTCCGACATTGCGCGCCGCGCTATCCAGATACGACGTGACGATGTTCCAGCCAACGCGTCCATTGGTCAGGTGATCGAGCGTCGACATGCGGCGCGCGAACGGATACGGATGTTCGTACGACAACGAGCAGGTCACGCCGAAGCCCAGATGCTCGGTCACGTTGGCCATCGCCGAGACCAGCAGGATCGGATCGTTGACCGGCACCTGCGCAGCCTGGCGAATCGCCGCCTCGCCATTGCCGTTGAACACGTCATAGATGCCGAGCACGTCCGCGATGAACAGGCCGTCGAACTTGCCGCGTTCGAGCAGCTTCGCGAGGTCGGTCCAGTAATCGAGGTGCTTGTAGCGCCAGGAGGTGTCGCGCGGATGCGCCCACAATCCCGGCGACTGATGTCCGACGCAGTTCATGTCGAATGCGTTCAGACGGATCTGTCTGGCCATAATCGGATCCGGTTAGGTGATACGGATAGAGCCTGCAACGCGCGCGTTAAATCGCGCCGTGCCGCGGCGGCAGCACGTCGTTCAGGTAGTAGTTGCCCACCGCAATGTATTTCCAGCGCACCGGATCGTGCAGCGTGTGGGTGCGTGCGTTGCGCCAGTGACGATCGAGGTTGTGTTCGGCCAGCGTGGCCTGCGTACCCGCCAACTCGATCAGGCGCGTCGAGGCTTGCAACGCGATCTCAGTGGTCGCGGCGCGTGCCTCGGCCACGGCAATCGAGGCCGTCGCGACAGTCTGCGCGGTCGACTCCTTGACTGCCGCGTCCACGCGGCGGCCCGCACGTTCCACCAGCGCCTCGGCCGCGTGCAATTGCAGCGCGAGCTTGCCGAACAGTTCGAGCGTCAGCGGATCGTCGCTGGCCCGCTCGACCCCGCTGTCGATCCACGGACGCGAGCGTTCGCGCACAAAACGCCGCGCATCGGCAACGGCCGCACGCGCAATGCCGAGATCGACGGCGGCATGAATCAGTTGACCGATCGGCCCTACGGTCGTGGGCCGCGCATCGAACGCCGCGCTGTACGGCACGACGGCGGACGCCTCGACGTAGATGTTGTCGAGCGTGGTCGTGCCGCTGCCGGTAGTCCGCTGGCCGAAGCCGGACCAGTCGTCCACCACGGACAAACCGGGCGTCTGCGCGCTGGCGAAGGCCACGTACAAAGTGTTGTCGGCCGCCTTGGCGACAATCGGAATCCACTGCGCGAACAGGGCGCCAGTCGAGTAGAACTTGGTGCCGCTGATGCGAAAGCCGTCGCCATCCGGTGTGAGCGTGGTCCGATAGTCCGCTACCGTTTTCGTGCCGCGCTCGGAAAGCGCGTTGCCGAATCGCTCACCTGCCAGCGCCCGTTGGAAATAAAACGCCTGCTGCTGGCGCGTGCCGTTCACGCGCAGCACGTCGAGCATGTAGAAGTGGTTCTGCGGAATCTGCCCGATCGCGGGATCCGCCTCGGAAATGATGGCCGTGACTTCAGCAAGCGTGGCGTACGAAACCTCGGCCCCGCCAAACTCGCGCGGCACGGCAATGCCCCACAGGCCGCTCGCCGAATAGATACCGATCTCCGCATACGGCAAGCGCCGCTCGCGGTCACGCTGCGAAGCGCCCTCGGCGAGCGCGCGTGCCACCGTATGCGCAACCTCAAGCGCCTGCTGATCGTTCTCGATGCGCGCGGCCTGGGGCGCGTACGGCACCTGAGGCGCGACGGATTCTGCCAAAGCACTCATAACGTCAATTCCACGGATGACGGGCTGGTTTGACGCCGTTCAGATAGTAGTTGCCGACAAGGTGATATTTCCAGCGCACCGGATCGTGCAGCGTATGCGTGCGCGCATTGCGCCAGTGCCGGTCGAGGTTGTGCTCGCCCAGCGTCGCCTGGGTGCCCGCCAGTTCGAAGAGCTTTTCGCTCGCCAGCAGCGCGATTTCGGTGGTCAACACCTTCGCTTCGCCCACTGCCACTGAGGCTAACGCCACATCGTCCTCGGTCGTTTCGCCCTTGGCGGCGATCACGTCGAGTGTCCGTGCGGCCCGTTCAAGCAGCGCTTCCGCTGCGTGCAACTGGATATGCAGGTGACCCACCTCGCGCACCGTCAACGGATCGTCGCTCGCGCGCTCGACGCTGCTGTCGATCCACGGCCGCGAACGCGTGCGCACGAACGTCAGCGTGTCGGCTATCGCAGCCTGGGCGATGCCGGCGTCGATGGCCGCCTGGATGATCTGCGAGATCGGGCCGTTCAGCGTGGGGAAATCGGAAACGCGATGGGCCGGAAAGACATGCGAGGACGGCACGCGCACCGCTTCGAGCACCACCGTGCCGCTTGCTGTGGTGCGCTGGCCGAAGCCCGACCAGTCGTCGATCACATTCAGGCCCGGCGTGCCCTTCGGTATATAGGCGAGCCAGCCCTTGCGCTCATCGTCGAGACCCAGCACGGGCACGAAATGCGCAAACAGCGCACCGGTCGAATAGAACTTGGTGCCGTCCACGACATAGTCGTCGCCGTCGCGCCGCACGCGCGTTTTCAGATCGAGTACGTGCTTGGTGCCTTTCTCGGAGAAACCATTGCCGAAGCGCTTGCCGCTCACTATCTGGGAGAAGAAATAGCGCTTCTGCTCCTCGGTGCCGGTCAGCGAAATGACGTCGACAAGGCCAAAGTGGTTTTGCGGCAACTGTCCCAACGACGGATCGGCCGCCGCGATGATCTTGATCACTTCAGTCAGCGTGACGAAGGACACACCCGCGCCGCCATAAGCCTTCGGCACGGTAATCGCCCACAACCCGGACTGCGAGAACCATTCGATCTCTTCATGCGGCAGACGGCGCTCGCGGTCGCGTTCCGGCGCGCCTTGCGCCAGACGGGCCGCCAGTTCGTGCGCCACGGCAATGGCCTGGGCGTCGTCCTGAATGACGCGCGCCGCATGCTGGCCTGCATCGCCTGTATGCGATGAGGTCGCTTCGTAAAGCTCGGCCATACGAATCTCCGCTTGAGTGACTGTTCGCACAATCTATCAGCGGGTACGACCCACGCAAACTGAACGTTTGAGCAATAGATATTCCTTCGGATGGCAAACAAACTTGCGCACGATCCGGCATAAGCACTTCGGCTCTTGCCTGATAACCATAGTGCGATTTGATGGTTTCATGCGCAGCGGGTTGTTGATTAGAGTCGTCGCAAGCTGGACACCCTTGCCTCTTTGATTCTTCGGACACCATGACACGCTTGCACACTACTCTCTCTTCGTTGCTGGCCGCCACCGTCTTCGGCATGGCAGGCGGTATAGCCACTTACGCTTATGCGCAGGGCGCGACACCCGCGGCTGATGCAACCACCACCGGCGACAACGCGGCATCCGTGCCGTCGCTCAAAGGCAAGCGTATCGGCATTACGGCTGCCGGTACCGATCACTACTGGGATCTGAAGGCTTACCAGGGTGCAGTGGATGAAGTGAAGCGTCTGGGCGGCACGCCGATCGCACTCGACGCCGGCCGCAACGACAACCGCCAGATCGCGCAGATCCAGACGCTGATCGCGCAGAAGCCGGATGCCATCGTCGAGCAATTGGGTACTGCAACGGTGCTGGAGCCGTGGTTGCAGAAAATCCGCCAGGCTAACATCCCGCTGTTTACGATCGACACCGCTTCGCCGTCGAGCCTCAACGACACGACCTCCGACAACTTCTTCATCGGCGAGCAGCTTGCGCTGAAGCTCGTCAACGATATCCACGGCGAAGGCAACATTCTCGTCTTCAACGGCTTTTACGGCGTGCCGGTGTGCGCGATCCGCTACGACCAGCTCAAGGCCGTGCTGAAGTACTACCCGAAGGTGCACATCATCCAGCCTGAGTTGCGCGACGTGATCCCGAACACGGTGCAAAGCGCGTATGCGCAGGTGAGCCAGTTGCTCGCGAAGTATCCGAAGGGGCAGATTGCCGCGATCTGGTCCGCATGGGATGTGCCGCAGGTCGGCGCCACCCAGGCCGTGGACGCGGCGCACCGCGACGAGATCAAGACCTACGCGGTCGACGGCAGCCCGGACGTCGTCACGCTCGTGAAGGATCCGAAGTCGAGTGCGGCGGCTGTAGTGGCGCAACAGCCCGCCTTGATCGGCAAGACCGCGGTGGATAACGTTGCGCGTTACCTCGCCGGCGATCACACGTTGGCGCCGTATACCTATGTGCCGTCGATTCTCGTCACCAAGGACAACGCAGGCACGATCCAGCAGACCCTCGGTCAGCTCAGCGCAAAATGAGTGCCGACGCCCGCCCCGCCGCGCTCGAGTTACGCGAGCTCGTCAAACATTTCGATGGCGTGCCCGCCCTGCGCGGCGCCTCGCTGAAGGTTGCGCGCGGCACCGTTCACGGCCTGATCGGGCAGAACGGCGCGGGCAAGTCGACGCTGATCAAGATCCTCGCCGGCATTCACACGGCCGATTCGGGCACGCTCGCCGTCGACGGCATCGCCCAGGGCCACGCTCACGGGGCCGCGGCGGGGATTGGGTTCATTCACCAGGAACGCTTGCTGCCGCCCACCTTCACGGTGGCCGAAGCGCTTTGGCTCGGCGACGAAAGAACCGTTGGCCCACGGATCGCGGGCGGCTTCCGGCTGCTCGACGTGCGGCGCATGCAACGCGACGCCCGTGAAGCGTTGCACACCCACTTTGGCGTGGACATCCCGCCGAACCGGCTCATCGCCGATCTGAGCGTCGCTGAACAGCAGATCGTGCAGATCACCCGCGAGCTGATCCGCGAGCCGCGCATTCTCGTGTTCGACGAACCGACGGCCGCACTCGTCAGCCGCGAAGTGGACAGACTGCTGCAAACTATCGACCGTCTGCGGCAACGCGGCCTGACGATCCTGTACGTGTCGCACTACCTGAACGAAATCGCGGCGATCTGCGATCACGTCACCGTGCTGCGCGACGGCGTGGACGTTGCCCACGTCGACGCGCGCACGACGCCCACCGAAGCGCTCGTCACGGCGATGATCGGCGCGCAGGCGGAAGCGAAGACGTCGGCTTCGGCACGCACGCCCGGGATGGTGGTCCTGAATGTGCGCAATCTGAGCGCGCCGGGTCGCTTCGAAGACGTCTCGTTCGATGTGCGGCGCGGCGAGATTGTCGGCGTCACCGGCTTGCTCGGCTCCGGCGGCAAGCCGGTCGTGCGCAGCCTGTTCGGCCTCGAACGCGGCGTGCAGGGCGATGTCGAAATCGACGGCAAGGCGGTGCGCCTGCGTCGCCCACAAGATGCAGTACGCCAGCACATTGCGTTCGTGCCTGAGGATCGGCGTGCGCACGGTGTGGCACCCGCGCTGTCGGTACGCGAGAACATCACGCTCGCGAGCCTTGCCCGTTTCAGCCGTTTCGGCCTGCTGGCGCAACGACGCGAAACCACTAGCGTGCAAGGGCTGATCGACGAACTGGCAGTGCGTACCTCCAGCACGGAAACACCAGTGCGGCATCTCTCCGGCGGCAATCAGCAGAAGGTCGCGCTCGCCAAGTGGTTGAGCCGCACGTCCTCGCTCTATCTGCTCGACGAGCCGACGGTTGGCGTCGACATTGGCGCGAAGACCGAGATCTATCGTCTGCTCGACCGGCTCGCGCGCGACGGCGCCGGCGTCCTCCTATTTTCCAGCGACCTGATCGAACTGCTCGGCGTCACCGACCGCGTGCTCGTGATGGCGCGCGGCCGCATCGTGCGCGAACTCGCCTCGCGTGACGCGGATAGCCAGGACGTACTCGCATGGGCCACCGGCGCTCGCGCTGCGCACGGCGAGACGGCGCAACAGGAGGTCGCAGCATGAGCAAGGTACTCGATGCAGCACCGCGTACCGGCAAACTCGAAATACCCGAGCGGCTGTTCGGCGCGCAATGGTGGTTAAGAAGCGGCGCGGCGCTCGCGTTTGCGGTGGTGTTTATCGGCTTTGCGGTGAGCTCGCCATTGTTCTTCACCGTGGCGAATCTCGCTAACGTATTGCAGCAATCCGTGGTGGTCGGGATTCTCGGTTTCGGATTGACGGTGGTATTGATCGGCGGCGGCGCGGATCCGCTGAGAGGCGGCCTCGATCTTTCCGTTGCGGCCAATCTTGGCCTGTGTGCGGCGGTTTATGCCGTGGCGCAACGCGAAGGCGCAGCACCAGGCACCGCCCTCCTGCTGACGCTTGCAGCGGGCGCAGGAGTCGGCGCGCTCAATGCCTTTGCCGTGATCGCGCTGCGCATTTTCCCGTTGCTCGCCACGCTGACCACGATGAATCTGTGCGCCGGCTTCGAACTGGTGCTGACGCAGAACACGTCAGTGCCGGCAAGCGGTGTGCTACTCAGCTTCCTGCTCGACAACGGCGCATTCGATGTGCCGCATCTGGCCTACGCGCTGCTTGATGTCGCCTTGCTGTTCACTGTGCTGGTTCACTACACACCCTTTGGTCTGCGGCTGCGCGCCACCGGCGCGCATCGCGACGCAGCGCAGGCCGCTGGACTACGCACGAACCGCTACCTCGCCGCGAGCTACGTGTTGAGCGGCATTGCTGCGGCGTTAGCCGCGCTGGCGTCTACCGCGCTACTCAGCGGCAGTTCGCCCGGCGCGGGCGAAAATTTACTCGCTACCGTCGCCGCCGCATTGCTCGGCGTCGTGTTTTCGCGGCGGCTCGTGCCGACCATTCCCGGCACGCTGCTCGCAGTCCTCTTCATTGGTGTCATCAGCAACGGCTTTCAACTCGACAACGTGTCGAGCTATTGGGTCAACGGTGTGGAAGGCGCACTGATCCTGTTCGTCGTCGCCACTACCGCGCTCGTGCGCCGCCATGCCGGGAATCACGCTCATGATTGAACAGATAGGCCGCTTGCAGCGCTTCGCGCTAGTCGGAGCGTTGATCGCAGTGATTGCGTTCTTCGCGCTGTTCGCACCCGGTTTCGCGCGCGTAGACAATCTTGCCGACGTGCTCCTTAACAACTTCGCACTGCTGGCGATTGCCTCGCTCGGCATGACGCTGGCGTTGTCGCCAGGCGCTATTGATCTGTCGCTCGGTACGTCCATCGACGTGGCCAGTCTCGCTTTCGTTTTGCTGAGCGCGCATCACGTTGGTGTGGTGCCTGCAGCGCTCGGCGGTCTTGCGGCGGCGCTGCTGGTCGGGGCATTCAACGGCGTGCTGACCGGGTGGCTCGGCATTGCGCCGTTTCTCGCTACGCTCGGCACGCTCTTCATCGGTCAGACCGTCCAGCAACTCGCCACCGACGGCGGTCAGCCCGTCTATCTGCTCAACATTGCCTTGCCGCCGCTCTTTAGCGAACTGGCGCATGGCACGCTTGCAGGTCTGCCTGTGCCGTTATGGATCGTCGCCATGCTGGCGCTTGCCGTGCATGTCACGCTCGCGCATTCCACGTTAGGCAGGCAACTCACCGCGCTCGGCGCGCAGCCTGGCGTGGCGCGCTATTCGGGCTTGCCGGTGGCGGCCATCACAGCCGCGACGTTTATCGTCAGCGCGCTGATCTATGGTGTGGTGGGCTTGCTGCTGTCGTCGACCGTTAAAGCGTATGTGCCGCAGGCCGGCAACGGTTATCTGCTCAATGCGATCGGCGCGACCTTCATCGGCACGACGCTGTCGCCGACGCGCCGCCCTGGCGTCGTCGGCACCTTGCTTGGCGTGTTGCTGCTGAGCCTCGTCGCAAACGGCCTGTTGCTGATCGGCTGGAATTTCTACTGGCAGCAGGTGGCGACCGGCGCGCTGATCTTCGCCGTGCTGGCCGTCAGCTTTGCGCAGCGGCGTGGCCGCTATGCGTGACGATCAGCGGCGCGTCCCACGCTGAACGTGAACGCCAACGCGCCCACCAGCAGCACACCCTTGATGAAATCCTGCATGTAGTACGGCGCGTTCAGCATCGTCAAGCCGTTGAGCAGCACGCCGACGAACACCGCCCCAACCACCGTGCCGAACACGTTCGGCCGTTTGGCGCCCCAGACCGCGTAGCCGACCAGCGCCGCCGCCACTGCATCGAGCAGCATCGAATGACCGGCGCTGACGTCGCCACGTCCCACGCGCGCGGCAATCAGCACGCCGCCCAGCGAGGCAATCGCACCCGACGCGACATACGCCGCGATCCGGTAGCGCGCAGTCGGCGCACCGGCGAGGCGTGCCGCGGTTTCGTTGCCGCCGATCGCATAGATCACCCGGCCCCAGCGCGTGGTTTCCATCACGATGCAGGCCACGACGGTCAGGACCGCCAGCACGACTACCGGCAGCGGCACGACATCGAACAGCCGCAAGCGTCCGAGGGCGAGAAAGGCATCGGGGAAAGTGCCGGTTGTTTCGGTGCCGTCGGGCAGGATCGTGCCGGTTGCGAGCGAGCGGCCGCCGGTCGGAATCAGTTGCAGCCCCGCAAGCAGAAACAGCGTGCCGAGCGTCGCCAGTTGGTCTGGCACACGCAGACGGGTAATCAGGAATCCGTTGAAAAGACCCGCTGCGATACCGAGTACGAGGCATGCCACCACCGCCTCGAAGGCATTGCCATGCCAGACGATCAGCACATAGCTTGCCGCCATCTGCGCCGACGCCGCCACACTGCCCACCGAAAGATCGAAGCCGCCCGCGGCGAGCGTCACGGTCACGCCTATACCGAGCAGCGCGACAATCGACACCGCCTGCAAGATGCTGAAGAGATTGTCGATATTCAGAAACGCCGGCTGGTTGACGGCGAATACGATGACGAGCAAGGCGAGCACCAGCAGCATGCCGGTTCGTTCGAGATGAGCGCGCAGACCGTGCAGTCCCCGCAACCGGCCGCGTCGAACGCTGCGTTCATGCTCTACCGGATGGGTCTCGGAGACGACCTCGGGTGGAATCGAAGTGCTGGTTTTCATGAGCGAGCGTGGGAAGTGAAATCGGATTGGGAAACGCGGTCGAGCGTCGCACGGTCGAAGCGGACCACACGGTCGGCAATCTCGAACGCCTCTTCAAGATCGCTGACGAAGACGAGCGTGGCGCGCTCCTGCGCATGGCGCCGCAGCGTATCGACGATATCGGCGCGCGCGCCGGCATCGACGCCCTGAAACGGTTCATCCAGCAGCAGCAAGCGCGCGGGCTGCGTATGCCAGCGCGCCAGTACGACTTTCTGCTGATTGCCGCCGGAGAGCCGGTTGAGACGATCGTCCGGGCCGGTACAGCGAATCCCGAAGCGCTCGATCGCTTCAAGCGCGGCACGCTGCTCGCGCGCGCGCTTGAGGCCACCGTACTTGAACCAGCGCGACAGGAACGGAAAACTGAGCGTGCCGGCGATCGACGCGAACGGCACGCTGTTGGGAAACAACGAGGTTCGCCAACGGTCCTCACCGGCGAGGAAGACGCCGGCACGGATCGCGTCGGCGGGCGAGCGAGGACGCCAGGCTTTGCCATCGAGCGTCATCGTCCCACTCGCGGCTCGCCCCGCACCGAAAATCGCCCGCGCGAAACGTGACTTGCCACCGCCGACGGGACCGGCAATGGCGACGATTTCACCGCGCTGCACATCGAGATCAAAGGGGACGCTGGCTGACGTCAACTGCAGATCGCGGACGCTGAAGCATGCTGAGGATGCTGCGGTCGCCGCTGCGGCTGCGGTCGCATTCGCATTCGCTGCGGCCTTGCTGCGCAACGGCCGCCCGATCATCGTTTCGACTGCAGCATCGAAGTCGATCGGCGCAGGCAGATCTGCAACGATGCGACCGTCGCGCACAATCGTCACGCGCCCGGCGACGCGCCGCAGGTCACCAAGCCGATGCGACACCAGCAAGATCGCCACGCCCTCGGCGCGCAACCGGTCGATCAGTCCAAAGAGCCGCTCGGCCTCGGGCGCCGACAAGCTGGCGGTGGGCTCATCGAGAATCAATAGCGCGGGCCGCGTCGCCAGCGCCCGCGCCAACGTCACAAGCTGCTGCGAGGCGAGCGATAGCGAGGCGAGCGGCGCGGTCAGGTCGACATCGAGACCCACACGCGCGGCCAGCGGCGCCGCCGTCTGACGGCGCACCGCGGGCGGCACGCGCCACGGAGAGGTTGGATCGCACAAGCGGTCGAGCAACAGGTTGTCGGCAATCGAAAGCGTCGGCACCACCGCATCCGCAATCGATTGATGAACGGTCGCAATGCCCAACTGTTTGGCGTCGTGGGGTGAAGCCGGGCGGAACGGTTGTCCGCGCAACCAAAGCTCGCCGCCGTCGGGACCGTAGACGCCGCTGAGAATCTTCACGAGCGTGGATTTACCCGCACCGTTCGCGCCCATCAGCGCGACAACCTCACCTGCGCGGATCGACAGGTCGACGCGATCGAGCGCAACGGTCGGGCCAAAGCGTTTGGAAACGGCGGCAACGGTCAGGATGGGAGCAGTCATCGAAGAAGACGCGCCTGGCTGCGCTCATAGCGGATGACCGTCCATCGTAGCGACCCGCCAGGGGTACGCCAACGAAGCGTTGTTCATATCGATAGCTGGGTTTAGCAGCGGAAGTGATCGATATTCTGACCGGCGTGAATCGCCCGTGCGAGCCAGTCCGGCTTCTCGCCGTGGCCGTCCCAGGTATTGCCGAAGGCGTCCCGGTACATGACGGCCCGGGTCGCAGTGGCATCCGCTTCAATCGATTCGGCCAACGCTTCAAGCGTAATGCCGTATTCCTCCATGCGGTGACGTATCCACAGAACCAGGCGCTCGCGTGCGTTCCCGTCGAAATCGAACGTGGCTTGTTCTTGTCGCTCTTTCATAACGTATCGAATGTCACGGCGGCAATTGCGCGCGTTTTGAAAAAATAAAGGCTTCGCTAACCGACGCGAAGCCTATACGTGATTCGCGTGGGCCGAACGCCGTTCGACCTCACGTTGCCTGTGTGCGCGTGGATGCGCCCCCGGAAAAGTTGCCCGACACATCATCTATTGATCAGGAAATCCGTTTGGCAAGCGGCTCGAATCGTCGCCCGTCAGGCCCTTTAGCCTCAAGGGCCGCTTTAGCGTCTATCAGACAATTTTAGCACCCATTTTTTCCGCCGCGCACGGCAAAAGCGAGGCTGGAGCCTTCGATAAGCGGGCACCAACGTGCTATTTTACGATTCTGGCCTCGATCTCCCACCTTCAAAGGAAAGCAGCCATGTCTCCGTCAACCGCCGTCGCCACCATTCTCACCGCGCTGCTGATCGGCGCCATGAGTCCTGGACCGAGTTTCGTCATCGTCGCGCGCAATTCGATCGGCCTGTCGCGTCACGACGGATTGGCCACGGCGCTTGGTATGGGAATCGGCGGGGTGCTCTTTAGTGGCGTCGCGCTGCTGGGTCTGTACACCCTGCTCGCCGCCGTCACCTGGCTGTACGTGAGCCTCAAGGTGGCGGGCGGGCTCTATCTGATCTATCTGGCGTCGAAGATATGGCGCAGCGCAAAGAAGCCGCTCGCATTCAATCAAGGCGAACTCAATGGCGGTAGCAATGCGCGCAAATCTTTCTGGATCGGCTTGAGCACGCAACTCAGCAATCCGAAAACCGCCATCTATTACGGCAGTATCTTTGCCGCATTACTGCCTCAGCATCCGCCGCTGTGGTGTTATTTCGCGCTGCCGCCGGCCATCTTCATGATCGAAGCCGGCTGGTACACCGTGGTCGCATTGTGTTTCTCGAGCAAGCGTCCGCGTGAACTGTATCTGCGAGCCAAGACCTGGGTCGACCGTGTAGCGGCCAGCGCCATCACCGCGCTGGGTCTCCGACTGATCTTCGCCGCACACCGCGTCGGCCTGTAGGCCGCAGCACGAAAAGCGGCTCCCGCAAGCTTCGTTGCGATGTCCCCTAACACCATGCCTGGCGTGACATAGAGGGAAATCGCAACATGCTGTTTTCCTAAGGGGGCCTGACCGTTTTCTACCGCGTCACGCACAGCCTGACGAAAACTTTACAAGATAATCCTTGACGGCGGTGGCCTCGTGCAGCTATTGTGGCCATCGAAGTTCAAGAAGTTCGATTGCTGTTCATCAATTGCTCGCTCTCTCAGCGGTATTCGTTGTCCTCTCCCTCCTTGACGCTTCACGTGCTCCATCGCGAGCGATTATTTACTTTTTTTCCTCAAGGATTCTTCATGGATACCGGCACCGTTAAGTGGTTCAACGACAGCAAGGGCTTTGGCTTCATTACACCGGACAAGGGCGGCGACGACCTGTTCGCTCACTTCTCGGAAATCAGCGGCGACGGCTTCAAGACGCTGGCTGAAAACCAGAAGGTGAGCTTCGAAACGAAGCAAGGCCCCAAGGGTCTGCAAGCGGCTAACATCAAGCCGCTGTAAAGTTTGAAGGGTCCGGTATCCGACTACGGGTACCGGGCTGCAGCGACATCCCTCGCGGAGTTTGTTCTCCCACAGCTGGTGCAATCGCTAAGCAGTTTCGTTGCGCCAAACGCCTCGCTTGCCCCCTCATTCCCCCCTGGCTTGACCGGCTTAAACGCCTCTCACGATACGCATTCGCTTCGGCTCGAACTGGCTTGTCCAGATCGCCGCGCACGCGTACGACTATTTAAAAATAAAATGCAAAACAAACACATTCATCATTACAACGGCTATGCCGTCCAACCCTCGGCACATCGTCTGCCTGACGGGTCGTTTTCCTCTAACCTGCTGCTCGAACGCGCCGGCACTGTACCTGCGGAAACGCGCTACCAGTTCTATTCGCTCGACTACTTCAACAACGAAGAGCAGGCGCTGCAGCACTCGTGCCGCTGGGCCCGCAAGTGGGTCGACAGCCGCGGCTAAGACGTCCCGACCGCATCCGTTAGCAGCGAAATCCGCGCCCCATACGGCGCGGGATGCCGCTCGCAACCAGGCGAATACTGCCTCAAGGTTTGACTTGAGGCTGGCTGGCGCTCTCAGCGCCAAGATCGATAGCACTGCCGGATTTCACACGCGCACGCAGCTCGAACTTCTGGATCTTCCCGGTGGACGTTTTAGGTAGCTCTCCGAAGCGAACCGCTTTGGGCAGCTTGAAACCGGCCAGAAACAGACGGCAATGCGCAATGATCTCGTCGGCGGTCACCTCGGCCCCCTCCTTGAGTTCGACGAAGGCACACGGCACCTCGCCCCATTTCGGATCCGGCATCGCCACGACGGCGGCCACCGAAACGGCTGGGTGCCGGTACAACGTGTCTTCGATCTCGATGCTCGAGATATTTTCCCCGCCTGAGATGATGATGTCCTTGCTGCGGTCGCGAATGCGCACGTAGCCATCGGACATCAGCACACCTAGATCGCCCGTATGGAACCAGCCGCCCTTGAAGGCATCTTCAGTGGCGCGCTCGTTCTTCAGATAACCCTTCATGCAGATGTTGCCGCGGAACATGATTTCGCCAAGCGTCTCGCCGTCGTTCGGCACAGGCTCGAGCGTGTCCGGATCCAGCACGGTGACGGCCGCCTGCAGGTGATAGCGCACGCCCTGGCGAGCGTTGAGCCGCGCGCGTTCATCGTCGCTCACGCTGTCCCAATGCGCCTGTTTGGCGCACACCGCCGCCGGTCCGTAGACTTCGGTCAAGCCATACACATGCGTCAGATCGAAACCGATCTCCTTCATCCTGGCAATCACCGCGGGCGCAGGCGCCGCACCGGCGACCATGGTGGAGACCCGGTGCCCAATACCCACGCGCCATTCTTCGGGTGCGTTAGCCAACGCGCTCTGGACGATCGGCGCACCGCAATAGTGAGTGACGCCCTCGGTCCGAATCAGGTCGAACACGGTTTTCGCGTCGAACTTGCGCAAGCAGACGTTGACGCCGGCGCGCGCCGCCACCGTCCACGGAAAACACCAGCCGTTGCAATGGAACAGCGGCAACGTCCACAAATAGACTGCATGCCTGGGCATATCCCATTCGAGGATATTGCTCACCGCATTCAGATAAGCGCCGCGGTGGTGATAGACCACACCCTTCGGATCGCCGGTCGTGCCCGACGTGTAGTTCAGCGCGATCGCATCCCACTCGTCGTCGGGCGGTTGCCATGCGAATTGCGGGTCGCCCTCCTGCAGAAAGACCTCGTAGTCGGTGGCACGCGGAAACTTGTGCGGATCCGCAGGCATCACGTCGTTGACGCTCACGATCCGCAGATCGGGAAACTCCAGCGAAGCACGATGCGCCAGCTCGGCAAACTCGGTATCGACGATCAACGCCTTGGCTTCGCCATGCCGCAGCATGAACAGGATCGAAGGAATATCGAGCCGCGTGTTGAGCGTATTGAGCACCGCGCCCGCCATCGGCACGCCGAAGTGAGCCTCAATCATCGGAGGAATGTTGGGCAGCAGCACCGCGACGGTGTCGCCCCGCCCTATACCGGCATGCCGCAGCGCGCCGGCGAGGCGCCGGCTGCGCCCGTAGGTCTCGCGCCACGTGCGGCGAATCGCGCCGTGGACGACCGCCAGACGGTCGCCGTAGACTTCGGCTGCACGCGCGATGAAGTCGACCGGCGTGAGCGGAACGTAGTTGGCCTCACGGCGGCCAAGGCCTTCGTCGAACATATGCGTCATCGGATCGTCTCCTCGGGAGCCCGGGGCTCCCATTCGTTTCTGCATCTTATGTTCAAATAGGCTAACAACTTCTATCGTGCGCTGTCTGTCGTTCAAATGACAGACTCCTGTGTTGCGGCGCCTTGCCCGATTCTTTTCTTCTTCAAGCGACCTATGGATGATGCTCCGGATACCGCCATCGACGCTCCCAGAGCGATTCGGCCGGACGAGCTCACGCGCGCGGATCTACCCCGCCTGTTCGGCCAATGCGCGTGGTTTCGCGCGCTGGCTGCGGAACATCAGGCGCTCGTCCTCGCGAGTTCACATGCGGAGTATCGCGAGAGCGGTGCGTGGATTGCGCGACGTCAGGCGCCGTCCGATTACTGGATCGGCGTGCATAGCGGCCTGCTCAAGCTGGCCATTTACAACGCGACGGGTCGCAGTTGCACCCTCTCGGGGGTGCCGCCCGGGGGCTGGTTCGGCGAGGGAAGCGTGATCAAGCGCGAATTGCGCAAATACGATGTGGCGGCCATTCAACCGTCGCTGGTGCTGTTCGTGCCGTCGGCCACGTTCCATGCGTTGCTGTCGTCGAGCCTGCCGTTCACCGGCTTCGTGATCCGTCAGCTTAACAATCGCATGGGCGAGTTTATCGCCTCGATCCAGAATAGCCGCTTGCTCGACGTCGACGCGCGGGTCGCCCAGTCGCTCGCGCAACTGTTCAATCCGGATCTTTACCCCGAGACGGGGCGCACACTCGCGATCTCACAGGAGGAAGTGGGGTTGCTTGCCGGCGTCTCGCGCCAGCGGATCAACCAGGCCTTGCAGAGCCTGGAGAAACAGGGGATTTTGCGGCTCGCGTACAACCAGATCGAGGTGGTCGATCTCGAGCGCCTTTGCGCATTTGGCCAGGAACAGATCTAGCCGGCGCAAACGTGCGCCTTATGCGCAATCAAGCTCAAGCTTAGGCCCGAACTCAAGCGGCTTTGCTTTCGTGCCTTCCGTGTGGATCGCGCTTGCGCGAAACGTAACGGGTCAACACCGTATCGGTGCGAAAAAGTTCGAATGCGATATCCGATAACACGCCCGTCTCGCGCCAACGCAGGTAATACCGATGCGATGTCTGATAGGGAGGGTAATTAGCCGGCATAGCGTTCCATGCTTTACCCGTGCGCAAGACCCACAGAACGCTGTTGACGACACCACGCAGATTGACACAGGGACGCCCTCTGCGAACAACGCCGTGATTCAGCTCGGGCAGCAGGGGAACAATGCGCTCCCACTGCGCGTCGGTCAGGTCCTCAACAGGAAGCGCGAAGGGCGCCGACGAATGCGATTGAGTCGATTCGAGAGTATTCATGCAAGTGAGGAACACGTACTACGCGACTGAGGTTCGCCTTGGCAAATGGGCCAACAGCCACCTGCCAGGGCCTTGCATTCAGCTTAACTTAAGCGCTACTCGAAGAAAGTCAAATCTTGTTAGATCTGCGTAATGGATTCGCGCGAATTCGTGTCCACGTTCTACTCGCGAGTCTCGACCACCTCGTCGCCGATCTGTTCGAGCCTGTATCCATAGCCGTAGATCGGCGTGAGGCGGTAGCCGTTTTCCGGCCGCAGACCGAGCTTCGAGCGCAGCATCGAAACATGGGTGTCCATGGTGCGCGTCGGAATGTCGACCGTCTGTTTCCAGACCATGTCGACGATATGCGCCCGTGACAACGGGCGATTCAGATGCTGGAACAGCAAGAGCGCGAGTTCGAATTCCTTCTGCGTGAGGCTCACTAATTGTTGCTTCACGTGTACCTGTTTAGCGTTCAGATCGAATTCGAAATCGCCAAACGCGGCTTTGACCGCGGCCGTGTTGAGCTGGTAAGTGCGGCGCAGCAGCGAACCGACGCGCGCAAGCAGCACGCTTGCAGCGACGGGCTTGACGACGTAGTCATCCGCGCCAGCGTTCAGCATGGATACAATGTCGCTTTCCCGGCCGCGCGAGGTCATGAAGATCACCGGTACGCGCTCGGCGAGTGTTGAGCGAACCCAGCGCAGGACTTCTTCGCCGGAGAGGTCCGGCACGACCCAATCGAGAATCAGAAGATCGAAGGTCTGGCGGTGTAACTGCTGAACCAACGTACGACCTTCGGCGAAGGTATGGCAAACATGACCGGCCGCTGACATCGTTTCATGCACGAAAGCAGTTTGGGCAGGATCGTCATCGAGTACCGCGATTCTCATGCTCGCCTCTTGTAGTAACGGGGCGCCATACCCACGGCATCAGCCTTTCCTGGCTGTCCGGGATAATTCGTCGCGCAACGCGCCTGCTGACGACCAGGGCCTTCGGTTCACAGGCACGCCGCGCATTGGCGTGCATTTATTGTACGCTGCCAAACCCCGCCATCAACCCACTCGCTCGCTGCACGTTGGCGCACACCGCCTGATCGAGCACGGGCTTGCCTTCGGGAATCGCCAGCGTCAGGAACGCCCGCGCCCGCGTGATGCCGGTGTACACCAGTTCGCGCGTCAGAATGGGGCTGAACGTATCGGGCAGCACCAGCGCCGCGTGCATGAACTCCGACCCCTGCGACTTGTGCACAGTGAGCGCGAGCACCGTTTCCACCGCTTGCAAGCGGCTCGGCAAGACCCACTTGATACCGCCCATACCGTCGCCGGCGGGAAACGCCACCCGTAGCACCGAGCTCTCTTGCGGCGCGCCCGGAAGTTCGAGCGTGATGCCGATGTCGCCGTTCATCAACCCGAGCTCATAGTCGTTGCGGGTCACGAGCACGGGCCGGCCCGGATACCATTCGCCGCGAGCGGCAATCAAGCCCTCTTCCTGCAACAGCCGCGCGACGCGCTTGTTGAGTCCTTCGACGCCCCACGGACCGCGGCGCAGCGCGCACAACAACTGGAACTCGCCGTGCGCCTTCAGCACCTCGCCGGCCCACGCGTCAAACGCGAGGGGTCCGGCGTCACGCTCAGGCTGGCGCTCGCGCATGGTCTGCAGGTAGTGCCGGTAGCCGTGCCGCGGGCGGCCCGGTTCGCCATTGGCGCCGAATAGCTGATCGGACGCCGCGGCCCCGCCGTATCCATCGATCACCAAGGCCCGGAACGACGCATCGTCCTGCGCGGAACAGACCAGCAGCGCGAGATCCGCATGCCCGTGCTTCCAGACCTGCGCGACGCCCGCCGCGTCGCCGGCGTTGACGAGCGCAGCGAGCTGGCCGATACCGCTCTGCGCCGAAAACCGATGGCTTTCCCGCAGCATCGCAATCGACTGATCGAGCGCCGTGCCGTGTTCGTCGATCCTGGCTGCGTCGATCCGCTCGCCGGTCGCCGCCAGCAGCCAGTCGCGCGTGGCCGGCGTGTAATGCCCTTCGCCCGCGCGCTGACACAGTTCGCCCAACACGGCCCCCGCTTCCACCGACGCCAACTGATCCTTGTCGCCCAGCAGAATCAGCCGCGCGGATGCGGGCAGCGCGTCAAGCACAGCCGCCATCATCTCCAGATCGACCATCGACGCTTCATCGATCACCAGCACGTCCACCGGCAACGGATTGCCCGCATCGTGACGAAACCGCCGGCTGTCCGGGCGCGTGCCCAGCACGCGATGCAGCGTGGCCACGACGGTGGGAATCGCCTCGCGCACGGCAGCGCCGTTCGGCAGCGCTTCGATCGGCAGTTTCTCTACGGCTCCCGCGATCGACTCGTTCAGGCGCGCGGCGGCCTTGCCGGTCGGTGCGGCGAGACGAATCCGCAGAGGCCGTGCGGGCCGCAGCGGGTTCCCCGCCGCAGCGCCAAGCGCCAGGGTCTGCAATAACGCCAGCAGCCTCACCACCGTCGTCGTCTTGCCGGTGCCCGGACCGCCCGTGACGATGCTGAACGCACTGCGCGCAGCGAGCGCACAGGCGAGCTTTTGCCAGTCGGCGCCGGTCGCATTCGCGGGGCGCGGGGGGAACAAGGCGTCGAGCGCGGTGCGTGCGGAATCGGCCTGCAGCGAGGCTTCCATTTGCGCGGATGCCGCAAGCCGCCGTTCGATACCGGCGCGCACGTCCTGCTCGTATTGCCAATAGCGGCGCAGATAGAGCCGCGTGCCGATGAGCACCAGCGGTGTATTGCCCGCCTCGGTCCCCACCAGGGCCGGTTGATCGAGCGCCGCCAGCCAGCGTGCGAGATTGACGCCGGCCAGCACCTCGGCGGGCGCTTGAGGCGGTTCTGGCGCCGCCAACGCTTGCGGTCCATCGGGCGGCAACGAGAGCGCGAAGGCGGGGTCGTCGAGCGTTGCCTGCAAGTCGAGGCACACGTGGCCGCGCCCCAGTTGATGGCTCGCGAGCGCGGCCGCCAGCACCAGCAGCGGCGGCGCTTGCGGTTCCTCGGTCCACAGGAAGCGCGCGAAGCCGGCATCGAGCGCACGCAGCCAGCCGCGCTCGACCCACTGGTCCAGCACGACGAGCATGCGCGCGGTGTCGCCCTTCGCGTCGATGACGGCAACGGTGTCAGTAGAGCGGGTCGTCATTCGGCTTCCTTCAACGCGTACTCCTCGGCCTCTTCGCCGTCCGGGCGATGCGCAAACAGCGCATCCAGTTCTTCGATCAACTCGCGCGGCGGCCGCTCGATATGCAGCCCCTGGCCCGGCGCACGGCCGCCGCGCAGAAACAGGTAGACCGCGCCGCCCACATGGCGGTCGTAGTCGTAATCGGGTAGCCGCACTTTCAGCAGCCGATGCAGCGCGAACAGATACAGCACGTACTGCAGTTCGTAGCGCGAATGCAGGATCTGCGCGCGCATCTTCGCCGGCGTGTAGGCCGTGTCGTCGGCGCCGAGCCAGTTCGACTTGTAGTCCGCCACGTAGTAGCGACCGTCGTGCTCGAACACCAGATCGATAAAGCCCTTAAGCATGCCGTTCAGCCGGGCCGGTTCGAGCGCGGGCCGCGGCGCGCCATCGAGCGTCAGGTCGCACACCAGTTGGTCGAGCACTTGCGTGTCGACCGTATGCGCGGCCAGCCAGAACTCCATTTCTGCCATGTAGGAGGTCAGCTTCGCCAGCACGACGGGCGGCACGGCCTCCCCTTCGACAGCAGGCAGCGCGAGCGGCGTGCGCAGCAGATATAGCAGCCAATCCGTCAGCGGTTCGATCCAGCGCGCCCAGCCGCGCAGATTGCAGCGGCGCGCTACCGTGTCGCGTACCAGTTGTTCGTCGGCGGCGAGCTTTGCAAAGCCCTCGTTGGCCGCCCATTCCATCAGGTCGTGCAGGAAACTGCCGGCATCCGCGCCGCGCTGGAAACCGTGCAAGGTTTGATCCGCCTGCTGGGCGAGCGCTGCGGCGGCTGAGCCAGGTGCAGCCGCTAACGCTAGCGGTGTGGCCTCGTCGTCATCCAGCGCTTCCGCCTCGCGCAATTCGTGAAACACGTCCTCGCTACGAGTCTCCGGCGCGACGCGCGACTCGTCCGGCTCCACGTCGATCACCGGTGCCGCAACGGCATGGACCAGCGTGCCGCCGATCACGCCGTTGTCCTTGCGCAGGCTCGAATAGCTGGCAATCCACCAATGCTCGCGCACGCGCCGCGTCAAGCGGCGCGCGTCGCCACGTACCTGTTGCGCGCCGCGCGGCACGAACGGTTTGTCGTTCGCGGGCGGCGCTTCGGCGACGCTGATTTCTGCGCACTCGCCCTTTAACTGCGTGAGCAGGTCTGCAAGCTCAGTGGCGACAATCGGCCTGCCGCCACTCAGCAGATAACCGAACGCGCTCAACTCGACGCTCTGGATCGGCGCAATCCCCACCCACGTCGCGTAGCGCGCCCGCGTGAGCGCCACATAGAGCTTGCGCAGGTCCTCGCCGAGCCGCTCGCGGTCCGCTCGCGGCAGCACGTTAGCATCGCCCAGCGTGATATGCAGTTGACCTTCCTCGTCGTGCCATTTGAGCGGCATGTCGTCGGCCTTGGCCGGCCGATAGGTGCACGCAAACGGCAGAAACACCAGCGGATACTCCAGCCCCTTCGACTTGTGGACCGTAACGACCTGCACGAGCCCCGCATCGCTTTCGAGCCGCAGTTGCCGCGCATCGCCGCCCGCGCCGCCGCCTTCGTCCTGACGCTGTTCGTCGAGATAGCGAATCAGCGCATGCTCGCCGTCGAGCTGCGAACTCGCCTGCTGCAGCAGCTCCGCCAGATGCAGCAGGTTCGTCAGCACGCGCTCGCCGTTGACCGCAGCGCCCGCGGTCTGGCCGAGCAGGCGCTGCGGCACGTGGAAGTCGTTGAGCAGGCGGCGCAGCATCGGCAGCACGCCCTTCTTGCGCCAGCAATCGCGATAGCCGCGGAACTGCAGCACGCACTCTTCCCACGCGAGCTCGTCGCGATTGAAGGCGTCGAGCGCGGCCCAATCGAGTCCGAGCGCCACCGTCGCCAGCGCGGTGCGCACCAGACGTCCATCGTCGGGGTCCGCGCATGCCGCCAGCCAGAGCCGCAGTTCTCCCGCCTCGTCGGTCTGGAACACCGAATCCCGCTCGGACAGATAGACGCTGCGCACGCCGCGTTCGGCCAGCGCCATGCGGATCGCGCGCGCTTCGGTGCCGTTGTTGACCAGCACCGCCATATGCGCGGGCTGCAGCGGCGTCATGCTGTCTGCGCCGCGCAAGCCTGCTGCGCCCGTCTGGCCCAGGTTGAGGAGACGCACCATCTCGGTCGCGCAACTGGCGGCCATGCCGCGCAGGTACGCTTCCTTGCTGAGAGGCTTGCCCTCTTCCGCGGACGGCAGCCACCATGCGCTCAGCGCGGGCACATCGTGACCGTCGGCTTGCAGCCGGTCCTTGCGGCCCTGCGCCTCGGCCGCGATGAACGGCAGCGGGTTATCGCCGCCCTCGGCGCCGCGAAACAGGAAGGCGCCCTCACCGTCCCGCCGCTCTTCAGCCGCGTCGAAGCAACGATTGACCGCTTCCACCATCTCCAGCGTCGAGCGGAAATTCTTCTTCAGCGTGAACAGCCGTCCGGCACAGGCACGCCGCGCTTCGAGATACGTGTAGATATCCGCGCCACGGAAGGCATAGATGGCCTGCTTAGGATCCCCGATCAAAATGATCGCCGTGTCCGGGTCGTTGTCGGCGATGCGATAGACGGCATCGAAGATACGGTACTGCACCGGGTCGGTGTCCTGAAACTCGTCGATCAGCGCAACCGGGTATTGCTGACGGATGATCTCGGCGAGACGCGCACCGTTCGGCTTGTGCAAGGCGTCGTTGAGGCGCGTGAGCAGATCGTCGAAACCCATCTGCGAACGAAGCGCCTCCTCCTCCGCGAAACGCTGCGTGATCCAGCGCGAAGCGTGCGACAACAGGGCGTGGTAGGCCGTCGGTTGTGCGTCCAGTGCATCGCGCAGCGTCTCCATCGCGACGAAGGCGGGATGCGCCGGCGGCTCGCCGATGAGCCAGATTTCGGCGAGTCCTGCCGGGGTAAAACGCGTCCACACCGCTGCGGAATCCTCGAAATCGGGCCGCAGCATCTCGGGGGTGTTGGCCCAATCGCGCAGCTTGTCGATCCACTTCTTGCAGTTCGGCGCGTTCAGGCTGGTGGCCTTGAACTGCTTCTTGACCCGCGCGTCGTCGAATAGCGCCTGAATTTCATCGCACCATGCGGGCCAGTTGGCCTTTAGACGGTCGAGATGTTCGCGCTGTTTTTCGCGGGCCTGTTGCAGCGCTTCGAGCGGCGGCGGCGCCTTCGGCAGCAGATCGGCATGGCCGAGCAGACCGCGAATTTCCGCCTGCAAGGCGGTCGGGCTAGCGAACCATTGGCGGACTTCGGATGCGGACAGCGCGTCGAGCGGCGCGAGGAAGGTACGCCAGTAATCGCGCACGACTTCCGCGCGCAACTCGCTCTGGTCGGTTTCGAGCGTCTGCGAAAACAGGCTGTCGCTATCGAACGCATGCTCGCTCAGCATGCGGTTGCACCAGCCGTGAATCGTGGAGACCGCAGCCTCGTCCATCCATTCGGCGGCGAGTTGCAGGCGGCGGGCGCAGGCGGCCCATTGTTCCGTCGCGTAGCCTTTACGCAGGTCGTATAGCAGGTCTTCGCCTTCCGGACGCGCTGCAGCCGCAGCCTCGACCCTGGCCGGATCGGCGCGGAAGTACTCAGCGGCTTCGATCAGGCGAGCGCGGATACGTTCACGCAGTTCCTTGGTGGCGGCATCCGTGAACGTGACGACGAGGATCTCCGGCGGCGTCAGCGGACGCGCCTCGCTATCCGCTCCACGGTGACCGAGCACGAGCCGCACGTACAGCATCGCGATCGTGAAGGTCTTGCCGGTACCCGCGCTGGCTTCGATCAGGCTGCTGCCCTGCAGCGGAAACTCGAGCGGACGTAGCACCTCGGCAGGCCCGGCGAGCGGCGGTGTCAAGGTGGCGTTCATTGCGCGTCTCCGGCGTTGTTAGTTGTGCTCTTCGATTTCGACGACGACGCCGGAATCGCGCGATGCAGCGGCAGCAGCAACGCAACCGCCAGCCGCTCGAATTCGCCGGTCGCGGCCAGGTCGCTGAAATCCGGGTACGCCCGGTACAGGTAGGCATTGGTATCGCGCTCGCCCTGCTGGCGGCCCGAGCCTTCGTAGGCGATACGAGCGGCGTCGCGCGCTTCGACGAGCGCAGCGGTTACGTCTGCGCTTTCGCCGGATTCACCGGCGAAGTCCTCGGCATCCGCGAAGTCGAGCGAGCCAGGCCGTTTCCTGAGCCAGGCAAACGCCGTTTTGACGGCGAGCGGTAACGGCCGACGCGTGCCTTCGTCCCATGCACGCAACAAGGTCAGCAGATGCGCGTGCGCGTCCTCTGTCGCGAGCGGCGCGAATTCGACGCTGCCCACCTTGCTGACGATCACCGTCGTCACCGCACCTACGGCGAGCTGCGCGGCCAGATGCCCGACCCAGTAGGCAATGAGCCGGTCGCCGCGATACTTGCGGTCCTTGATCAGCGTGCCGGGGTCGAGAAAGACCCGACCGTGGCTGCCATCGGGACTGGTGCGCAACTCGCCGATCCAGTCTTCGACGCTCAGCGCACCCAGGTCCGCGCCACCATCGACGCGCAGTTCGTATTGCTCGTCGAGCCGCTCCGGCCAGCGCTGCAACTCGGCGCGATAGCGTTCGAACAGATCGGCCATCGGCTCCATCAGGTCGTCGGCTATCACTTCGCCGAAGCCGCCGGCCGCCAGATCGCCGCTGCGATGCATGCGCTCGAGGCGGTTTTGCGCTGCAGGCAGCAGATCCTGTTCACCCCGTTCAAGCGCGGCGGCCTGGGCGCGAATCAGTTCGTTTTGCAGTTGCCACGCTTCGAGCTGATCCACTTCGAACGGCTCATGATTCTCGCTGGCGGCATCCTCGGTTTCGAAGGCGACGCGCAGACGATGGCGGAAGAAGCTCTTGACCGGATCCTTGAGGAAATCTGCCAGTTCGCGCACCGACAGCGGCTCGTCACGTTCGAGCGGTTGCAGCTCGGCGTCGTTACCGTTTTCCAACCTATCCACGCTCGCGCCGGACTCCGACTCCGACACCGGCTGGTTCCACTCCCGCGCATACGTGAACAGCTTCGACGCACCCGTTTTCGCCGGAAAATACTCGGCGCTAAACGGCTGCAACCGGTGATCGACGGTCAACGCATGCAGCAACGCATCCGGCTCGTTCCCTGCCGCGCCTTTCAAACGCCAGCCGCCTTTCAGATGGTCGCGCAACTGACCGACCAGCACCGACGGCGGTCGCGGCGTGTTGTCGTTGACGCTGCGCCCCACCCACGACACATGCAGATGCTCGCGCGCCGACAACAGCGCCTCCAGGAACAGATAGCGGTCGTCCTCGCGACGCGAGCGGTCACCAGGACGGTAGTCGCGCCGCATCAGATCGAAGTCGAGCGGCATGCGGTTACGCGGATAGTCACCGTCGTTCATGCCGAGCAGGCAGACGATGCGAAACGGAATCGCGCGCATCGGCATCAGCGTGGCGAAGGTGACGGCGCCCGCGAAGAAGCGCTGGGTCAGGCCGCCGCCTTCGAACTGCGAGAGCCAGTAATCGCCGACGATCGACAGCGGCAATTCGCCGGTCAGCGCCGCTTCGTCGCAGGCGTCGCGCCACGCTTCGAGCGCGGCGTCGAGGCGTTCCAGCGTGTAGGCGTCTTCGCTGTCGTCGGGTGCGAAGAAGGTAGTCTTGAGCCAACGCAGACGTGTGCACCAGCCAGTCACGGTGGCCGGTTGGCGCAGCGTCTGCCAGGTTTCGTCGAGCGCATCCACGAGACGCGTCAGCGGTCCAAGCAAGGCCGCATCGAGACCGCCGATCTCCGCATACGGTTCGATGTCGTGCCACGCGCCGGCCTTGTCGCCGGCCGCATAGCCGAGCAACATGCGGCGCAGGCCGAAGGCCCAGCTATTGGGCGCGCTCTCGCCGCCGGCTTGCGGCAAGCCGAGACTCGCGCGTTGTTCGGCGTGCAGTCCCCAGCGAATGTTGGCGCCGCTGATCCAGCTACGCAGCTTCGGCAAATCATCCGTATCGATACCGAAACGCGCGCGCAAGGCGGGCACTTCGAGCAGGTCGAGCACATCGCTGACGGTCAGGCGCGATTGCGGCAGCGCGAGCAGCGTTTCGAGTGCGCCGATCAGCGGATCGAAATCGCGTTGGCCACGGTCCGCGACGCTGAACGGAATATGACGCGAGTCGTCCATATCCAGCAGACCGAACACGGCCTGGATATGGGGCGTGTAGACCTCGATGTCCGGCACCATCACGATCACATCGCGCGGACGCAGCGTCGGATCGGCGGCAAACGCGGCCAGCAACTGGTCGTGCAGGACCTCGACTTCGCGCTGCGGGCTGTGCGCGACGTGAAAGCGGATCGAGTGGTCGGCGTTCGCGTCCACCGCGCCCCACAGCTCGCGCGATTCGGGCAGCGGCCGCAGATCGCGGATGTCGTCCTGCAATTGCTGCAGCATGGTCGACGCATCGTCGCTTTCGAACAAATCGATGCGCTGCCCGATGCCGGTGAAATGCGCCGTATAGCGCTCGCGCGCTTCGACGCTGTCGTATTCGTCGAGCAGGCCGATGAAATCGCGGCCCTGCTTGCCCCACGCCGCCAGCAGCGGTTGCGCGTGCAGATGCAACTGCGCGTCGTCCATGGTGGCCGGCGCGCCGTGACGGCGCTGCTGGCGGGAACGTTGCGCGCGCAACAGATCCTGATCGGCGACGATATCGGCCCAGTAGTGCGCGCAAGGGTTATGCACGCACATCAGCACCTGGGTCCAGCGCGAGAGCGCGGCGAGCACTTCCACGGCCTGACGCGGCAAGCTCGAAATGCCGAAAATGATGACCCGGCGCGGCAACCCCGGCGGCCGCTCGTGTTCTGACATCTCCGCGGCACGGCGCAGAAATTCGTCGTGGACTGCGGCGCGGCCGGCCGTGGCTGTGTCGGCGCCCGCTGCGGCGTGCGTCTCCACATCCTCCAGCAGCGCCCGCCAGAGCGCGGCCTGCCAGCGGTATTCGTCCGGCAGCGGCGTGCGCTTGTTGCGCGCGTCGATCTGCACGTCCTCACCCGCGGCCCACGCCGCGAGCCAGTCCGCACGATAGACCTGGTACTGGTCGAACAGATCCGCCACGCGCTGCGCGAGCTGGAAGCGTTTGCGCTGATCGCCGTCGTGGGCCATGAAGCGCTTGAGCGGCGCATAGCCCGGCGACTCGAGCAGCTCCGGCAACAGACGCGTCAGGCGCCAGACGAGGCGTGATTTGTCGAACGGGGAAATCGCCGGCACGGCGCTGTCGCCGAGCACCGCGCGATACACCTGCCACAGAAAGCTCGCCGGCAGCGACATGTCGAGCGCGGCCGAAATACCGCAGCCGCCGTCTTCCGGATCCGCGGCGAGCGCGAGCTTCAGCCACTGGGCAATACCGTTGCTCTGAACGAGGATGACCTCTTTTTCGAGCGGTCCCAACGGATGCTGGCGGATCCATTGGACCATCAGGTCGCGCAAGCGCTCCGGCTGATTGCCGTGAACGAGCATCAGTCCTGCGGGAATCGAACTCATGCGGCGGCCCTCAGGTCGTCGATCGCGCGTTGCTTGACGCCCAGATCGTCCCATAACTCCGGGTGACAGGTGAACAGCAGGATCTGGTGACGGGTCGCCGCATCGAGCAAGGCGCGCTTGAGGGCATCGCGACGCGTGCCGTCGGTGTGGACGGCGGCATCGTCGAGCATCAGCAAGGTGGGACGACCCGCGGCCTTCAGCAGGTCGGCGTAGGCAAGGCGCGTGAGAATCCCCATCTGTTCGCGGGTGCCGAAACTGAGGGCGTCGAGCGTATCGATGCGGCCTTCGCGTTGTAGCGCCACCGGGCTCAGGTCGTCGCCCAGTTCGAGCGCCGACTGCGGAAAAATACGTTTCAGGTAATGGCCCAGCCGTTCGGTCAGCGGCGCACGCAGTTGGGCAACCGCGGCATCGCGTTCCTCGACCAGCACCTTGTCGAGCAGGCTCAACGCGCCGGCGCGCGCGCTCAGCTCGTTCTTGCGCCGCTCCATCTGTTCAAGCAAAGCGGACACCGTGGCGAGCCGCTCGCCAAGCCCCGATGCGCCCATCGTCTCCAACTGGCTGCGCAGTTCGGCGATCCGCACTTGCCGTTCCTGCTGCTCGGTGCGCGCGAGATCCGCCGACACGCGATAGCGTTTGGCCTCTGCAACCGGGTCGTCGGTGCGCGCGGCGCCGAGTTCCTGATTGCGCTCGTCACGCTGCTTCGTCAAGGCGGCCACGTGCGCGCGTTGTTCGACGATTTTCGCCTGCCATTGCGCGCGGCGTTCGCGGAACGCGGCATCCTGCAACTGGGCTTCTTTACGCTGCACCTGCTCGGCGAGCGAGCCGCTCGTCGCCTGCGCATTCGAACGATGCTCGCCCGCCAGGGCCAGCGAGCGCGTCGCGGAGTCGAGCGCCTGGCGTGCGTCGTCCGCCGCGCGGCGCGCGTCGTCCACCGCCGGTGCGGCCGTGACATCCGGCAACGCGGCAAGTCGCTGGTCTGCGGTTTGCCGCCGCGCCGTCGCACTCGCCAGGTCGTTGCGCAAAGGCTCGATGCCCTTCGGCGCATGCACCGCGAGAATTTTCTGCTGGCTCTGCAGTTGCGCGAGCTGCGCCTTCCATTGCTCTTGACGTGCCTGCGCATCGCCCAGCGAGGCCACGCCCAGCGCCCGCAGCAGTTCTGCCTGTTGCGCCTCGGCATCGGACAGTTCGGTGCGCAGCGCCGCCAGATCGGAGACGCCGGGCACGATACGCAGTTCGCCCAGACCCGGCAGCTCGATGGTCTGCTCATCGTCGAGCCGCAAGACGCCTTCACCGGTCAGCGTTTCGCCGCCTACCACGATAGCGCCGCCGCTCAGCCGGTAGTCGATGCGCGTCATCGCCGCTTCCTTGCGCGCCTTCAACACGCTGGTGCGCGACTCGAGCGCCTGCAGTTGCTGCAACTGGGCCGCGTCGATTTCGAGCGAGGCCGCGGTACGCGTGGCCTCGAGCACCGCGGCTTGCGCCGCTTCGGCCGCGGCGATCGATGCTTCGAGCCGCTCGATTTCAGCGCGATACATCGCGATCTGGCTGTGCAGGTCCTGCGCCATCATCGCGGCATTCGCGAGTTCCAATGCGCGGGTCGCGGCATCGTTGGTCTGCTGGCAACGCGTCACACGCTCGCTTGCCTGGCCATACTCGGCCTCGACGGCAAGCACGGCTGCTTTTGCGCGTTCGAGTTGCTGCCGTTCGTCAGCGAGCGTCGCTTCCTGGTCCGCTGCGTTTTGCTCCTGCTGCAACGCGAGCGTCAATTCCGCCTCGTGCACTTGCAGTGTCTGCACCAACCCTTGCACGTTACGCTCGAGTTCGGCCAGTGCAGCGGCACGCGCTTGCGCCTGCACCGCCTTTTGCTCATGCGCTTCCCATGGGCGTTTGCGTTGCGCGTCCTCGAAGGCTTCCTGCTGCGTGGCAAGACGCGTGAGGTTCTCGTCGAACTGACGACGCTGCCCTTCGAGCGTATCGCGCTCGACCGCGAGCGCCGCCAGTGCCTGCTCGGCTTCGGCAAGCGGACCGGTTGCGCGTTGCGTGCGGGCGGTCAGCAGTTGCCGCAATTCGCGTTGCACCGCGCCGATCAGCACGTCTTCGCCGCCCGAGCCGGTGCTGCCCGAAAGCTGCGTGAGCGCATCGCGCAGATACAGCGCCGCGTGACCGCTTGCGTCGCGCAAGTCGTGAGTCTCGCCTTGCTGCACCCATAGCAAACCCGGCACACCGGCCTGGTCCGCTTTCATCGCGCCGCGCGTTGCGCGCGAGAAGCCGAGCAATGCCGCCAGCCGGTCCTCGGCTTCATCCTCGCCGAAGACCTGCTGACCGATCCGCAAGTCGCAGCGTTGCCGGGTAACGAACTGTTTGGCCAGCGTGCAAGCCACACCGTCGAGATTGAAACTCACTTCAACCGAAGGCTGTCCGCTCGCCTTGCCCCAAGGCAAGAGGTCTTTCAGATGAGACGCCTTGTAGCGTTCGAGAAACACCGTCCGCACCGCTTCCGCAATCGTGCTCTTGCCCGCCTCGTTCGGACCGGTGAAGAGGTTCAGCCCCGGCTCCAGGTCGCCGATAAACAAACGTCCATTGAACTGCTTGAATTCCTGAATCGCAATACTTTCGAGCTTCATGCAGCCCTCGCTTCACGCTGAAACTGGGCGAGCAGCAGCAGCGCTTCCGCTGCGAGCGTCGCCTGCTGCGGGTCCGCCTGCAGATCGCGCAGCCGCGCGACCACTTTGCCGAGGTAGCCGCTTTGCGCCCCGAGCGCGGCAAGATCGCTCGCTGTGGGCTGCACTTGCAGCTCCGTCATTTCGACGCGCAGTGCACGCACGCGCGCACGGGTCTCGTCCACCGCGAGACGCACGGCCTCGGCGGAGGCGAGATCGGTCGTGCCGCGGATGTCGAGCTTGAGGACGTCGGCCGCGCCCAGTGCCTGCAAACGCAGCGTCAACGCGTCGACGTCGCTCGGCACCACGATCTCTTCTTCCCAGCGCAGCCAGCGATACTTGCTCACCGGCACAGCCTGCACCGACGGCAGCGCGCCTGGCTCCTGCAGCGTCACATCGAGCATGAAGCCCGGGTCGTTGGCGCGAAAGCGGTCCTGTTCGTGCGTGCCGGCGTACCACGTACGCTCATTCACCTGGAAGTGACCATGCCAGTCGCCCAGCGCGAGATAGTCGAGGCGCGCGGTCTCAGCCCGTGTCGGTGCGATCGGGTTGGTCGAATCGATACCTTCCTGCAGGATGCCGCTCACGCTGCCGTGTGCAAGCCCGACGCGGAAATAGTCGGTCGGGCTTTCGGCGTGGTCGAAGAAAGTGGTGGTGTCGTCATAGGTGATGCGCTGCGTAAGCGGCGCGCACAAGAACGCGCATTTGAGTTCGTCGAACAGCACGACGCCCGGCGTCAGTACGACGCGTACATTGGTTGGTATGCAGTTCAAGCGCTGTGCACGCGTCCAGACGCTTTCGACCAGCGCGGCATCGTGGTTGCCGGGCAGCATGATCCACGGACCGGCATAGCCCGCCAGCGCGCCGAACAGGCGCCGGATGACCGTGTCGGAGACGGTCTGCTGATCGAAGACGTCGCCGGCTACCAGCACTGCATCGACGCGGCGCGCGGTGGCCTCACTGGCGATCCGCCGCACCGTTTCGAAACGCGCTTCGGCGAGATGCGCGGCTTCCTCGGCGTCGAACTGGCCGAATTGCGTGCCGATCTGCCAGTCTGCGCTGTGCAGGAATCTGATCATGGGGTCTCCATTCGATGAATGACGTATGAGGCTGCGTGCGTCATGAATGGTGGATGTTACCGTGACGTCGGGACAGAGCGTGTCCTAGTACGGCGAACGCCGCTTTCTGCCCGCGCCGCAGGCTCGCGAACGACTGCAGGGGTTTTATACTGAAATTCGATAAAAATACAGTAACAAAACCTGAAAACGTCGCTTTATCCTAGTGCCCGAAACTGGCTCAAGCACGAAAGCCAACGCTAATTCACGCCCCTACCCCTACTTCCGACGAGGACATCGATGCCCCGCCCGATTGTTGCCCGCATTCATCCCGATGCCGTCCGACACAACCTCCAACTGGTCCGGCAGAAGACGCCCGATTCGCGCGTGTGGGCCGTCGTCAAGGCCAACGCTTACGGACATGGGATCGAGCGCATCTATCCGGCGCTGGCCGAGGCCGACGGCATCGCGCTGCTCGATCTCGACGAGGCGGTGCGCGTGCGCGAGCTGGGGTGGAAGAAGCCGGTTCTGCTGCTCGAAGGGATCTTCACGCCGGCCGACGTCGCGATTGCCGACGAATACGGCCTGACCGTCGCGGTGCATTGCACCGAGCAGCTCGACCTGCTGTGTGCGGCGCAGGTGAAGCAGCCCATTCCGATCAATCTGAAGATGAACTCCGGCATGAACCGGCTGGGCTTCCGGCCGGATGTGTTTCGCGCCGCGTGGGAGCGGGCGCGCTCGTCCGCCTCGATCGGCGAGATCACCTTGATGAGCCACTTTGCGAGCGCCGACGACGGCGATGTCGACTGGCAGGTGGACCGGTTCGACGCCGCCACCAGCGAGATTCCCGGCCCGCGCAGCCTCGCCAACTCGGCGGCCGTGCTGTGGCATCCGCGCACCCATCGAAACTGGGTGAGGCCGGGGATCGTGCTGTACGGCGGCTCGCCGTCGGGCTTGTCGCGCCACGTCGCCGATATTCCGCTGCGCGCGTCGATGAGCCTGACGAGCCAGATCATCGGCACCCAGACGCTGTCGCTGCAGGAGACGGTCGGCTATGGACGCATCTTTGCGGCCAACGAGCCCATGCGGATCGGCGTGGTGGCGTGCGGTTACGCGGACGGCTATCCGCGGCACGCGCCGACCGGCACGCCCATCGCCGTCGACGGCACGTTGACGCGTGTAGTGGGCCGCGTGTCGATGGACATGCTGACGGTCGATCTCACACCCTGTCCCAAGGCTCACGTCGGCTCGCAGGTGGAACTGTGGGGCGATCAGGTCAAGATCGACGATGTCGCGCAGGCGTCGGGGACGATCGGGTATGAGCTGATGTGTGCCCTCGCTCGCAGGGTGCCGGTCGAGGTGCATTGAACGCAAGCGCGCGCGGCGGGCTTAGTGGCCTTGGCGGGCTGCCGGAAACAGGCAGCCCCTGCCCCGCTACCCGGACCTAGGCATGAACCGCGCTGGTGGTCGGCAGTTCGAAGGAAAACGTCGTCCCCGCCCCGTTGTGTTCGACCAGACGTATCCGGCTGTGATGCAACTGCAGCATGCGCTGCACGATCAGCAGCCCGAACCCGCCACCGCGATGCGCACCGCCCGAGCTAAACGGCCGCTCGAATAGTCCTTCGCGCAGTTCCGCCGGAATGCCCGGACCGGTATCGCTGACCGTCACCTGGACCTTGCCGTCGCGGTACGCGAGATCGACATCGATCGCGCCTTCCGCGGGCGTATGGCGAATCGCGTTGTCGAGCAGATTGGTCAGCACGCGCTCGATCATGCCGAGATCGGCGCAGACCGTCGGCAAACGAGGCGGAATCCCCGCGCGAAGCTGGATATGGCGCGCCTCGGCCGGCAATTCGAACTTCTGGAACACGTCCTGCACCAGATCGACCAGCGAGAAATCTTCCAGCGCCGGTTGCACGTTGCCATGTTCGAGCCGCGCCAGTTCGAACAGCGCCTGCGCGAGCCGCCCCACCTTGACGCTTTGCGCCAGTGCGATCCCCAGATAGCGTTTGCGCTCCACTTCGCTGAGCGAGTCCGCCTTCAGCGACAGCGTTTCGAGGTAGCCATGCAACGACGTCAGCGGCGTGCGCAGGTCGTGCGAAATATTGGCGATCAGTTCGCGCCGCTGCTGATCCTGGCGCCGCAGCGCGCGCCACTGGTCGCCGATGCGATTGGCCATCTGCGCGAAAGTGGCTTCGAGTACGGCGATCTCGTCGCGCTGACCCGCAGCCGAGGAACGCGGCACATGGGGCTGCGTATCCGGCTCGCCGTCGGCATCGAAACGGCGCATCGCCTCGGTCAGGCGCCGCAGCGGCCGGGTGATCAGGCCGAATGCCACCAGTCCGGCGACCAACCCGAGCAGCGCCACCAGCGCCATCGACCACAGCGTGGTGCGCAATACCGAACTCGCGGCCACGCGCGCCGCCAACTGGTCATGAGCCTCGCCGAGCAGCACCACATAGATGTAGCCCGACGGCGCCTGCCCGTCCATCTGCAAAGGCGCGGCACTGAACACCTTGCGTCCGTCCATGCTGCGCGGGTCGTCGCCAAGAATCGGCAGCGTGCCGCCAGCGATGAACTGGTGGATCGGCGCGAGGTCCACTTGCTCGCGCTTCACCCGTCCGGCGGGGGCGTCGTCGCCCTTGATGCGCCCCTCGTTGTCGAGCAGATAGACCTCGACGCTCGGATTGACCGCCATCAGTTGACCGAACAATTGCCGCACGGCGTCGGGGCGCAGGCCATTCGCATCCATCAGCGAGGTGCTGCGGGCGATGTGCCCCGCGAGATCGCGCGACAAGCCCTGCACGACTTCCTTCTCGTGCAGGTCGCTGGAGCGGATCTGCAGCCACGCCGAGGCGCCGCAGCAAGCCAGCAGCAGCAGCGAGAAGACAATCAGCAGTCGCTGGGTGAGCGTCAGGTTCACGGCGCATCCTTCGGCGCAGTGCTCTGCGCGACGTGGCCATCAGCCGGTGACGCCAGCTTGTAGCCATGGCCCCAGACGGTGAGGATGCGCGTGGGTTGCGCCGGATCGGCTTCGATCTTCGCGCGCAGCCGGTTGATGTGCGTGTTCACGGTGTGTTCGTAGCCCTCGTGCTGATAACCCCACACGGCATTGAGCAGATCCATCCGCGAGTACACCTTGCCCGGATGCTGGGCGAAGAAATACAGCAGGTCGAATTCGCGCGGCGTTAATTCGATGCGACGGCCTTCGACGGCCGCTTCGCGCGTCAGCGGGTCGATGGTGAGACCGACGATCTGCAGGGTGCCGGCATCGATGCGCGAGTCTTTCGCCATCGCATCGACGCGCCGCAGCAGCGCTTTCACCCGCGCGACCAGTTCCAGCACCGAGAACGGTTTGGCGAGGTAGTCGTCGGCACCCAGTTCCAGGCCGAGAATCCGGTGCACTTCGCTCGAACGCGCGCTGGTGATGATGATGGGCGTGTAGCGCGTCATCGCGCGGGCGCGCCGGCAAATCTCCAGCCCGTCGACGCCGGGCAGCATCAGATCGAGAATCAAGGCGTCCCAGCCGCCCTGCTCCAGCAGCCGCAGGCCTTCGTTGCCGTCGGCGCTGTGCACGACCTCATAACGCTCATCCCGCAGGTGCAGGCTGAGAACGTTGGCAATGTCGACATCGTCTTCGACGATCAGTACGCGTTTCGGATGATCCATGGAGGCTTCGGACGCAGGTCAGGTCCTGGTTAGCGTGAAAAGCGCGGCTCGCGGGCATTTGCGCCGGCAACGGAACGCCGCCGTTGCGTCATTGTGCAAAATTTCCGCGCCGGGAGTTATCACATTTAATTTAACTTTTCGTGAGGACTTCGACACCGCCCGCGGCCTAGGATGTGCCCAACTCTCCGCACTATCCGCAGATTGGCACCCAGGAGCACATCATGAAAAGTCGAAGAAGCTTTCTGTTCGCAGGCGGCGCGGCCGTCGCGGCGCTGGCCGCCGTCAGCCGCTGGCCCAAACTGGCCGTGGCCCAGGCGAATCCCGGCAAGCCGGCCGCCGGCTTCGAATTCACCCGCACGGACGCGCAATGGCACCAGTTGCTGACCCCGGCACAGTACTCGGTTCTGCGTGACGAAGGCACGGAGCGCCCGTACACGAGTCCGCTCAACGACGAACACCGCAGCGGCGTGTTTGCCTGTGCCGGATGCCAGCTCAACCTGTTTTCGTCACGCACGAAGTTCGACAGTCACACGGGCTGGCCGAGCTTCTGGGCGCCGCTCGACCACGCCGTGGCCACCCGCGACGACAGTTCGTTCGGCATGTCGCGCACGGAAGTGCATTGCCGGCGCTGCGGCGGCCATCTCGGCCACGTATTCGACGACGGCCCGAAGCCGACCGGCCTGCGCTATTGCATGAACGGTCTGGCGATGAGCTTTACGCCCGCGGCCACCTGAGCTCACCCAGCACACATAAGCCTATATCACCAGGAACAGCCATGTTACTCATCGTTCTCGCCTACCTTGGCGGCGCCCTGACGATACTGAGCCCTTGCATCTTGCCGGTGCTGCCCTTCGTGTTTGCGCGCGCCGATCAGCCGTTCGTGCGCAGCGGCCTGCCGCTGCTTGCCGGCATGGCGCTCACCTTCGCACTGGTGGCGACGCTCGCTGCCGTCGGCGGCGGCTGGGTGACGCAGGCCAACCAATATGGCCGCTGGCTCGCCATCGCACTGCTCGCCGTATTCGGCCTGACCCTGCTGTTTCCGCGCTTTGCCGATCATTTGATGCGGCCGCTGGTGAGCGCCGGCAACCGCCTGTCGAACTTCGCCCAGGCCGACGGCCAGCAGGTTCGCGCGGGGTCGTCGTTCCTGTTGGGCATCGCCACCGGCTTGCTGTGGGCGCCGTGCGCCGGCCCGATCCTCGGTCTGGTGCTCACCGGTGCCGCGCTGCGCGGCGCGAGCGTCGGCACGACGTTGCTGCTGATCGCCTACGCGGCCGGTGCGGCGACCTCGCTCGCGGTGGCGCTGCTGATTGGCGGCCGGGTGTTCACGGCGATGAAGCGCTCGCTCGGCGCGGGCGAATGGATCCGCCGCGGGATCGGCGCAGCGATGCTGGCTGGCGTGGTGGCGATTGCGTTCGGGCTGGATACGGGCGTGTTGGCCCGCGTGTCGACGGTGGCAACGGGTGGCCTCGAGCAGAAGCTGGTTGACCGGTTCTCGCCTCGCTCGACGCCTTCGGGCAGCGGCACAACAACCTCCACTACCGCAGCGGGCAATGCAGCGGTCACGGCCACGGCGAGCGCTAGCGGCACGGCTGGCACGGCCGGCACGCCTGTCGCGACGGATGGCGGCGCGATGATGGCGGCGAATCCCACCGCCGCCTCGAACGACGTCATGTCCGCCGCCGACTCGAACGCTGCCGGCGGGGGCGCCATGATGGCCGCTACCAGCGGCATGATGCGAGCCTCGCAAGCCGCCAACGACAACCCGCCGCTGCCCGTCGAAGGCGAGCTGCCGTCGCTCAACGGTGCGGTCCAATGGCTCAACTCTCCCCCGCTGACCGCGCAGAGCCTGCGCGGCAAGGTGGTGCTGATCGACTTCTGGACTTACTCCTGCATCAACTGCCTGCGCTCGCTGCCCTACGTCAAGGCGTGGGCCGACAAGTACAAGGATCAGGGGCTCGTCGTGATCGGCGTGCATGCACCGGAATTCGCGTTTGAGCGCAATATCGACAACGTGAAGAAGGCGACGCACGACCTCGGCATCGACTATCCAGTGGCCATCGACAACAACTACGCCATCTGGCGCTCGCTGGACAACGAGTACTGGCCCGCGCATTACTTCGTCGATGCACAGGGACGCATCCGCTACCACCATTTCGGCGAAGGCGACTATGCGCAGTCGGAGAAGGTCATCCAGCAACTGTTGGCCGAAGCGGGCCACGCGAATGCAGAGAACGTTCCCGTGGGATTGACGAGCGCCGGCGCCCAGGGCGTGGAGGCCGCTGCCGACAACAGCGATATGAAGTCGCCGGAAACTTATATCGGCTACTGGCGCGCCCAGCACTTCGCCTCGCCCGGCGGCGAAACGCAGAACAAGCCGCATACCTATACCGCTCCGGTCCAGCCCGCGCTCAACGACTGGGGTCTCGAAGGCAAATGGAGTGTGAGCGCCGAGCGCGCCACGCTGGCGGCGGCGTCCGGCGGCATCGTCTACCGCTTCCATGCACGCGACCTGCATCTGGTGCTGGGCCCGAACAAGGACGGCAAGCCCGTGCGCTTTCGCGTGAGCATCGACGGCGCCGCGCCGGGCGCCGCACACGGCAGCGACGTCGCCGCCGACGGCACCGGCACGGTCACGGAGGAGCGGCTCTATCAACTGGTACGGCAATCGGGCGACGTCAAGGATCACACCTTCTCGATCGAGTTTCTGGACCCGGGTGTCGAGGCTTATTCATTCACGTTCGGCTGATGCCGGGCGCGACGTCGATACGTTTGAACTACCCATCACCGAAGGGACTGACAATCGTGAACACAATCTTTAGCAAGGTATCTTCTCTGCGCAAGCGTTCGGCCCTCGCCAAACTGGCAGGCGTCGTGGTGCTTGCGGTCGGCGCGATCGCGGTGCAGCGCGTCGCCAATTCGGCTGAGGCGGCCACTCAGGTTCCCGCGCCGGTCCAGGACGAGAAAGTCGTCGCGACGCATAGCGAAACCGCCGTGTTTGCCGGCGGCTGTTTCTGGGGCGTGCAAGGCGTGTTCGAACACGTGCGCGGAGTGAAGCAGGTGGCGGCCGGTTATACGGGCGGCGCGGCGGGCACGGCGCAGTACGAAACGGTGAGCGAAGGCGACACCGGCCACGCTGAATCCGTGCAGATCACGTACGACCCGACGCAGATCACGTATGGGCGGCTGCTGCAGATTTTCTTCTCGGTCGCACATAACCCGACGGAGCTGAACTACCAGGGTCCGGACCACGGCACGCAGTATCGTTCGGCCGTGTTCCCGGTCAATCCGGAGCAACGCATCGTCGCGCAGGCGTATATCGCGCAGCTCGACAAGGCCCATGTGTTTTCACGGCCGGTGGTGACGCGCGTGGAGGACTTCAAGGGCTTCTACCCCGCCGAAAACTATCACCAGAACTTCCTCGTGCTGCATCCCGACTATCCGTATATCGCGATCAACGATTTGCCGAAGGTGACCGATCTGAAGCGGATGTTTCCGGATCTCTATCGCAACGATCCGGTGTTGCTGAAGGTCGCGGCGTCGTAGAAGGAAACGCGCCCGGCGTGTGGAGCGATATACAAAAACACGTCGGCGCGCTACGCTGTACCTCCGTCAATACTGCGCGATGCTGCGGATAGGCCGGCACGCAAACCGAGGACCTCATGACGACATCGACTCAAGCGCCCGGCCTGCTCTTTTCGTGTGGCACGCTGCGGGACAACGCCGTGCAACTCGCCAACTTTGACCGCGAATTGAACGGGCGCGCCGACTCGATGTTGGGATATGAGCAAACGTGGGTGTACGTTAGCGTTTGATGCGTTTGATGCGTTCGCGCTACGTCATGAAGATGCGCTTCACGTTCCTGGTGTCCACCGTGCTCGCGGTGCTGTTCGTCATGGGACGAGCATGGGCCGCCGACTCGTTTTACGTCGACCCCAACGCCGCGCCCGCCGTCTGGGCCCGCGGTCACGCGGATGATCCGCGTGCGGCACAAATCGCTGCGTCGATTGCCCGCGTGCCTACGGCTCAATGGTTCGGCAACTGGAATCACGATGTCCGTACCTCGGTCAGTCAATTCGTGGATGCCGCCCGTGCCGCCCATCAGGTGCCAATGCTGGTCGCCTACGATATTCCCGATCGCGATTGCGGCGGCGCGTCCGCCGGCGGAGCCGCCGACGCCACGGCCTATCGCGCGTGGATCGATGCGTTCTCGCAAGGCATTGGTGGCGGCAAGGCGATTGTCGTCGTCGAGCCGGACTCGCTAGCCCAGCTCGACTGCTACAAAACGGTCGAAGGACAGGAGGCCCGTCTGGCGCTGCTGCGCTATGCGGTTGCGCGCTTAAGACTCAATGCGCCCGAGGCCGATGTCTATCTCGATGCGGGCAACGCTCACTGGATCGCCGCAGATGTCATGGCGAACCGTCTTCAGAAAGCAGGCATAGCCGAGGTCAAGGGATTCGCGTTGAACGTGTCGAATTTCTATACGACGCAAGAATCGATCGTCTATGCGAACGCGGTGAACGACGTACTCGCAAAACAGTTCGGCTATACGAAGTCGGTCGTCATCGATACCAGTCGCAACGGCAATGGCTCCAACGGCCAATGGTGCAACCCTGCCGGCGCCCGACTGGGCGAGCCGACCAGCGCCACATCGGAGCCGGTCCTGCTCGCCTGGATCAAGGAGCCGGGCAATTCCGATGGGCCTTGTGGCGTCGCGCCGTCCGTACGGGCGGGCATATTCAGTCCGGATCTGGCGATGCGCTTGATTGAGGGGAATTGAAGCGCCGTAAAAAAGTCCGCGTCCAATCAGCCATCACCCCTGACGCTGGCACTGGTGCATCAGCCCGCCCCCATCTCGCGCGCAAGCTCGGCGATCATCGCTTCCTGCGGCGTCAACACACCGGCACGCAACACCAGCCACATCGCGGAGCGCGCGGCCTTTTCGCGCAGCGGCCGGTACGCCACGCCGTTCACATTGATGCTGCGCAACGACGCCGGCACGAGCGCCACGCCGATTCCGGCGGCCACGAGGCCCACGATGGTCGGGGACTCGCGCGCTTCCTGAGCCAACTGCGGCGCAAAGCCCGCTTGCTGACACAGCGCGATGATCTGGTCGTACACACCGGTGCCGCTCTCGCGCGGATACATCACGAAGGCTTCGTCCTTCAACGCCCCCACGGACAGTGCCCCGCCTTGCGCGGCCAGCGGATGCCGCGCAGGCAGCACTGCCACGAGCGCATCTTCGAAGAGCCGCGTGGCCTGCAGCGTGGGCGGTAACTCGGGGCGCGTCGCGCCGCGCACGAACGCCACCTCCATGCGGTGCTCCAGCATCGCCGTCAATTGCTGCTGGGTGGTCAGTTCCTCGAGCCGCAAGTGCACGCCCGGCAAGCGGCGACGGTATTCGAAGATCAACTGCGGGATCACCTCGCTGAACGCGGCCGAACCGGTGAAGCCGATTCGAAGCTCGCCGAGTTCGCCGCGCTGGGCACGCCGCGCCACCTCCCCGGTTCGCTCGGCCTGCGCCGACAACGCGCGCGCCTCAGGCAACAGCGCCTTGCCGGCGGCGGTCAGTTCCACGCGCCGGTTGCTGCGCTCGAACAGCCGCGCCCCCAGTTCCTCCTCCAGCACGCGTATCTGCTGGCTAAGCGGCGGCTGCGCGATGTTGAGGCGTTGCGCTGCCCGCCCGAAATGCAGTTCCTCGGACAACACAATGAAGTAGCGAATGCGGCGGAGATCCATGATATCGATTATGTATCAATAACGGCCAAATCGATATTGGACTTCGACATAACCCGACGCCATCATTCAGTCAGGCATCAAACTGCAAATGGAGTCGCCGAATCATGGGCAAGCACAATGTCAACGTATTGACGGGCGTTATCAGCGCCGCCGGCGAGGCGCCTCGCGAGCCGGCAGGCAAGATCGAGCACGGTACAGCGGCCTTCTGGCAAACCAATTTCGCGCTCTTCGCCGCGGGTTTCGCCACCTTCGCCCTGCTCTACTGCGTCCAGCCGCTGATGCCGCTGTTCTCCGCGGATTTCGGCGTCAGCGCGGCGGGCGCGAGCCTGGCGCTGTCGTTGACCACGGGCTTGCTCGCGGTCTCGATGCTCGTGGCGGGTGGACTCTCCGAAGCCTGGGGCCGCAAGCCGATCATGGTCGCTTCGCTGCTGCTCTCCGCTGTTCTCACCGTGATCTGCGCCGCCGTGCCGCACTGGTCGACGCTGCTGTTCATGCGCGCGTTGATGGGCGTGGCGCTCAGCGGCCTGCCGGCAGTGGCGATGGCCTATGTCGGCGAAGAGATGCATCCGCGCTCGCTTGGTCATGCAATGGGCCTGTATGTGGGCGGGACAGGCCTTGGCGGCATGGCGGGCCGTCTGTTGACCGGCGTGATCACCGATGTCTGGGGCTGGCGCGCCGCCGTGCTGGTCATTGGCTTGCTGGGTATCTTGAGTGCGGCCGTTCTGTGGCGCTGTCTGCCGCCGTCGCGTCACTTCGTGCGGCGCGAACTGCGCGTAGCGCCGCTCGTGCGGGCATTCGGCACCCATCTGCGCGATGGCGTCCTGCCGCTGCTGTTCGTCGAAGGTTTCCTGCTGATGGGCAGCTTCGTCACCGTCTACAACTATGTCGGCTACCGCCTGATCGCCGCACCGTTCTCGCTCAGCCAGACCCAGATCGGCCTGATTTTCGCGGTGTATCTGTTCGGTATCGTCAGCTCCACCCTCGCAGGCAGCCTCTCGGGCAAGCTCGGACGCCGCGTCGTGCTGCCCGCCACGTTCATCCTGATGCTCGCCGGCACGGCCATGACCCTGTCGAACCAGCTCTGGCTGATCATCTGCGGCGTGACCGTATTGACGATCGGCTTCTTCGGCACTCATTCGGTCGCGAGCGCCTGGGTCGGCGCACGTGCGCAGGTCGGCAAGGCCCAGGCATCGTCGCTTTATCTGTTTGCGTATTACATGGGGTCCAGCGTCATCGGTTCGCTCGGCGGTGTGTTCTGGAGTCTGCGCGGCTGGCACGGTGTCGTCTCCATGGCGTGCGCGCTACTGCTGCTGGGACTTGTCATCGCGCTATGGTTGTATGCGATGCCCGCGCAAGCCGCGAGGCAAACAGCAGATGTGGGTAGCCGGAAATAACGCGGGGCTCGCCGTCGCATGAAAGCCAATGGAAAGACAGGCCGCGACTTAGGCCCATTGGAACGATCGTTCGTGTTACTCGCTTGCCCGGCTCGCTGAAGCGTTCGAAGTGGCGTGCTAGCATTTCTGCTGGGCTCGCCGCGTGGTGTGTCGAGCGATCTACCTGTCTGTCGTGTCTGGAGAGTTTTGTGGCAATCGAACACCGTGGTTTTCGAGTAAATGTTGATGTGACGCCGGATGAACTTGGCGTTCAGTGGGTATGCCGTGCTGTGATCGAGCGGCTTGATGGGGACCGCGCGAAAGGCGCACCCGAGGGCCCCGAATTGACGATTCCCCGCGTCAAGATCGATCCGTTGATGGCCATCAGCTCGCTCGAGCATCGGGCCGTCACCTTGATCGACGATTTCTATGAGCAAGGGCACGTAGTGGCGTGAGCGTGCTGCCTGACGCTTAAGAACCCCGCTTAAGAAACTCGTCTGGCCGCCGGAGCGCCACACACGGTGCTGTCCGGTGCCAGACGCGAAATCGTTTTGCCAAGGCCACCTGCAGAGCGCAGGAATCGAATCGTACCGGAAGCGCGTTTGCGCTATCAGACTCCAACTCCCCTCGCGGGCATGGCATTTCTGCCATCGCACACGCTCATCACGCACGCCCCATCTGCTGTCCCATTCGTTGCCGAATCACGGCTTTAACCGACGCCGCGGAGATGGCAAACGCACGTGAAGACGCCATGGTTGTTTTTAACCTGATTGGAAATACTTTCGCTCGTCCCTGATCAAAAACTCAGAGATCGAATGACTTTCTGTATTAGGGCCCTAAACGCAAACGTTTTCCTACGAAAAACGATTACAAAAGGCTCTTACTCGAATAGCAAAGAAACACTAGAATTACTCGTTATGCATAGCGCATCAAGCTGCGGAGCCCCACGGCACACGGCTTCGAGGCGCTGGGCATGGCCTGCAACGATCACGTAATTCGTCCGACGAAAAAAGCGGGTATCGTGTTTTCTGAAAGATACCAAGAACCTGAGAGAGTCTAAAAATTGCGTCCCTTTTTGGTGCGCAATTGCCGAAATCACCATCCCGGTGCTGATATTCAAGCAAAACCGTGGAGGACGGCGCGTCGATGCTTATCCGGCGTCAGTGCGTCATGATTCGGCGATAGATAGAGAAGATCCCCGAAGACAGAGGATTACAACGTGCTAGCAATTCCACTTTCCGACGAAGACTGGTCAAGGGTCTCACGGTTGCTCGTTGAACCCGCTTCACCCCGAACGGGCCGGCCCAGGTCCGACCCACGCCAATTGCTGAACGGAATCCTGTGGGTCTTGATCAATGGGGAGAAGTGGCATCACCTCCCTTCGACATTTCCCGCGCAACAGACGTGTTACGCCAGATGGCTCAAATGGAAACGTGAGGGCGTGATGGAAGCGGTTTTTCGCGAGCTGGCATTGGGCTGCACTGCAACGCCTGTGACGAGTGCAGGGACAATCGACTGCTGCTGAGCGGCCAAACGAAACGCGCTGTCTTTCCTATCGCCCGCCGGAGCGTGCGAGCGGGCTTCCCGCGAACGGATCTTTTTCCCAATCGACGCCCCGTTTAGCCGGCGTCGCCTCCGCAGCCTTGGGCGACAGCGCGAAATGTTCGATGGATTGCCCTGCGCTAATGGCCTGTCTCAGCCATTGAGGCATCTCGCCTTCGCCCGACCAGGTCTCACCCGTTACGGCGCGATAGCGCGCTTTGGTCTTTTCCGATTCATCGCTTGCCAGTGCTGTAGCAAGGGTGTCTGGCGTAATGCCGAACTCTTCCATGCGGTGGCGGAGGTAAGCAATCATGCTGTCTCGCTTCCTTTCGTCCATAGAGTAACCCGTCCTTAATGTGATTCTTGCAGCTTTCCGTCGAGCATTGATGGCTCGATATACGGCGAATGCGTTGGATGAATGCCGTCGCCGTTGCCGGCGGCGACAGGTCGATACATCAGCGGAAATGCTCGTTTGGTCAAATCAGGTGCGGCCGCCCCAGAGCTTGCAGAACGACCTGTCCCCAATGAAAATTCCTATCACGCTCGCCGTGCCGAGAAGCGACTAGTCCAGCGCTCCGCGGTGCGGAAGATAGCGCTGACCCGGCGTTACGGTTGCAATTGAAAAGATAATGCTGAAATGCGGCGATTCCAACCGGCTGGTCTTATCTGCACGCTTCGTTGGCGGTGCCTCGCACAGGCCGGTGTTTTCGCTTGATACGCACATGATAGCGCAATGTCCGGCTAGCGTCGGATATGCGTCGCTGGAGCGGACATTAACACCTAACCCACGTTTGGGTTCGCGCTGTGCAAGATGGGGGATTGGGGTCGCCGATAAGGCTTTAGGTACCAGCCGGCGAGTGCCCTGGTGTTCCGTCCGTTGCGTCCGTTGCGGGCGGTGGGAGGTATGCACTGACGCCGCTCGCGGGAGCCATGCGTGACATTGGCGCTGCGTGGAAAACGCGTGAGTGGCTGCCGGCGTTCACTGCGTGGCTTAACGCGCGTAAACGCACAAACCCCACCTTTGCGGGGTGGGGTTTGTGCTTGCTGCTAGGGAGCCTGACGATTACCTACTTTCACACGGGTAATCCGCA
>NZ_JBNDJO010000022.1:0-108793 GCF_050434965.1 Paraburkholderia sp. GAS38 | reverse complement strand
TTATCGGCTGTTAATTTTTAAAGATCATTCGCTCAGAAGCTCTGCTTTCTTCGCGTCCGTCATCAAACGGGAGGCGAATTATGCGATGCCCTTTAGGGGACGTCAAGCGTATTTGAGAAAAAAGTTTTAGCCGTTAGATTGCGGCTTCAAGGAGGCCGTCGTTAAGCCCCGCTAAGACGAAGATTGACCTAAGAGATGGGGATGGCATCTCCCGGTCAGCCAATTTCATAGCAATCCTTATGAATTGCAGACCGATTTTGGCTATTGCACTATATGGATGGAGCACCGAGACCCATGCCCACACGATCCGTTCATTTAACCAAGCGGAGCAGCCGGCCAGACCATCTCGATCTCCACCGCAATGGAACGGGCCAGCCCGTCAAGACCCGGGAACAGCGACGCGTTCGTAATGTTCATCCGGTACAGCCACTTCATGGCATCCCCACGCACCGAGGATGGCAGCACGATCTTGCGCAGCAGTTCATCATCACTCGCATAGCCGTCGAGAATATCGGGCAACGGCCGGTCGATCACGCCTGGAACGACAAACGTGCCCGATTGCGCGATCAGGCGATCATCCATCTCCTCCGGCTCGCCGAACCAGACGACAGCATTGCTGTTGTCGAGAAAGTACTTCTCGAGATTGCCGTCCACCCGCGGATCGATCAACGTCCGGGTCAATTCGGGGGTTCCCTTCGGCAGCGCCCGGTTGTTCCATAACACCGGCGTATTGAGCGCGAAGATCGCGACGTCGGAAACCGAGCGCTCCAACGCGAAGAATGCGGCCACAAAAGGGGACTTCGTGAAGTCGAGCAGTCGCGTGGGTGCGCCATGGTGCTGCATGAGGCTCAGGCAGCGCAGGTCGTCGTCCAAAAGACTAGGATGTTGCACAAAGTTATGCGCCTTGCGCCTGAAGATGCGAATCGCGCGCTCCTCACGTGCACGCCACTGCGAGCGATCCTCCACATAGGCAAGCATGTAGCGCGACAGGGAACTCAGCAGCGGCCATTCTGCGTCCTGTTGTCCTCGAAATGCCCAGCCGTCGAGCGTTGCTGACAGCTCCATAAACTGCTTCCAGCTCGAAACGACGGTTGTTTGCATGGGCTAGTCTCCTGGACACGCATACAGAAAACTCAATGATCGCTCAACGCTTCAACGTTTGCACAGCCAGATTGAGCTGACCTCCCATTTCGTTTGCAACCGGTTTTTACACCGCACCCGGAACAGAAGCAAAATCCGCGTTATCCGCTGACGGCTTTCTCTGCAGAGGCCGCTCGGGATGCAGGAAGATCCACAGCACGGCGCCGCACGCGGCGGCGGCTCCGATCAGAAACAGGCCGCTTTCCCAACTGCCCGTGACCTTCACCGTAAAAGCAACCGCCATGGGACCGGCGACATTCGACGCAGCGCCCCACAGGTTAGTCCAGCCCGACATGACGCCGGTGTAGGCCTTGCCGAGATCCTGAGCGGCCGACCACACCACCACCTGGACGAACCCCACGGCGGCGAAGGACAGGCAAAGCAGCGCGATCACCGTCGGCATGTGCGCCGCCCGGGACGCGCCGATCAGCGCCAGCGCACTGACGACAAAGCCTGCCATCGCCACCGGCGTGCGCGCCCAGAACACCGAGCCCGTCCTCTTGAGAATCCGGTCGGAAACGGCGCCCGCGACGAACACCGCAAGAAACACTGCGACCCACGGCAACGACGCGTACATACCCATCGCCTTGAGCGACAACCCGCGTGCCCGCATCAGATAGGTGGGCAACCAGGTCGTGTAGAAACTCTGGATCAGCACCAGAAGAAAATATTGCAGCCCAAACAGCCAGAAACGCGGCTGACGGAAGCATTGCAGGAATTCGCCTTTCACCGCGGCACTTTCCTGCGGCTGCCCAGCAGCGATCAATGCCGCCTCTTCCTGCGTGATGAACGGATGCTCGGCGGGGGTATCGCGATACCCCGTCCACCAGACGAGACCCAGCAGCAAGCCGATAGCGCCGAAACCATAGAAGACGGCATGCCAGCCGAAATTCACAATCGTCCACGCCGTCAGCGGTGCGGAGATGATCGGTCCCAGGTAGAGGCCCGCGAGCAGGATGGAGTTGCCTTTCGCCCGTTCGCTGTGCGGAAACCAGCGTTTGAGGGCGACGACCCCGCTCGACCAGTCAGCGGACTGCGCCCCACCCAGCACCGCGCGGCAACCGAATAACCATGCGAAGCTCGCCCCCAGCGGCGTGACGATCATCATGGCCGACCAAAGCGCGCTGGTGGTAAACAAAACTTTGCGCGAGCCGCGACGCTCGGCCAACCGGCCTGCCGGAATCTGCCCTAACGCATAGGTCCAGAAATACACCGTGAGGATCATGGACATCTCCACGATCGACAAGCCGAACTCTTTCTGGATCGTAGGCGCGGCGACCGTCATGGCGGCGCGGTCGAGCGTCATCACGAACGTGATCGGTGCAACAAGGAACGTCACAATCTTCCAACGCAGATTCGCTGTATGAAACGACATGTCTTTGCTCCTTGGCACTGCTCGTGATCCAGGGGAAGGCAGCCTACCGCGTCACCACGAAAACGCCTCTTCGTGCAGCGCGTCGCCGATACGGATTCCCAACTTTTCTCGTGCGGCCTGGGCCGTCTCGCGCAGGATGCCGGGTTGCGAGGCATGAATGCGCAACAGCGTGTCGCCCGCGCTGACCGTATCGCCGACCCGGCAGCGTAGATCGATGCCCGCGCCCTTGCAGGCGGGCGCGCCGGCCTGGAGCGCGAGTCCGGCAATGCGCCAGCCGTCAATGTCCGTAATCACGCCGGACCGCTCGGCGTGCACGGTCTCCACATGCGGCGAAAGTGGTGCAAACTCGCGGCGTCCCTGCGCATCGACGATCCGGTCAAACGCGCGACGGGCGGCGCCTTCGTCGAGCAGGCGCTCCGCAATCGCACGTGCCGTTTGAACGTCCCCTATCGCAGGGTCCCAGGCAAGAATGCGCGAAGCGAACTTCAGCGCCTTGTCGCGCAGATCGCCGGGTGCATCCGGATCGCCGTCGAGCACCTGCAGCACGTCGCGCAGTTCGAGCGCGGGGCCAATGCCGCGGCCGATCGGCACGCGCCCATCGGTTGCGAGCGCATCCACCTGCATGCCAAGCTCCGCACCGACGCGCTCGAAGAGTTGCCCAAGCTGCTGCGCATCCTCCTGCGTGCTGAGCTTGGCTCGCGGGCCATAGGGCAGATCGACGACCACATGCGTGGCGCCGGCCGAATACTTCTTGGAGAGAATCGACGCCACCGACCAACGACGCGTGTCCAGTCCCAGCGGACGAACCATCGCATTCGTCACATCGTCCACCGGCGAATGATTGAGCCGCCCGTTCCACACGATGCAACCGCGCGCCGCCTTGACCGCCGCTCGCATCTCCACCGCATCCAGGTCGACGCGTGAGGCCGCTTCCATCGCGTCGGCCGTGCCCGAAGCTGAAGTGATCGCGCGCGAAGACGTCTTCGGCATCAACAGGCCGTATGCAGTAACGATCGGCACGACGATCAGCGTGACGCGGCTGCCAGGCACACCGCCCAGCGAATGCTTGTCGGCAACGATCTTCTCGCCCCAGTCCAGACGTGGCATGCAACGCGTGCGCACCCGCGCAAGCGCTACAACCTCTTCGTCACGCAAGCCGGTGATCAGCGCGCAAAGAATCTGCTGGCGGTCGGCAGCGCAATAACGATACCTGGCGAGATCGTCGATCAGGGCGGCATAAGCCGCCTCGTCGAGCGTTGCGCCGGCCAGCTTCGCGCGGTAGGCGTCGGCGCTCGTGGACTTGCGCGTCGCGACTCGCTCGAGCAGCGCCACGCCCTCCTGGATAGCCGCGAGAAATCGTTCGATGCCGACCGCGCTGGTCGAATCGTTGAGCACCTCGATGACCGTCACGCCCGCCGGCGGCGCGCTGACCGCGCGCGCGAGGCGCGCCTCGATCTCGGCCGCACTCTCCCGCCCTCGCGCGGCAATCCGCTGCGCCAGCAATTGCACCGGCGCGTTCACTTCGATCACCACTAACAGGTCCACGCGCCCGACGAGCAAGGGGATCACCGCACGCGAGCCGTTCGCGATGACATGGCGGCCGTCGTCCAATGCCTTCTTCAGTTCAACCGGCAGGCCATAACGCAGACCATGCGCGTCCCAGGTAATCAGGAATTGCTGGGCGGCATCGAGTGCGGCAAACTCCGCCTCGCTGACACCCACATGTGCTTCGCCGGGTGCACCGGCCGGACGGGTAATCGTGCGGGTGGCGAAGACGTAGCGAGCATCGTCGCGCAGCGCCGCTTTCGCGCCGTCGATTAGCGTGTCCTTACCGACGCCGCTCGGCCCCACCACGAAAAAGAACACGCCGCCATTGGCCATGGCTTACTCGCCGTCGTCAAGGCCGATGTCGACCGCCGGCGCCGACTGCATGATCTTGCTGGTGGAGATATAGTCCACGCCGGTTTCGGCTACGGCGCGAATCGTGTCGATGCGGATGCCGCCCGAAGCTTCCACCTTGACCTTGCCCGCCACCATCTGCACCGCCGTAATCATGTCGGCAACGGACATGTTGTCGAGCATGATCACATCCACCTCGGTCTCCAGCGCTTCGGCAACCTGGTCGAGCCGATCGCATTCCACTTCGACCTTGGTCAGCACCGGCAACTGCCGGCGTGCACGCTCGACCGCCGACTTGATGCTTCCGCACACCGCGATGTGGTTGTCCTTGATCATCACGCCGTTATCGAGCCCGAGCCGATGATTGAGGCCGCCGCCGCAGCTCACCGCATGCTTTTCGAGCATTCGCAGGCCCGGCGTTGTCTTGCGGCTGTCCAGCAGACGCGCTTTCGTCCCCTGGATGGCCTCGACGTAGCGGGCCGTTTCGTTGGCGATGCCGCTCATGCGCTGCACGATGTTGAGCGCCGTGCGCTCTGCCGTCAGGATGCTGCGGGCTGAGCCGCGCACCGCGAGCAGGATGCCGCCGCGGCCAATCCGTTCGCCGTCCCGCACGCGCACGTCGATCTGCAATGAAGGATCGTAGCGGGCAAAGATCCGCGCGGCGACCTCGATGCCGGCGACGATCAGCGGCTCACGCGCATTCATCACGAACGCGCCCACATCGCCCGCGTCGATCATGGTCTGCGCCGTCAGGTCGCAATAGCCGATGTCTTCCAACAACCACGTGTCGATCAACCGATCCACCGCAAATTGGTCGTACATGACAACTCCTGATAGATGAAGGCCCTCGCTCGATCGTCTGCGCGATCAATGTTTTCATAGCGTACACGCTTCAATATTCGTCAACAAGAAAATTTCCACAGAGACTCGTGTGGCAGCGCGAAGCCGATTTCTCTGACCAATTAGCGGCTGGAATGCGATAGCAGGAAGCGGAGCCTCCATCCCCATTCAGGATGCGCGGCTCCGCTCATAGTGCATGCGCTATTTATTTCACGAATGTGAAGGGCAGCGGCGGACGCCGCTGAGTTGCGGGTATGAACGTAATCGGCAGGAAGAAGCGCCGCGGGAATCCGCGAGCCGTTATTCCGCGTCGGAACCCATCATCTTGCGCAGCAGAAACGTCAGCGCGACGCGCTCCGCCGGATTCAGTTCGCCATAAGTCCGCTCGGTCACATCTTTGGCGAAGGGTACGGTGCGCTCGATCAGCGCCAGCCCCTGGGGCGTTGCGCGCACCAGCAATTTGCGGCCGTCGCTCGGGTCCGCGGACACCACGACCAGACCGCGCGCCTTCAACCGCTCGACGACGCCACGGATCGTGGCCTGATCGATGGCGGTGGTCTTGACGATTTCGTTCAAGGAACAGGCCTTATGCTCGCGCACGGCGCATAAGGTCACGAACTGCGCAGCGGTCAGATCGGAGTCGGGAATCGCTTCCTGGAAGATGGCGACGTGGCGCTGATAGGCCCGCCGCAGCAGATGACCTATCTGATCATGGAAGTCGTAGTTATCGTGGCTGGACGTCATGGTGCATGGCCAAAGCGGAATATATACAGTGTACGCTCTTCATCCCCGCCTCCATAAAGCGTGCCATGAACCGTCGCGGCAGCCCTGCCGCGACAACCGGCGCGCATCAAGGCCACGCCCCGGACGGACGCTATAGCTTGAAGGTGGAGACGCTCTCCGCCAGACCCTGCGCCTGCTCGCGCATCGAAAGAGACGCGGAGGCCGATTCCTCGACAAGCGCCGCATTGCGCTGCGTCGCTTCGTCGATCTGCGCGACCGCGTGTCCGACCTGCACGATACCGTCGCTCTGCTCGGCGGAGGCCGACGCAATCTCCTGCATGATCGCCGCTACCCGTTGCACCGAGACCAGGATTTCATCCATGCACCGGCCTGCGTTGCCGACCAGCGTCGCGCCTTTCTCCACGTGCGAACCGGACGCGTCAATCAGCTTTTTGATGTCTTTCGCGGAGACTGAGGAACGTTGCGCCAGATTGCGCACCTCGGCGGCGACCACGGCGAAGCCTTTGCCGTTTTCGCCGGCACGCGCGGCCTCGACCGCCGCGTTGAGCGCGAGGATGTTGGTCTGGAAAGCGATGCCTTCGATGATCCCGAGGATCTCGTTGATATGTTCGGTACTCGTCTGGATCTGATCCATCGTCGCGACCACTTCCGACACCACCTCGCTGCCGCGAATCGCCGAGCTCGACGCGCCCCCGGCCAGCAGCGAAGCCTGTTGCGCATTCTCGGCGTTCTGCCTGACTACCGCGGTCAGGCGTTCCATACTGGCAGCCGTCTCCTGCAGCGATGCCGCCTGTTGCTCGGTGCGTGCCGACAGGTCCGCATTGCCGGCGGAGATCTGGTTGGTCGAGGTCCCGATCGTTTGAGCGGCTTCGACGATCGTCACGACGGTTTCCCGCAGACGTGTCTGCATCTCGCGCGCCCGGAACAGGAGGCTGTGGGCGTCGCCCTCGTTCAACCTGATTGGATAACTCAGATCGCCGCTGGCCGTGGCCTGCACGACCTCGGCAACGTATTCGGGCGCACCGCCGATGGTGCGGAACAGACTCCGGTTGACCAGGTAGACGATAAACGACAACGCCGCGCCGATGACGGACACCGCAATCGCCAACTGGATCAGCGAGGCAATAAACGCATTGTCGATATCGTCGAGATACGCACCCGTGATGAACGACCAGTCCCAAGGCTTATAGGTCAAGACATGGCTACGCTTGCGTACCGGCCTGGACGATCCCAGACGCGGCGTCGCGTAGTCGACGAAACCCTCGCCCGAGCCTTGCGCGATCGCGGCCATGGCGCGGTAAACGTATTTGCCGTTAGCGTCGCGATAGTCGCCGAAGTACTTGCCTTCGGTCTCCGGCTTGGACGGATTCATCACCGCGTGCGACGCCGAATCGACAATCGAAATATAGCCGTCCTGACCGTAGCGGATGATCCGCAGTTCGGCCAGCGCCTGCTTCTTCGCCTCGGCAAGCGGCAACGTGCCTTTGTCCGCCAGCGCCGCGTATCTGAGCGTGATCTGCATGGCGATGTCGCCGGCATCCTTTAGCGCGCGCTCACGCTCCTGCAGGCGAGCCTGATACGCCTGCCAGGCGCCGAAGGCCGCCACGCAGACCAGACACAGGAGCGACAGGCCTAAAGGAATCCACAACCGCTGTTTGAATGTGAGCATACGCATGACGTCTCTGCAGGAGTAAGCGAATACGCGCGTCTACGGCAAATGCTGTTGATACTTTATATGGCGTTGTGGATCGGTCCCCTCAACAATTCGAGAGCATACACTACAAATAAATGCCTGCGCGACGCGTGGGCCGCGCCGATCCCCCGCAGAAAACTCCCGATAGCCGCCAGGATTCGTCAAAACCCGGCTCGCGCTTCCTAAAAACTTGCACGTGTTTGCCCACTGAAGGCTAATAGTCAGGTTCGTGTCCGAAAACTTTCATCCTTTGGTGGTCCAATTCGCCGAGCTTTAACCCGTAGTCGAGGCGGTCGCGTTTCTAACAACAATCCCCAGCACCCATCCACACACGCATTGATGGAAGGGCTGGGCAGCGAATCTGGAGCCCCACAAATGTTTCGTAGAACCCTTTTGCCCATTCCGTTTGCCGCCGCACTATTTGTGCTGAGCGCATGCGGAAGCAACAACGTCAGCACGCCGGCCGCCTCTGCGCCCGCCGCGTCGGCGCCGGTTGCCGCCATCTCCGCACAAGACGCGCTGCCGACGGCAACGCCGATCAAGCACGTGGTTGTGATCTTCGGTGAAAACCGTTCGTTCGACCACTACTTCGGTACTTACCCGACCGCGCAAAACCCGGTGGGCGAACCGACGTTCACGGCAGCAGCGAACACCCCGACTACGATCAACAACCTGAATCAACTCTCGCTGCTGACGGCCAACCCGAACTTCCTGAACACGGCGAACAACGCGTTCTCCGCGGGCAGCGGCATCAACCCGTTCCGCCTCGACCGCAGCCAGGCCAACACGAACGGTCAGTCGCACGACTACCGCAACGAACAGCTCGCCTACGACAACGGCGCAGCCGACCTGTTCCCGAAGTACACGGGTAACAACAGCGCCAGCAACGGCTCGGAATTCGGTACGCCGGGTCTCGTGATGGGCTACTTCGACGGCAACACGGTCACGGGGCTCTGGAACTATGCCCAGAACTTCGCGATGAGCGACAACATGTACACGGACACGTACGGTCCGTCGACGCCGGGCGCACTCGAAGTGGTTTCGGGCCAGACGAACGGTGCGATTCCGGCCAACGGCGCAGCGCAAAGCGACAACGTCATCGCCGACGGCGCCGGCGGCTTCACGATGAACGGCGACTCCGATCCGACGGGCGACAAGTGCTCGTCGACGTCGACCACGGACAACGCCGTGCTGAGCTCGAACAACAAGAACATCGGCGACCTGCTCAACGCGAAGAACATCACGTGGGGCGGCTTCATGGGCGGCTTCAACCTGACCATCACGAACCCGAACGGCACCACGGGTTGCAGTCGCAGTACATACTCGCCGATCCTCGGCAGCACGCCGAAGACGGACTACACGCCGCACCACAACTGGTTCCAGTACTTCGCGACGACGCAGAACCTGCTGCACACGCGCCCGACGTCGACCGCGCTGATCGGCTTCACCGATCCGCTCGATGCGACGGCTACGCCGGTTCACCACCAGTACGACGTGAACGACTTCTTCGCCGCTGTCTCGTCGGGTAACTTCCCGTCGGTCAGCTACATCAAGGCACCGGCTATCGCCGACGCGCACCCGGGCAATTCGGATCCGCTCGACGAGCAGGCGTTCGAAACGAACCTCGTGAACTTCATCGAGCAGCAGCCGGACTGGAAGAACACCGCCATCATCATCACGTACGACGATTCGGACGGCTGGTACGACCACGCTTATACGCCACCGACCACGTCGTCGTTCGACGCGACGGCCGATCAGTTGAACGGCGCCGGTACGTGTAACGTGGCGGGCGCAACGCAAGGTGTCGGTGTGACGGGCGCGCTGGTCAACGGCCGTTGCGGTCCGGGCACGCGTATTCCGCTGATCGTGATCTCGCCGTATGCCAAGGTCAACTACATCGACCATACGCAGATCACGCAGGCTTCGGTGGTCAAGTTTATCGAAGACAACTGGCTCGGCAGCACGCGTCTCGGCAACGGTTCGCATGACGCAACGACGGGCAGCATCATGTCGCTGTTCAACTTCTCGAATGGCGGTTCGACGCCGCCGCTGTACCTCGACACGAACCTGGGCACCAAGCTCTCGGCTCCGCCGGCAGTGTCGACGACGACGGACTAAGTAGCCACACAGGTTTGCTCAGTTGATCTGTCCGTCATGCCGCAGGTGCTGTTCGGTCCTGCGGCGTGACGTTTTCTGGGCAGCCTGATAACAGACAATCAGTAGGGGCGTCGAGCCAGCCGGTACGGTGGCTCGATTTGCTTATTTGCAGTTCAGCTTTGCTACCGCTATCGCCATGAATCTTCCTTCGAACGCCACCTTGCCTTCGCAACTGCCCACCGGAAGCGGCCCTTCTCCCGAAGCCGCCAAGCGCTCCTTGCGGCGCCGGATCCTGTGGATACTACTGGGCATCGTACTCGCAGCCGTCGTTGTAGTGGGCTATGCGTTGATCTATCCGGAGCGTATGCCCGCGGCGATCGGTGACAAGGTTGAGGACCTGACGGGGGCCAATGCCCACCCGATCAAACTTTTACGTCCGCCGGTCGCGCCGCTTAGCACGGTCGCCATACTCGGCAGAGAAATGTTCAACGATCCGTCGCTTTCGGCGTCGGGCAAGCAGTCGTGCGCGTCGTGCCATAGCGCCGCCCATGCGTTTGGGCCACCTAACGATCTCGCCGTCCAGCTCGGCGGCCCCCATATGACGGACGCCGGTTATCGGCCCGTGCCCTCGATCGCCTATCTGTACCGCCAGGCGCCGTTCAGCATCGGTCCCGACCAGGGCGATACCGACGCCGCGCCGATCAGCCTCGATGTCCTCGCCTCCGACGCACAAGGTGTGGAACGCGCGCAGAAAAATGCCGGCGTCGCGCCTGTCGCGCCTGCCATGGTCCCGCAAGGCGGGCTCTTCTGGGACGGCCGCGCCAGCACGCTGCAGGAACAGGCGCTGGGACCGATGACGAACCCGGTCGAAATGGCGAACCCGAGCGTGGCTTCGGTGGCTGACAAGCTAAAGCATTCGAAGTACATCGGGACGCTCAAGCAACTGTTCGGTCCGCGCGTCGTCAGCGACCCGAACCTGCTGGTCTCGGAGGCCATGTTCGCGATTGGCCGCTACCAGTTCGAAGATCCGGCGTTCCATGAGTTCTCGAGCAAGTACGATGCATGGCTCGAAGGACATGCCCGCCTCACGCAGGCCGAACTGCGTGGCCTGCGCCTGTTCAACAACAAAGACAAAGCGAATTGCGCAGGCTGCCATTTGAGCCAACCGGGTTCGGACGGACTTCCGCCGCTGTTCACGGATACCCAGTACGAAGCGCTGGGCGCCCCGCGCAATCGCGAACTGGCGCAGAACAAGGATCCGAAGTTCTACGACATGGGTATCTGCGGCCCGTTCCGCAGCGACATGGCGAAACAGACGCAGTATTGCGGCATGTTCCTCACGCCGACGCTGCGCAACTCGGCAACGCGCGGTGTGTTCTTCCACAACGGCGTGTACCGCACCCTCAAGCAGGTCATGGATTTCTACAACCTGCGCAACACGAGCCCGGAAAAGATCTATCCGCGTGACGCGTCGGGCAAGGTCATGGTGTACGACGATCTGCCTGCGCAATACCGTGCGAACATCGACGTAGCGGATGCGCCGTTCGACCGCAAGTTCGGCGACAAGCCCGCGATGACCGATCAGGACATCAACGACATCATTGCGTTCGTCAAGACGCTCAACGACGGCTACGAAGGCGGTAGCAAGTAAGCTCGATACGCTAACGTGGGTCCGGCAGCCTATCGAAGGCTGCCGGTTTCATTGCCCGCTCCGTTGCTGTTCTCCCCGCTGTTCTCTCCAACCGTTTCGGTCCCCCAGGCGTGCTCGATGGCCTGCAACGCACCCAGCACGATCGAGCGATTCAACGCGGCAGCCAGCGTCCCATCCCGTTCGGCATACGCCTCGCACAGCCGTTGATGATCCGCGCATGAACGCTGCAGACGGCCGGGCAGCGTCGTACTGAGGTGACGCAGGCGATTGATCCGCATCCGCATCGAATCCAGCACTTCCTTGAAAATGCCGTTGCGGCTGACACGCAGTTCTTCGTCGCGAAACGCCACATTGGCCCAGAAATAACCGTCGACGTCCCCCTTGGCCGCCACCTCTGCGAGACGCCGATGCGCGCGCCACAGCGAATCGATATCGTCGGCGCTCGCTTGTTCGACGATGGCCAGCGAAACCTGCGCATACAGGATGGCCCGGAGTTGGTAGATTTCGCGGACGTCCTTCAGATTGACAGCGGACACCCGTGGCCGCCTGCGCGGCGGCCAGTCCACGAGACCTTCGCGGCTCAACACGAACAATGCTTCGCGTACCGGTGTGCGACTGACGCCGAAGCGTTTCGCGAGATCGACCGAGTTCAGGTCGTCGCCCGGACGCAGCCGGCCCTCGATAATGCCGCGCGCCACCGAGTCGACGATGTCCGCTACCGGCGACGCGTCTACTTCATCCGCCTCGGCCGGTTTGCCGCCTGGCTCATCCATTGCATCCCCTTTCCTAACGCCGTTCCGCGGCCCGCAATACGAGGACGCGCGGGTGGTGCAGGACGACGTCAAGGCGATCCGCTCAAGGACGACGCTCACGCCGGATGCGTCGGTCAATCGCGACGAAGTGTTCATCGAAGCGCGCCTGAGGGACGGCTCGGTTTTGAAACACCATGTCGAACATGCGCGCGGCAGTCTTGCACGCCCGCTGACCGACGACGAACTGATGGACAAGGTTCGCTTGCTGGTGGACCCCCATCTGGGCGACGGCACGACCGCGCGGCTCGCAACGGCGGTAGCCGGATTGGACACCGCGCCGGATCTCGCTGCGCTGTTCAAACTTTGCGTCCCTAACGAGGAATAGAACCATGCATAACCCCGTCGCTCATTCCGCCGTCTCCGATGCGCTTGTGAAGTTTGCCTGCACCCCACTGACCGATCAGCGTGTGCAGACCGCCGCAGGCGATGCGCTTGCACAGGCGCGCAGGCGTGTTGCTGCCGCCGGTGATGCCCGGCAGAAGATTGCGGATCTTCTGAAATCGCAAGGCAGTGCGCCGAACGACACGCGCGTGCGCGCCTGGGTGCTCGGCGCGGCACTGGCGACGCAGTCGCCCGCATCGACGGCGACACCGGTTCTTGCCGCGGCGATAGCCGTGGGAGAAAAGCTTGCGGCAGCCGACGACGAGATCGCAGCGGCAGCCGCCATCGGTATGGAAGCCGCGGCGCGCGTGCTCGCTGCCGTCGATAGCGAGGCGTTTCGTTCGCGCTGGAACGTTGCGTCCACGGTGGGCATTCTCGGTGCAGTACTCGCCGTTTCGCGCCTGTTGGCGCTTGGTGAAACGCGCACGCGTCACGCGCTCGGCATCGCCGCCACCCAGGCCGCCGGACTCGCGCGCAATGCTCAGGAATCGATCGCGGCTATCGAAACCGGCAAGGCCGCAGCCGATGCCGTCGAAGCGTCGCTGCTCGCCAAGCATGGCTTCACCAGTGCGCCCGCCTCGATTGACGGCCGCCGCGCGTTTGCTGCGCTAATGGCCTACCGGTTCGACGCGCTTGCGATCATGGGGAACCTGGGTACGCATTGGATTTCGTTGGACTGAGCGAGATCGGACCCGGCTCCAGCGAGACACAACCACGAGAGGTGACATGTCAGGACATCCGATGCTGTCGCGCCGCCGCGTGCTGCAGTATGCCGGCGCCCTCGCCGCCATGGCCGCGACGCCTGTTTGCATTCGCGCAGCCGAAAGCGCCGACATCACCGGGCGGCTCGCGCGCTACATGGTGGCAGCACGGAACAACCCGCTGCCCGATCCGGTGCTGCTTGAATGCAAGCACCGCATTCTCGACACTTTCGGTGCGATGGTTTCGGGCTCGCGCATGAAGCCTGGTGAAATGGCCGTGCACTATGTGCAGGGACTCGGCGGCACGCCGCAGGCCTCGGTGATCGGCGCAAGCTTTCGCACGACGACGGTCAACGCGGCGCTAGCCAATGCGATGTGCGCACACTCGGATGAGACCGACGATTTCGAGCCGGTCACCAAGGCGCATCCCGGCAGTTCGGTTGTGCCGGCCGCGCTGGCGATGGCCGAGAGTGAGGGACGTAGCGGTCAGGACTTCATTCGCGCGGTGGCGCTGGGGTATGACCTGGCGTGCCGCCTGTTGATGGCGCTCGGGCCCGATCTGGTACGCGGCGCGCACCGCAGCGCTGAAGGGACCGCATCCACTTTCGGCGCGCTCGGCGCGACCGCTTCGCTGGCGCAACTCGACGAGCAAGGTATGCGTTTCGCGATCTCGTATTCTGCCCAGCAGGTGTCGGGGCGAGCGAATCAACAAGCTGGAGACGATGGCGGATATTCGTGAGCTGAGACCATTGATCACGGCCTGAGCCTCAAGCACGGTTCGGGTTCCCGGCGCACCCTTGCGTCTGCTGCCGCCCCAACCTGCTTGCACTATCGGACTTTCTGCGGGTCGAGATCAAAGACCTGGCTGACTCGCTCGTCGCTGTAGTGGCGTATGACCCCCGGCGGTGTCAGCTCCGCCACCGCGAGGCGAATTGCATCGATCGACGCCCGCGCCGCCGGCGAGGGGGTCCCCTCCGCTCGCATCGTCAAGCCGATATCGCGCCCGGTGTGATGAAACGGTACATCGAGCACGACGAGTTCGCCCGACTCGCACTCGTAATGCAATTGCTGCGCGGAGACCGCCGCCACCATGTCGGTACGCAGCAGCAGCCCACGAATGACCGCGAGGTCTGCCGTTTCGACGGTCGGCATCGGCGACTTGATCTTGGCCCGTCGAAATTGCGAATCGAACAGCCCGCGCGCCGGCGCGTTGCTGCGCGGCAGAATCCATTGTGCGTGGCGCAGATCCGCTATCGTGAGTCCACGCACATTCGCGAGGGGGTGGTCGCGGCGCGCCAGTGCGACCATGTCTTCCGTCATCAAGCGCTCATTGTGCAGGCCGCTAGCAGGCTCGTTGTCACGCAACGCCCCGAGGATGAAATCGATGTCGCCGGCCCGTAGCCTGGCAACGAGCGTTTCATAGGCGCTCTCGTCGGTCACCACACGCACGCCGGGATGCCGCGCAGTGAGACGCGCAATCGCATTCGGAAGGATCAGCGTACGGCCAAGCGGCAGCGCGCCCACCGTCACCGCGCCCTGGATGTTGCCGTGCAACTCGGCGATGTCATCCGGGACATGGCGCAACTCGTTCAGCGCCCGTCCTACGTGCAGCAGAAAGGTTTCACCCTCAGTGGTCAGCAAGATGCCGCGCGGACTCCGATGGAACAGCCGCAGACCCGACCCGCTCTCGAGAACCCGGATAGCGCTGCTCACCGCAGGCTGGCTGATGCCGAACGAGCTGGCCGCGGTCGGCATATGGCGATGGCGCGCCAGTGCGACGAAAATCTGCAGCCTTCGCGTGTTCAGCAGATACGCCGGCAGCGTGCCTTCGGCAGGGGCGCGACGGCGCGCCTGCCGCGCCGCGCTCCATAGCGCCAGCGCGCCGATCTCGGCAAAGATTCGCTCGCAACGCTTGAGTACGGCGCGCCCGGTTGGCGTGGGCAACATGCCGGACGGTTTGCGCTCGAAGAGCGCTTCGCCAAGCGCCGACTCCAGTTCCTTGACGGATCGCGTCACGGCGGATTGCGCACGAAACAGATCGGCGGCAGCCCGTGTCGCACTGCCGGTCTCGGCAACCAGCTTGAACGCACGCAGATGCGCCAGGTTAAGTAGTTCGTTGTTGCTCACGGTGACCTGTCAAAGAGTAGAGCGTGACATTCAGCAAGGGGGGCCCAAGTCCACGTTATCCCGCCACTACGACGAGCGGGCCTCGCGAAGCCGATCGGCGGCGCGCTCGTGACTGTTGCACCACGGGTACAGCCGCGCTTGCGACTTCGTTCTTTTGCCATCTGATCTCTTTATGACCTGACGATCGAATCACCTTCGATCCAAGCCTGCGCCGAAGCTTCGGGATACCAACGGAACCTTACACCGCGCGGATTCCAGCAGCATACTCTGCCCCACAGCAAACGCAAAACCTCGTGGAATCGGTACTTTTACTGGCCTCGCGACTGGTTAACCCCAACTTTCAGCGATCCGCCTCCTTTCTATATGGTGGTCTCCCAACCGATCCGCTTCCTTGCTCGTCCGGCGGCGGCGACGTATCGAATACGGGCATGGGTCCGGCTAAAGACGTAGGCACACGAAACCGGCCCGGCCCCTTTGCGTACGACATTTCTATATGAATTTCTTGAGGAGACTAACAACATGGGTGGCAACTTCAGCGTGAGCGGTCATGACGTCAACGGTTCGACGTCGAACACTTCAGACAAGCAGGATCTCAAGACCATCATTCGCGCGGGCGCGATGGGTGGCGTGACCGGCGCGGTATGCATCTGGATTTACGAGGCGCTGATCTGGGTTGGCGTGCAGCACCTGATGCCGCTCGCAGGCATTCCACGCAATGCCACCGGCCTCGTTTTCGGCAAGGCCTTTCAGGAGGCGCTAGGCATCTGGGCTTATTTGCTCGGCACAGCTATCCACTTTGTGTTTGCGATCGCCTGGGGGGTCCTGTTTGCGGTGATCTGGCCGTACTTTCGTCGACGCGGCTACGAAGCCACGTTCGTTGCCCTGTTTTACGCCATCCTCGCCTGGGTCGCGATGCACGTGGCGATCATGATCACCTCGGACAATCACCCGAACTACTACGATCCCAACGTGATCATTGGCGGCTTCATGTCGCACTTCTGCTTCACCGTCCCCCTCGCGCTGACCGTCAAACGAATCCTGGCATCGAAACCGGAGGCGTAATCCGACAAGGCTGGATCTGATGCACTAAATAAAACGAGACGAGGCAGACAATGAATCGAAGAAAAATAGTACTACTTACCGCGCTGGCATTGGAACTGACGTTCGCCGGTCAGGCCCGCGCACAATCGTCCGTCACGCTGTACGGGGTGCTCGACGAGTTCGTGGGCTACCAGTCGACCAAGGTCAGCGGGAAAAGCACATCGCTGGTTGCCCTCGGCAACAACGGAGAGCTGACGAGCCGCTGGGGGATACGCGGATCTGAGGATCTGGGCGGTGGATACCGCGCCGTCTTCGACCTGGAGAACGGCTTCGATCCGGGTACAGGCAATGTCCAGAACGCTTACCGCTTCTTCGACAGACAGGCGTGGGTGGGTATTGCCGCGCCGTATGGTGAAGTGAGACTTGGCCGTCAAAACACCCCCATGTTCGCCTGGAGCGGCAATCTGGATGCGTTCAGCGCGGCAACGTATGGCTCCGGCTATAACAACTTTGCCAACTGGCTGGCTCGCGTCGATAACGACATTTCGTACATCTCCCCGAAAATTTCGGGCACCCAGGTCGAGCTTCACTATTCGGTTGGGGGGCAGCCAGGCTCGCTGGCGGAAGATGCCGTCTACCAGGCTGCGGTCCAGTCGAACGTGGGGCCGGTCTATCTTGCGTTGGCCTATCTGAATGCAGCCAATTCCACGAACACCGTCCGTGTTCAGGAAATCATGGCGGGGGCGAACTACGACTACGGTTGGGGGAAGATCTACTTCGGCTTCTTCAGGGCCAATGACATCATCTCCGCCACGACCGGCAACGCCCTGGCCAATCCCGCCGGCAAATACAATCCGGCAACGGGTCCGGTCGGCAACGTAGCGGGCAATTACCACAACACCTATTCGTTCTCTGCCGATTACCACATCAGTCCGTTCCTGAGCATAGGTGCCGGATACGCGTTCATCACGGATAGCTCGTCGCTGGACAACACCGCGCGCGAATTCAGCGCCATCGTCAACTATGACCTCTCAAAGGCCACGCGACTCTACGCCGTCGTGTCGAGGCTGAATAACTCCAACTCGGCGCAGTACAAGATGACGGGCGCCAGCATCACAACGGGAGCGTTCCTGACGCCTGGCGCGGGTCAGAGCGAAACCGGCGCACAGATCGGCATTCGTCATCTGTTCTGACGCAACGGCTTGGCCCGGGTAACGGAGATCGTTATCCGGGCAACAAAGCTGATTGCGTGGTTTGAGCCTGGTGTTTTTTTCGTCGAGCCGACGAGCTCTTGAGGCAGAACTTAAAGGGCAAGCGCAGCGGTCACACCGGTTCCATTCCGTGATCGAGCTTGGCTCGGGCAGCCTCGGGCGAGGCCAGAAAGGCAAGCAATGCCTGCGCAGCTTCACGCTGCTCGGACGCCGCACAGACCGCAGCGGAGAACACCGTCACGATCTGGACGTCAGCCGGCAAAGCGCCGATAACGTCGATGCCGGGCAAGTGCATCAACTCACTCAATTGCTGAAAGCCGAGTTCGACCTCGCCGCGCGCGATTAGTGTGCCGACCGGCACACCAGGCGGCGCCTGGACTAGGCGCGGCGCGAGCGTCTCGGCAATGCCCCAGCGCTCGAACAAAAGCATCAACTGCGTACCGCTCGGCCCCGTCGAATAACCAACGTTGCGCGCAGCCAGAACGGCCTCGCGCAACGCTGCTGCCGTGCTGATGTCAGGCCGCGGCGCGCCGGCGGCCACCGCGATCGCCACGCCCGAACGGGCCAGATCGACGCGGCTACCCGGCACGATCCGGCCGTCGGCCGCGAGCCGCTCGATTGCGTCGGCTGCAAGCACGACGATATCGAAAGGCTCGCCCTCCTGCACGCGTCGAGCGGCCGCGACACCGCCAACTGACTCGATCGCGACCCGCTCGCCAACACGCCGCGCGTATTCCTCAACCAACTCCGCCAGCAGGTTTCGCGTGGCCATCGAAGAGATGCCGGTGATCGGCTGACTCAGGGTGTCATTCATGGCCATGGTTGCCGCCCTTCTTCAATCGATATAGCGCAGTCCCGCTTGCCGCAGCGGCTCGCGCATGTTGTACATGTCCAGACCGAGCACGCCTGAGGCAAGCTTGGCCCGCTTCTCGCCTTCGAATGCTTCGCGCGCAGCGGCCTTTTCCAACACCTTCTGCGCCTGGGCAGCAGGCACTGCGACCACGCCATCGTCGTCCGCCACGATGACGTCGCCCGGATTCACCAGCGCGCCGGCACAGACCACCGGAATGTTCACGGAACCCAGCGTCGCCTTGACGGTTCCTTTGGCGGAAATGGCCTTGCTCCACACCGGAAACTTCATCTCGGTCAGCACCTGCACGTCGCGTACGCCACCATCGATAATCAGCCCTCGCGCGCCGCGTGCCTGGAAACTCGTCGCCAGCAGGTCGCCGAAGAAGCCATCGGTGCAGTCTGTCGTCACAGCCGCCACGACGATATCGCCGGGCTGGATCTGCTCCGCCGCGACATGCAGCATCCAGTTATCGCCCGGCTGCAACAGGACCGTCACAACCGTGCCGCCGGCACGCGCGCCGACATAGATCGGACGCATATACGGCTTCATCAGACCGGTACGGCCCATGGCCTCATGCACGGTCGCCGTGCCGAGCTCACCGAGCTTCGTGGCAACGTCGCCGTCCGCACGTTGAATGTTGCGATACACCACGCCTAGTTCATACATGTTTAGTGCCCCTTGATTTTCAGCGCTGCATCGAGTCGCGGATAGACGCGACGCGCGTTACCCTCGTAGATCTTGTACCGCTCATCGGCATCGATGTGCGCGGCCTCGACGTAGCGCTTCGTGTCGTCGAAATAGTGACCTGTCTCCGGATCGATGCCGCGCACGGCGCCGATCATCTCGCTGGCAAACAGGATGTTGTCCACGGGAATCACTCGAGTCAGCAGATCGATCCCCGGCTGATGGTAGACGCAGGTGTCGAAAAAAATGTTGTTCAGCAGATGGTCCTGCAGTAACGGCTTCTTCATCTCCTGCGCGAGTCCGCGGAAGCGGCCCCAGTGGTACGGCACCGCGCCGCCGCCGTGCGGAATCACAAAGCGCAGCGTCGGGAAATCGCGGAACAGATCCGACGTGAGGCACTGCATGAAGGCCGTAGTGTCGGCATTCAGATAGTGCGCGCCGGTGGTGTGGAAGCACGCGTTGCAACTGGTGCTCACATGAATCATGGCGGGGAGGTCGTACTCCACCATCTTCTCGTAGATCGGATACCAGTAGCGATCCGACAACGGCGGGCTCGTCCAGTGACCGCCCGACGGATCAGGATTGAGGTTGATCGCCACGTTGCCGTACTGCTCCACACACTTGATCAGTTCGGGGATGCAGGTGGCAACGTCCACACCGGGACTTTGCGGCAACATGGCGGCCGGAACGAAGTGATCGGGAAATAGCTGGCTCACGCGGTAACACAGCTCGTTGCAGATCGCCGCCCAGGTGCTGGAGACCTCGAAGTCGCCAATGTGATGCGCCATGAAGCTCGCGCGCGGACTGAAGATGGTCAGGTCGAGACCGCGCTCGCGCATCAGTCGCAGTTGGTTGGTTTCAATCGATTCGCGCAACTCATCGTCGCCGATCTGCAATTCGGCCACCTGCGGCCGCTCGGCCGGATTGCCAATGCCCGCGATCTGACGGTTGCGCCACGTCTCCAACGCCTTCGGCGCGGTGGTGTAATGGCCATGAATGTCGATAATCATCGTCGCTCCAAAAAACTGGTCCGATTAACGACGCAGCGCTACGCGTTCCATGCGTGCTGTCTGCGCCGAGGTGGTTAGTGTGCTGTCGTCGGCTGGGGAGCCGCCTCGCCGACGCGCGTGCGCTGAGCCAGCAGGATGGCGATTGCAGCCAGCGTGGCGGGAATGGCCAGCATCGCCAGAATGGCGCCGAATTGCCATCCGAGGCCGAGCAGCGCGCCGCCGATCGCTGAGCCAAAAATGCTGCCAAAGCGTCCCACTCCCAGCATCCAGCTGACACCCGTTGCGCGTGCAACCGTCGGATAGCGGCCAGGCGCAAACGCATTCAAGCCCGTCTGTGCGCCGCTCATGCAGAAGCCCGCGGCGAACACCAGCAAGGTGAGCGACGAGGACAGCGCGCCAATCCATCCGAGCGCCAGCACGCACAGCGCGCCGCCCACATAGGCCGCGCTGATTACCGGTGCCGGCCGGACCTTGTCCATGATCCAGCCCACCAGAATCGCGCCAAGCGTTCCGCCGATCTGGAACATGGCGGTCACATTGGCCGCGGTGCTGACCGTCAGGCCGGCATCCTTCATCAGCGTAGGCAACCAGCCGGTCAGCAGATAGATGACGAGCAGGCCCATGAAATAGGTCACCCAAAGCGCCGCGGTCATGAGGCCATAACCGTGCGAGAACAACACCCCGAGCGGCTTGCGCGTCGGCAGTGGCGGCTCGTTGGAGACGAAGGTCTCGTCGCCGGCAAACCGTGCGCCGCACACCCGGCCGAGGACCGCGCCAATCCGTGCGGCCGGCGCGCCGCGCACCGCCAGCAGACGGGCCGACTCCGGTAGCAGCCAGATTTGCAGCGGGATCAACGCCAACGGCAGCGCGCCGCCAAAGATCAACACAGAGCGCCAGCCATGCTCGGGGATCAGCCATCCTGCGGCAAAACCGATCAGCGCCGAACCCAGGTTGAAGCCCGTGAACATGATGGTGATCAGCAGCGAGCGCTTGCGCTGCGGAGCGTACTCCGACAGCAACGTCGTCGTGTTAGGCATCGCAGCGCCAAGGCCAATGCCGGCCAGCAGTCGCAACAGCGCCATCGTCACCGGCGAGTAGGTAAAGGCCGTCACGATGGTGAACACGCCAAACAGGAAAATGGACGTAATCAATACCCACTTGCGCCCGATGCGGTCCGACGCCGGCCCCGCCGCGAGAGCACCGATCACCAGCCCGATCGGCGCGGCGCTCATCACCAGACCAAAGGCCGGGCGCGAGATGCCCCAGTCGTGGATGATTGAGGGCGCAACGAAACCCATGATGGCGACGTCCATGCCGTCGGTCGTCACCACGAGAAAACACAGCGCTACCAGCAGCCACTGGTACGGCGAGATAGCTCGCGCGTCGATGAAGGCCTTGATATCAATCGTCTTTCCGTTTGCCATCTGTATTCTCCTGTCTCCTTGCGCCGGTTGGCTTTTGTGACCACCGTCGTCGTCGTTAAATACCGGGCGGACCGTCCGCCTCTTAGGTCTTCGTTTTCTCCGCGCTATCCCAATCGAGTTTCCCGCCCGTCCTGCCCGCTACCGAGTACAGGGCGCCGGGCGCATTGCGGGTGCGCTGAAACGCTTCCAGCGTTTCTCCGCGCATCGCCGCGTAGATGTGCAGATTCGAGACCCCGATCACGGCGCCGAGCTTCTCGAGCATGAAAAAGATCACGCCGTAGTGCAGCAGGCCGCGCCAGTCTCGGCGGCGAATGAGGTCACGTTCTTCCTCGCTCAAGCCTGCGGCTTCGAAGCTGGCCTCGGGGTCGCGCAGGAACGCGGCGCGATGCTCGGGTTCCACCATCCGGTGCAGAAAGTCGTTGATGCGGTAAGCCCGTACCGCCACTTCGATCGTGAACGGGTAGGTGCCTGCGAGCTTCTCGATGCCGGCTGTCTGGCTCTCCATGTGAGCCCGGTGGCGTTCAACGATCGAAGGATCCGTGCCGCCCTCCTCGCCTTCGTAGATCGCTGTCGCGATGCCTGCCATCGACGGCAGGTAGTAGCTGCGATGTTTGCAGGTGACGTTGGCGGAGAGCGCACCGCGCATCGTCAGCCACATGATCACTTCGGCGCCCTCGAAGCCGCCGAGTTCGGCGTATTCGGCAACGGTCATCTCCGCCAGTTGCTCCGGGTCGTGTTCGAACAGATCGAGGAAACGCTGGTCCCATTGCACATTGTTGAACCCCGCCCGCTCGCCATGCACCTGATGCGACAGGCCACCGGTCGCGAGTATCGCGACCTTGATATCTTCAGGATAACTTTCGATTGCGCGTCGCAGCGCTTTTCCAAGCTTGTAGAAACGACGTGCACTCGGAACGGGCAACTGCAGAACACCCATCTGGAGCGGCACCAGTTTCACCGGCCATTCGGGCTTGTGCGGGCACAGCATCGACAGGGGCGAAAAGCAGCCATGATCGAGCGCCCGGTTCTGGAAGAAGGACATGTCGAACTCGTCGGCCATCAGCGAGCTTCCGATGTGCGCAGCCAGGCCCGGATGCCCCTTGATGGCCGGCAGATCGCGTGCGCCTCCGCCCTCGTCCGCGACTTGCCACTCCGGCCCGACCCCTAGCGTGAACGCCGAATAGTGGTCGAAGAAAAACGATGTGACGTGGTCGTTGTAGATGGCCAGGATGACGTCGGGCTTTTTCTCGGCGAGCCAGTCTGCGACCGGTGCGAAATTTTCGAAGATCGGTGCCCAAACGGGATCGTCCCGCTTGTTCTTGTCGAAAGCAAAACCAATGGTGGGCGTGTGCGAGGCAGCAATGCCTCCAATGATCCGTGCCATACCTGTACTCCTTCAAAGACGCATTTGAACCGGCCAGGCGAACTGCACCACCGCCTGATTGCGTCGAAGGTAACCAGGTGGTCCGCGACTAGAAAGGGCGGGTTAACCAGATGAAATAGCCAAAACGCACGGGTTCCCATGGTTCCATGGTTCGTTTGGCGAGGCGGTGATTCGCTCGAAGCCCTACCTGTCAAGGCAATGGCGAGCCGCGATGCGGATCGGCTGCGGCATATGCACCGAGTTGCGGCGTCGGCCTACCGATAAGCAGATTAGATGGAGTGAGAATGAAGTCGCAAGCGTCGCTCGCACCACCCTCACGAAAGTCTCGGTAAGGATTGAAGCGAGGCATTTCCAGAAGCTGGGACGCCCGGTCAAGTTTGGTCAGGTTTGGTATTTGAAAGCGATCAGAATGCTGGCGGGCCCGCGCGCCGCGAAATGGACGAACTCCACGCGCTGTTCATAGCGGGTGTCTCCTCCATGCATCATTGGAATAGCGCGGCAAGAAGCGAAACGGTGCCAACCGGCAACGCCACCGTTGCTCCCCAACCCATCAGCTTCGCCGCACGGTCGAGGGCGAGGTCCGCTACCCCCCGTTTATGACGGGAGCGGTACGCCGGACTCAACGCCCAGTTGAAATGTTCGGTCACGGTCCATACCGCGTGAAGAAATCTCAGGAAGAGATAGACCGCGACCCAGACAAAGCAAAAAGTGAAAATCGCCGACCAAGCGCTAGCCATATCGTCTCCGTGCCCTGCTCAAGGCGCCTGGGACTGAATGTCTCATCTTCAGTCTCATGACGTTGGCCAAAACAATGAAATATTCGGCCAATCGCATGCGTGATCATCACGGTAAGTTGGTGGCTCCCAGCCTCGCCACAGCCGCCAACTTCGTGTCGTATTCCGACACCTGATGGCGGAAGTTTTGATCGTTCTATACGATCGATTCATCGACTAGAACTCCTTACTAAAGACCCGACCATCGCAGCGGCCGAAAGACCTGCTGCGGGATCGTCGGGGCCGCGTCCTCTTCTATTCCGTAAGCCAGGTCAACTCGACACCATTGGAACGGATCCCGTCAGTTCGTCACGCGGGCGCCGGATCGCTCACGTCCGTACAAAAGGATCCAGCAGATTGCACGCCAATCGACCTAGACTCGCTCCGCACGCGCTGGCACTCGGCGCGGCATTGGCATTTTCCGCGTCGGCGCATGCGGTCGATCCCGCGCTTAACTCGCTGGGCCAGGCAGGCGGCCTCGTTATCCCCTATGCATTCGCATTGCCGGAGGGCGTGGGCGAAGCCCAGTACAACGACTATATCGACCCGCGATACGGCAATCAGGCGACGGGCTCGCAAGTCTACTGGGGAGCGTTCGGAGTCTTGCCGTATGTCGAGCTGGCCGGCGGCCTGGCGAACTATCCGGGGAACGTGCCGGCACCGTACCCGGGCGCGGATCACATCATTCTTCGTCACCTGATGGCCGACGTTAAGCTCGAGGTGCCGAAGTTCTTCACCTATCAGCCGGCCATTGCGTTCGGCATGACCGATATCGGCGGACAAACCCACTTCTTCCGCTCCCGATACGGTGAAGTGTCACAGCCCTTCGGCCCCCTCAACCTGACCGTCGGCTATGGCGAGGGCGATCGGCTCGATGGGGTGTTCGGCGGCGTCCAGCTCTCGCTGTGGCATACGGGCCTGTCGCTGCTGGCAGAAGACGATTCGAAGACACCTTACGCCGGTGTGCGTTATCAGTCGCCACGTATTAGCTGGCTCGCCGACGCCAATATCATCGGGACCCTCACGCGCGCGCTGAAATCGACGGACGGCGTTGCGCCGCGTACGTCGATCTCGGTGGGCATTCAGATCCCGTTCGGCAAGCGCTTCAGTGCGCCGCGCTGTGCAGGCGGTCTGTGCGGCAGCACTGACACGCAGACGCAACCGATGCTCGGAAGTGCGGACGTAGGTGGTGTCATCCCGCTACGCAGCTTGCCGGCGCCCCTGCCGGCGAGAGCGAGGGCGGCTGCGGCTGCACAACCCAATGACGTCGCCGAACAGGCGATTGCATTTGTCTCGCCGCTGCAATCCTACGCATCGGCCGTCCTGGCCGATGATGCATCCCACGCGCCCACCGGACACGCACCGGTGATTCCCGAGGCACAGGATCCCACCGCGCTCGATTCGATCGCCGCGCAACTGTTTGCCGCGGGCCTCGAACGCGTGCGTGTGGGAATCAGCGGGCAGGATCTCATCGTCGAATACGAGAACCACCGCTACAACCAGAATGAGGCCGACGCGCTTGGCATCGTGCTGGGCGTGGCGAGCCTGCATGCGCCGCGCGGCATCGAGCGAATCCATGCGGTCGTGAAGAAGGCCAATCAAGTGCTCGCCGACGTCTCGGTGGATCGCGACGCCTACGCACAATTCCTCGCCGGAGGTTCGCCCGCGGCGGCTAGCGCATCGATGACGTTGCGCATGCAACCAAGCTATGACGCCGATTCGATCGCATGGCACGGCGACGAACGACGCCACGGTCTCATGCGCATTCAGGTCTCTCCCGTGACGAGCTATCTATACGGCACGGAGTATGGAAACTTCGACATTTCGCTGGGCGCGCTCGTCGCGGGATTCGTGCCGCTTTGGCGCGGCGCTGAACTGTATGCAGGCTATATCGCGCCACTGTACAACACGACGAACATGGACGAAGGTCGAATATTCAGTCAGTACCGCCTGCGCGGCGGCCTCTACACCGCCGCATTGACGCAAAGTTTCTGGCTCCTGCCGCAGGTCCTGAACGTCGCGGCCGTGGGCAAGTTCGACTATGACTACCTCGGCATCGAAAACGAAACCACGGCGTTCGTCCCCGGCCGTCCCGACATCGTCCGTCTGCGCCTTGCGTATCTGCACCAGGAACCCGGCCACGATACGTTGCCGCACGAAACGAACGCGATGCTCACCTACCGCTGGGTACAACCGTCGTGGAAGGTATGGATCGAGGCCGGCGTGGCGCGCTATGTGGGCGGCGACAAGGGGCCGCTCATCACCCTGACGCGCTGGTTCGACGACGTATCGGTCAGCGTCTCCGGCGAACATAGCGGTCGCGGCAGTTTTGCGGGCGCCGCCATCAGCTTCCCACTTACGCCGCGCCAGGGCATGAAGCCCGGTATTGCGCAGGTCGACGGTTCCGAACAGTTTGCCCTGAACTTCCGCACGCGCGTGGGTTCGACCAACTACCTCACGCCTGACGCGGCGGAAAACCTCAGCTTTCCCTATAGCACCGACCAGAATCGCCTGAACGACGGACGCTTCAGCGCAGCCTATTTCTCGACGCAACTCTATCGCATGCGCGACGCGTACGACCGCTACGCGAGACCTGACGACGTTCAGTCGAAACCGGATCGTCAAGGTGAACCGCCCGGTCCTTCTGCTGCAGCAACCGTGGGCTCGCCCGACGCGTGTGAAGCCGGTTTGCAGGACATAAAAAGGATGCAGGCGCAACCACCTGCCCATTGTGAGTGACTTTCTTTCGGAGAGAACGATGAAGCTATTTGACACCAGTGTCTGGCGCACGCTGCAGTTCGGATCGATCGCGCTGGCCAGCGGCGCGCTCGTCGCATGCGGGGGAGGCGGCAGTTCCGCCAATGGCACGATTCAGGGAACCGTGGCAATCGGCGCGGCAGTAACGAATGCGACCGTCCAGATGAGCTGCAAGAACGGCTCGGGCAGCGCGACGTCGAATTCGAGCGGAGCCTATTCGGATACGTTCAAATTCGATGGCCCGTGTCTGCTTACGGCGACAAGCGGTTCAATCGTGCTCAATTCGTTTGCCGCCGGCGCCGGCACCTACAACATTACGTCGCTCACGCAGTTGCTGCTCAGCTACCTCGCCGGACAACTCGGCACCACGCTGAACGGCTTGCTTGCCGGTCTCACGAGCAACACCACCTACCAGAACGCGCTGACGAACAGCACGGTCATCGCGAACGCGCAAAACGCTATAGCACAACTGATCAAAAGCACGTACGGCATCACGCTGTCCACAAACTCGTTTTTGACCGTATCGTTCACGCCGGGTCGACCTGGAGAGGACGCGGATCTCGACGCCCTGCTGGCAGCCGGAGCAATTACCAGCGATGGTCAACCCGCTGCGACTCTGGCGGCCGCGGCCGTTGCCGCGGGTGCCGCAGCGCCGATTTCAGCCGGCGGTTCGGGGGCGGCGACCGGCGGCACCGGTGGCACCGGTGGCACCGGTGGCACCGGTGGCACAGGCGGCGCGGGAACCTAAACCGCTACGAGCCGGATGTTTGCCTGCCGTCCCAGGGACGCGCAGGCCTTCGTCTAACCGGCCTCCAGGTGCCGCGCCGGATGCAGCGATTAAACAGGCTGCCGCAAAGCCAGATGCTCTTCAAGGTACGCCTGGAAATCGGCGCGCACTTCCGGGTGGCGCAGGGCGAACTCGACCGTCGCCTTCAGATAACCGAGCTTGCTGCCGCAGTCGAAACGCGTGCCGTGATACTTGTAGGCGAGGACCTGTTCGTCGGCGAGCAGCGACTGGATCGCATCCGTCAACTGCAGTTCGCCACCGGCACCCGGCTTCAGCGCGCGCAGATGTTCGAAGATCCGCGGCTTGAGCACGTAGCGGCCTACCACGCCGAGGTTCGACGGCGCCACTTCCGGCGCCGGCTTTTCGACGATGCCCGACATCTTGATGATCGAATCTTCCCATTGCTTACCGTCGACGACGCCGTACGATTTCGTCTCCGACGGCGGAATCTCTTCGACGCCGATCACCGAGCTGTGGTAATGGTCGAACACCTCGACCATCTGTGCCAGCACAGGCGGCTTGCCGTACAGCAGGTCGTCCGCGAGGATCACGGCGAACGGGTTGTCGCCCACCAGCTTTTCGGCGCACATCACCGCGTGGCCGAGGCCGAGTGCTTCCGGCTGACGCACGTAGAAGCAGTCCACATGGCTCGGCTTGATGCTGCGCACCAGTTCCAGCAGCTTGTCCTTGCCGCGCGCTTCGAGCTCGGCTTCGATTTCGTAGGACTTGTCGAAGTGATCCTCGATGGCGCGCTTGCTGCGGCCCGTGACGAAGATCATTTCGGTGATGCCGGCGGCCATCGCTTCTTCGACCGCGTACTGGATCAGCGGCTTGTCGACGATGGGCAGCATTTCCTTCGGGCTCGCCTTGGTGGCGGGGAGGAACCGGGTGCCAAGACCTGCTACCGGAAAGACTGCCTTTGTGACTTTCAGCATGAGAGATTCCAAGTGGGGTTGATGAATTCCGTGCGGATGTCCAGTGTCGATCTCAAGCCCGCGACCGAGCGCTGTTCGCCCGGACATCGCCGGTCCGCCCGCAGCAACACACTGGCACCGGAACATTAAAAAAGCCTGCTCTCCTAACGGAGAACAGGCTCAAGTTCCGAGGCACATCTGCTCGTCGTTCAGACCTCGTACATTTGCCGGTCCGCCGGACGACCAGCAGACAGAATAGGCTAGTCAAAAGTGGCGCAACAGCGAGTGGCGGAAACCATCATTATTTTGGCAGTGCAGCATGCGGCACGTTTGCACCCGCCTTACCATAGTCGAAACCGCTGATCTTCCTTCCTTATAGAGAACCATACGGGCACGCTCGAATCACACAATTTTTGACGTCGCAATCGTTTGCGCATCATGATTTATGCTTTATCCATTTATTTCATTAATTTTCCGGCTTATATCGCATCCTGCAATTTCTACCAGATTGCATATATGCCAATCTGATTTTCTAATCTTTTTTGGTCGAAAAGCGATGTGTCTGGATCAATGGAATAAGGCGTTTTAAAAACTCACCCCACTACGCCCGATTCGTAATCCGCGGCGTTAAGGCGGCTAATCCGCCATTCAGAGGCTGTCTGTTATGACGCCGCGTTCGTGAGACGCTTGCTGGCGCGGTACTCAGTTGGCGTTGTCGAAAGATGTTTGCGGAAAAGTTTCGAGAGCCAGCCACCGCCGCCCAGGCCGCAACGGCGCGCGATCTTGTCGACCGGTAGATCGGTTTCCACCAGAAGACGGCAGCACATGTCGAGCCGCACATACGACAGGTACTCCGACGGCGTGACGCCCATTTCGATCTTGAAGCGGCGCAGGAAGTTTCGCTCGCTCATGGCGGCAACCTGTGCGGCCTCGTCGATGGCGATCGGCCGGTCGCCGTTTGCCTCCAGCCAGCGAGCCGACGCCTGAATCTTTTCGCTCACGTAAGTGGGCGCGTTCTCCCGGATCGTCGCCGTAAAGCGCGCCCGTTGAGGCCGGGGCAGGACGTAGTCGGCAATCTGGCGCGCGATTTCAGGGCCAAAATCCTCTTCGACCAGCGCCAGCGCGCTTTGCAGCGGACTCGGAAAGACCGTCGAAACACCGATGTCGGGCGGACAGTATTGACAGATATCCGAAGCGCGACCGCCCAGCCGCGGGGTCGTGCCCGCGCGTCCGAATCCTGCGGCTTCGAGCAGCAAGCGCCCTTCGCCGATCGGCACCAACAGCTCGCTGCGCGGGCATTCGCGACGCAACCAGGTCGTCAGGCGCTCGTCACGTATGGCATTGCGCACCCCACCGCCGCCGCTGATAAATAGCGCGTGGAAAGCGTCCGAATGGCGACGCTCTTCGACACCTTCGGTCCAGACAAACACGGATGACGAACTGTCGACACGGCCGCCGACCGCGGACAGCAGGCAAACCTTGTAACGTGCCTGGCCGCTCGGAGACGTATCCGCGCCTGTGAGCGCATTCGCCGACTGAAAGATTTCCAGAACCGCAGCAGCCTCCGGCAGCGCAAAGCCGCTGAACAAAACTATTCCGATATTTCTCGTCGTACGCACGCCCTGTAAAACACCTGGCAGCTCTACGCCTTTCCTGTGAACCGCCTCAAAGCACTCCATCATTTGAATCCCCGGGAATTTAGTAGGTCCTCCAGCTTCCTTGGAGCTGAATTTATTCATTGAATTGATCGTACAAAAGATTCCGTGTCGCCATTATGCACTGGCGGAATCTGCCAACATGTTGGCGGATTCAATCAACGCGACGGTGAATTCAATTCGCCGCATGGGCTCACAATCGAAAATTGTGCAATTTTTACTTGACCGAAATGAACGGAAAGATTCACAAACGCTTTACGGTTCAATTCAATGCTCCATGTGAGGAAATGAACGTTTGTCGTATGCCGAAATTACCTTGTCGTGTTTCGCCAGGTTCCTCACAGGCCGGCTTTTTTCCATCACGATGCGCACTCTTCCGACCCGCCCCTGCAGCGGTCACTCGCAGCAGGAGCTCACACACAGTCATCATGCTTCCCATCGAGCAATTCCTGCAGACGATCGACGCCACCCCTTTGGTCGCTATCGATCTGATTGTTCCGAACGAGAACGGCGGTTATCTGCTTGGACACCGCGTCAACAAGCCGGCACAGGGGTTCTGGTTTGTGCCGGGCGGCCGCATCCGCAAGAACGAGCGGCTCGACGAAGCGTTTCGCCGGATTGCACGCGATGAACTCGGGCACACCGGCGTCGAGCGCGCCGATGCCGATCTCGTGGGCGTGTACGAACACCTGTATGACGACAACGTCAGCGGGCACCCCGGGATCTCGACTCACTACGTCGTATTGGGATACAAGCTGCGCCGCCCGCTCAAACTCGACAATTTGCCTAACACCCAGCACACCGCCTACCGTTGGGCGACCGGGGAAGAAATCCTCGCAGACTCAGGGGTTCATTTGAACACGCGAGTTTATTTTGGCGATGGGTTGCAGCGGTAGTGTTAGACCTCGCACTCGGATGCGGCCGCGGATGCGGCGGCAAGATGGGTTGCCTCGCATACCGCGCTTAAGCGTGCCAGGTCCTTTGCACTCAAAGGCAATGCCTCGCAGGCGCTTTTGACTAACCCGACGTAAGCATGTGCCCGGTCTGATGCAACCCTGCCGTTTAGCACGTCATGTCGATGCGCCCACAGTAGTTCGATGGTGGCTTCGACCAGTTGGGTGCTTTCGTCTTCTATGCGGGAGGGGGGGTGTGGCATCGATCTTCCTTTAGGAAAAATACTTCACATACGTCATGCCACCCTAAGCCAATGCCATCCGACTCCGGGAGGATCCCGACCGTTTGTCACGACAGCCGGCTTACGACGTCAAGAATCCGAACGCCTTACCGCCAACGCTGAAGAGCCGGAAGCATCGGCACGCAGCGCGCATAGTTTTGCCTCGAAATCGCTCAGTACAGCATCGCGCGACAAGACCGCTTGAGCGAATTCCCGACCCGCCGCCCCGAGGCGCGCCCGCTCGGCCGTGTTGCCAACCAGTCTTTCAATGGCAGAGACAAGCGAACTCGCTTCGCCCGGCGGTACCACTACACCACGGGGGGACACGGCTTCATACAATTCGGTGCCCGGGCTAGCCATCGCGATGACCGCTCGGCCGCTTGCGAGCATGCCCGTCAACTTTGATGGCATCACCAGATCCGCCGCATCGGCGCGCTGCGGTAGCACGTGAATATCGGCCAGGTTCAATAGCTCGTTCAGTCTCTCAAGCGGCTGCAAATCAATGAAGCGACAGTTGGGCAGATTGCTGCACGACGCTGCGATGCCCTCGCGTGCGGGGCCGTTGCCGCAGAACACAAAAACCACGTCGTCGCGTTTGGCAAACGCAATCGCAGCCGCCGCGAGCACTTCGAGGCCTTGCTTTGCACCCATGTTTCCCGAGTAGAGGACCACCGTCGCGGTGTCATGGATACTCAATTCTTCCCTCAGCCAACTATGCCGCTCAAGCGGATAGATCGATTCGGTGTCGGCCCAGTTCGAGAAGCGCACCACCTTGCCTTGCTCGATCCCCTTTCGCAGCGCGTGCTCGACCATCTTTCCCGAGATCGTAGACACAGTATCGAATCGCTTAAGCAGCACCCGCTCCAACGCGAGTGCCGTACGTTTTAGCAACGATCCTGTCAGCATTCCTAAACTGAATGCCGCGTCAACCTCGTAGTCCTGGATATGTAACCACGCATACGCTCCGGTCAGACGAGCAACCAGCCAGCCGGCGGGCGCATTCATCAAACTAGGCGCTATGCAGACGACCACATCCGGCCGCCAGAACGCGTGACGCAACAACGTCGGGAAGCTCGATAGCGCAAAACTCGCCAGGTGAGCAATGCGCCGTGCGCCTTTCGGCCGCGACGGTACCCATAGCGGCGCACGCCAGATATGCACGCCGTTGCGCCACTCGTTTGCATAGCGAAATGCAGAAAATCCCGTCGCCACACGCCATTCGGGGTAATAGGGCGGCGCACAAACGACGCGTACCTGGTGGCCGGATGCGGCGAGCGTTTCCGCCATCTCGGCGGTGTACTTGCCGATGCCGGTTAATTCCGGTGCGTAGTTGATGCCATATAGAAGAATTTTCATCGGGCTCCAGCGCGATATCGCTGCAAAATGCTGCAGTGCATATTGCACGGTATCTTGAGCATGCGCATCGAGCGGGTCAGCCATGACATTGGCGCAGTCCGCCAATCGTCGTCGCCGGAAGCTTTGGCGAACGAGTTAAGCTGCGACCCGCGATACCCATCGCATGGGTCGGCCACGATATTGGCGTAGTCCGACAATCATCACCGCTTCTCCGATCGCCATACGCGCAGGCCCATAGATCACGGCACAATGTCGACTCCACAGCCGCTTTCCGGAGCGCGGCCTCTCGACTTCCGTCGTCTCCAGGCGAGTGGATCCGCCAATACCGATGGCGACCTTGCAAGTGTCTCGTCGAAGAACAGCTACGAACGGGTCAATCACTCCCGTAGCAATGCGACGCTTTATTTTCAGAAAGTTGCGGTTACGGATCTCGCGATTTGGGGAGTGCGTTCACATGATTCAGCAAGGAATCGACGGGGCTCGACAACCGTCCTTTTCGCTAGGCAATCGCGCTGCACGTGTCGCATGGCGCCTTACTTATCTCGCCCTGTTCCGTCCGAGCCCCATACCTTTGCACGCCTGGCGAAGCTGTCTCCTGAGACTGTTTGGCGCCAAGATCGGAACTGGCGTTCACATCTACCCCAAGGTGGACATATGGGCTCCCTGGAACCTCGTCGTCGACGATTTTGCCGGTGTAGCAAACGGCGTAAGCATCTATTCTATGGCAACAATATCCTTAGGTGAACGATGTGTGATATCGCAAGGTGCCCACCTCTGCGCGGGAAGCCACGATTACAACGACCCTACTTTCCAGTTGTTCGCAAAGCCTATTGAAGTCGGACGATTTGCCTGGATCTGCGCGGACGCATTCGTTGGACCCGGAGTAACGATACCGGAGGGCGCTGTTGTCGGTGCTCGATCTGTGGTTGCACGATCGCTTTCGACATCATGGTCCGTATACGCGGGCATGCCGGCCCGGAAGATAGGACCACGTCAAAAGCAGACTTGAATCCGTGTCGTTTTAGCGAAGCCGTGCCGCCCGTCCTGTTGCCTGAACAAAGCTTCGATTGAGCGGGCGTCGCGTTTCATCCATGACGCTTGCTTTCCGACCTAGAGGGAGCCTGGAATCCATGCTATGTAATGTCTCGGTTCTTATACTGACAAAAAACGAAGAAGCAGATCTACCGGGTTGCCTGGAGAGCGTTGCATGGTGCAATGACGTCTGGGTGCTGGACTCAGAAAGCCACGACAAGACAGTTGACGTTGCCAGGGCTTATGGTGCTCATGTGCACGTCAGGCCCTTTGACGGGTTTGCCTCCCAACGCAACTTTGGGCTTCACCAGTTGGCATTCAAACACGACTGGCTCCTTATTCTGGATGCCGATGAACGGGTAACAAAACATCTTGCGGCGGAGATCCACAGTGTCATCAAAACTGCGCCCCCTGAGGCTGCTGCAGGGCGCCTCCAAAGGCGTGACTATTTCATGCGCCGTTGGCTAAAGCACGCACAAATATCCCCGTACTTCATTCGGCTGGTTCGACAATCTCGCGTCAGGTATGAGCGTGAAGTAAACGAGGTCATGATGGTGGATGGCGAGATCATATCGCTCTCGGAACACCTGGATCACTTTCCGTTTTCGAAGGGCCTCACACATTGGATCGCGAAGCATAACGTGTATTCATCAATGGAGGCCGTTCAACTCAGGAATCGGTTGAGCACGCCTGCCTCGCTACGGTCGGCATTGTTTGAGCGGGACTTTAACGTGCGGCGGAAACACCAAAAGGCGCTGTTCTATCGACTACCTTGTCGACCGTTTCTGAAATTTGGCTACATGATGATCGTAAGAAGGGCCTTTCTGGATGGAGTGCCCGGAATCAACTACACCTTCCTGCAATGCTTCTACGAATATCTCATCTCCTTGAAGGAGCTGGAATATACACCTGAGTCTCGTTGACATGGATGACAACACCTTCGTACATCGCGGCGGCATCGTGGTACCGGCCAGGGCCATTTTCACAGGGAACTGAATCATGAAGGTTAGCGTAGCAGTGTGCGGCCGGTTTCATTTTCACAACTACATTGAGCGGCTGGACGAGCTCGGGATTCTCGACACATTTTATTATTCCCATAAGGCACGCGCATCGACGTTTTCGCTGGCACGGGGTCGAGCCGTCAACATCTGGGCAAAGGAATATGCCGTACGAGCGCACGCGAAGCTGCTCAAGGAGCGACTGAGCGACCTGTTTTACCCCGCCTATCACGACCTCTGGCAACTCGGGGTGCGACTCAATTGGCGACCGACACCCTTGCTGCACGTCATGGCACACGGTACTTCACGACAGCTTATCGAAAAGACAAAGCGAGAAGGTTCAATCGTGATTGGAGAGGTAGTCAATACGCACCCCATTCATCGAGACAGACTCCTCACCGATGAAGAGAACAAGCGCGGCATTCCACATATAACGCGGATCAATCGGCAGCAACAAAGACTGATCGAAGAAGTGAAAATGTACGACTATGTCCTCGCACCCTCTTCCATCGTGCGGGAGTCGTTCATCCAGCAAGGGGTGCCCCCGGATATCATCAAAGTGATTCCGTACGCGGCCAACGTAAAAAGATTCCATCCGTTGGAGAAACAAGAAAAGGACACGAACCGCTTCAACATATTGTGTGTCGGACACATCAGCCTGCGAAAAGGTCAGCTCTACCTCCTCGAAGCGGTGAAGCAAATCAACGACAAGCGCTTGCACGTCACACTGATCGGGCAAATCGAGCCGCGGATCGAAGCGCTATTGGCACCGTATCAACATCTCTTCACGCATATTCCTCGTGTGGACAATGCTCAACTCAACGCGTACTACAACTGGGCGGATGTCTTCGTACTCCCCTCACTCGAGGAGGGTTTGGCCGTCGTTCTATGCGAGGCGCTAGCAACGGGACTACCCATTATCGCTACGCGTGAGTCCGGCGCAGCAGAGATTATCGAGCACGACCGTAGCGGCAAGATCGTCTCGGCCAGCTCCGCTACCCAGTTGGCTAACGCTATCGCCGAGTTGGCAAACTCTCCCGACAAGGTCCACGAATTTTCCAGCCATGCGACGGTTGCCGCTACCCGCACGCATAACTGGAACCAGTACGTCGACAGATTGCGCGGCGTCTACTCCGACTGCCTGCGCTAACTACCGCAGGGCGCCTTTCACGCAGCGCCTACCAGTTGCCTCCCGATCTTGCACCCTGCATTTGTGTCGACAGACCGCTTACGTTAGGCAGTGCGCTCGATGTCGACGAGCCGACACCTGCGCGCATACCGCCGCTACGGCTCAGGTTCGATACTGCACCCAACCCGGAGTAGGTGCTGCTACGCTCGTACCCCATCCGGCCCACGACTACGGCATACGGGTTCGCCGCCTCCGCACCGACTGCGGACAATGTCGCCAATTCGTCCGGACTCGATGCGGATCTTGAGTAGGCATTGGAATGACTTTTCAACGACTCGCTATCCGAACTATCATAAATTCGGTTTAACTGGGCACCCGGATCCTGACTGACGGCCCCCTCACAACCGGGCAATGTGCATGCCGCCAACGAAGTCTTCGGCGCACCCACTATACCTATGGCCGCAGCGACCGCCAGAATTCTCAGAAGCTTCCGGGCAACGAAATTTTCGAAAAACTTGACCATCTCATCTCCACATCAAAATAGTATTTTGAAATCGACGTTTTTTGCCCTAGCAGAATGATGGCCGCTACACATCGCCCGCAAGCGTACGATCCGCACGCCAGGTAATGATTGCACTTTGTCCTGTGCCATCGCCACTACTTGATCTTCCCGGATGGTCCGCATACCCGGCGCCGTCATGTCAATCGAACTTCGCCAGACGGCGCGCCCGGTGTAATCCAGCCCACTCAGGAGCAGTGTCCCGCCATCGCCGGGTTCGGTCACGCCGTCCCCGTCACCGACCGATACGATCAATTCCCGAGCTCGCCGATGAATCGTTACGTCGAACGTCTGTTGTTCTGCGCTCGCGCCAAAATCAAACCTGCCAACGATCGCGCTGTCATTGTGGTGAGCGTCGAGAATTTTCGTATCATCGGCCTTCAACTGAACCGCGATGTCGAGAGAGGAGTTGGCATTGCTTCGAGGGCTAGAAAATCTTTCTTCTGCACTTGCCAATGTCCCCACTATGACCGGATCGCTAATCGACAATCTCTTGCAGATATTCGCCAGGAGTATCTGGCCGACCTGGCCTGCCGCCACCTCGTTCCTGGCTTTGACACCTATCGCCGTCTCGCCATTCTCAAACCATACGCCCGCCACATCGAATAGCGGTTCTCCGCTTTCGTTCCGAAGAATCGATCCAACCGAAAGTCCTCTAGGGACGGGATCGTTGATGCCGGAAAAGCTCGTGTATAGAACATCACCTTTGACAGCGGCGACCTTCACGCGAACCACCCCGCCACCGCTTGTCAACGGCAGTACGCCACCTGCGGACGAGGTAAGCCTCGGCCGGTTGAATTCAATCGAATCCATTGGTGTTGAAAAGCTCAACGTTACGAATGCACTTGCGGGCCGTCTTTCACCCAGAAACGTCACGTCATTGAATTCCGCGGCCCTGCAACTGATGATCGGGATCGGCTCTTCTATCGTTGAATCGTTCACAACGATTCGGTTAACGGCAGGACCATTCGAGAAGAAGCCGATCTCGCATCGGTTGTATTCGATGTAATCGACCAATTTGTCATTTTCGACGAATCTGATGTACGAATCGTTGACAATGATGGTTCCGCTTGCAGAGGGATAAAAGTATCCATTGATCCGCACCCGGTTGCACACGACTCTGTCAGCGGAAAATGCATAGAGGCTGCCATCCAGAGACGTAACGTCATTCTCGTCGCGGTGCTCGCGAGATGATAAGAACTCCAGATCGTCAAGTTCTATATTTCTCGCTACCCTAAAACCGGGTCGATCAAGGCTCAAGACCCGGGCGGCGCCTGTCTCGTTGTTCCCCGCAACGGAATCCGCGTTCTGCGCGATGTCCGCCCAGCGTGCGTCGTAGTCGTATTGCAGCGGCGTGACCAGCTCGATCAGGTTCACACCGACCTTCGCGACACTGTTCCGCTCGAAATATCGAATAGACGGTGGGTAACCCTGAGAATCCTGGTTGTATCCGTAGATCAATATAGGCATGCCCGGTCTATAACTTCCCGCACCATCCGGACTCACTAGCCTTATCACGGACGATTTGGCCGCGACCGAGCGGATGCGGTCGCCACTGGTGAACTCGCCAAATCCTGGAATCGATCCGGCATTATTCAAAAAATAGTCCTGATTGATGACTAGCGGGACGCACTCTGTCGTCTTCTCAGACACCGCGATATTGCGCAACTGGGTGCTCCTCCCGCCACGAACGCGGACATCCCTCACTCCCTGCAGCCACCTGCCGGTCAGGATATCCAGCCTCCCGTCCGGCAGGATGAGGTCGAAGGTCGAATCGGACGATTGCATTCTGGCGCGAATCTTCAATAGCGCCGTGGAATTCTCTTCTGCGGATGCTCGCGCAGATACACCGTATGCTGCCGCCTCTATGACTTCGCGCGACATGGATGCCGACGCCAAACCTGATGCGAAAGACTTTTCCGACACCGCCTCCGCGCCGAGGACGGTCGCAAGCAGTCTTAGGAATTCCCGTCGGGATTGTTTGGTGAAGTTCATTTCCGCGCAAAAGCCCTCGTCACAGTAGCTAATGAACTGAAGAGCCCGCCCGTCACGGTCGATCAGACAGCGTTTGAATCGACAACCGGGCAGTCGAACCGGCACCACCTTGACGTACCTTGTCGCGATTTGGAGCAGGCAGCGCAATTCGCGCCATCCTTATCTTGCCCGCCTTCACCAGAATATAGATGGCGACGAACGAGAACCCGAAAAAGTAGGCCATCGGGACGCCGCCGTCGCGAAACAAGGTTGAAATATACCCATTGAAAATCCAGTACGATGCGAACAGCTTCGGATTGGCCGTGTAGATGACACGATTATGAAATCGATACAAAAACAATCCGACGATAAACATCCCACCCACCAATGAAGGAAATCCGAATATCGAATACAGGTCGGCATGCAGCGACCATGTCAACGCAAAGAAATTTCCATATTTCAACAGATTTATGCGCTGTGTTGTGGTTGGCTTGCTGGGCCAGATTCCACGTGGAATAGGCCAGGTCAGCAAGCGAAGGTATTGCGTTCCCCAGTTAAAACCGGTTCTGTCGGGCACCAGCTCATAGATCGCCGACGACACATCGAACTCCTGAAAATCGCTCGTTCCAGCCCCGGCCGATCTCGCCTGTTCGTAATGATTGACGATCTCCGCGACACTCGTATCGCCGGTCAGGATTTTTCGTGCCGCGAGTCGGTCCGAACCCACGACATCGAACAGGAGTACCAAAATGAACCCTATCAGAATCGTTTTAACGGCAAAGCTTCTCCGACCACGCCTCATTAATCCGATCGTCAACGCACTTACCACAACAATCACGAACGACAACCGCTGTGCTCCGACAAGAATGCGCAACAAGACAAACGAACCCGTCGCCGCCACCATCGTCGGCGTCATTCCGTAGGCGAGAATCAGGATCAACAGCGCCGCCGGGATGAATTCCGCGAAAGCCATCATGTAACCCGAAACCCCGACCAACCGCTGACCGCCATTCGCGTCAACCTGCACGTCGAAGGATTGAACCGAATCGACGCCGGCGGAGCCATATGCAACGTGGGTCGAATACAGTCCCAGCGCCACGAGGACGATCAAAACGGAGAAAAATCGAACCTTGTCCGAAATCACGAATCGAGTCGGCGGTATCTTGAGTTCTCTAAGATTGCGCGGTTCAACGAGCGCCGGCAGGACGACCACAGCAAACAACGCGCAATTTATGTTGAGACACGTCAGCCACAGCGTTCCGTCCGATGGAATCAAACCAATAGTGTTCCACAGAAATGATTTCCCAATCAGAAATACATTGAACGGACGAATCACGTATCCGAGAAAATGATATATCAAATACAAAAATATCGGATGGTAAACAGGCATTCGCATTGACACTACAAATGCGAAGCACATCGCCCAACAAAGAAGATTAATTACCGCAATATAACCTACGATTTCCATATCAGTTCTTCGCCGAGCGAGTCTTTAGTCGATGATGCAAACGGGTCTTTCACGAGTTCCCATCAGCCAGCCATATACGCCTGCCATTTGTTCGGCAATAGAATTCCAGGTGAAATGGCGTTCAACCAGAGATCTGCCGTTCCCGCCCATCTTTTCGATCTGTGCATCGCTGACGTTGCAAAGGTCACCGAGAAACTCCCGCAATCCATCAATGGAGTTCAGAATTTCGAACGCAGCGTGTTGCGAGAACCCGATAGACAGATTGCACTCGCGGGTGAGCGCGACTGGCTTCCTGAAGGACCAGGCCTCGAGTGGCACCATCGGCAACCCTTCACTGAACGAAGGCAAGATCACGCAATCGCACGCCGCGTACGTTTTTGCCTTGTCGTCGCCGAATTGAGCGCCGATGAAATGGACGCCATCGGCGTCTATACCTTCGTTCACCATGCCTCGCAGTTGAGCGATATAGGACGGATCTCCCCAACCACCGATGATCAGGTTCCAGCGCTTGTTGACCGAATCGGCGGTGACGCTTTCTTTCCAGGCTGCGAGTAGGTTCTCTACGCCTTTCTTAGGGTGCAACCGGCCAAAATAGAGCAATAGCTTTCTCGATGCGAAACCGGCGTTCCACCAGGACGGTAACCCGGGACTCTCATTGCTCGGAATCGTCACACCGTTATGCACGACAGCGATCGGTTGCTTGAGCCCGGCTGCACGGATCGCGTGAGCCTCTTCAAGATTGAGGGCGTGCAAGCAGGCCGCGCGCTTCAAATGGCTACGTTCATAGGCGGCGAGCGCCCCCCACTTCTTCAACTTCGAACGATTGAGAATCCAACGATCGAGCATGCCGTGTGGCGAAATGATGTACGGCTTGCTTTGGCGCCGATGCCACGCGACGACGTCGGCAGACGGATGCATCCAGATTCCGTGCGTATGAATGACTTGTGCATCGGACGCCAACAACGCCGCACGCAGTGCCGGAGAGTAGCCCAGCATCGCCGGACCGACACGGTCGCACGTCGTCACCTGCGTGCCGTGCCATTGCGGAAGGTCGTCCTCCGTATGAGCGTCTTTCAGGGCGAACACGCGAGGCATGAATCCGGCGGCAGGCAGTTCAAGTGCGAGACCACGCATCGCGTCGAACAGCCCCCCACCCGTACGAGAGGCCGAGGCGGTCACAAACCCGACCTGATGGCTCGCACAACTTTCTGCATGGATGTCGGCCTGCAATTTCACGCCGCCTCCCGCAACAAGTCAGAAAATCGCGGGTACTGATCCTTATAGCGCTGAACCGCACGATTGACCTCCTCCCGTCCGCTGGTCGGATCCTTGTAATCGAAGATCATTCTTTCTGCGACTCGTTGTACGTCGAAGGTGTCGATATCGTGGACACGCGCGCTGAGCCCGAGGTCGGTCATGATGCCGCTTGTCTTGGGTAAGTATGAAAGCGCAACCAGTGGCTGCCCCGCGAGCAGGCCGAAAATGCACGAGTGAAAGCGGCTCCCGAGAAACACCGCAGAGCCCGCGATGATTCCTCTTACATCCGCTACCGGGCGGTCCCTCTGATCCAGAATGACGAAATCCGGGTGCCGCGACGCGATCTCGCGCCCAACAGGTAAATCGGCGGCAACCTGGTTCACGATGACAACGCGGACCCCCAGCGTCTCATGCAAGATACTTAGCAGTTGGCAAATCTTGCGCACATACCGTTGCTTGGCCTCCGTCTGATCCGCCGCGAGAGGGAACGCCCATTCGATCACCGAAACGGCGATATACGGCTCATCCGGTTCAATGCCAAATTCCGTCTTGAGCAGTTCCCTGGCGGCCGGTGTCGATTCATGCCAAAACGCCAGGTCGCCGGTCCGAACAACACGCTTCTCCGGCAACGATAACGTTTGGACTGCAAAATTGTATGACTCGCTCTCTCGCACGCAAACCAGATTCGCCTTCGAGAGAATCTTCTTCGCAAACCACTGTCCGCGTCGTGACCTGATGGGACCGACGCTTTGCGGCGCCAATACGACCTTTGCTCCGAATCTGGCCGCGGCCCAGATTTGAATCAGGTTAGCGTAGTACGAGGGGTTCGAATCCTCGAGATACCCGCCTGGGCAGCTAATAACAATGTCGGCATCCTTGAGCGCTTTAATCGCGCGCCGTTGTTCTCGCGGAATAAGAAGACCCAATGGCCATGGCCGTCCGAAAAGGACATAGCAGATCGTCGCGCCCTGGCGAACCACATTGCAAAGGCGCCGCCGCCACACGCTTCTCGACAGGCAATTGCCGAGGCGTTCATGCCATGTCACCTGAGGCAGGTGACGACGCTGTGTCGATGGTTGATAAGCGATACCGCTGACTGATGCGCCCGGAAACGCACTATAGATTTCATCAATGCATACTTCGATCAGCGCCGCATCGCCCTTGTTGACGGCGCCGAAGACATTCGCCACAACGATCTTGATCACTTCCATTTTGAGAACCCGTTCGCGAAATTCAACACGTTTTCGGAAAACCGCAGCAAGTCCCAGTCAGGAAGATTCCATGGATACTTGCTTTTCATCCTGACAATATTGCTGCTATCGAGTAGTGCACGGATACCCAGGTCTATGTCGGACTCCGTCCCGTCGGTTACGAAACCGTTCTCGCCGTGCCTGACCAACTCATGAGCAGCCCCACAGCGATCCGTGCAAAGGACCGGTGTCCCGCATGCCAACGCCTCGTTCAGACACAGGCCCCACTGGTCGTAATCGCTAAGGAGAACCAGGAACATTGCCAGCGACAGGAAGATCGGCATGTCGCGATTGGGGACAAGCTGCCTGAACATGACGGAATCCGATAGTCCCAAGCGGTCACAGTGCGCCCGCAGATCCTGCTCCAGCTCTCCTGAGCCGATGACGAGCAGGCAAACCCCGCTCGCCCTCGCTTGCGAGCGTGCGTACGCATCGATCACCTTGTCGACCCGCTTGCGCGCAACAAGCCGCGAAACGCAAACGATATATTTCTCCGGCAAGCCCAACTGAACCCGGTATTCGGCTTCACGCTGACGAGCAACCTGGGCCGCCTGCCGAAAAAGACTGTTATCCACGACGTCGTAGCCGACTCGAATATTTTCCACGGGAATTCCCAGGAACTGGAAGTAGATGCTTTGGCGGCGACCAGCCACGATCGCACCGTCGTACATGCGTGCAAGCAATGCCTTGAAGAACTCGCGACCGGGTCGCCGCATGCCATCGTCGAACTTGCTGTCAGCGCAAAACACAATCCTCGGGTGCCGTTTGAGCAATCGGTAAACCAGTCCGACAACGGAGTAGTGGAAGTTGTATCCGATCGTCACGATCAGATCCGGCTTTTCTCGCGAGATTTCCATGAACAGTCGAAGCGAAAATTTCACGCTTGTGCGCTTTTCCCCCTTTCCTCCAAGATATCGCCATCGACTTTCCCACCGGTCGTGCCCAACGCCATGGGCGCTACGATGAAGATAGTCTGCGGATTCGCGGCTCATCACCAAAACCTGAAAATCCACACCGTCGCGCGACAGACGATCGCCCATGTTTCTAAGGCGAGCCGAGTGATAGTCCCCGACACTACCCGTTAAGAACAGCACCTTCATGGCTTTTCTCGCTGTATTCTTGAGAGACTTCGTATTCACCAAACGCGACCAGAAATACATCGAGTCCGAGTAGGCAAATCGCAACGGAGACGAGCCCACCGTGTCGAACGGCAAATAGCCCGATGGCGATAGCCCCAATCGCGGCAACGAGATAGGCAAAGGCAAACCGCATATGACGGTTGATCGCGATAACGAAGATGGAACTCGATTGCCATAGAGAGTTCGCGACCATCGAGAGCAGCAGCACGTCGAAGAGCGGCGCGTCGAAGGTTATGTGCTTTCCCGTCCACGCTGCATAGAATCGTCCACCCCACTGGCTCATCGCGATGCCCGCCGCGGTCGCCACCATGATTGTCACGAGTGTCAGCTTGCGCTTGATCTTCTTTACGTCGCCTTTTCGGCCGACAGCGAATAGCCTCGATACCTCTGACCACACCGAGTTGGACAGCAGGTTCATCATTTGCACGGCAACCCGGGTCAGCGCTCTCATCGTTGAAAACACCGCGACCTGCGCCGGCCCTAGCGCGGTCCCGATGACCCACAAGATCCCCTGAAAATTCAGCCCGTTGCTCAACGGAAACCCCAGGAACGCCAAAGACGGGATCAGTGACTTCTTGAGCCATCTCCAATCGATCGTGAGCGGGAACAAGGTCGCCCATGAGCAATATCGATTCTTAACGATCTGCTGTGCCACATAGCCGATCAGCCGTGCGGCGAGCATACCCAAGGCAACGGCAATGGGCGTCTTGAAGATCAAAAGCGCAACCAGTCCGAGCGTGAGCGCCATGAATCGGGTCACATTCAGGATGCCAACCGACAACGCGTAGCAATTGGCGCTGCGCAACGCAGCCGTATGAGGGCCATACATAACGCTTAAGCAGACGTCGCCGATAAGAATCAGCGCGACGAGCCGCACCTCGTTCGACGACATGAACCGGAAGACATGAAATCCTCCTCCGAACGTCCACCATGCCAATCCAGACGCAATCAATACGGCAAAGACAAACAGCGCAACCGTCGCGGTGAGCGTCCGGTAGATGACCTGAAGGCGGTCGTAGTCCCCCACTGCCGCGCGTTGATCCATTTCATTTGCCGCGACGGTGGACAAACCAAGATCGCTCAATGCCAGATAGGTGGGGATCGTCGAGATAAGGATCCATTCTCCATACTTCGCCGCACCCCATACGGACAGAAACAAAGGAACCGATACGACTTGCGCAAACACACTCACGGCCTGACCGAGGCCATGCGCGAAGAACGCCCTGACAATACGTTGTGCCGACATGCTGAACCCGTTTGTGTGCCCGACATGACCCGCCTTTCATGTCAGGCTTTGCGATCAATGACGCGGCGCGTACTCGTACTGGTACGCATACTTGTACTTTCCATATGCGTAACCGCCGGTGTTCAACGGGAAGTCGTTGAACACCACCCCTTTCAGCGGACTGCCGCATTGCCGCAATTGCTTCACCGCCAATTCGACCTCTCTTACCGGGTTTGCGCCAAAGCGCAATACCAGTAACGTGACCCCCGCCAGCCGTCCGATAATGGCCGGATCCGTTACCGCCAACACTGGCGAGGTGTCGATAATCACGTTGTCGTATTCGGCCGACAGTTCCTTCAAGACCGCTTCAAAGTTCGGATGCAACAGCAGTTCTGCGGCATTCGGCGGCAGTTGGCCGGTAGGGATGAAGTCCAGGCCTTTGACCAGTTTGTCCTTCCGAATGATCGAAGTACGGTCGCCGCCTGAGCGGATAAGCTCGGTCAATCCGGATTCGCGTGTCTCCCCAACGTAACGGTGCAAATAGCCACGACGAAGGTCACCGTCGATCAGGAGAATCCGCTTGCCGGTGTTCGCCATCAAGACGGCCAGGTTGATCGAAATGAAGGACTTGCCGACGCCCGGTGCCGGGCCGGTCAGCATCACGACATTGTTCCTGGCATCGAACTCTGCGAATTGCAACGCGGTGCGTAAGCCGCGAATCGCTTCGACCGCAAGATCGTTAGGCGAGGAATTCGCCAACAGGGGAGCATCAGTCGCAGCTGACCGCTCGATACGTCCGAGCGACGACTGCTGATCGCTATGCGGAACCGTCGCATAGACCGGAAGGCCGAACCTTTCTTCCACCTCGTTCGGATCTTCGATGCCGCTGCGAAGCGCCTTGAGTCCAAACGCTGCGCCGGCTCCCAGGAACAAGCCGAGCGTCGTCGCCACCAGCATGATCAAGCCGGGCCGAGGCCATACCGGCACCGTATTGTTTTCGGCGTCATCCAACAGACGGACGTTACCTGTCTTGCCGGCTTTCAGGACACGAAGCTGTTCGACGTTGTTCAATAACGTCGTATAGATTTCCTGCGAGACCATCGCGTCCCGCGCCAAGCCCACGACATCCTGTTCGTTCGACGGGATCGCCTTCAGTCTCTGATTGAAGCTGTCGAGTTGCGCATTGACGGTGTCCAGTTGCCGATTAACCGCATCGACGTTTGGATGCTGCGGAGTAAATCGCTGAAGCAGCTGATCGCGCTGAAGCACAAGCTGGCTCTTCTGAACTTCCGCCTGCACGACTTCGTTCAACAACGTCTGGGCTTCCAGGGGAAGGTCGACGATGGCATTTTTTGTTCGGTAGTTGTTGTACTTGGTTTCCGCCTCTTTCAGATTTTCCTTGAGCCCCGGAAGCTGATGATCGAGGAACTGAATCATGTTGTCGGCTTCGGCGGATTTTCTGTCGATATTTTGTTTGACGTACAATCGCCCGATTTCATTCAGGACAGCTTGCGTCTTGCGTGGGTCGTCGCTACGCCAGACGGTACTGATGATTCCGGAGTCCTTGCCTTGCTCCGAGATGTTCAACGAATTCTGAAGGCGGTTGATGACGTCCAGCCGTTTGGAATGAACCAGCTGGAATTTGCTGCCCGGCCGGCCAACCAGGCGGCTCACCGTGATGGCGATGGGGCCGGCCGACGTGGTAGCCTGGATTTCCCGGCCGACCTCAGCATTTTCCACGACCAGGTCGCCGTCTGGTGAGAGAAGGTTGTACTTGCCGCCCAGTTGGGTAACGAGCGTCCAGATTGCGCCGTTATATGCCGACGGCACCTCCATCTTCGTCACCTCGATCGCTTCCGGGCCCCAAGCGTACGACGGCAAGTTGAAACGCGCAGCGGCGGAGACGGGCACAGGAAGATGCGATGCTAAAAACCGGCCGAGCAGCGGCAGGTATTTCGGTCTGGCGTCGATATCCAGATGCACCGCGTCGACGGTAGGGCCGAGAATCATGCGCGATCGCAGAATCTCGATTTCGGTGGTCGAGGCCGTCTTCAACTCGAACATGCTGGCCAGATCGCCCAAAGCGGAACCGATCGAATTGCCGTTCTCTTCAACCTGAACCAGAATATTCGATTCGTATGCTGGTTTGGCGATGAGCGCGTACACCAGGCCTAGCACCGCCATACCAAGCGCAAATCCGAGAATCACATTTCGATACTCCAGTAGCGAAGCCAAATGCTCCCCGAGGCTCGTACCTTCGTCGGGTGGTGAAGTGCGCTGGCTGGTCAGGAATTCATCTGCTTCTTGCATGTGCTTGGCTTAAATATGTTAGTTACTGAATGTGTGCCGATCGAACGGCCTCAATGGCTGGTTGCAACCACGTCCGGCGTGCGGCTACTCGTGACAAAGAGGCTTTCTCGTTTCCGACTCTTTATTCCATCCATTGGAAGTTGCAATCTTGGCCGCCCAAGCTCGCACGCCCTGTTCGATTGAATCCAGCGCGATGACGAATTCCGCACGCCCCCTTCCAAAGGGGTCGCGGACGTCAAAATTATCAAACTCACCCAAACGAAATATTCGCCCTCTCGACCACGGACTGAATCTTTCCACGTAACGCTTTTGCTCAAGGTCCATCACAAGCAGAAGATCCGCGCTCATGCAATGCGACCTCAACAATTGCCTCGCCCGATGATGTTCGATATCCAGCCCTTTCATCTGCATCAACTCGCGCGCGAGAGGATCGGCCTGCTGCCCTACCAAAGCACCTACACCCGCTGACTGCACAACGCAATTCGGCAATTCGCTCGCTAGCAACGCTTCGGCCATCGGGCTACGGCATATGTTTCCGATGCAAATAGTCAAAATGGAACGAATCATCGAGTCTTCCCGGTAACCTCTCGTTCAACGCTTAACCCACCCACCATCATCAACGTCCGAACGGAATACATGTTTTGTTTGTCGAAGTAGCGGGCGAGTCCTGAAGCGATGCGAGATCCTTCGCATCGGCCGTCACGATTCCGCTTCGCGCGCTTTACGCAGATACCTGCTCTCCGTGTCGCTCACAGAAATCCGCGTATGCGACAGCCAGGCCATCCTCAAGCTCTGTCGTCGCCCTGATTCCGTGCGCATGCAAGCGCCGCACATCCAGCAGCTTGCGGGGCGTACCGTCCGGCTTCGACGGGTCAAAGCGGATTTCACCCTCGTATCCCACTACCCTGGCAATGCTCCGGGCCAGATCTGCGATCGACAAATCGATGCCCGTCCCAATGTTTATGTGCGATGTCGACGCTTCGCACTCCTGTTTCCATTCCTCGGACGCAATCTGCATGATCTTGACGGCCGCGAATGCCAGATCGTCCACATAGAGCAGTTCTCTGCGAGGCGTTCCACTTCCCCAAACCATCACCGACGCTTGGCCCCGCACTTTGGCCTCGTGCATTCTGCGTATCAAGGCCGGCACAACGTGACTATTCTCCGGATGGTAGTTGTCGTCGGGGCCGTAGAGATTGGTCGGCATTACGCTACGGAAATCCGTTCCGTACTGCCGGTTATAGCTCTCGCAGAGTTTCAGCCCCGCAATCTTTGCGATCGCGTAGGGCTCGTTGGTCGGCTCCAGATAGCCCGACAGAAGCGCACGCTCCGAAATCGGCTGGTCGGCAAATTTCGGGTAGATGCATGACGAACCGAAGAACATGAGCCTGTCCACACCCGCACGATATGCCTGGTCGATCACATTCGCTTCGATCATCAGGTTGTCGTAAATGAACTCGGCGGGATAGACCGAATTGGCCTTGATGCCCCCAACCTTCGCTGCGGCGAGATACACATGATCGATATCCTCGCTTTGGAAGAAAGATTCGACGGCATACTTATCGGTCAAATCGAGTTCGTCCCGTTTGCGAGTGACAACGGTACAGAACTCCAGCGCTGCCAGGTGTCGAACAACGGCGCGCCCTACCATACCGTTATGGCCGGCCACAAAGGTCCTGATTTCTTTGCTCATTTTGTTACTCGTTGTACGCAAAGGTCGCGAAGCCTGCGAGCTTGACCAGGGCATCGCGTTTTGCCGCCTGGTAGTCTCCCTGCACCATTTCCTTAACCAGGCTCTCGAACGAGATTTTCGGGGTCCATCCCAGCTTCGTCTTCGCATTCGTGGCGTCGCCCAGCAAGGTTTCGACCTCAGTCGGACGAAAATAGCGTGGGTCGACACGCACAATCACGTCACCCGGCTTGACCTTGACCTCGGGTTTCTGAACCGCCTCCACGACCGCGATCTCGTCGACGCCTGAACGTTCGAAACGCAGGACGATGCCGAGCTCCATCGCGGCGCGCTCGACGAACGTCCGGACGCTGTGCTGGACCCCCGTCGCAATGACGAAGTCTTCCGCCTGCTCTTGCTGGAGCATCAGCCATTGCATCTCGACGTAATCGCGCGCGTGGCCCCAGTCTCGAAGGGCCGAGAGATTTCCGAGGTACAGACAGTCTTGCAAGCCAACGGCAATTCGCGAGAGCGCACGTGTGATTTTGCGTGTGACAAACGTCTCCCCACGTACCGGTGACTCGTGATTGAAAAGTATCCCGTTGCAGGCGTACATGCCATAGGCTTCCCGATAGTTGACGGTAATCCAGTACGCGTAGAGCTTCGCCACCGCGTACGGGCTACGCGGATAGAATGGGGTGGCCTCCCGTTGCGGGATTTCCTGGACGAGACCATACAGCTCGGATGTCGATGCCTGATAGAACCGGGTCTTCTTCTCAAGCGACAGGATGCGAATTGCCTCGAGGATACGTAACGCGCCAATCCCGTCTGCGTTCGCCGTGTACTCGGGTTCCTCGAACGAAACCGCGACGTGACTCTGTGCCGCGAGGTTATAGATCTCGTCCGGCTGCACTCGCTGAATAACGCGCACGATACTCGTCGAATCCGTAAGATCGCCGTGATGCAAGACGAACCGGCGGTCCGATACATGCGGGTCCTGGTAAAGGTGATCGATTCGATCGGTATTGAACAACGAGGCACGACGCTTGATGCCGTGCACTTCGTATCCCTTGTCCAACAGCAATTCCGCCAGGTACGATCCATCCTGCCCCGTCACACCGGTAATCAACGCAACTTTACGTGTCATGATTCAGCTCCATATCCAATATTCGCTATCGAGATCGTTCTCAACTATCCCGGTGCATTTCCAAGCGGCTTGCCAAATCGCGCGCCTGAAGCGATCGCAGCATCGAAGCAATGCCCGCATCGAATTACTTGGTCAGCACGGCGGCTGTCAGGCCAGCATTGACTGCGGGCAACAACAGACTCAACACGCGATTCAGCCGCACCAGGCCGTTGCCGTCGACGTAGACGACATCGTTCGGTTGAAGCTGAAACTGATTGGCGAGCACCATCGAAACCGGTGAGCGTGCATCAAGATGAAATACGTGCGGCTCCGCGTTCAAGGCTCCACGAATGACATACATCTGAGCGGCGTCGGCCGTATTCGAGTTGATACTGCCCGCTTGCGAAATGGCGTCGCTGAGCGAGAGCGAGCCGTCTCGCATGGGAAGGGCGGTCAGCGGCTTATTCACCTCACCCATCACATAGACGCCGTTCTGATCGCGAGGCAGTACACGCAGCAAGTCTCCATTGCGCAACATGATGCGAGACGGATTCTCACCGCGTGCAATCATCGCCGAGAGATCGATGCGGTACGAATTCGCACCCCGCACGAGCACCATGTGGCTCTGATCCGCAGTCGCACTAAAGCCGCCTGCACGACTGACCGCCTCGTACAGCGTCATGGGCACGTCATTTACCGGAACCGAACCGGGTACGCGCACTTCGCCGTCTACATACACCTGCTTGGAGCGAAACGACGCCACACTGACCGTCACCTGCGGATCGCGAAACACTTGCGCAAGCGCGGCGGTCAACTTCTTCTGCACGTCATCAGGCTGAAGGGAAGCAACGTGTATCTTTCCAACATAGGGAAACTGAAGATCACCGTTTTGATCCACGATGTGCCCCGGTGCGGGGTCGTACGCCCGCGAGCTTGGCGTCGAAACCTGCGGCCCCTGGGCCTCCACCAGTTCCGGGTGGTCCCAGACCGTGATCTGCAACACGTCGCCAGGACCAATCAGGTACGGTGTCGGTGTTGCGAAGAGGCCGGCGTCCGCGGAGACGGAGGGAATCGTCGCCTGATTTCTTAGCTGCTTGATCAGATCGATCGTGATTTCCGTGATGGGCACGTCAGCCCGCTCCGGCGGATTCTTACCGCTTCCGGCACTAACCGGGATCGACGCCGGCGTTTGCATCCGCATGCCGGGTGCAACCGAACAGGCCGACAACGCAGCGCACGATGCCAGCAGTGCTAGTGCTCGCAGGCGATAGGCCCGATTGGCGCGCTTGATCTTCTCGCGACACTTTCCTGGTACCGTCACTAGAACAACTTCCGCGTAATTCATCCGTTAGCCCTAAACTCACATCGCTTTACGATGCATTATGAAAACGTCTACTTGTATCGACCGCACTGATGCCTTCAAGACGCACTCAGTACACGTTACTGCCGACCAGCCCTTTCGCTACGGTCGCAAGCACAATCCGCATGTCGAGCACAAATGACCAGTTCCGCAGGTAATACAAGTCGTGCTCAACCCGCTTCTCCATCTTCTCAAGTCGATCGGTTTCGCCACGGAAGCCGTTGACCTGTGCCCAGCCGGTGATGCCCGGCTTGATGCGATAGCGATGAATGTATCCATTCACCACTTCCTGATAAATTTCGTCGTGCTCGATCGCATGCGGACGCGGCCCTACGACCGACATTTCACCGCGCAGCACATTGATGAACTGCGGAAGTTCGTCGAGACTCGTGCGCCGCAGGAACCGGCCGACGCTGGTCACACGTGGATCGCCCTTGGTCGCCTGTGTAACTACACCCGCCTTTTCCATATGCGGGCGCATCGAGCGGAACTTGTAGATCTGGAAGACGCGACCATCCGCACCCTTGCGGTACTGCTTGAAAAACACCGGCCCACGCGACGAGAGCTTCACTGCGACCGCTATGACGATCATCGCCGGAGCCAGGGCAAGCAAGGCCACAGCGGCAAAGACGCGATCGAAGATGTCTTTCTTCACCAGTGCGTGCGGCGGTAACGGCGACGCCATCAGGTTAATGGCAGGCGCCCCGATCAGATCGATCATGCCGCTGTCGAATAGCGCCACGCTCTGCACATCCGGAATGAAGCGCACGTTGACCAGTTCGTTGCGGAATCCGTTCACGACGCGCAGGATTATTGATTCCTCGGTGAGTGGCATAGCCAGCCACACCTCCTGCACATCGTTGGCGCGCACGTATTGCAGCAGTGCGTTCAGGTCGTCCTGTTGACCGTCGTCTCCCTCCACGCTTCCGCAAATCCTGCGCGAGTCGAACACCTCCGAAATGAGGAAACCATCGGAGGGCGAAGCGTTGATCTTGCGCAACACGTCCTCGCAATGCTTACCGTGTCCCACCACTACCACGTGGCGTAAATTCATCCCCGCCTGGCGTACTTCGCGTAGCACGCTGTACGTCGTCACCCGCAAGGCGATCAGCGCGCTACCTGTGATGCCCGTCCAGTACGCGAACCATAGGCGCGAGATGAAATCGGTGCGGTGTACGCAGAACATCAGCGCAAGGCCGCAAAGCTGCACGACAATCCAGGCGAGCGCCAGCTTGCCCACGAGGCTCACCATGGAACGTCCGCGCCACGAGTCGTACAACCCGAATACCGGGAACGTCGCGAGTGCAAAGGCCGCCGAAAACGTGATGAAAGCGGCATCCAGCCGGTTCTGCCCGAAATCTTCGTACCGTACGTGCGCCGCCAGCATGGCGCCGGCGACGATGAGGGCGACATCCACTAGCCGAGCGATCAAACCTTGTAAGCCAGGCATTTCGAGCCTCCTTCGATGAATACGAACTCGGTCAGACGCCGTTCAGGCACGCCCGTATGTGTCGTCAAAGCGCAGGATGTCGTCTTCGCCGAGATAGGATCCCGACTGAACTTCGATCAGTTCGAGCGGCAACTTGCCCGGGTTTTCGAGGCGATGACGCACGCCCAGCGGAATGAAGGTGGACTGGTTCTCGCACAGCAAAAACTGCTCTTCGCCACAGGTGACGCGCGCCGTGCCGCTCACCACAATCCAGTGTTCGGCGCGATGGTGATGCAGTTGCAGCGAGAGGCGACCGCCCGGCTGCACAACGATCCGCTTAACCTGAAAGCGGTCGCCGTGATCGATCAAGTCGTATGAGCCCCAAGGGCGACGCACCTTACGGTGCGTTTCAGCTTCTGGCGCCTGCTGGGCGCGAATTCGCGACACCAGGCCTTTCACGTCCTGCACGCGTGAGCGATCAGCTACCAGTACCGCGTCAGCTGTCTCCACCACCACCACATTAGTCACCCCCACACACGCAACCAGCCGCCCTTCCGAATGCGCGAAACTCGACGTCGCCCCTTCGAACACCACACGGCCGCGTCCGACATTGCCATCCCCATCCTTGTCCAGCGCATCCCACACGGCATCCCATGAACCAAGATCCGACCATCCTGCTTCGAGCGGCACGACCACACCCGACGGCAGTTCCTCATCCGATCCGAGTCGTTCCATAACCGCGTAGTCGATCGAGTCGGACGGCGACTGTTTGAAGGCGTCGGCGCTCGGTCGAAAAAATTGACCTTCGTTTATCCCCTGCACGAACGCCAACGCGCACGCGTCACGCATCGCCGGTTGCAGCTTGGCAATGGTCTCGAGCCATACGCTTGCTCGCACCACAAAAATCCCGCTGTTCCACCAGTACTGTCCCGACGCGAGGTACTGCGTAGCAAGCTCCAATGCGGGCTTCTCCACAAAGCGCTCAATCCGCTGAGCACCTGCGCCGAGATCAGCACCCAGCTTGATATAACCAAAGCCGGTATCAGCCCGCGTCGGCGGCACGCCAAGCGTGACAATCGCGCCGGCTTGCGCGTACTCCATGGCAAGCGCAACAGCCCGCTGAAACGCAACGACGTCGGCAATAGCGTGATCTGCCGGCATCGCAATCACAATCGCGTCCTCACCGTCCGCACATGCCACTGCAGCAGCGAGCGTCAACGCCGGTGCGGTGTCGCGCCGCATCGGCTCGACTACGATGCGCGCATCGATGCCGCTTGCGCGAAGCTGTTCCGCCGTCACGAACCGGTGTTCGTCCCCGCACACGATGATCGGCGCGCATGCCACACCCGCCTCGGAAGAGAAGCCCTTCATGCGCCCAACGGTTTCCTGCAGCAACGAGTCGGGGCCAAGCACGCCAATCAGTTGCTTCGGATATTGCTCGCGCGACATCGGCCACAAGCGCGAACCGGCTCCACCGGCCAGAACGACCGGCACGAGACGCGCTGACGCCCTCAATCGGCCGCTACGATCTTCTTCCTTGTGGAATGGCTCGCTAGCGCCGTTGTCTTGGCCGACTTCATCTTTCAACGATGACACGATAAGTACTCCTATTCTCATGCGCCGGCGAGCCGACAACGTGCGCTCAATCGATAGAAACTACGTGGTCAAAGGTCCTTTCAACTCTGAGACGTCGCTGGGCACCGAGCCACGGGTGCGCAAGCGATATTCCGAAGGCGTGAGACCCATCCGTTTGCGGAAAATCTTCGCAAGCCGGTCACCGTTGATCCACCCGCAGCGTTTCGCAATCCTGTCGATGGGAGAATCCGTCTCCGCCAGCAACCGGGACGTCATCTCCAGACGGGTCCGCAACAGGAACTCCGAAGGTGTCACGCCAATCTCCTGCTTGAAACACCGCAGGAAGTTCCGCTCGCTCATCGCCGCCACCCGTACCGCTTCGCTCACGGAGATGGGCCGGCCACAATTCTCTTTTAGCCACCGCGCCGACGCCCGCACCTTCTCGGCCCGGGTCGGTGTACTCGAATCCGACAATACCGATGCGACGATCGGGGAACCATTGAGCGAGAGGCGCCCAACGGCTTCCCGCGCAACGTCGATGCCAAGATCGCGCTTGACCAGCATCAGCGCCGTCTTGGCCGGCTCATAACGATCGGCGTCTTCGTGCACATCGTCATCCGCAATCCCAGCCGGATTCGGCGGCCAGCCGTTCGGGCTGTGCGACTGTCCCGAACTGACAACACCTGCGGCCTCCAGCAGCAAGCGCCCCTCGCCAATCGGCTTCACCACCTCGCTCAACGGCAGGACCTCCCGGAGCCATCCCACGACTCGCTCGTCACGCGCCGCCTTTTGCGCGCCCTCTCCGCCCACGATAAACAGAGCGTCAAAGCCGATGGCGTTTCGTGCATCGCAGGCGTATGTCCAGACGTTGATCGATGAAGAACACGCCACGTTGCCCCCGTCGGCCGAGTAAAAACGGACGTCATACAGCACATCCCCTCTCGATCGGGCAACGCAGATCTCGTTTGCCACCTGGAATACCTCTGGGATCACACCAGCCGTGAGCAACGAGAATCCTTCGAACAACACAACGCCAATGTCTCGAACCGTGCGTCTTCGCCTCTTCCCTGAGGCAGACGCCGCTCCGTTATCCGGATTGTCGAGACCTGCATACACCATAGAACTCCCTCAGCGTTAAGCGGTTTAGCGACGTCTCATTCGCAACGATAATTCTTGCGAGTTGCAGCGCATCATACATAGACCGCCAAATGACGTAACGTGGCTGACGGAAAGCGCCAACATGTTGGCGGATTAGCCCACAGGACCCCAGGTGGTCGTTCACGCCATGCCGTTCGCGCCACTCATGGTTTTGCTTAAGGACACACGCTAAGGCGCTGGACACGCGGCTGCGCGGACTATGCGTGGCTGCTGAACGTTGCGTGAACACTCACCCGAAGATGTGCTTATGCTCTATGCGGGGCAATTTTTCCGATGCGGTAATTAATGCATCGGCCGCGCATAAGCCGCGTCGTATAGGAAGAAGACTGCTAGCGCTAGTCCGCCAACGGCATCACGGATCCGGAAAATATGCGGCATTGCAATAGGTGTGTAGCGTTTGCGCCGTATGGCGTTCTACTCCACTGATTTGGCGGAAACGAACCCAGCCAGCCTGGTAAGATCAAGCGTCATACACAGTGCTTTTCGCTGCCTTTCTGTTTTCAGCCTGATCGCCGTCATGACCATTAAGGTTCAACACACATCGATTCGCGACGTCAAGCTGATCGAGCCACACATCTCCAGCGACGCTCGCGGCGCATTCTTCGAAAGCTTCGACCAACACGAGTTCGACGAAAAGGTGGCGCGCGGCTACACCTTCTCCCAGGAATACCACACTGTTTCACCCAACAACGTCCTGTACGGCCTGCACTATCAGATCCAGCGCCCGCAGGGCAAACTGATCCGGGTCGTATCGGGCGAGGTGCTCGATGTCGCTGTCGACCTGCGACGTTGGTCGACCACATTTGGCCGCTGGGTCAGCGCACGGCTATCGGCAGCGAATTGCCATCAGCTTTGGATACCGCCCGGTTTTGCGCACGGTTTTGTGGTGCTATCGGAAGTCGCGGAGATTTTGTGCAAGACCACCGAACGCCGGATTCCCGAACATGAACGGACGTTGCAGTGGGACGATCCTGACGTCAACATCGTGTGGAATCTCGACCGCCCTCCGCTTCCCGCCCCCGGGAATGTGAAAGGCGTCAGCTTCAGTTCGGCCGAAGTCTACTAACGACGCCGAGCTGTTTCTCTTCATCACCGTATGGCGAGGTCGCCCAGGGTAGCGTATTTCCTCTACCAGCGCACCGGAACGACACTCTGCTTTCCTAACCAATTCGCCCATCCCCGCCAACGTATTAGCCAATTCAGCCATGCATTCATGTTGTCTGGATTCTGTGTGTAGCATGGCCGCCGAACAAGCACCGGCGCTATCGCCGGAGGAGGTCACCATCTTCGGGGGATGCTCAGATGGCAGGTTATCCGGCTCGCGACTGGCAGCGTGCCGCGCAATCTCAGGTCATGCCGAACGGCTGCCCAGTGAAGCGCATTGGCATTGTCCTGTTTAACGGCTTCGCATTGCCCGACGCAGCCGCGGTCGCAGAGATCTTCCAGTCAGCCAATGCCGTGGGCGAGACTACCCGGAGTTCCCTGGTTCGATACGAGGTCTGCCTGTTGTCGGCCACTGGCGGCAGGATATCGAGTTCCTCGTCCGCCTTGCTCTCGACCGAGACGATCGGCACGCGTCATGATGGCGACCATTTCCACGCACTGTTCATCGCAGGCGGCACGGGTGTGCATGCCGCGCTTCGCGATGGACGCCTCGTCGACTGGCTGCGGCGCACTTCCCCCTGCGCGGAAGTGATATTTCCAATCGCCGAAGGACGCCTCCTGCTCGACGCAGCCGGGTTGGGACCGACCGCAGCCGATCCGCGTCGCGGCGCGCCACGCACTCAGGTGTTGCATGACGGACTAAAATCCCGGCCGTCTCCCGAGATTATCCATCCGCTCCATGCTGCGCTGGCGGTAGTCGAAAGCGATCTCGGCGCCGGAATCGCACACAACATCGCCAGCGGTATCGAGCCGCTGCTGGAAACGCAGTTCACGGCGATCGTTTGCCGAAACGCATCAGTCGGTGTCAGCGAGAAAATACGCAGCTCGGCACGTTGGCTCGAGATGAATGGTGAACGCGCAATCAAGATCGATGACGTCGCCAAAGTCGTCTCTATGAGTTCGCGCAACTTCCTCCGGCGCTTCAAGACGGAAATGGGCGTGACGCCCTCTGACTACCTTCTGTTCGTCCGGCTGGACATGTGCTGCCGCCTGCTTGCTGAAAGCGATCTACCGGTCGACAAGGTAGCGCGGCGCTGCGGTATTGGCAGCGGCGGGCGTCTCTCGAAGCTCTTTCGCAGATATCTTGGTACGACACCGACTGAGTATCGCTTGATCAAGCGCCGGTCGACTGCGTCAGCATAACGTTTCGGCGCTCACCGTGTGGGCATGTACCCAATGATCCGCAGTTATTCGAAACCCAGCCGATGACTGAGAATAGGCGCACAGAAGAGTGCGACCGCGCACCCGATCGCTTTGCCTTCGAACTCTGCAGCCGCGACGCGCGCCCGATACAACTGCGTCAGTAGATCGAACAATTGCGGAAAGCAATACAGCACCGCAATCGCAATGAAGCATCTTTCGACCGTCGCGATGCGCCAGCCCTTCGAGACGGCGACGGCTGCGCCCATGATGCGCAGTACGCCAAACGTCACAAGTGCGCCCACCGCTGCTTGTTCGCGGATCAAATATGCCGGAAGAAACTCATCCATTTCTTGCACATCCAGGACGTCGTCAGTTGCAGAATCGGAGTGGCGGGCTATAGCTACCCCGAATGACACGTCGTTGCGGCAGGTTGTGTAACTTAGGATAACAAACGTTTAGTCACAAGCAATTAGACACATGCTTTGACAGACGCTTAGCTGCGCAATCGACCACCAGATGGTATCCGGCTGCGATCACGCCGGGCGCGGAATGGCTGAATCCACCATCATGTTGACGGATACAGCAATGCTTTTCCGAAAGTGCGTTGCACTGAGCCGAGACGATCGTCAGCAGTCGGTTCGCCGGAGAGCGTGCGGGTAGTTCAGGAAGTAGCGAAAGCGGGGTACGAATGGCCGTGACATTCCAAGGCGTGGATATGCACGAGGGACTGGTCGGTGTTCACTGGCTTCTCGAGACAGATCTTCGCGCCGCGCTCCATCCCGGAGAGAATCGCCTTTTCCGACGTAAGCGGTGTGACGCACAGAATGACTGGCGTTTCGGACCTATGGCGGGAGAGATAGCACAGCGTATCGTATCGAGCGAAATCCGGAGCGGCCCAATCGAGCATGACCAGGTCAATGGACACCTCTCCCAGCAATTCGCGTAATGCTTTGTCGCTCACCACGCCAAAACAGATGTGCCCGGCGGATGACAACGTTTCGAGTGCGCAATCAAGTGCTTTGAGATCGGATTCTAGTATCGCGATTTTCATATGAACATGGGCGGCCGCTGAGCAGCGACGAGGGCAGTTCGGGCGCGCAGCTCCATGAACTTCCCTTGCCGCGCAATACAGAACGGCGGGGATACTTTGACGACCGGAGTCTACGCGAAAATGCGCGACAAGAATGCCAAAACTTGAAAAATCCGGGAAGATTTGACAATGACACGTAAAATTGCAGAGGAGCCGCGATCTAACCCTTCTTCGCCCCTGCGACAGGTAGACACGTCGATAAATACGCGCTGTTAGCTCGTAAAGGGCCGCGGAATCTCTACGATGTCATCAGGCCCGCCACCGTCGAGACGATCCCCAGCGGCAATGCCACAGCCGCCAACAGCGCCATGCGCCGCAGCAATCTTGCCCTCGCGGTTTCCCTCTTGCCGCGGGCACGATACGGCTGAAACTCAAGGGAGACCCATCCGCGACTATGTCTTGCGCCCGCCCATAAGGCCGATTGAAAGCTGAATACGAGGTAAACAAAAACCCACGCAAAGCAAAGCTTGGAGAGAATGGAAAGAGTGATATTCATGTCATCCCGTGCTGTGTGGTTCGCTCACAAGACGAGCGTAGGCTAAGCAGATCATGCAGCGTACGCTGCAATGCAGCACGTTGGGTAGGACAACGTTTGGGCCTTATCCGCCGCCTTTCTTTCCATCCATTTGTGCGGGGTCAGCCTTAGCCGCCGGTATCGGCAAGCCGGAACATGGTATTGGCTGCGGACGTCGCGATCGGGCCTTCTCTTTTGTCGTGTTCAGTCAATAGCGTGGCCTCTTCCGCCGCTCACGTCGCCGCGCAATTTTTTCACACTATGATCGCGTCGGACCTTCGAGGTTCAGCGTGTCGGCCGAGGCTCTCCCAGAGTCTTTGCCCACTTCCCCACGAGCCGACCAGCCTTCGTTCTGCAGTCGACTTCGCGCAAGCCGCTCTGTTCAACGATTGATGGGCCGTTCCGACCGAGTCAATTTCATGATGCCTTTGTCATCCTATCCCAGCATTGGCGCGCAGGCCGAATTCCTGACCTATCTCGTGGTGTCTCAATTGGTTAAGCGTCATCTGAGCGGTGGATGGCTCACGGTCGAGCATCTGGTCGAATCGACCCATCTCTGGATGCATGTTAACGGCCACTTCATCGGCCTGGTGCAACGTGTTTCTCTCGCCAGCCGTGCCAAAGATCTGGCAGCGCGTGTCGCGAACGTCAGCGCAGGAACGTTCGATGCCAAAACCTTGGGCAACGCGTTTCTGGATCATCTGAATCTCAACTATCGGTCTCAGGCCGTGGCCGAAATCTATAGCAATTGCGTGGCCTTGCTCATCCACGAACGATTCTCCGTCGGTGATGGAAGGGCACCCGACGATCTGTAGGCGTTCCGCCCTCTTTCGTTCTGCGATACATTGCGATACAGATACTCTTAAGCGTCGCATGCTGCCAAATGCGTGGTCTCGTCCGCCACGCTCACCGCGGTCGGTCCCTGTCGATCTATGATCGTGTCTGGTCATCTCAGGGGCTACCCCCGTAGCGCCCGCTGAGCCTTCGCCTGCCGCCTCCCAGGGGCGAGCAGGCCTTTTTTCAGCTTCAGACTGCCGGTATGCGGGTCGACCCGCCGCGCAAAGGCAAAGATCGCCGAAATACCTACGGCACAAATGACGGAAGCGGCAATCAGCATACGGCTCTCTTTAAATAGGCATGCGAAGCGGTATCAAAACGTATCATGGTTCATCGCCTCTCACATCGGCGCAAACCGTCAACGTCCTGGCTTGAGTAGCCACCCAGTATCTCCTGGTGAAATTAAATCGTATTCATAGGATTGCATATCGTTTTACGGGAATCTGGATTGGATATATAGAAAGATGGCTCGTCTTGCCCGGCCAACACGTGGTCCGTAGACGCCGGTGCGTCGATCTCGCCCGCTTGCCAACCTATACTCGAATCATGTCGATGTGGTCCATTGACTCATCCAGGGGGTTCTCTCAGGAACACCGCCCCGGCGAACCTACCTCCTGGATGTTTTGCCTGCCGCACTTCTGTCCGGCAGGCTTTTTTTTGTTCTCTCCACGCTGAAATTGCCCACTCGGGGCAATCCCACTACCTCCTGATTGAGACAAACCGTGTCTCAACACGACGGCCAAACCCAGAAATCGAATGGGACAGCAGTTGTCCGAAGTGGTCGATATCTTCTCGCCTTGCCGACTTCGCGTGATCGGGATGAACCGAACATTGCCAGGTGAAGCAATCTGGCTCCAGGTCAGCCAGAGGTCACGCAATCTTTAGGGAAGATCAGATGGAATGTTTTTCCGCCGTTCGAAGCGGCATGATGCCAAAGCCACCCGTGTTGCCGGACACCCGCACTATCAAGCACATTGGCATCGTCTTGTTCAATGGCTTCGCGCTGCCTGAAACCGCGTCGATCATCGAAGTCTTCCAGTCGGCGAATACGCTATCCCATGCCGGCCGCGACGGCGCGCCTCGCTATGAAGTCTGCCTGCTGTCCGCCGCTGGTGGGCGGATCGCCACGTCCTCGTCCGTCTTTGTCTGGACCGAAAGTATGGATGTGCGTCATCGCGCAGACAACCTCCGTGCACTCTTCATTGCCGGCGGAGTGGGCGCACGCAATGCAATGCGCGACGAACGCCTGATGACGTGGTTAAACCAGACGTATTCGTGCGGCGGACGCGTATTTCCCATCGCCGAGGGCCGCTTGCTGCTCGAAGCCGCCGGATGTGCGCAACCCTTCACCCGCGGCCGCTCTTTCGAGCACGCCCAACCCGTCAAGTGGAACAACCCGGGGGACGACCGCTTTGCGACACCCACACGTCCTCTGCATATCGCGCTCGGCGTGGTCGAGGAAGATCTGGGCGCCGAGATTGCACGCCAGATCGTCGACTGTGTCGCGCCGCCCATGGAGACACCGTTCACCGCGAGTGTGCGGGACAGTTCGTCGGTCAGGGTCAGCGAAAAGATTCAGGCAGCGGCGCGATGGCTGGAGGCAAACGGTAACCGCTCCATTGCGATTGATGACGCAGCACAGGTTGCCGCCATGAGCGAGCGCAATTTCCTGCGGCGCTTCAAGGAGGAAATGGGGCTAACGCCATCCGACTATCTTCTGCATGTGCGCCTCAACATGAGTTGCCGCCTACTTCTCGATAGCGACTTACCTGTCGACAAGATTGCGCGTCGCTGCGGCATCGGCAGCGGCGGACAGCTCGCGAAGCTCTTCCGCAAACATCTCGCAACAACGCCGACCGAGTATCGCGCATGCGCGCGGGTCTTGCGTCATTCCTGATCGAATCGATCGTTAGTCCACAGGGACACGATTTGACTCGATCGATCAGCAAAATGCTATCCATCACTTAGCCTGGAGGTCACATTCCCATGTCGGTTCCGTCACGCTCGTTTCACTTCGACACAATGCCCACACTCGACATCACACACCGCAACCACGGAAGCTTGCGCATTGCGTTGCGACTATGGGGATTCGACGAATCCATCGTGAAAGCACGGATGAATGAATTGCCCGCCCTAAACGGCTTAGTGTCCTGGGAGATCGCCCATAGCCCAAACGCCGAGGGCGCCGATATGGTCCTGCACCTCGTCAATCCCTCGCGCCCGGCGCCGGGCGCATTCTGCTGGAACTGTCTGGGCGCGAACCGCGCGATGGTGCGGTCGTTGGAAACGTCACGCACTGAAATGGTCCTGTTCGCCGGCACCGCCGATCAATTGCCGCGCCGTCGCGCCGGACATTGGGCGGTAGCCGGCAGCTTGCCTACGTGGGTTGCGCTCCACACATTGTTCCGATCGCACTTAGAATGTCACCTGATGCTGCGGGCGTCAGCACAACGTAAACAAGAACGAGAGCACAAGATTAATGACCGATAGCCTTGATGAAGCAATTCTGCGTGTCCTGCCTTCAGAGCGTGACAGTCCCCCCTGGATGGCGACACCCAGCGTGATCGAGCGGCTGGAAGAGCGCGGGCACCGCATCCCTTATCCGAAGAAAGTGCGCCGCCGGCTAGAGGGGCTGCAGAAAGACAAGTTCGTTCTTTCGACGACATCCGGCGGCCGCGAAATTCTCTGGCAGCGCAAACAGTGGATGCATGGCGCGCGGGACAGTGCGAGCCTGATGTCGGCCGCAGAGGCCGTGGCCTTCCACATCCTGCAGCGCTTTGCGGGCAACAAGCTGCCGGACGCTGTGACCAAGGATATCGAGCCGCTCTTCAAGGCGGCCGAGTTGCGCATGTCGCAGGAGAAGATCGATAACCGGGTGTATCGGGCGTGGCCGGACAAGGTGGACTCCGTCGACGGTACGTTCGCGCTGATTCGCCCGAAGCTGCGCGAGGATATCTTCCACATCATCGCCACCGCGACGTTCTTCGAACGGGAGGTGCTGTTGAAGTATCGCCCGGCAGGCAAGACCAACGATGAAGACGTTAAAGCGAAGGCGCTCTGGCCGCTGGCACTCGTGGAGTCCGCCGGCGTCATGTATATGGTCGCCCAGGACCCCGCCTTCATTCCGCGCAAGGACAAGGGCAAGAGCCAGTGGCTACGGAGCCTCTACCGGCTCGACCGGATCATCGAAGCCGTCGAGTCAGGTAAAGACTTCGCGTATCCGGACGATTTTAAGCTGCGCACTTATATCGAGGCCGAGCAGGCATTCAACTTCTTGACCGAACCGCCGGTGCATCTAAGCATCGCATTCGATGGCAACGCCGGCAACCACCTTAAAGAAACGCCCATGTCGCTCGACCAGGCGCTCGAGGTGTTGCCTGATGGCCGGTTGAAAGTGTCCGGCACGGTTGTTCCCAGTTTGAAACTGCGCTGGTGGTTGCGCTCGCTGGGTGCCAATGTCGAAATCCTCGCGCCGGCGTCGTTGCGCGAGGAATTCGCCGCGGATTACCGCAGGCTGGCGGAACGCTATCAGCCATAAAGCAGGAGCCGTCCCACTTCACTCAAGAGCGGGCGCGCATCGCTTCATTCCGTCTGCTCGCGCAAAACGTCATCAAGCGCGATCAGTGTTGCGAGCGCACCGCCCTGAATCCCCACGCCACATGCCGGATCAATCTGCGGTTCGCGCACATTGATGCGAATGACACGCGGCCCGTGTCGTTCGCTGAAACGGCGAATCGTCGGAAGCGCGGTACCCGCGCCGAGTTCGACCACCACGAGCCGCTTCACCGATGGAATCCAGCGCTGCAGGCGCACCTCCTGCTCGTCGGTTCGCTGCGATAACCAGCCGGTGTCCCAGAACATCAGAATGTTGGGCCGCGCGAGCGCGCCGCATTCGGGGCAACGTGGCAGTTGACCGGTAAGACGGCACGCCAGCTCATCGACCTGTGGAACAAAATCCGTGGCAGGCCAGATACGCGAGCAGCACGGCACCGTGCATTGAAGAGAGTGAATCGAACCGTGGCACTCGGCAACGCGGTTCGCGGCGAAACCCGCACGCTGGAACTGACCGTCGACGTTGCTGGTGAAAACAAAGCCGCCATGCTCCATACGGGCCACCCAGCGTTGCAGCACGGCAAAGCCCGCATGAGGCTCTACCTCGCGATAGAGGCTCAGACGGTGTCCATAGAAACCCCACGCGAGCGTCGGGTCTTCGTCGAAGGCACTCGGATTGGCCATCGATTCGAAACTGCGTCGCGCCGCGGCCAACGCGGGATAGGCGCGCCACAAACCTTCGTTACCGCGAAAGTCCGGCAACCCCGAGTCCACGCCCATGCCCGCACCGGCAGTCACGAGCAGGCCATCCGCGTCCCGCAGCCAGTCGACGGCTTGTCTCAACACATTGGTCTGTTTCTCCAACACGTTCTGATCTCCCTCTAATCCGGGCAAGCAGCAGCCGTTTGGGCATCGCGGCGCACCTTGTCGATGTACTTGCCGAGCGCCACTGTCGACACAATGCCCACGGCAAAAACGATTGCGAATGCCGCGAGGCTTTCGAGCGGAGAGGTGTTGTTGACCATAGCGGTTCCTTTCACATGAGTACCTTGCCGACTGCCGTGTTTTCGTTGCGGCATCCGGCGAACCTGCCGTCGCATCGACGGTTGTGTGAAGAGGATGATAAGCACGGTTCGGGACACATCGCGTCCCGATCGTACATCGCCGACGCGCTCGAGCTCGGCCTGAGATCTCGGACAGGATGCCGCCAATGAAAAATAAGCTGTCCCGCGATGGGCAATTTATATATATGGGGCATGTCCTAAAGTCCGTGCCTGCCATGCCGTAATAAGTTGAAGAGGACAAGCCGAATAAGTCCGCCCCTTGAATCAGGGCCACAGGGTGTGCGCGGCAGGGCTTCGACGCATTCGAGCATCAGACGGGTTCTTGTCACGATCTCCCGTCAACCTGCATCAGCATCGCTGGCGCATTCCCTGACACACGCTCACCGCCAGCCACGCATCAGCAATTCGTCATGCTGATGACACAGTCACAAGATTCGCAATCGCTTTCGACATGCAAACAGAACGCCCACAGCACATAGCACTTCCCGCCGCAAATGGCCTTGAAGCTCAACCCGTCACGGCCAGCCTCTCTCGCGGCCAGCGAGCCATGTGGTTTTTGTGGAGCCTGAATCCGTCCGGTGCGGAATATGGACTGCCCATGGCCTGGACGATCCGCCATGCGATCGACGTCGATGTTTTTCGCGTTGCCCTGCAAGACCTGATCGACCGACACCCTGTCTTGCGCACGACGTATGCGGCGCCGCAGGGCGAGCCGGTCCAGATGATTCATGCCCACGGCCGGCCCGACTTCCTGCACGAGGACGCCTCGCAGTGGGCGCCCGCCGAACTGCATGCCCGCCTGACGCGAGAGGCCGACGCGGGATTCGATCTGAAAAGCGGAGCAGTCTTTCGCACTCGCCTTTTCTCTCGTAGTCCCGACGAACACGTGCTGTTTTTGAACAGCCATCACATCGCGAGCGACACGTGGTCGCTCATCGTCATGATGGACGAGCTGGGACTGCTGTATCAGGCGCGTGTCGCCGGAAAAACCGCCGAGCTGCCGCCCACCGGACTGGCTTATGTCGACTATGTCGAGTGGCAACGAAACATGCTCGACTCTTCGCTGGGTAATCAGCATTGGGCGTATTGGCAGACGGAACTCAGCCGGCTCCCGGTGCTGGACCTGCCCACGGACCGGCCGCGCCCACGCGTGCAGACCCATGTCGGCGCCGGTCATTCGTTCGAACTCGACGAAGCGCTCACGCAGCAGATCCGGGCACTCGCGCGTGACGAGGACGTGACGTTCTACACCGTGTTGCTCGCGGTATTTTACGTGCTGCTGTACCGCTATACCGGTCAGGACGACATCGTTGTCGGTTCGCCGCGTTTCGGGCGGCCGCCGCAAGGCTACGAGCGCACGGTCGGCTACTTCGCGAGTCCGTGTGCGTTGCGGGCACGGCCCGACGGCGACAGCACGTTCGCTGATTTCCTGAAGCACGTCCGCACCGTGCTGGTCGGCGCGAAGGAACATCAGGATTTCCCGTTTCCGTTGCTGGTGGAGCGGCTGGGCGTAACGCGAGATACCAGTCGAAGCCCGGTTTTTCAGGTGTCGTTCACGTATCAGAAGTCCCATCTGGCGCATATGCGAGGCGTGGCTGCCGCCCGCATGGGTCTGGGCGGCGCCTCGCTCGAGCTGGCTGGCCTACCCTTGGAGTCGTATCCGCTGGAACAGCACGGCGTCAAATTCGATCTCGACTTCGTGGTCGAAGAGGTCGACGGCCGGCTACGCGCCGTGTGCTGGTACAACACCGCGCTTTGGGACGCTGAGAGCATCGGATATCTGGTCGATCATTACCAGGCGCTAATCGCGAGCGCCGTCCGCACGCCGCTAGAAAAGCTTCAGCACCTCTCGATGCTAACCACGCAAGAGCGCACTCGTTACGCGGTGTGCAACGCTACCGAAACGCCGTTCCTGCAGACCCCCGTGCATCGGCTCTTCGAAGGACTGGCAGAGCAGATGCCGCAAGCCGTCGCGCTATTGCACGAAGCGGGGGCCATCTCCTATGCGGAACTCAACGAGCGCGCCAACCGGCTTGCCCACTATCTGCACCATCATGGCTTGAAGCCGGGACAGCCGGTTGGTGTGAGCATGGAGCGCTGCCCGGAACTTGTGGTGGGCATCCTTGCCGTATTGAAGGCAGGAGGCGCCTACCTGCCGCTCGACCCCGCGTATCCCGCGGAGCGTCTCGCTTACATGCAGGACGATTCGGGCCTGACGTTGCTGCTTACGCATCGGCGTTCCGCCACGCTGGCGCCGGGTGCAAATGTGCGAAGGGTGTGCGTCGATGCGCACGCGGCAGACATCGCAGCCGAGTCCGCACACAATCTGGACTCGCCGTCGAAGCCAACGGACCTCGCATACGTCATTTACACCTCCGGCTCCACTGGGCGTCCGAAGGGTGTGATGCTGGAGCACTACGGGTTGTCGAACATGGTGCAGGCGCAGATCAGCGCGTTCGAGATAGGCCCGAGTAGCCGGGTCCTGCAATTTGCGTCGCCTAGCTTCGACGCCTCCGTCTCGGAGATATTCACAGCGTTGTGCGCGGGTGCTGCGCTTTGCCTCGCGCCGAAAGCGGACGTCATGCCCGGTTCCGCCCTGATCAACACGATCGCCCGCCACGCGGTCACGGTGATCACACTGCCGCCATCGGTGCTGGCCTTGTTGCAGCCGGAAGACGTGCCGACCCTGCGCACTGTCGCAGCGGCAGGCGAAGCATGCAGTCTTGAGATCGTCAAACGATGGGCCCATGGGCGCCGCTTTCTGAACGCCTACGGGCCGACCGAAGCAACGGTCTGCGCGACCATGGCTCATCTGCCGGCAGATACGAAACGCGTCTCGCTCGGACGCCCTATTGCAAACACGAAGATCTATCTGCTCGATGCGCACTTGCAGCAAGTACCGGTCGGCATAGCGGGTGAGATTCATATCGCAGGCGTCGGTTTGGCGCGTGGTTATCTGAACCGCCCTGACCTCACGGCCGAACGCTTTGTCGCCAATCCGTTTGAGGGTTCGGACTCGCGCATGTACAAGACGGGGGACCTTGCCCGTTATCTGCCCGACGGCACGCTGGAGTATCTGGGGCGTCTCGATCACCAGGTGAAGATTCGCGGCTTCCGGATTGAGTTGGGCGAAGTCGAGGCCGTGATAACCGGGTGTGCCGGCGTGCGCGAGGCGCTGGTGATTGCGCGCGGCACGGCGGGCAATGCGCCGTCGCTGCTGGCCTATGCGATTGCGCACGACGCGAGCGCCACGACGATCAACGACATCCGCGCCCATGCGCAAGGAAAACTGCCGGAGTTCATGGTCCCGTCGGCGATCATGCTACTCGACGCATGGCCGTTGACGCCGAACGGCAAGATCGACCGGGCCGCATTGCCCGATCCAGGCGAGCGCGTAGCCACGCAAAATATGCTCGCGCCGCGCGATACGCTCGAGCAGCAGATTGCCGATGTGTGGAAAACGGTTCTGCAACTGCAAGCCGTAGGCATCGACGACAACTTCTTCGAGGTCGGCGGTCATTCGCTCGATCTCGTGCGCGTCGAAATGGAGCTGGAAAAAGTATTGGGGCGTAGCGTAGCGACGATGGATCTGTTCCGCTTTCCGAACATCCGCACGTTGGCGGACTATCTGCGTGACGCATCGCAGGAACAAAGCGAATCTGTCTCGCGGACACATGCGGTTCGACCAGCGCGAGAAGCGTCGCCTGCCTCGGCCGTTCAAACCGCGGACACGGACGTTGCCATCATCGGCATGGCCGGCCGGTTTCCGGGCGCGGCGAACGTCGCGGACTTCTGGCGCAATCTCGTTGCCGGTATCGAATCGGTCAAGGACTTGAGCGACGAGGAGTTGCTTGCAGCAGGCGTCGATACCGCCCTGCTGAGCGATCCGCGCTACGTCAAACGCAAGGGTGTGCTCGACGACGTGGACAAATTCGACGCCGCCTTTTTCGGTTACCCGCCGAAAGAAGCCCTGTTGATGGACCCGCAGCAGCGCCTCTTCCTCGAAACCGGCTGGCACGCGCTCGAACACGCGGGTTATGCCAACCCGGACTATGCCGGCACGATCGGCGTGTTCGGCGGAACAGGACGGTCCGGCTATCTGCTTCATTACCTGGACACCAATCCGCAAAGCGCTGCGGAGCTGTTTCAGACCACCATCCTGAACGAGAAGGACTTTCTCTCCACGCGTCTCGCCTACAAGCTCAACTTGCGCGGTCCCGCCTTGACCGTACAAACCGCGTGCTCGACCTCGCTCGTCGCCGTCCATCTGGCTTGTCAGCAACTGATGCTGGGCGAATGCGACATCGCACTGGCCGGGGGCGTCTCGATCGAGGTGCCGCATGGCAGCGGTTACCTGCATCAGGAAGGCCACATCCTCGCAGCCGATGGACGCTGCCGTCCGTTCGACGCGCGTGCGCAGGGCACGGTACGCGGCAGCGGCGGCGCCATTGTGGTCCTGAAGCGCCTGTCTGCTGCACTGGCGGACGGCGATCATGTCTGGGCAGTCATCAAGGGATCGGCCATCAACAACGATGGCAACGCCAAAGTGGGCTTCACTGCACCAGGCACGGAGGGCCAGGCCGAAGTGATCGAGCGGGCGCTTCAGCGCGCCAAGGTGAATCCTGCCAGCATCGGATTCGTCGAGGCTCACGGTACGGCAACGCCGCTTGGGGACCCCATCGAGGTCGGTGCGCTAACCCAGACCTGGCGCCGCTACACGGACGCGCGGCAATTCTGTGTGCTCGGATCGGTGAAGTCGAATGTCGGTCACCTCGACGCCGCGGCCGGTGTCACCGGCCTGATCAAAGCCGCGTTGTCGCTGCATCACGGCAAGATTCCGGCGACCCTGCATTTCCAGTCGCCCAATCCCAAGCTCGATCTTGCGAGCAGCCCGTTCTGGGTCAACGATACCTTGAGCGACTGGCCCACCACCGCTTCGCCCCGGCGCGCGGCTGTCAGCTCGTTCGGAATCGGCGGCACCAATGCGCACGTGATCCTGGAGGCGGCGCCACGCCATAACCCAGCTCAGCGCGATCAATCGTCGTTTCAGATACTCGCGTTGTCTGCGAAATCCGAGCCTGCATTGAATGCGATGACGGACAATCTCGCCCGTCACCTGCAAAGCCATTCCGACGCGAATCTGACCGATGTCGCCTACACGCTCCAGGTGGGACGCACGCCGTTTCGCCACCGGCGCGTTGTGGTGTGCGACAGTGTATCCGGCGCCGTCGATGCTTTGACGTCCCTACCATCCGGACGCAGCAGCACGGGTGTGTGCGCAGCCGAGGCACGCATCACCTTCATCTTCCCCGGTCAGGGTCTACAGCAGGTCGACATGGGCCGCGATCTTTACGAATCGGAAGCGGTGTTCCGCGATTGTGTCGATCGTTGCGCCCGGCTTCTGCAACCCCTGATGGATCTCGACATCCGCACGGTACTGTATCCGCTACCGGATGAAACAGGCAACGCGCAGCAACGCCTGATGCAAACGTCCATCACGCAGCCGGCGTTGTTCGTCGTGGAGTATGCATTGGCTCAGCAACTGGCGCATTGGGGCATTCGCCCAAGTGCGATGATGGGACACAGTCTCGGCGAATACGTCGCTGCATGTCTCGCCGACGTCATGTCGTTGGCAGACGCGCTCAAGTTGGTTGCCGCACGCGGACAACTGGTGCAACAACTGCCCAGCGGAGCGATGTTGGCCGTGGAGGCGTCGGTGGCAGAGGTCGCGCCGTTCGTCAGCAGCGGCGTGGATCTGGCGGTTGTCAACGCGCCGCGTTCGTGCGTGCTGGCAGGAACAAACGCGCAAATCGAAGCGGTTCAGATCCGCCTGGAAAACGCCGGCTTGCGCTGCCGACGTGTGGCGACCTCGCACGCGTTTCATTCCGCCATGCTCGACCCGATCCTCGAACAGTTCAGGACGATTGTCAGTGAAGTCGAGTTGCGAGTGCCGCGTATTCCGTACGTCACGAACGTGACGGGCTCGTGGGTCACGCATGAGCAGGCAACCGATCCGGCCCACTGGGTGCGTCATATGCGCGAAACGGTTCGGTTTGCCGAGGGGCTGGAGACCCTGCTGCAAGCAGCGGACCCCATGTTCCTTGAGGTAGGTCCTGGGCAGACCTTCACTTCCATTATCCGGCGACATCCGAACGGCGCGCATGTCCGGGTGGCAGCGCCGACGCTGTCCAACGCGCCTGGGTGGTCCGACCGTGGCGCACTGGCAATGGGCCTTGGGCGGCTTTGGGTCGCCGGCGCGGTTCCGGCCTGGGAGAAGCTGCATGAAGGCGCGCCGCGCGGTCGCGCGGCATTGCCGGGTTATCCGTTTGAGAAGCGGCGGTTCTGGCCGCAAGAACGCACACAAGCGCCGGCACGGGGAGCCTTGCCTGAGGTAGCGGATCGTCCTGAGAACCCCATACCCCCAGCCGATACGCGAGACCGGCATCCATCCATCATGGTTCAACGCGATGCTGTGGAATCCCAATTAATCAAGGTGTTCGAGGAGGTGTTAGGCATATCGTCCATCGCGCTCAACGACAACTTCTTCGAGCTCGGAGGAAGTTCGCTTTCCGCGCTGAGCGTCATCTTGCAGGTGGAGCAGATTTTCGGCCATCAACTCTCTGCTGCGGCCTTACTGGAAAGCCCCACGGTCGAGGCGCTCGCTGCCTCTTTGCGGACCGTCCGGACACCACGCAGTCATCAGCTGGTCGGCATGCGAACCTCGGGATCGTCCACGCCGATATTTTGTATTCATCCCTATGGCGGACACACCACCAACTATGCCGAACTGACGCGTAGCATGAGCGCCGAACAGCCTGTCTATGGCATCCAGGCGGGTGGCCTGCAAGGGGAATCGGCGCCGTTGCGGCGCATCGAAGCGATGGCATCCGACTACATCGACTTGATGAAATCCGTGCAGCCGCATGGGCCCTATCGACTGGTGGGGCATTCGATGGGTGGGTGCATTGCCTATGAAATGGCCCAGCAACTCAGGCACCGGGACGAGCACATCGAACTGTTGGCGTTGCTTGACGCACGCGCGCAAAATGCCAGCGCTCGCCCGCTCTATCGCAATGGTACGTACGGCAAGATGGCGACCCGACAGTGGCTGAGCGACGACGCCGTGATGCTTGGCATCCTGATGCCCACGCTCTCTTTCGATTGGGACGGCTTGCGTGACGTCGCCGTAGACGCGCATGGATCACGTGTGCTCGAGGCTGCCATGAAGCAGGGATTGCTACCACCGGGCACGGGTGACCGGCAGTTGCGCACGCTGCTGTCCGTGACCGATGCGAACGACGAAGCGCTGCGGAGCTACCGTCCGGCGCCCTATGCGGGGCGCGTGCTGCTTTGCTGCGGCGATGACGGTTTCTCACGGCAGTTTGCCGAACCCGACCTTGGTTGGGGCACGCTGGTCGATGACCTGGAAGTGATCTACGTGCCGGGCGATCATCACAGTATTATGGGCAGGGAGAATGTCGTTGCAATCGTTCGGCATCTGGAGCGATGGCTGCGACACCGTGCGACGGCATCGGTGGGTCCGTGCGTCGAGGTGACTCAGTGACAGTCGCGAAGCACATCACTGAGACTGGTGTTTCAACAGCGACACAAACAATGTCGAGAGTGCGACGTCGGACACCTGGGGTGTATTAGCGCTCGGCAGGGCGGTGATCACCTTCATGGAGCGTTCGTGGTAAGCGCGCGCCGCGGCACGCGCGCCCTCTGTGTCCCCCAGTTCGATTGCATCGACCAGACGCTGCCGCTCGTTGGCGAGACGTGCAGCCGTTTTGCGCCAGGCTTCGAATCGCCGCCCCTGGATCTCCTTCACCAGACCGATCTGCACACTCGCCAGAAACCGGCAAAGCGCTATCAGCAAAGGATTGCCGGACGCGGCCACCAGCGCATTGAGAAATCGTATCAGTCCTTCCGCAATGGCCTCCGGACTAACGCTGTGGTCGATTTCAGCCAATGACTTACGCATGGCGCTAACGTCTTCCCGGGTCGCCTTTGTCGCCGCCAGTTCGGCCGCGTAGCCATTCAATGCACCGTGAACGCCTAGCACCTGCACAATGCCGATCCGCTCCAGCTCAATCATCGAGTTGAGCGACGTGGCAATCAGTTCCTCAGTTGACGCGGTGACGTACGCTCCCTTGCCCTGCTTGATCTCAATAAGCCCCGCCTTAAGGAGTGCGCGCTTCACCTCGCGGATCGTGGAAACGCTTACGCCGTAGCCTTCGGCCAATTGCCTCTCGGAAGGCAATTTCTCGCCGCGTGCTAACTGCCCTCCGAGAATACGTCGCCGGATATCTTCCATGACCTGCTCAGCAGCGTCGCCGCGCTCCGGGAGCATCGAGGGTTGCCAGAGTTTTTCAGGCGAGTCGTTCATAAGCTCTCCTTCACTAAATTGGTATGGGTATCTCTCTTACCGCACCGATCGCATCTGTCCTTTGCGCGCTCGGGTGGACGTTTTGAACAGTTCGATCATCAGGTCGCGCAACCAGATGTTGCCGGGGTCGGTTGAATAGCGGCGAAACCAGTACACGCTGATCTTCATCTCATGACGTGAGCCCGAGAGCGTCGAATAGCGGTATGCATGCTTCTGATCGATCTTGTCGAATACTTCGCTGACGTAGTGCGGCACCACCGCGGCAAACCCTGTCGCCGCGAAAATCGCCGGCAGAACCATGAAGTGCGGAACCGACAGCCGCACGCGGTCCTGCAACCCATGTGCGACAAGAATCTTCAGCGTTTCCGGATGCGACGTAACGACGACGAACTCCGACTGATCGGAAGCAGCGTCGAACGGCGCGTCAGGCGCCCCCGACGATGGCGCGAGAATCCCGTACTCCTCGGCAAACAGATATTCGGACTGGAACTGATCGGCCAGCATCGGCAGATGGCCTAACGCGAAATCGATCTGCCCGCTTTCAAGCGCGTGGGTCAGCTCGATGCCGTCCAACTGGCAGGTCTCGATGCGAATGCCCGGCGCCCGTGCTTTCAGTTCACGCATCAACGGCGGCAGAAAGACGACTTCGCCGAAATCGCTCATGTGAATGAGAAAGGTGCGGCGGCCGCTGCTGGGATCGAAGCGCGACCCTTCGTCGAGGGTCACCTGCAGGTTGCGCATCGCCTGCTGTATCGACGGTGCAATACGGGTAGCCGCTACCGTAGGTTCAACCCCTCCGTTCAACCTCACAAACAGAGGATCGCCGAATAGCGAGCGCAGACGCATGAGTCCATGGCTGACTGACGGTTGGGTCAGTCCTAGCCGAATCGCTGCGCGGCTCACGCTGCGCTCGACATAGATCGCCTCGAACACCTTGAGGAGATTGAGGTCGACGGAATAGATATTCATGTCGTCAATATTAGAAATGTAGTCCCCTGCATGGACAGCCGCGGTTGGGCTCCCTACACTGGCCCCACCGTTGGAGACGGGTCATGGCGGAACGAAACGATCTGTAATACGGAGATCTACTGCGAGGCCAACCTTCATGTTTCGATGAACTATATTCAGTGAACTATACGCACACCGTCACGGTGTGACCAGATAACGGTTAACCCGTATAGCTCGAGCCACGGACAAAACTACAAACCGAGACAAACATGCATGACATGACTAATGTCGAACCATCCGCGCATCGCGTGGAACATGGGTGCTTGCACAGCCACCCACGTTAAGACAGAACCCAGGTACAAACATTTAGGTATCCGATGTTGGTGCCGGTTGGGAGATGGGAATCCGGCATTGCCCTTCGACGCCTTTGCGGCGCGACCCTGTCTGTCGAATAGATGCATGAATGACGCGAGTGCCACGTTTAGCGGGTACTCGCGTCAAAAAAAGGAGGACATGTGAACCTGAACAAAACGCTTGATCTGGAGGCGATCATCGACTCGAGGGCCGTCAGCCGCCTTCAACAAGTCGTCATCGGATTTTGCGCGCTCGTCGCCATGATGGACGGTTTCGATATGCAGTCGATAGCGTTCGTTGCCCCCGAAATCGTCAGCGCGTGGCACATTCAGCCCGCTGTGATCGGCATGGTATTCAGCGCAGGACTTTTGGGCGGACTGATCGGCGCAGTGGTCTTCGGCCGGGCGGGTGACCGGCTCGGCCGAAAGTGGACGTTGCTGTGCGCAGTCTTACTGGTGGCGATAGGCTCGCTTTTGACGCCGTTCTCGACATCCGTTGCGACACTCGTCGCTGCGCTCTTTTTTACCGGTGTCGGCCTCGGCGGAGCGATGCCAAATTTCATTTCGTTGGCCTCGGAATATTCCCCTGCGGCACGCCGGGCCACGCTCGTCGCACTGATGTTCTGCGGCTTCCCGTTCGGCGCGGTAATTGGCGGACTGGTTTCGGCCAAGCTCATTCCGGCGTTCGGCTGGACCAGCGTCTTCACGGTTGGAGCGGCATTTTCGCTCCTGATTCTGCCGCTGTTCGCCTTCTTCGTTCCGGAGTCCGCCCGTTTTCTCGCGTTGCGTGGAGATCACGCGGCGATTACCCGCATTCTGACGCGGATGGGGTGTGCCGATCTGTGGAACGGCGAAGTCGGCGCGACCGCACATGGTCGATCGTCTGTCGCGAGCTTGCTGACCGAGGGCCGTGCGCCCGGCACGATCCTGCTCTGGATCACGACCTTCCTGAGCATGTTCATGTTGTACCTGCTGATCAACTGGATTCCGATGGTGGCGCGGCGCAACGGACTCGGCATCGAAAGCGCGGTCATCGCGGTTTCCATGCTGAATCTTGGCGGCATCCTCGGCAGCACAGCGCTAGGTCGCCTCGCGGATCGCTTCGGCCCGGCGATCGTGATTGGTTGTGCGTACGGTGCGGGCGCCGCAGCCATTGCGTCGATCGGCTATACCGTGCATTCGGGCTTGTCGCTCTGCGTAGCCGCCTTCCTGGCGGGGCTCTTCAGCTTTGGCGCGCAACTGTGCACGGTGGCCCTGGCGGCAAGCTTCTACGAGACCTTTTTGCGGGCAACGGGTGTGGGTTGCTCGATGGCGGCCGGGCGCGTGGGCGCGATCGTCGGACCGCTGCTGGGCGGCATGCTGCTTGGCGCGGGCATCGGCGCACCGTCCCTGTTCATCATCGCAGGTATGACGTCGCTCGGCGCTGCCGCTGCGGCATTGACGATGGGATTCTTTGTCTTGCAGCCGCGCTCGCGCAAACCCCTGAACGTGACGGAAGCGGCGCACAAGCTGACCTGATGCAACGCGACAGATCATTACGTAACTAAAGGCAGAGCATACGATGAAGATAGTACCGTTTGACGATAGCAACTGGATGAACGACCACCCGCTCGGCGTGGTGCTGTTCAAGCATCTTCTTAGCGGCGAACCCGATTCGCCGGACAATTTCATGTACATCGTCGGCAGGCAGGACGGTGACTTTTCAATGCCGGTCCATCGACACAACTTCGATCAGATTCGCCTTCCCCTTCGCGGCGACATGAATCTCGGCCGCGCCGGCGTACTTCGCGAGAACGAGATTGGCTACTTCCCCGAAGGGCTCGCCTACGGACCACAGGAGGACCCGCTTGGCAATGCGTTGCCCGGAGAACGCCGGCAACTCGTTCTGCAGTTTGGCGGAGCATCGGGCTATGGGTTCATGAGTATCGAACAGCGCCGCAAGGCCCGGGATGAACTTGCGGAGATCGGCCAATTTGAAGGGGCGTTCTACCGCAAACCGAATGGAAAAAAAGACTGGGCGCTGAGTGCGATATGGGAGCACGTGTTCGGTTCGAAGTTGCGATATCCCCACCCCCGCTACAAAAAAGTCATTGTCGTCGACCCACAATCCTGCAATTGGCTCCCGCTCGGCGCGCAGCGCGGCGTCGACCGTAAGTTTATGGGTGCGTTCTCGGAGCGAGGCGTCTGGATGGAAATGATCAGGCTACAGCCCGGCGCCGCGTGGCACTCCTCCGATCCGCGCGGGCGCCGTTTGCTTGTGGTCCTTGAAGGCGATGGGATGGCACACGGGCAAGCGATCAGCTATTTAAGCGCACTGCAGGTTGAGTCGGACGAAGCGCTGAGCGTGAGCGCGACGCGCGAGATGACCCTGTTCCTCGTCGGTCTGCCGCCTGTCGAAGTTCCTGTTGTCGACTCGGGTCTGTTCGATAGTCCCGAAGAGGTCGTGGCCGAGGACGCATCCGACTAACCGGGCCGGCGCAAATCAATCAACTTATTTCAAAGGTTCAACAATGCCAGCTCTATCGTTGAGTCAAGCATCCCGAATCGTCGATCTGGCGCTGGAGAAAGGACGGGCGATCAACTGTATGCCGTTGACGGTAGCGGTCCTGGATGCCGGAGGACATTTGCTGGCGCTAAAGCGCGAAGACGGTTCCGGCATTCTTCGCCCGCAGATCGCTCAGGCCAAAGCGTGGGGAGTGCTCGGCATGGGGTTGGGTGGCCGCGTACTCGCGGAGCGCGCTCTAGCCGCCCCCGCGTTCTTTGCGGCGCTAGGTGATATCTCTGGTGGACGCATTGCTCCCGTGCCCGGCGGTGTGCTCGTGCGCGATGAAAACAACGACGTTGTGGGTGCAATAGGGATTAGCGGGGATAAGTCGGAAGTCGACGAGATCTGTGCCGTCTTTGCAGTCGAAAGCGTCGGTCTGAAGGCGGACGCCGGCTAACGCGCCCGCAACCGCCTGCATCTCAATCATGGAAGTGTTGTTGCGTTCCTGAACGATCGGGAACGCAGGGCGTCGTGCTTTACGCGTACAGAAGAGATGTTTTCCCCAAATATATTAATACTCAAATTAGATGTGGTTAGGAGACCGATGTGATAATGAAATTCGTATTGCCGATGTTTGCTTTTTTGTCCCGTGCCGAGCGAAGAGAACGCCGACGCGACACGGAACGCCACAGGGCTGCGAGCGCCGGCTTTTCAGGAAGGGGCAAAGCTCGCGCACGAATCCTGATGGGAGTATCAGTTTGCCTGTTAGGTGCTGCTGCGAGCCCATCTGTCTTTGCGCAGGGCAGCGTGACGTTGTACGGCATTATTGATTCCGGCCTGACCTACACATCCAATCAGAGCGGCAAAGGCAACCTGTTCTTCCAGGGCGGAACCATGGTGCCGACCGTGTGGGGTCTGCGAGGCGTGGAGGATCTGGGCGGCGGGACACAGGCCATCTTCAAGCTGGTCGATAACTTCAATTCCGGCACAGGTGCGATGACGAACGGCTTATTGTTCGGCAAAGAATCCTGGGTGGGCTTGCAGGACGATAAGCTCGGTGCACTCACGCTGGGCAACCAGTTCGATTTCATGTTCAAGTACATGACCATCGATCGCTGGGGGGCCGAGCTTCGTATTAGCCCGGTCTACTTTACGCAGCAAGGGCCCTTTGCAAAACTGGGTTTGCCCAATGGCGCAATGGACTTCGACAGAACGGCCGGGTCCATCACCACGAACAATTCGGTTGCCTACGAGAGTACGAACTATGGCGGCTTCCGGTTCGGCGCGATGTATGCATTCGGCGGTCAGGCGGGTAGCACCAGTCAGGACAGCACGCAGAGTTACGGGATGCGTTACACCAACGGCACTGTCACGCTGGACGCGGCGTACACCTATACGAAATTCCCCGGCATCAACGACGGCAATAACGGCATCAGAAACTGGGGCGTGGGAGGCCGCGTGGCGGTGTTCAACGGTGGGTACATTGACGCCATGTTTACCAACACCGAAAACACCTATACCGGTGGCCAGGTGAACGTCTATGAGGTAGGCGGCTATTACCCGCTCACCTCCGTCGATAAGGTCGTACTCGATTATCAGTTTGACCAGGGCAACGCGGTTCTTGAAAAGAACAAAGCCAATCAAGTGGGACTGACGCTTGCGCATGACCTCTCGAGGAACACCTTCATCTATGCCACGTTGGTGCGGCAATGGGCGGGTGGCGATTCGGCAAACGTGCAGGCAACCATCATCGGCTCAGGTGGAACCTCATCGGGCAGTACGCAAACGCTCGGACGCGTGGGTATGACACTCCGCTTCTAGAGACACTCATTCACCAACGCACCTTATTTAGACGTCTCTTCACCGCCGTCATTAACTTAGGAGGATTGAGCTGTGGAACACGATGATATCCACGCAATCGAACGATTGCTGAGCGATTTTGCGTGGTATGCGGACCGTGGCGAAGGCGATTCGCTGGCGGCATTGTTCTCACCGCGCGGCGTATTGCATGTTGGAGGGCAAGAGTTGATCGGACGGGACGCGATCGCACGCGATTGCGAAAGGCGCCATGCGGAATATGGCCGCAAGACGAGGCACATCTGGTCCAACCTGCGGATCGAAGAGGAAGACGACGCCACCCTGGTGCAGACAACAGCGATACAGGTGACCGTCGAACAGCGCCTTCCGGAGGGCACGGTGCAAACGCGGATCAATGACCTTTTCGACACGCTGCACCGGAACGATGCGGGCGTATGGTTCATCGAACGACGCGTCATCAAGCGCGAATTGGCGCTCAATGGGGGAGCACCCATATCAACGGGTTCGTAAGCGGAATTGAGTGTCGGCGGGCACTACGTGCACACGGGGCCGCCGATGCATCGCAGCGCTCCTCCGGCACTGCTGCACTAGCGTCGACAGTATATAAAAAGGATTACGATGAGCAGCAGCCATCATGTCTCGCCCGAGTCGGCTATCGATGTCAGCCGGCTTTCCTCCCTGCAAATCGTCATCATGGTGTTGTGCGCGGCCATTGCAATGATCGACGGATTTGATACGCAGTCCATTGCATTCGTCGCGCCCCATATTGCTGACGCGTGGAACATCCCGGCATCGTCGTTTGGACCGGTCTTCGGCGCGGGTCTGTTGGGCAGCTTCGTCGGGGCACTTACGCTGGGACCGCTTGGCGACCGCATCGGCCGCAAGCCGGGGCTGTTTATTTCCGTGCTGATCTTCGCGGTGGGAACGCTGCTGACACCACTGGCCGGCTCCATTCACTCACTCGCAGCGATGCGCTTTGGAACCGGTCTTGGACTCGGCGGCGCGCTGCCGTGCTTTATCTCGCTCGCCTCCGAGTATGCGCCGAAGCGAAGCCGCGAGTCGCTCGTGTCGTTGATGTTCTGCGGGTTCCCCGTAGGCGCCGTGATTGGTGGACTGCTTTGTGGAAAGCTCGTTGTCCAATGGGGGTGGAAAAGCGCCTTCATCGCGGGTGGCGCCTTGCCGATTCTGATCATGCCGGTTTTCATGGCAGTCGTTCCGGAGTCGATCGAATATCTTGCCCGCCGTGGGAAACACGCCGAAGTGCAGCGCATCCTGACCCGCCTCGGCAATGACCGCGACTGGGATGTCGATCTGACGGCGCTGTCGCCACCGGAGCGCATCTCGATCGCCGGCCTCTTTGCCGACCGTCGTGCATTGGGAACGCTACTACTCTGGGCAACGCTTTTCCTGAGCCTTCTACTCACCTATTTTCTGATCAACTGGATTCCCCTGGTGGCGAGAAGCACGGGCGCCGACGTCGGCTTGGCGGTCATCGCCGTGTCGATGCTGAATCTGGGTGCGGTATTCGGCTGCGTTGGAATCGGACGACTCGCAGACCGTTTTGCCCCGCCGATCGTCATCGGCTGCGCCTACGGTGGCGGTGCGGTTGCGATTTTCCTGATGGGGCAAGTACAAGGGTCCGGCACATTGCTCTGCGTGACCGCCTTTGTGGCCGGCATGCTAAGCATCGGAGCCCAGATGTGCACCGTTTCGTTCTGTGCGAGCTTTTACGGAACGCACCTGCGCGCCACCGGTGTGGGATGGGCCATGGGCATTGGCCGCGTCGGTGCGATCTGCGGTCCGGTTTTAGGCGGCCTGCTGCTGGACGCGGGCATGGGCACCGCAGCGTTGTTCAGCACGACCGCGGTAGCATCGCTTGGTGCGGCGGCGGCTATGTGGTTGATGAAGTTCAGTTCACCCCATTGATCGGGGCCACGCGGGTCGGTACTGCTGGCGTATGCCGCTCTGTCGAAGTTCACCTGCCTCGATACGATGAGTAGGCGCGGTGGATCCCCCACCGCCAGATTGCGAGCGATACCACCCCGTCGTATCTCGCCTATCCTGCCAACGGCCACCGCGCCAGCGCAACATGCCGGGTACGGCCGAGCAGGCTGTGCATCAAGACAAACTCGCGCACGTTCCAACTGACCGCGTCAACGGGACGGGCCGCGATCCAGGGCATGCCGTAAGCGAGCGTAACGTGTGGCGTGTAATGCGCCGCGTTCGGCACAACGGCGCGATCGCCGAATCCTTCGTTTTGCAATGCCCGTGCTAGCGCCTCGTGGAGCGCGTGGAGGCCGACCACGCCCTCACCGCCTCCCAACACCACGGGTCCGGGCCTAGGTTTCGATGCAAAACTCAAAGCATGGTCGAACTCGACGCTGAACGGCTCCATTCTGATTGACGCGGCGGCTTTGATCGCGGCATCGACTCGCTCTTGCGGCAGACCACCTGCGAAATTCCCAAGATGCTGCAGCGTGACGTGGAGGCGGTTGGCGGCAAGCGGCTTGCTCTTCGAGCGGGTCTCACCGCAGATCTGCTGTGCGAGCTTCGCGATGCTGCCCGCTGTATTGACGTCGGGCATGACTGCGAAGAACAGGCCGTCTGTTGGGACGGGCGGCGCCTCCAGCCCCGGCAACCAGAGTTGGTCAGGCATGATGCGCCCGAGACGATAAAGCAGGCATGTCGGTGAATCTCCGTTCTCGCGTTATTGCCGATACTGTACATTTATACAGTATTCGAGGCAACGGGGATTTATTGTGTGGTACCTGCATGAACGGCACGGACGACTGCGAGCCGGGGTCGGGCCTCGATTCCCGATCACCGGCACGTGCCAATGAACAACGCCTTCGGTTGCTGTGGAAGGCCCCCTTCGATGACCGGGCTAATGCGCAAGCTCGGCATCGCGAAGCACCATTCCATGACGCTGTCGACCGACATCGCAGACTGCCTCGATTTCCTCTTGTACGCGAACCGATTCCCATCCCAGCGCACGTGCGGCAATCGCCGCAGTTTCGGCGAGCATCGCGCCGGTCAATTGACCGGAAAGCGCAATCGTCGTCCGGCGAAAAAGTAGATCCGAAAGATGCGTGACGGCTTCTTGCTCACAGAGGTATTGAATTTCCCGGACCGTGTAATCTGGCTCACTGGTGAGCGGCTCATCATGAACCTCATCGTTCGCCGGCGAGCAAAACTCAGCAATCGCGGACGCACGTGTCCCGTACCGCGAGAGTAAAGTTCTAGCGCGTTCCACCGAAACACCGCAGCGCGCAGCGAGTTCGTCGATCCATGCAGCCCGGTCCACCGGAGCAAGTGGAAAGTTAAGGCCGCCACCGATGGGTTCGTTGCGAGTACTGACCTTACGTGAGCGTCCGAGGCGTCTGAGCGTATCGTCGGCAACCGATTCGGCGAATGCCCGGAAGGTCGTCCACTTGCCACCCACCAGCGAAAGCACGGGAATGCGGGTTTCAGGCAGAAGATCGACATGAACCACGTGATCGCGACTCACGTCGCCCGGGTTTGCCGCATCGGAAAAAGGTAACGGCCGCACACCGCTGTAGCGAAACGTGATGTCCGATACGTCGAGCTTCAATCGGGGAAAAATCTCCCGCAGTACACCGAGCATATAGTCAACTTCATTGTCCTCACAGCGAACCTGGTCGGGATCGCTCACGCGCAGATCGGTCGAGCCAACCAGAAGCTGACCCATAAACGGGTAAACGAGGCATATGCGACCGTCCTTGGAGCCGAAGTAAACCATGCGGCCTCGTAGCTGGGCCTTGAGTTCAGGATGCCTCAGTATCAGGTGCGATCCTTTCGTCCCGCCAATGTACTTTCGTTCGATGCCCAGCGACCGGTTGACACTGTCGATCCACGCGCCGCCGGCATTGATGACGACAGCAGGTTTGACCGCGTAGCCCTTCCCCGACACCAGGTCGCGTAGCCACACCGTCTCCCCGTCCACATGATCGACCGTGACGTAATTCGCTGCTGCGGCTTCGTCGCACGCGGCCAGGCCGTCGGCAACCAGTTCGTAGTTCAATCGTTCGGCCTGTGTCACCTGTGCATCGAAATACGTCACCGTTGCCTTGATCGCGGGATCGAGCAGCGGTAAGTTTCGAAGCGAACGATTTCTGAACGCGACGTGGTGGCGCGGCATCGTGCGGTCATGACGGCCCAGAAAATCGTAGATCATCAGCCCGAGTTTCGAAATGATCGCGCCGCGATCGGCAAGCTTCGACCGGATGCCAAAAAACCGCAGCGCGGACGCAACAAGGCCGCCAAAGTACGAATGGATCGGCAAGACTGTCTCCAGCGGCAGCACGAAGTGTGGCGCGTTTTTCAGCAACAGGTTGCGCTCCAGCGTCGATTCGGCAACAAGGCGAAACTCGCCGGTTTCCAGGTACTTAAGCCCGCCGTGAATCAGCCGGGACGGCGCAGAACTCGCGCCTGAAGCAAAGTCCGCCTTGTCGATCAGCAGGCAATCGACCTGTTGCAACGACAGATCACGGAATAGCCCTGCGCCGTTGATCCCTCCCCCCACAATCAGCACGCTGACACGGCTCTGCTGCGTCAGCCGTTCGAGAAAAAATTCACGGGATCGTTGAGTCATCGTCTGGCTCGTCATGAGTGTGTGATGGCTGCGCGATCGAGCGCCGGCCAGGATGAATTCATGTTTGCAATGAGCTGCAGGTAGAGCTCGTACACATCGTTGAACCGGCCGTGACTTTCCGGGTCTGGCCCGTGCGTCCGCTGGATGCGGCATGCGCGCTCGCCCGCCTCCGGCAGGGAGGCGAACACCCCCGCACTCACGCCAGCACAGAGCGCAGCGCCGAGCGCGCTGGCTTCCTGACTGTCGGGAATATCGATCTGCATTCCTAGAACGTCGGCAAACATCTGTGCCAGCATGGGACTCGCCGAACCGCCGCCGGTCAGGCCCGCCCGCTTCGCGGGAAACACACTGGTTAGGGCTTCGACGTGATATCGATGATTGAAGATCATGCCTTCGAGCACCGCACGCGCCAGATGGGCGCGACGGTGCCAACTGCGGATGCCGAAGAACGACGCGCTCGCGGCCTGTTCGAAAGGCGATCCGAACAGAAACGGATGAAACATCACGGAACTCGGTTCGGCGAACGCAACCTGCAATTCGTCTTCGATCAGATCGAACAGCGAGCAACCGCGTTGTTCAGCCTGTTGCGCTTCGTGAGCGAAAAACTCGCGCATGAACCAGTCCACGTTGCTGGACGACGCCGGCGAAATCGACATGTTCATCCACTGGCCAGGCCGTGTGCCGTTGCGGCACGACCAGCGCGGATCCGCTTGCGGGCGATCGGAGAGGATCTCGTTGATGCTGAAAGTCCCTGCCGTGATGGACAGCACGCCAGGTTCAGTGATGCCCATGCCCACGGCGCTCGAGGTGACATCGTGCAATCCACAGGCAACGGGTGTGCCCTCCATCAGACCGGTTTGCGCGGCGGCCTGCGCGGTGACACGTCCGGCGGACGCAGTAGACGGCACGATTTCCGGCAACGCGCGGCCAATCGACGTGAGGCCGTATAGATCCAGCACCTCGCGGCTGTACTGCTGCGTGCGGACGTCGGTAAAGGACGAACTGGCTTCTGTCGGGTCGGTTGCCGCGAGGCCGGTCAGACGCAGGCGGAGCCAATCCTTGCAAAACAGCACATGACCGATTTTTGCGTAACGCTCAGGTTCGTTGAGCCGGATCCACTTAAGCAGGCTAACCGCGGCGTAAGGATACGGCTGCTGGCCGGTTAGCGCCAACGCCCGTGGCAAGACGCCCGCGTCGCGCCATTGATCGCGAACGGCGACCGCCCTGCTATCGAGCGACAGAATGCCAGGGCCGAGTGGGGCATCATGCTGATCCACGAGGTACAGCCCGTCGCCGTGCCCCGTTACGCCGACCGCCGCGATGGTGCTCGCGGACACCTTGCCGCGCGCAAGTGCGTCACGAATCGCGCCACTCGCCGCGGCCCACGTTTCTTCCATGTCGCGTTCGACATGACGGGCGCGCGGCTGCCGCTGCTCGACCCGCCGCGATCCCACCGCCACGGTCCGACCCGTGGTGTCGAAGACGACAGCCTTGGTTGCGGTCGAGCCACTGTCGAGGCCCAGCAGATACTTCTCCATCCTGTCTCCGATCCGATTACGCCGTGTCCGAAGGCGCGCGTGTTATCTGGCGAGCGGAAAGGCGTCTACCGACGGTGCCTCGAATCGACCTGGTTGATCGCCGCCACGTTACCCGAGCTTCGGCCATGCTCGTCGAACGTCTGCGCGAGAAAGGCATCCGCGATGGATTTGGCCAGCTCAGGGCCGATCACGCGCGAGCCCATCGTGATGATCTGCGCGTTGTTCGAGAGCGCCGCCCGTTCCGCGGAATAGGTGTCGTGGCACAACGCAGCACGGATGCCCGGCACCTTGTTGGCCGAAATGCTCACGCCGATACCGGTGCCGCAAATCAGAATGGCGCGGTCGTAGTCGCCATGGATGACGCCTGTAGCGACCCGATCGGACAGTTCGGCATAGAACTCGGTTGGGTCCGTTTCGTTGGTCGACAGTTCGAACACTTCATAACGGTCCTTCAGGTATTCGGCCAGCACCTGGGCCAGTGCCGCGCCAGCGCTGTCTCCCGCAATTGCAAGTTTCATGTTCAACTCCGTGATGTTTGAGTTACACGCATGCGGTCAGGTCAGAGGACTGCCCTGATGCGGTCCAGGATGTCGAGATAGCCGGCGACGTCCCAGGCAGAACGTCCAATAAACAGTCCGTCGATATGCGCGCAAGCGGCGAGTTCGGCGCAGTTGTCCGGGTTGACCGAGCCGCCATACAGGCACGGTACGCGGCGGCCAAGAACGGCTTGCGCCACCGAAATGATCTCGGCCTGACGCGCGTCGGCATAGTCGGCGCTGGCCGGTATGCCGTGTTCGCCGATGGCCCAGACGGGCTCGTACGCGAGCAAAATCGGGGCGGCGTGCTGTTGCGGACTCAAGCGCGCCAATGCGCCCCGGACCTCGGCTGCCAGCACCTCAGGAGCGCGCCCACGTTCGCGGTCGGCGAGTGTCTCGCCAATGCAGATCAGCGGTGTCAGTCCATGACGGACCGCCGCTTCGACCTTTAGCCCCACCGTTTCGTCGGTCTCGCCAAAATGTTCGCGCCGCTCGGAGTGACCGAGTTCAACCAGATCCATCGCGCAATCGACCAGCATTGACGGCGAAATCTCGCCGGTCCACGCGCCGCGATCGGCCCAATGCATGTTTTGCGCGCCGACCTTCACCGTCGTGTTCGCGAGGATTGTCTTGACCTCGCGGATCGCGGTGAACGGTGGAATGACGAAGCGCTGCAGCCGTGAGTCGGCGTTGGCGCGAGCGTCGGCGTCAAGCAAACCCTCGGCGAACGCGCGCGCCTGCGCCAGCGTCTTGTTCATCTTCCAACTGGTGCCGATCCAGAAAGCGGAATGGGTCATGATCGTTTCTTCATGCGGACATATACACTCGAAATGAGGTGAGTCGCGCCGGAATGCTTCGAGTCACGCCGGCGCGCGGGTCGATTACATGCAAAATCCGCAATAATATTTCGGATTCCTACATGTTTAGCGCGTTATTATTTCGACAACGTGAAGGCCGACGTGTACTTGTCCACGTTCGCCTTCGTGATCAGGACGCAGTCGAACAGCTGCTTTTCATTCTTGGCGCCTGTCTTGCCGGTCTTCAGGAATTCGTCGGCCTCCTGCACTGCCTTGACGGAAAACGTAGCGACAGGCTGCAGCACCGTGTATTGCAACTCGCCTGCCTTGACTGCTGCCACTGCGGTCGGCGAGCCGTCGAAGCCCCCTACCTTGATGTTCGCGAGCTTGCCCGACTGCTTGAGCGCCGCAATCGCACCGAGTGCCATTTCGTCGTTACCGCTGATCACGCCGACGATATCCGGATGCGCCTGAAGCAGACTCTGCATGGCGTTGAAGCCTTGCGTACGGTCCCAGTTCGCCACTTGCGAGCCAACCTTCTTCAGGTCCGGATACTGGCTGAGCACCGATGTATAGCCATTCGAGCGCGTCGCAGCGTTGTTGTCGGAAGGCGAGCCGAGCAACTCGACGTAATTACCCTTCGATCCAACGTCTTTCACCCATTGCTGCGCGCCGAGCGCTGCGCCCTGGGCGTTGTTGGATACGAGCTGCGCCTTGGCCAGCCCTTCCTGGTTGATTTCGGCATTGACGAGGAACACCGGGATGTTGGCGGCGACAGCCTTCTTCACGGCGCCGACGGAACCGCTCGCGTTCGCGGGATCGAGAATGATCGCGACGGACTTATTGGTGATCGCGGTGTCGATGAGCTGGCTTTCCGCGTTGGTGTCGCCCTTCGAGGCGGCCACGTTCGCGGTGTAGCCGAGCCTTTTCGCTTCGGCGGCGGCGACGTTGCCTTCGGTGAGCCAGTAAGGGTTGGACGGATCGTTGACGATGATCGTCACGAGTCCGCCCGCCGCATGCGCCTGCCCTGCGAACAGCGGCGCGGCCAGTGCAACGGCGGCGGCGAGTACCAAAGTTCTTCTTTTGCTCTTCATGGTAAGTCTCCTGTTTTCAGTTAGTAATAGCGCCGGAATCCGGCATCTTCTTGCTGGCCGATAGCGCGACTCAAGCCTTGCCGCCGCCTAACGGAGAAGTCGGTTGACCGGCGGCCGGCGCTGGGCGCTTGACACGGCGGCGATACTGAATGGCGTTGAGCAACACCGCGAGCACGATGACTGCGCCGGTGAAAACCGTCTGCCAATATGAAGAGATGCCGATGATCACCAGTCCATCGGACAGAAAACCGATCACGAAAGCGCCGAGCAGCGTGCCGCGGATATTGCCCGTGCCGCCCATCAGCGAGGCCCCGCCGATGACCACCGCGGCAATGGCCGTCAGTTCGTAGGTCGTGCCGGCGGTCGGACCCGCTGAGGTCAACTGCGAGGACAGGATCAACCCGGCGATGGACGCACAGACGCCAGACAGCATGTAGACGCTGATCTGCACGCGCTTCACCGGCACCCCGGAGAGTTGCGCGGCGCGCTCGTTGCCGCCCGACGCATAGAGCCAGCGGCCAAACGCAGTACGGGTCAGCATGAGGCTGCCGAGAATCGAGATGACCGTCAGGATCAGCACGCCGACCGGAACGTTGAACAGTCGATCGAAGCCGAGCCAGTTGAAGCCGACGTTGCCCAGATCCTCACGACCGCCAAGGTTGTTGTAAGTCAGGCCATTGGTCATGAGGAGTGCGAGGCCGCGCACCACGTACATCACGCCGAGCGTGGCGACGAAGGCCGGCACCTTGAAACGCGCAATCAGCACACCGTTGACGAGACCGATGAACGCGCCGAGCAGACAGCACAGCACGACCACGACCCACACCGCCGGATACAGCACGACACCGAACAGGTTCAGCGTCACACCCTGCAGAAAGAAGCCGGCGACCACCCCGGAAAGCCCGAGCGTCGAACCCACCGACAGATCGATGCCGCCATTGATGATCACAAGCAGCATGCCGATGGCGAGAATGCCGTAGATAGCCACGTGCGAGGCCATCGTCAGGAAGTTTTCCAGTGCGAAATAATAGGGTGACAGAAACGAAAAGACGGTGACTATCACGATCAGCGCAAAGAACGCGCGACCTTCGAGCAGCATCTTGCCAAGGTCGAAACCGTCGCCGAACCAGCCGGTGCGGTGCGATGGGGAAGTTTTGGCAGAGTGATTCATGTTTAGGTCTCCAGGCATTTCGACGATCAGATCACCACGGCTTCGCCCGAGGCAGCCATGATCTGGTCTTTGGTGGCATCGGTGCCGAATTCTGCGGAAATCTTGCCGCGTCGCATGACGACGATCCGGTGCGCGATGCTCAGGCATTCACCCACTTCGGACGTGGAAAACACCACCGCGAGGCCTTGTTTGGCGCTCTCGCTCAGCAGGCGAAAAACTTCGGCCTTGGCGCCAATGTCGATGCCGCGGCTAGGTTCGTCGAGCAAAATGACTTTCGGGTGCGTAGCGAGCATCTTGCCGATCACGACCTTTTGCTGATTGCCACCCGACAGCGAGCCGATCTTCGCGCCCGCGCCGGCCGTCTTGACGCGGACGTTGCGGATCGACTGATCGACCAGTTCACGTTCGCGTGGGAACGACAGCAGCATGCCCCGGACGAACGTACCGATGCTCGCAAGCGACAGATTGCTGCCGACGCTCATCGTCGGCACCAGTCCATCGCGCTGACGATCCTCGGGCACCAGCACGAGACCTCTCGCAATGCGCCCCGCAATGCTCAGCGACGCGACGTCCTCGCCTTCGAGCAAAACCTGCCCGCCGCAGGTCGGAAAACGGCCCGCGACCGCCTCGAGCAGTTCCGTGCGCCCTGCTCCCATCAAGCCGTAGATGCACACGATCTCGCCGGCCCGCACATCGAGCGAGAGATGATCGACGACCGACATATCGGAGCCGGATGCGTCGGCGACGCTGACGTCCTTGATCGACAGCGCGACGTCGCCAAACGTGTAGCCGGTCGGCGGCGAGCCGAGATCGAAATTTTCTCCGACCATGTGGCGCACGATCCACGCCAGGTCGATGTCTTTGGCTTCGGCCGTGGCCGTGATCCTGCCGTCACGCAATACGACTGCGTAGTCGGTGATCTGCAACGCCTCTTCGAGGTGATGCGAGATATACACGATCGACACGCCACGGCTCGTCAGGTCGCGGATCACCTTGAACAGCACTTCCACTTCGGAAGCGCTCAGCGCAGAAGTCGGTTCGTCCATGATCAGGATGCGCGATTGCACCGATAGAGCGCGTGCAATTTCAACCACCTGCTGCTGACCAAGACGCAAGTCGTGGACGCGCGTCAATGGATCGATTTCTTCTTCTAGGTCTGCCATCAGGGCACGCGCCTGGCGCGCCTCTTCGGCAAAATTGACACCCGTCGCGGCGCGCAGCTCGCGTCCCATGAAGATGTTGTCTCGCACGTTCAGGTTGGGCGCAAGACTCAGTTCCTGATGGATGATCGAGATGCCGTGATCGCGCGCATCGTTCGCCGAAGCAAACGCTACGCGCTCGCCATCGAGTTCGATCGTTCCCGACGTGGGGGTTTCCACGCCCGCGAGAATCTTCATCAAGGTCGATTTTCCCGCGCCGTTCTCGCCGAACAGCGTGGTGACCTTGCCGCGATGGATATCGAAGTTGACGCCCTTCAGCGCATGCACGCCACCGTACGACTTGACGACGTCACGCGCCGACAGCAACACGTCGCTCGCCAGCGGTTCACTCTGGAGCGCACTCATCAGTTCACGTCCAGTTTGACCGGCGTCACGAGCCAGCCATTCGGGTTGACCAGCTGGAACACGCCCACCACGGAGATGGTCTTGCCCGCCAGCTTGCTGGTATCGACCTTCGCCAGCACCGCTTTCTTCATTGCCGTGTTGATCGCGTAACCGGCGTTCTGGTAGTCGATCTGATTGGTGAACTGCTCGAAGCTGATGGTGCCGGTAGCGTCGCGCAGATCGGTGCCGTTGATGGCCGGACCGGTTTGCACGCGGATGCTCAGCGAGTCGGGCAGGTTCGGCACCTTGACGGTATAGATGCCGGAATCGTCCTTATCCGCTACGCCGGTGAACTTGACCGACATTTCGGGACCTACGCCGCCGCCTGCCACACCGTATTGCTTGCCCGCCGCATCCTGATCTTTGGTAATTGCCGCGGCCAGCGTATCGGCACTGACTGCGCGGCTCTCGATCGCCGCCTGCGTCTTCGGAAATTGCGCCATGCCATAGGCAGCGGGATCGAAAACCTTCGCTTCCGCATCGCCGCTTGCGCCGATCTTCACGACTTTGACGCTAAAAGCCATCGCCACGACCACGGCCACCAGCGCCACGACGGCGGTCACTGCGCGAGCAGTGTGACGGGGCCGTTTATTCACCGTAAATGCAACTGCGCTCATGAGGACACCTCCTGAACTTCAGAACTACGAAACCACAACGAAAGCGGGCCGGATGCACGCGCCTTGACCGGTGACGTCGCCGCGTCAGGTGGCCGAAGTGCGATGCCTTGGTCCGCGTCTCCGATCATTGCTCCGTGCATCGCAGCCTCGTTCCGTTAGAGGTTCAGATCGGACAAGCCGGTGTCGAAATGCGGCGCCCAGAACGCGACCGACTCGGCGATCTGCTCGACCACCTGCCGGTCCTTCGGTTCGCGTTCCTTGAACGACAACTCGAGGCAGATCTCGTTGTCCCGTCCACCGCCGTCGTGAAGCGCGGCGATCAGCGGTTCAGGCTGAATACGGCCGCGAGCATTAAACTCGGCGGTGAAAGGATGGTGGCCGCCCTTGTCCATCAGCGACTGCTTGATATGGATGATCGGCGAGACGCGCGGCACCGCACGCGCCCAGGCGTAGGGATCGAAGTCGTCGGGATTGGCGCTCGTCACGTCGCCGTGATCGATATCGGCCATCATCCACATCGGCACGGCCATGTCGGCGTCGTTCAGCCGTTTTTGCAGCGCAAGGCACGCGGCGATCGTCTCGCCGAACTCGCGTCCGATCGACATCGGTTCCCAGAATACGTACTGCAATCCCGCCGATTTCGCGTGTTCCGCCACTTCCGACCAGCAGTCGATCGCGGTCTGGATCAAGGCTTCGCGCCTCGCTGCGTCGTCGTAGTCGCGATACGTGAAAATGGCGAACTGTGTGCCGATTGAGTGGCCGCCAAGCTCCGCCGTGATATCAGCGAAGGTCTTGAACCAGTCGACGTAATAGCGCCGCACGTCAGCGTCCGGATGGCCGAAATGGTTGAGCCGCCCATACGGCCCGGTCATGCCCGACGTGATGCGCACGCCGGTGCGCGCCATCGCTGCGCGCATCTGGCGCGTCAGACGCCGCGTCACCGCCGCGGGCCACGACGGGTTGATGAACTCGTGCGTGAGCTGCACGTCGCGGATCTTCATCTGGTACGCAATGGCGTCGATGAGATCGTCCGGTTCCGCGAAGCGGTTCACCAGCGGATTCGTGTTGAGTGCGAGCGTGAAAGCCATGTTCGTCTCGTGTCTCTTATCTCGTGTTGATGTGGGTCGTCGTGGTCCGGCTTACGCGGATTTCCGGTCGAGTCCTTCGAACCAGGCGCCGAACGCTGCCGTCTGCTCGGCGTTCATATGCAGTCCGTGCTTGGTCCGCCGCGTCAGGATGTCCTGCGTCGTTTCGGCCCACTCCTGCTCCACCAGGTAACGCACTTCGGCTTCGTAAAAATTCGGCCCGAACTGACGGCCAAGATCGGCGAGAGATTGGGCAGAGTCGATCACCTGAGCCGTGCGTGCACCGTAGGTCCGCGCGTAGTAGCCCGTCAATTCGCGCGGGAGCCATGGATACTCGCGTTGCAGACGCGCGATGAACCGCGGCACGTCGCCGTCCTCGATCTCGCCGCCGGGCAGGGTGGCGGTCGCGGTCCAGTCAGGTCCCATGGCGGGGAATGTCGGCCGCAGATGTTGCATCGCCGCCTCGGACAGCTTGCGAAACGTGGTGATCTTGCCGCCGAACACATTGAGCAGCGGCGCGCCGTCGTTGGCGTCGAGATCGAACACATAGTCGCGCGTCACCGCCGAGGGATTGCCGTTGCCGTCGTCGTATAGCGGGCGTACCCCGGAGAAGCTCTGCACGACGTCCAGGCGTCGCAATGGCTGCTTGAAATAGCGGTTCACCGCGGCCAGCAGGTAATCGACCTCCGCGTCGTCGATCGACACGCTCTCCGGCGCGCCGTCCCACGGAACGTCCGTGGTGCCGATCAGCGCCTTGTCGCCTTCGTACGGATTGACGAAGATCACACGCTTGTCGTGGTTCTGCACCAGGTACGAGTGCGGGCCGTCCCAGAACTTCGGCGTGACGATGTGGCTGCCTTTGACAAGGCGCACCTTGCGGGTCGACTGGCCACCGGTCACGCGACCGATGATGTCCGCCACCCACGGCCCGGCCGCATTCACCAGCCCACGCGCCATCACAATGCGGCTTTTACCGTTGCGCGTATCGCGCAACTCGACGCGCCACGCGCCGTTTTCGCGTTGAGCCGACACGAACGCCGTACGCGTGAGGATCTGTGCGCCGCGCTGCGCTGCATCGACGGCGTTGAGCACGACAAGACGTGCGTCATCGACCCAGCAGTCCGAGTATTCGAAGCCTCTGCGGAACTGGTCCTTGATCGGCGCGCCTTCAGGACTGCGCCGCAGATCGAGGGTGCGTGTGGCGGGTAGCTTCTTGCGGCCGCCAAGATGGTCATACAGGAACAGGCCCAGACGCACGAGCCAGGCCGGGCGATCATCAGGGCTGTGGGGAAGGACAAAGCGCATCGGCCAGATAATGTGCGGCGCTGCGTTGAGGAGTACTTCCCGTTCGATCAAGGCTTCGCGAACCAGCCTAAATTCGTAGTACTCAAGATAACGCAGCCCACCATGCACCAGCTTGCCCGAACGCGACGAGGTGCCCTGCGCAAGATCGTCTTTCTCGCACAGCACCACCGACAATCCCCGACCGGCTGCATCGCGTGCAATGCCTGCGCCGTTGATGCCGCCACCCACCACGACGAGGTCGATCATCTGACTGTCACTCATTGCACCGCCCTCAGTTCGACCGCGTTGTCGGATGCACAGGCTTCGGGACTGCACCTGGCTTTAGCCTGCTGCGCCATGTCCTCCCACACCGGTTCCAGAGCGCGTCGCGCCTTCTGGTACGCCGGAAACGCGCGCGCGTAGGTTTGCATCAGCGCGGGATCCGGCGCCTCGGGTTGTCCCAGCAGCGGCGTAACCCATTCGGCGATACACGCCTGCATGTCGGGATACGCGCCGAGCGCGACCGCCGCCATCATCGCCGCGCCCGCCGCGCCGGCCTCTTCGCGCTGCGAGATACGAACCGGCGCACCCACCACCGCCCCGAGCACCGAGCGCACTGCGCGCGAACGCATCGCACCGCCTGTCAGGCGCAACTCTGCAGGCATCGCGCCGCCCATGGCCGCATAACAGTCCCGCGCGGCCATCCCGAGCCCTTCCACCACCGAGCGCAACAGATCGGGGAAACGGCTTTCACTGGTGAGGCCGATGAAACTGCCGCGCGCATTGGGGTTGACGAAAGGTCCACGCTCGCCCGCATCGGCAATGTAGGGGTGGTACAGATGCGCACCCGGCCGGCTGGATTGCAGCCATCCGTCGATGCGTTTGACGCGGTCGCTTTGCGACAACTCCGTGCCGAACTCCGCGAGCAGATCGCAAGCAAGATTCAGGATCCAGTCGATGTTCAGCGTGCCCGCCATGTTCGACTGCACCTGCGCCGACATGCCCGGCACCGGCAATGCGATGACGTAGCCCGTGCCCTCGTCGTTCAGGCGCACGGCGGTGTTCTGCACCGCGCGCATATGCATGCCGGTCGAGCCGATGATCGAGCAGGTCGCGCCATCGGCGTTGGCGGTGTGAATGCCCGCGCCGAGCGCCGTCATCACGATATCCACGAATCCGAGGCACACCGGCGTTCCGGCCAGAAGTCCCGTGGCCGCGGCCGCTTCGGACGTCAGTGGATGCATGAGTTCGGTGCCGTCGACGATCTCCGGCAACAGCCCGCGCCGCGCCGTTAGTCCGAGCGCGTCGATCACGACGTCGTCGTACTGGCGCGTGCGGAAGTTGCCGTACGTGAAGCTCGCCTCCGACGGGTCCGTCGCTCGCACGTCGGTGAGGTTGAGGTACAACCAGTCCTTGCAATGCAGCGCGACTTCGGCGCGGTCCAGCACCTCGGGCATGGTGACCGCCATATGGGCGATCTGTGCGCCCTGGCTGCATGCCGCCAGTCCTGTGCCGGTGGCTTCGAAGCGGGCCCGGTTGGCCGGCTTTTGCTGCAACCGCCGCACGGTATCCGCAGCGCGCGCGTCGAGCCACAGCCAGGCGTCGGTGGCAGGCCGGTTGTTAGCGCCGACGAGCCACGTACCATCGCCCTGCCCTGTCACGGCAATCGCCCTCGTGCGTTGCGCGAGTCCTTCGACTTTGGCGCCGAGATTGCGCAGCGTCTGCGCGCAATCGGTCCATGTCTGGTCGAGCGACTGAAACGCCGCGCCATCGGCATGCGTCGTGTAATGATTGGGCACCGAGGCAGCCGCGATCTGCCGTCCTGCGAGATCGAATGCGATAGCCTTGATCACCGAAGTGCCGGCGTCGATGCCGATCACCAGATCACCACCGGGGTTGGCCATCATGACGCCCCCACCTCGATAGCGCCGTCGTTCAGGGCGAGCGCGGTGGCCTCGTCGGTAATCAGGCCGCTGAGCAGGCCACTGTTGAGAACAGCACGAATCGCGTCCACTTTTTCGAGGCCGCCGGCGATGGCGACGATGCGCCGCCCGGTCAGATCGGCAAGTTGCGGCGCCACGGTGCGCGCGGCCAGCGAGGTTTCGACCGACTTGCCGTGCTGATCGAAGAAGTGACCGAGCACCTCGCCGTGGCCACCTGCATCGCGCACCTCGCGAATTTCATCCGGCGCGATCATCTGCGAAGCAACGAGCTGCGCGTCGGGCAGCACCGTCCCAATGCCGACGATCATCAGATCCGCATGCGCGGCGATATCGAACACTTCGCGCACGCCGCGTTGCGCCAGCAGGACTTCGCGATCTTCCGCCGTATTGGCGAAAAACGGCAGCGGCATCACATACGACATCGCGCCGGTTCGCTCCGCCAGACGGTGGATCACGTCGTAGGGATTTGCGGTGTAGTCGCGTGTGACGCCGCCCAGCAGCGAAACGAACCGGACCTTGCCGGCGTCCATGCGCGGCATCTCGGCCACTAGCGCGGCCAGCGTGCGGCCATGGCCGATACCGATGGTTCCGCCCTGACGGGCGGCGATCTCGCGTTGCAGAAAGTGCGCGCCGGCAATGCCGAGTGCGCGCAACGGCAGGCCGGTTTCGTGCAATTCCGGCACGACTTCGCATTGGGACAGGCTGTAGCGGTGAGAAAGGGCCGCTTCCAGCAGAATGCATTCGGCCACGTCGCCGTCGATCGTGACCTTCACGGCGCCGCTCTCATTGGCTCGCGTGATGAGCCGATGCGCCTTGACATTGCTGACGCCAAGCCGCGCAGCGACATCCGCCTGGGTCATCCCCGCGGCGTAGTGCAACCACGCCGCGCGGATGGCGAGACTGTCTTCGGCGTCACGTTTGGCACCGGGTTTCGTCATGTCTTCTCCACATCCAGGAGCGAAGTGATATTTTTTTCGCTCGCTGTATTTTTTTTCAGTTTACGAACTATAGCCACCTGTTCGATGGTTGCTATCCGCGATAACCCTACCTGTGATGGTCGTGGTTGAGTTGGGGTGGGTTCTCGACGCATGACGGGCGCGACATCGGGCAGAGGGCGCTCGTGATGACGGAGCACTACGTTTGGAAGCGCCGCGAAGACAAGGTCAGACCGACCCGATAGAGGTGAATTGCGAAGCGGAGGGTAATGTGCGGGGCAGACTTTAAGATCAAAAGCCGCTGAAAGCCCTGGTGGGCCGGGTGGGAGTCGAACCCACGGTGTCCTTTCGGAGGCGGATTATGAGTCCGCTGCCTGCAACCAGCACGGCGTCCGGCCCTAAGATGATTTGAAACCAACAAAAAGACCCGGTCTAAAAAAGGCCGGGCCTATTCGCTGATTGGCCGACATACTACACGAAAAAGGGGCTTTCGTGACCGCTTCGCGTCAGCAAAACGACCGGAAAGCCCCTGTATCCGCGGCAGTAGCCGGATGCCCCTCGATCAGTTGCCTTCGAGGAACGATTTCAGCTTGTCAGAGCGGCTCGGGTGACGCAGCTTGCGCAGTGCCTTAGCCTCGATCTGACGGATCCGTTCACGCGTCACGTCGAACTGCTTGCCGACTTCTTCGAGCGTGTGATCCGTGCTCATCTCGATACCGAAGCGCATACGCAACACCTTCGCTTCGCGCGGCGTCAGCGAGTCGAGCACGTCCTTCACGACATCGCGCATGCTGGCGTGCAATGCAGCGTCGGCCGGCGCCACCGTGTTGGTGTCTTCGATGAAGTCGCCCAGATGCGAATCGTCGTCGTCACCGATCGGCGTTTCCATCGAGATCGGCTCCTTCGCGATCTTCATGATCTTGCGGATCTTGTCTTCCGGCATCTCCATCTTCTCAGCCAGCGTCGCCGGATCCGGCTCGAGACCGGTTTCCTGCAGAATCTGACGCGAGATGCGGTTCATCTTGTTGATCGTTTCGATCATGTGAACCGGAATCCGGATCGTGCGCGCCTGGTCCGCGATCGAACGCGTGATGGCCTGACGGATCCACCACGTGGCGTACGTCGAGAACTTGTAGCCGCGGCGATATTCGAACTTGTCCACCGCCTTCATCAGGCCGATGTTGCCCTCCTGAATCAGATCCAGGAACTGCAGGCCACGGTTCGTGTACTTCTTCGCAATCGAGATCACGAGACGCAGGTTGGCCTCGGTCATTTCACGCTTGGCCTGACGCGCCTTCAGTTCGCCTGCCGCCATCTGGCGGTTGGTTTCCTTCAGGTCCTTCAGCGGCAGCACGACGCGCGCCTGCAGATCCAGCAGACGTTGTTGCTGTTCGCGAATCGCCGGGATGTTACGCGTGAGAATCCCGCTGTAACCATGGCCCTCGGCCACGATCTTGTCGGCCCATTCGAGGTCCGTTTCGCTGCCCGGGAAACGTGCGATGAACTCGGCACGCGGCATGCCGCACTTGTCGACCACCGTATGCAGGATCTGACGCTCGACCTGACGCACTTCATCCACCTGGGCACGCAGCGTGTCGCACAGACGCTCGACCGTGCGTGCGGTGAAGCGGATGGTCATCAGCTCGTTCTGGATCGTTTCCTGAGCCTTCAGATACGACTTCGATTTGTAGCCTTCCTTCTCGAAAGCACGCCGCATCTTGTCGAACCATTCGCTGATCATGGCGAACTTCTCGAGCGAGGCACGCTTCAAGGCTTCCATTTGCGCGGCGTTGGCGGTGGCTTGCGCAGCACCGTCGTCGTCTTCCTCGTCCTCGCTTTCTTCCTCTTCGACTTCCTCGTCTTCGCTCTCGATCGCTTCCGCTTCCTGCGCGGAGAAACCGTCCGCGTCTTCCGCGTTGGCGTCGATCAGGCCGTCGACCAGTTCGTCGATACGAATCTCTTCGTTCGCGACACGCTCGGCCATGGCCAGGATGTCCGCGATCGTCGTCGGGCATGCGGAGATGGCCATCACCATGTGCTTCAGGCCGTCTTCGATGCGCTTCGCAATTTCGATTTCGCCTTCGCGCGTCAGCAGTTCCACCGTGCCCATTTCACGCATGTACATGCGGACCGGGTCGGTAGTGCGGCCGAATTCGGAATCGACCGTGGACAGCGCAACTTCGGCTTCCTCTTCAACTTCGTCGTCCGACGAAGCCGCCGGCGCGTTGTCGTTCAGCAGCAGCGTTTCCGCATCGGGGGCCTGTTCGTAGACGGCCACACCCATGTCGTTAAACGTGCTGATGATGCCTTCGATCGCCTCGGTCTCGGTGAAGTTGTCCGGGAGGTGGTCGTTGATTTCGGCGTACGTCAGGAAGCCGCGCTCCTTGCCGAGCTTGATCAGCGCGCGCAGTTTCGAGCGGCGCTCTTCGAGCTCTTCGACGGTGCCCGGTTGGGAGGACGCGAACGCGTCTTTCAGCAGCGCTTTTTCCTTCGCGCGGCGGTCGCGTGCCTTGGCCTTGTCGCCTTTGCCCGGAGCTGCAGTAGTTTCCTCGCTCGGGGTTGCGTCGTCATCGACGGATACTTCGTTCAGCTTTTTCGTCATGGAGTTCGCCGTACCGGCTGTAGTCTCGACTCGCGGCTGCTGGACAACAGCCGGTAGAACCGTGGATACTGAAGACTCGCGCGCTACCGCATCGTCCTGGGCGGCAACCGCTTCCCTTGCGCTTCTGGTACTCGGCTGCTTCGTGACCGGCTTGGCGGCTTTCACCGTACTCACCGACGCCGCTTTCGCAGCGGAAGAAGTCGAGGATTTCTTCCGGGCAACAGGTGTCACGCTCACGGCGACCTCGGCAGACCCTCTTTTCGCGGAAGAAACGGACCTGGCCCCGGTGACCTTCGTGGTCGGCTCATCAGAGCCTGTGCCTGCCGCTTTCTTTCCGCCTGTAGTCTTTGCCATTGCAATCGCCTTTCGCCTTTTGCCTGGAAAACAAACCGCTGAAAACCTTTTATTATAGCTTAGGTCCAGCCCGCCCCTGCTACAGCCCGAGCTGACGCTTCATGTCAGCCCGTTTCTGATTCAGATCCGTCAATTCCGCAAATTCCTCGGCGGTATGCCTGGATTGCCGCGACAGTTGCTCGAGCCGCTCGCAATAGGCGTCGTAACGCATCTTCAGGATCGCCGCCTTCAACTCCTCGCCGACAATCCGTTCCTGCTCGCGCCGTTCCTCTATGACGGCCGCATCCGTCGGATCCTTCAGCAACAAATCCCGAACGTTTTCATCATAGTCCAGAATTTTGCGAAAGATTTCCTCGAAAGTCGGGGCATTGGCGCCGTTTCTCAAGAGATCCGACAGCAACTGGAACTCCGCGGCGTCGCCCAGCGCGCGGGCATGCGTCGTAACTTCCTCAAACAGCTCGCCGTGGCGTGTAATGGTCAGTAACGCTTGCTCCGAGTCTTCGTCCAGCCCGGCGACCGTCCGGGGATGCATCACCAGGTTGCGCAGGGTCTTTTCCTCGATCCCGGTCACGCTGCGGCGGTCCTTGCGGGCCGGCGCCTGCCTTGCGGCGGCGGCGATCCGGGAATCCACCTCGCAGAGCGCGGCCACCTCGTCGAACGGCACGTCGAGCCGGTCGGCGAACATATGCATGATCTGGGCGCGCAGCGCGTTGGCCGGCAGCGCCTGCAGCAGCGGCTTGGCGTCGAACAGGGCGCGCGCCCGGCCTTCCGGCTGGTCCAGCTCCTTGCCGGCCAGCACTTCGTTAAGCATGAACTGCGACAGCGGCATGGCCCGCTCGACCTGTTCGGCAAACGCTTCCGTGCCGAATTCCCGCACGTAGCTGTCCGGATCGTGCTCGGACGGCAGGAACAGGAAGCGGATCGTCCGGTTGTCCGCCGCATGCGGCAGACACGCGTCCAGCGCCCGGCGCGCGGCCCGCCGGCCCGCGGAGTCGCCGTCGAAGCTGAAAATGACCGTATCGGTCTGCCGCATCAATTTCTGCACATGAATCGGCGTACAGGCGGTACCCAGCGTGGCGACAGCGTTCTGGAACCCTAATTGAGCCAGCGCGACCACATCCATGTACCCTTCGACCACCAGCACGTAGTGCTGTTCACGAATGGCCAGACGCGCCTCGAACAGCCCATACAACTCGCTGCCCTTGTTAAATAGAGGCGTTTCCGGCGAATTCAAATACTTGGGCTCGCCGCCATCCAGCACCCGGCCGCCGAAGCCGATCACCTGACCTTTGACATTGCGGATCGGGAACATGATCCGCTCGCGAAAGCGGTCGTAACGGCGATTCTGCCCCTGCGCGTCGGCCTTTTCGCTGACGATCACGAGCCCTGAGTCCACCAGCGCTTCGTCCCGATAATTGGGAAACGCATCCTCGAGATTCTGCCAGCCGTCGGGCGCGTAACCGATGCCGAAATGGGCCGCGATCGGCCCCGTCAAGCCGCGCTTTTTCAGGTACTGGATCGCGTTGGGCGCGCCGCGCAACTGCTTGCGGTAGAAGTCGCATGCGGTCTGCATCACATCCGACAGCGCGGTGGTCACAGCCTTGGAAGCCGCCGGCGCATACCCGCCGCCTCCGCCGCCCTGATTCGGCGACGGCTCCTGCGGCACCGTCAAGCCGACCGACTGCGCCAGATCGTTGACCGCTTCGGGGAACGTCAGCCCGGCATGCTCCATCAGGAAGCCAATCGCCGTACCGTGCGCGCCGCAACCGAAGCAATGATAGAACTGCTTAGTCGGACTAACCGTAAACGAAGGGCTCTTTTCGTTGTGAAACGGACAGAGCCCCATGAAATTAGCGCCGCCCTTCTTCAGTTGCACATACTTGCCGACCACGTCGACGATATCGACGCGGTTCAGCAGATCCTGCAGGAACGAATGCGGAATCACAGTGGGGGCACTACCTTGAAAGCCAGAAGGCTGCGCGGCCCGCCTGTCCAGGAACAGGCCGCACAGACCGGGAAAACCGCATTACTTCGCGAGCGCAGCCTTGACCAGCCCGGACACGGCGGTCATGTCGGCGCGGCCGGCGAGCTTCGGCTTGAGCACGCCCATCACCTTGCCCATGTCCTGCGGGCCGGCAGCGCCGGTTTGCGCGACCGCAGCCTGCACTTCGGCGGCGATTTCCGCGTCAGACAGTTGCTCCGGCATATAGGCCGAGAGAATGGCGAGCTCGGCGCTTTCCTTCTCGACCAGGTCGGTGCGGCCCGCGGCCTCGAACTGGCTGATCGAGTCTTTGCGCTGCTTGATCATCTTGTCGATGACCGCGGTGATGGCGGCGTCGTCGAGCACGATGCGCTCGTCGACTTCACGCTGCTTGATCGCGGCGAGCAGCAGGCGGATGGTGCCGAGACGCTCGGTTTCGCGGGCCCGCATGGCGGCCTTCATGTCGTCGTTGATCCGATCCTTGAGACTCATTACTCACCTGAATGCGTTGGAATGTGAAAAAGGTCTGGCCATGCCCGGTGCATCAACACAAAAACCCGCTTGGGACTGCTTCCTCAAGCGGGTTGGCGCGCGGGTTGACGCATATGCGCGGAGTAGATGCGGCTTGACCAGGTGGCCGTGAAGGCCAGGTTGTCCGCACGGGGCAGCCTTTTGTGCCGCCACCGGTTGCGTGCCGACGCTCCGTAGGAACCGCAGCGACGTCAGAATCAATAAAACTTCTTTGGCAGCATCTGGCTGCGCAGCCGCTTGAAGTGGCGCTTCACCGCCGATGCCTTCTTGCGCTTGCGCTCAGCCGTGGGCTTTTCGTAAAACTCGCGCGCTCGCAGTTCAGTCAAGAGACCGTTCTTCTCGATCGTGCGTTTGAAGCGGCGCATTGCGACTTCAAATGGCTCGTTTTCTTTTACGCGGATGATCGTCATTTTTCAATAACGGAACTTCGTAAAGGTTGGGGAGTATAGCAGACCTTTCTCATAAAGAGACGCCCGCGTCAAGCCCCCTGGAGCCGGTTCGCGCTTATGACGGGCTCGCACCGGCCCTGGCGTATTCCGCGGCCGCCTGGCCTGCCGCCACGCCCGAGGCCCACGCCCATTGGAAATTGTAACCGCCCAGCCAGCCGGTCACGTCGACCGCCTCGCCGATGAAAAACAGGCCGGGAGCGCGGGCGCTCATCATGGTCGACGAGGACAGGTCGCGCGTATCGATCCCGCCACGCGTCACCTCGGCCTTGCGGTAGCCTTCGGTACCGTTGGGGGTGAGCGTCCAGCGCGACAACGCCTCACCGACGCGGCGCAGCGTCTTGTCCGGCAAATCGGCGATGCGCGCCTCCGCCGGGATCTGGTGCGTCTCCAGCCAGACGTGGGCGAGGCGCGTCGGCACCCATTCGGCCAGCAGGTTGGCGATCTGCCGTTTGGTGCTGGTTTTCGCCTCCAGCAGCGCGGTCGTGGCGTCCCGCTCCGGCAGCAGGTTGATGTGGATCGGTTCGCCGGGCTGCCAGTAGCTCGAGATCTGCAGCACGCCCGGCCCGGACAACCCGCGGTGTGTGAGCAGCAGGTCTTCGACGAATTCCGCGCCGGTCTTCTTGTTGCCGGTCGCGAGTTGCACTTCCGCCGAGACGCCCGAGAGCGCCGCAAACGGCTCCCAGTCGGCTGCCGCGAACGTGAGGGGCACGAGAGCCGGGCGGGTGTCGATCAGCTTGTGGCCGAACTGTTTGGCCAGCCGGTAGGCAAAATCCGTCGCGCCGATCTTCGGAATCGACAGGCCACCCGTCGCTACCACGACCGCCCGGGCTCGGATCGGGCCAGCCTGCGTGTCGAGGGTATAGCCCTCGGTTGCGTCGTGCCGCACCTGCTCCACGGCGAGCGGCCTGCGCCACGCAATATTGCCGGCGTCGCACTCGCGCTTCAGCACGTCGATGACCGCGTCGCTCGACTGATCGCAGAACAGTTGCCCTTTGTGCTTCTCGTGCCACGTGACGTGATGGCGCTTGAGCAACGCCATGAAGTCGCGCGGCGTGTAGCGCGCGAGCGCCGAGCGGCAGAAATGGGGATTCGCCGACAGATAGTTTGCCGGTCCCGCGTACAGATTCGTGAAGTTGCAGCGGCCGCCGCCGGAAATACGGATTTTCTCCGCGAGGCGAGGCGCGTGGTCGATCAGCACGACGCGCCGTCCGAGTTGCCCGGCAACCGCCGCGCACATCATGCCGGCCGCGCCCGCGCCGATGACCGCGATATCGAAGGATTCCATGGCGCGCATTGTACCTGCGGCCCCTGCCCCGCACTGCTATACTTTCAGGCTTGCCTTTTCACTTTTTAGGGCGCCTGAACATGCACGCGAGTCCACGCGGGCAGCCATTCAGCCGCATGTTGCCGCGCCCTTCGGCCCTCGAATCATGCTCGTTCTCGGCATCGAAAGCTCCTGCGACGAAACCGGCCTGGCGCTCTACGACACGGAGCGCGGCCTGCTTGCGCACGCACTCCATTCGCAGATTGCCATGCACCGGGAGTACGGCGGCGTCGTGCCCGAACTCGCCTCGCGCGACCACATCCGGCGCGCGCTGCCGTTGCTCGAAGAAGTGCTGGAACGCGCCGGCACGGCGCGCGGCGAGATCGACGCAATTGCCTATACGCAAGGTCCGGGGCTGGCCGGCGCGCTGCTGGTCGGCGCCAGCATCGCCAATGCGCTCGCCATGGCGTGGGACAAACCCACCATCGGCATTCACCACCTCGAAGGGCACTTGCTGTCGCCGCTGCTGGTCGACGAGCCGCCGCCGTTTCCGTTCGTGGCGCTGCTGGTGTCGGGCGGTCACACGCAACTGATGCGCGTCACAGACGTGGGTGTCTACGAGACACTGGGCGAGACCCTCGACGACGCGGCCGGCGAAGCCTTCGACAAGACCGCCAAGCTCCTTGGCCTCGGCTATCCGGGCGGGCCGGAAGTCTCGCGGCTGGCGGAATTCGGCACGCCTGGAGCGGTGGTTCTGCCGCGCCCCATGCTGCATTCTGGCGACCTCGATTTCAGCTTCAGCGGCCTGAAAACCGCTGTGCTGACGCATGTGAAGAAGCTCGGCGGCGCAAATATCTGCGAACAGGCCAAGGCCGACCTGGCGCGTGGCTTCGTCGATGCGGCCGTCGATGTGCTGGCCGCCAAATCGCTGGCCGCGCTCAAGAAGACGAAGCTCAACCGCCTGGTGGTAGCGGGCGGCGTGGGCGCCAACCGGCAGTTGCGCGAAGCGCTTTCCGCCGCTGCGAAGAAACGCGGTTTCGACGTGCATTACCCCGATCTCGCACTCTGCACCGACAACGGCGCGATGATCGCGCTCGCCGGCGCGTTACGGTTACAGCGTTGGCCTGACCAATCGGCCAAGGACTACGCGTTCACGGTCAAGCCGCGCTGGGATCTGACCTCGCTCGCACGCTGAGCGAATCGCGAGGCGGCCAAGGGCAAAGGCAACCGCGACGGCGAGCGCTAGTCACGCGTGGCAGCCAACCGCATCGAACGAAAATACCTCGCAGCAAAGCAAAACGGCCGCTTAAGCGGCCGTTTTCACATCAAGGCAGAGAAGTGCGACTCAGCGAGCGACCCGCTTGTCCTGCTCGATCACAGCATAAGCGCTGTGATTGTGGATCGATTCGAAATTCTCGGCTTCGAGCACATACGCGACAATCCGCGCATCCGCATTCAGACGTTGCGCCACATCGCGCACCAGGTCTTCCACGAACTTCGGATTTTCATACGCGCGCTCGGTGACGAACTTCTCGTCCGGCCGCTTCAACAAGCCCCACAATTCGCACGATGCCTCTTCTTCGGCAATCCGAATCAACTCTTCCACCGGCACGTCGCCAGCCAGTTCAGCGTTGATCGTCACATGCGAGCGCTGGTTGTGCGCGCCGTATTGCGAGATCTTCTTCGAGCACGGGCACAGGCTCGTGACCGGCACCAGTACTTTCAGGAACACGCGCGTCACGCCGTTGCGGGTATCGCCCGTCAGCGTCACTTCGTAGTCCAGCAGACTTTGCACGCCCGACACCGGCGCAGTCTTGTTGACGAAGTACGGGAACGAGACTTCGATCCGGCCCGCTTCGGCCTCGAGCTTCTCGAGCATTGCAGCCAGCATGGTGCGGAACGTCGACGGCTCCAGCGGCGCCTTGTTCTCTTCAAGCAGCGCGACGAAGCGCGACATGTGCGTGCCCTTCTGATCGGCGGGCAGGTGGACATCGAGGTTCCACGTGCCGACCGTCGGCTGCACGTCGCCGCCCTGGGTACGCACCGTCAGCGGATGGCGCACGGCCTTCACGCCGACCCGTTGAATCGGGATCTGGCGGGTGTCGACCGTACTCTGCACGTCGGGCATCACGAAGGCGGGATTCATCTGATTCATCTTCTTGTCCTTTAGAAAGCGCCAAGCCGCCCCAGGATTTCCGCTCCGCAGGAAGTCCCGCGAGGGAATTGCCCGCTACGGGCCTGTCGCACAGCGACAGATTGGGGTGCTCGGCCGCCGGGCGGATCGACGCACGCAACGGCGAACGCCGGCTGAAGCCGGCGTTGCATGATGGGCCCGAGGGCCCACCGATTCAAGTTGGAGATTGCTATAGCCGCGATAGCGCCCGCAAACCCGGCGCCCGGCTCGGCCCTACGACGCGCTCACTGACGCTGTTAAGCGACGCGCTTGACCGACTTTCCGGCAGCGTGATCCAGGAAGCGTTCGCGGATCGACTTAGCAATGCCCGCGCTGTCCAGACCGCACTCCGCGAGCAGCTTGGCCGGATCCCCATGATCAATGAAACGATCGGGGAGGCCCAATTGTAGTACGGGTCGCATAACCCCACTGGCGAGCAGGGCTTCGACGCAAGCCGAACCCGCGCCGCCCATCACACAGCCTTCTTCGACCGTGACGATGTAGTCGTGCGTCTCCGCCAGTTGGCGTACCAGCTCGGCGTCGAGCGGCTTCACGAAGCGCATGTTCGCCACGGTGGCGTCCAGTTGCTCGGCGGCGGCCAGCGACGGCGCGACCATCGTGCCGAACGCCAGAATCGCGACCCGCTTGCCGGCCGGCTGCGCGGTTTCCCGACGCACTTCGCCCTTGCCCAGCGGCAGCGCGGCCATCTGCTTGACCGTCGCGACGCCGGTGCCGGCGCCGCGCGGATAGCGCACCGCCGTCGGGTTCGGCTGCTGCAACGCCGTGTAGAGCATCTGACGGCATTCGTTTTCGTCCGACGCCGCCATCACGGTCATGTTCGGGATGCAGCGCAGGAACGCCAGATCGTAAGCACCCGCGTGCGTTGCACCGTCCGCGCCGACCAGACCCGCACGGTCGATCGCGAAGACCACCGGCAGGTTCTGCAGGGCAACGTCGTGAATCAACTGGTCATAGGCGCGCTGCAGGAACGTGGAGTAGATCGCCACGACCGGCTTCATGCCTTCCGCTGCAAGGCCGCCCGCAAACGTCACTGCGTGCTGCTCGGCAATGCCGACGTCGAAGTAGCGGTCCGGGAAGCGCTTCTCGAACTCCACCATGCCCGAGCCTTCGCGCATGGCCGGCGTAATGCCGACGACGCGCGAGTCGAGTTCGGCCGCATCGCACAACCAGTCGCCGAAAACCTGCGTGTACGTCTTCTTGCTAGGCGCCGTGGACGGCTTGATCCCTTCGGCCGGATTGAACTTGCCCGGGCCGTGGTACAGCACCGGATCCGCTTCCGCCAGCTTGTAGCCCTGGCCCTTCTTGGTCACGACGTGCAGGAATTGCGGACCACGCAGTTCCTTGATGTTCTGCAGCGTCGGGATCAGCGAATCGAGGTCGTGACCGTCGATCGGGCCGATGTAGTTGAAACCGAACTCTTCGAACAGCGTAGCCGGCACGATCATGCCCTTCGCGTGCTCTTCGAGCTTGCGAGCGAGGTCGAGCATCGGCGGTGCGACGCGCAGCACGCGCTCCACACCGGCACGCGCTGCGGCGTAGAAGCGGCCCGACATCAGGCGCGCCAGATGGCGATTCAGCGCGCCCACCGGCGGCGAAATCGACATGTCGTTGTCGTTCAGGATCACGAGCAGCGGCACGTCGTCTTCGACGCCCGCGTTGTTCATGGCTTCGAAGGCCATGCCGGCCGTCATCGCGCCGTCGCCGATCACGGCGATGCCCATGTTGTTCTGGCCTTGCAGCTTGCTGGCGATCGCCATGCCAAGCGCCGCGGAGATCGACGTGCTGGAGTGCGCGGTGCCGAACGTGTCGTACTCCGATTCGTCGCGGCGCGGAAAACCGGAGATGCCGCCGTACTGCCGCAGCGTGTGCATCTGGTCGCGGCGACCGGTCAGGATCTTGTGCGGATAGGTCTGATGGCCGACATCCCAGACGATCCGGTCGCGCGGCGTGTCGAACACATAGTGCAGCGCAATCGTCAGTTCGACCGTGCCAAGATTCGACGACAGGTGCCCACCCGTCTGCGAGACGCTGTCGAGCACGAAGGCACGCAACTCGTCTGCAAGCGGTTGCAATTGGCGGCGATCGAGGCGGCGCAAGGCCGCCGGGTCGTCGATGGTTTTCAGCAAGTCGTACATCGTCGTTCCATTGTAGGAAAACTTACGCGCCCGCACTTCATTCACGCATTCGTCGTAACGAACGCGCGGCGGCGGGCTTTCGCGTTCAGCTAACCCGGTTCACCACCAGATCAGCCAGTTCGGCAAGACGCTGCGCACGCGCGCCAAATGGCGCAATCGCAGCGTGGGCATCGGTGCGCAGTTGCGCTGCGAGTTCGCGCGACGCCTCGAGCCCAATGATCGACACGTAGGTCGGCTTGCCGTCCTTCGCGTCTTTGCCTGCCGTTTTGCCGAGCGTCGCGGAATCGGTCGTGACGTCGAGAATATCGTCCACCACCTGAAACGCGAGGCCTACCGCAGCCGCGTAAGCGTCGAGCGAACGCATCGCGTCCGCGCTGGGCGTTTCGCCGGCCAGTGCGCCCATGCGCACCGCGGCGCGCAGCAGCGCGCCGGTCTTCATGCGATGCATCGTTTCGAGCTGCGGCCGCGTCAGCTTATGGCCGACGCTCGCCAGATCGATGGCCTGGCCCCCGGCCATGCCGACCGAACCGCTCGCCAGCGCCAGTTCGCGCACCAGCGCGGCCTGTTGCGCCGGCGCCAGCACCTCGGCCGTCAGCGCAACGAAAGCTTGCGACTGCAGCGCGTCGCCCACCAGCAGCGCCGTCGGTTCATCATACTTAACGTGCACGGTGGGCTTGCCGCGCCGTAGCGCGTCGTCGTCCATGCACGGCATGTCATCATGCACCAGCGAGTACACGTGGATCATTTCCAGCGCCGCCGCTGCCGCATCGAGACATTCGGCGCGTGCGCCCGTCAGCTCCCCAGCCGCGTGGCACAGCAAAGGGCGCACCCGTTTGCCGCCGCCCAGCACCGCATAACGCATGGCTTCATGCAGTTGCGCCGGTTCGACAGAAGGCGCCGGCAGATAGTGTTCAAGTGCCGTCTCGACGCGCCCGAGTACCGAGTGCATCCATTGTTCGAAAGTCATAGGTCGTCCCCGCTCTCTGTAGCGGCTGTGCCTGCGCCACTCATGGGCAGCGGCTTGAGGGTCTCGCCATCGAGAACCCGTACCTGCTGCTCGACCTTTTCCAGTTGCTGCTGGCAAAACGTCACGAGGGTCGCGCCGCGCCGATAGGCGGACAACGATTCCTCGAGGCTCAGACTGCCGCCTTCCATCCGCGCAACGAGTCCTTCCAGCTCCGCCAGCGCCGCTTCGTAGTTCTCGGGCAGCGGTGTGCTGTCAGCGCCCTCGGCGGCCGTTGCAGCGGTATCTTTCGATGCGGTCTTCGCCATGAATGGTCGCAAAATTAAAACAAGTCGGACATTCTACGGCAAAAGCGACCAAACCGATCCGCTTGCCGTCCCCCGTCCCACGTGCTTCCCTTACGGCCCACCCAGAGCCTGACAGAAAAAAATCCTTTTTGCTCGCACGAAAGCAGTGAACCATCTTCACAATTTTGACCCAAATCAGACACTTAGTCGCCCCATGGAGGGGTAAACGCATTCCATTACACACAAGTCTGTTGCTCGACCTCGCGCATGTACCTGATGCCGGCAACGAAGTCCACTATTCGCTGCATGCCTAGCCAGATG
>NZ_JBNDJO010000021.1:0-108916 GCF_050434965.1 Paraburkholderia sp. GAS38 | reverse complement strand
GCGGCGCCGTATCCGGGCACGACGCTCTACAACCAGGCGGTGGAGAACGGCTGGCTGCAGGAGAACAAGGTGATCAACCTGGTGAGCAAGGAAGGCGTGCAGCTAGCGGCGATCGGTTATCCGCATCTGTCGCGCGAAGAGATCTATCACCACGTCGAGAGTTTCTACAAGCGCTTCTATTTCCGGCCTTCGAAGATCTGGGAGATCGTGCGCGAGATGCTGATGAGCTGGGACATGATGAAGCGGCGTCTGCGCGAAGGCGTGGAGTTCTTCCGCTTCCTGCGCGCTCACGAAGCGTAACGGGCATGTGTCCCTTCCGCCGTGTCGCGTGGACGGACCCGTCATGAAGCGCCTCGCCTGGCTCGCGTGCCCGATTGCCGTGCTGCTGGCGATCGGGCTGATCGAACTCGAAGGATCCCTGCGCGCGCTGCATCTGTTGCGCCTCGCGCTGGCGGTGCTGTGCGGCATGGGGGCGATGTTCGGCATTGCATACACGGTACTGGCCGGCGCGCTGATCGGGCGTTTCTTCGCGCGTCCCCCCTCGGAGCCCAGCAGCTATCCGCCGGTCACGATCGTCAAGCCGCTGCACGGCGACGAGTGGACCCTGCTCAGCAACCTGGCGAGCTTTTGCCAGCAGGACTATCCGGGCCCGCTGCAATTCCTGTTCGGCGTGCACGACTCGGAAGATCCGGCATTGCACACGGTTGAACAGTTGCGTCTGCTGCATCCTGATGCGCATATCACGGTGGTGGCCGATGCACGTCTGTATGGACCCAACCGCAAGATGAGCAACATCCTCAACATGTTGCCCGAGGCGCAGCATGACGTGCTGGTGTTCGCGGACAGCGACGTGAGCGTGGGGCCGGATTATCTGCGCAACGTGATCGGCGAGTTGCAGAAGCCCGGCGTGGGTCTCGTCACCTGTGTCTATCGCGGCCAGCCCGATCCGGGGTTCTGGCCGCGGCTGTCGGCCAAGGCGACCAATTACCAGTTTCTGCCGGGCGTCGTGACGGGGCTGGCGCTGGGGATGGCGCGGCCGTGCTTTGGGCAGACCATTGCGATGCGGCGCGAAACGCTCGAGAAGATCGGCGGCTTCGCGCAGTTCGTGCATCACCTGGCGGAGGATCATGCGATCGGCGAAGCGGTGCGCATGATTGGCGAGAAGGTGGTGATACCGCCGTTCACGGTGTCGCATGCCTGCGTCGAGACCAGCGCCACCAAGCTGATTGCGCACGAATTGCGCTGGAGCCGGACTATCCGCACGATCGATCCGGTCGGCCATTTTGGCTCGGCACTGATTCATCCGCTGGCCTTTGCCTTGCTGACGATCGTGTTGTCCGGCGGTGCGGCATGGGCGTGGCCGCTCGTGGCGGTGGCGCTGCTCGCGCGGCTGGCGCTGAAAGTACAATCGGATCGCGCGTTGCGGCAAGTGCGTCGCGACCTGTGGTTGTTGCCGTTCTGGGATATCGTGTCGTTTTTGATCTTCGTGGCGAGCTTCTGTTCGACACGAGTGATCTGGCGAGGCGTGAGCTTCAAGGTGGACGGCAATGGTTTGCTGTCGCCAGTTCAGGACGAGTAAGGGGTTATGCGGATTTTCTTTGCAGGCTGCGCGGGTGGGTTTCAGCGGACCTCCCGGCAACGTGGCGTATTCGTAGTACCAGTCACCGCGGTCAATGCGGTGATGCTGGGGGCGTGCAATAAGGTGGCAGCGTGATGAAGCATGTCGGTCGTCTCGCCGCGTTGCTTGGCTTGATTGCGTCGCTCTGGCTGGTGGTGCACGACAACCCGGGCGCGGTGCTCGGGCTCATGCGTGCCGCAGGCGCGGGGCTGGTGCTGGCGGGGCTCGCCCACGTACTGCCGATGCTCGCCAACGCGCGCGACTGGCAAAGCCTGATACGCGGCGCGAACCGGCCCAGCCTGGCGGGCATGTTGCAACTGGTCTGGATTCGCGAATCGGTCAACAGCATGTTGCCGGTGGCGCGCATCGGCGGCGAGGTGGTGTCGTTTCGCCTCATGCGGCGTCGCGGTCTGCGCGGCTCGACCGCGGCGGCGAGTCTGGTGGTCGATATGCAGCTCACGCTGATCAGCCAGTTGATGTTCACGCTGGTCGGCATCGGCTTTCTGTTTGCTCACGCGGCGTCGGGCACGCTACGTCTCGCTGCCGATCTGGCCTGGGGCATCGTGGCGCTCACGCCGTTGCTGGTGCTGTTCGCGCTGGTGCAGCACGCGAGCCCGTTCGAACGCATCACGCGCATGCTGAACCATGCGACGAGCGGGAAGCTGGCCGCGTTGGTGGGCCAGTCGGCACAGATCGATCAGTCGATCAAACTGATCTGGCGCCGCCGTGGCGTGGTGCTGCGCTATCTGTTCTTCTGGCAGCCGCTGCAGTGCGTGCTAACCGCGCTGGAGATCTGGCTGGCGCTGTACTTTCTCGGTGCACGCGTGAGTTTTACCGAGGCGGTGGTGATCGAGTCGCTGATTCAGGCGGTCAGTAGTGCGGCGTTTTTTGTGCCGGGCGGGCTGGGGGTGCAGGAGGGCGGCTTCATCCTGATCGGCGGCGCGCTGGGGCTCGATCCGGCGACGTGCCTTGCGCTTGCAGGGGCGCGGCGGATTCGCGATCTGCTGATCTTTGTGCCGGGGCTGTTGGCGTGGCAGATCGCGGAGTCGTCGGGGAAGGTGGGGGCGAGGGCGTTGGCGGCGGTGAGCAGCGGTGGCGTGGAGGGTGGGGAGTCGCGGGGTTGAAATCACGGGGCGTGATCCCCGCTTACTTCGACAGGGCCAGTTTGCTGCTCAGCCGCTGCATGCCGTTGAAAATGGCCTCCGCAATATCCATGGGGAAGTCTTTTGGCAGGAGGCCCGCAACCTCGTCGATGACATCTGAGGTCTGCGCAGTCAGTTCGCCGATCATCTCTTCGGTCTCTGCAGCAGAAAATCCGACGCGTTGCCCTTGGGCAATCCAGTGACGGCGCTGGATCTGGTTGATCAGATAGTGGACGTTCTTGCCACGCACCGCCATGGCCAGTTTCGCCTTTTGCACGGCAATGTGATTGGCGCCCCTGCCTATGATCGGATGAGCGGACAATACATCATAGAGCGGCGTGGATTCGTAACGGTTGGCCGGCAGGTGGGCGATGCTGAAGTTTTTTGCATGACCATCCGTGGCCGCCAGCAGCCAGAAGATCATTTGCGTCATGAAGAAGTGACGCCTGTCCGTGGCCTTGCGCTCAGACCGTTCGAGCACGTGCATGATGGCTTCAATGCCTGGGCCGCCGTCAGACTCGTACTTTTGAAGTGCAGGTGTGCCGGTTGCCTGACACATATCCTCTTGCGGCAGCCGCAAAATCCAGCTTGCGTCGCTTGATAACCTGCGGTCGAAGCGTTCGACAATGAGTACCTTCTGATCCTCGAACCTGGCGATTTCGCATTGGGCGATGGGCAGGCCATAGGCTGCGACGATTTTCGAGCAGAGCCACTCGTTTTCCACCGAGGTGCGCATGTCGGCCCGCATGTTGCCTACCAGGCCCAACGGCAACTTGAAGATATGCGTGGTTGGCGTGCTGCCCTCAGGCAGCAGCCATCGGTTACCGCTTCGGAGAAGGGCCGTTTTTTCCTGCGCGCCGGCGATGGACAGGCGCAGATCATCCACAGGTTCATGCTGGCCCAACTGGATTGCCGAGGTTGTGTCCCGCAGCAGGCGGGCGATCTCACCCTGCTTGAGTTCGCGTCCGCGGATGCTCCTGAGATCGACCGGCGCCTCGTCCAGCGGGAGCATCTGGATGGCGCCCACGCAGTCTCGGCCCAGTTTCGCGAGAAGCTGGAAAGGCTCGGTGCTACCGGTTTTGTAGCGTGTGGCAATGCGGCGGCGGATCGCCTCGCTGTCAGGAAGAAGATTGTCGAAATAATCCGCTACGACCTGGCCGCTATAAGGCTGGTTGCCCGGTGTGAAGGGCAGCGATAGGGAGAGGGGGCGCCCTTGGGGATCGTCGATCCAGTCGTCCCGATACACGAGCCGCTCGCCGCTGCGAGTGGTTTCCCAATAGCCGACCGGCAGACCATTCATCCACAGATCAAGCCGATTCATTTGCGTGCGGCGCGGCATGTTTACCAATTCTCCCTTTTCTTGTTGCTCCCTCCCGTCGTTCTGGCGCTTCGTCGGACAGTAGGCTCATTGTTGTTGCTGCTTTCCCGGGTTGTTTCAGCCCGTTTTGGGGCGCTGCTGGCACGCAATGAGGTTTCCTGCGGACTTTTCGTCTTGCCAGGCGTGACGCGTTTTGCGTGAGCGGCCGGCAAGGTCTTTGCCTTAGCACCCTTATTTTTTCGGGCTGCGACGGACATGCTTGCCGGAGGAGGCGGAGCAGTCTTGCGCGGAACGCCGCCTTTCTGTGGACGCGCAGCGGTGTAAGCCAGCGTCAGATCGACATCCAGTGCACGCAAGACCCTAAAGAGCCGCTCTACGCTGACTGCGGCCGGATTGGCCTCAAGCTGGGCGTAAGTCTGCTGCGTCACACCGAGGCGACTGGCCATCATGGCTTGCGTGAGCCCAGCAGCTTTGCGGAATCCCTGCAGAATGGGCCGTAGCTGATTAAGCGTCTTGATCGGATAATCCACCGTAGGTCTCCGGTCCGTATTCAAGCACAATACAGGTTATAGACTGTAAATGCAAATAACAGCCTATAGGCTGTATTTCGCAAATACAGGCTATAAGCTGTACGCCTTGCCGGCAGGCATGCTCGGCAAGGACAATTTCAGTGCAGCGGAACACCCGTGCAAGCACGCCTTAGTGCGTCACCCCCCGCCGCAAATCCTCCGTCGTTTCCCCTGCACCGTCCGGCCTCCAACCCGGCGGACGCAGCACATATCCGATCGCGGTCCACGGACGCTTCGACGATGCGATGTCGCGAGCGAGGCTCACCCAATGTTCGAACTGCACGACAAAGGGATTGTGCGAACGTGTCGGCGTTGTGAGGCCATAGCGGCAGGGCAGATCGTCGCGCTCGGCGACGTAGGTGCCGAACAGGCGATCGAAGATAATCAGCACACCGCCGTAATTCGCATCCAGATACTCTGCGTTCGATGCGTGATGCACGCGATGAGCCGATGGCGTGTTGAACACATATTCCAGCCAGCCTAGTTTCGGCATCCATGTGTTGTGCAGCCAGAACTGATACAGCAGATTGATCATCAACGTCGCCAGCACGACTTCGGGGCGGATGCCGAGCCAGACGAGCGGCGTGAAGAACATCGCGGTACCGGTCAGCTTTCCGGTCCAGCCAAGACGGTATGCCGAGGAGAGCGTCAGTTGATTCGGCGAATGGTGAACCGCATGGGTTGCCCAGAAGAAACGGATGCGGTGAGACGCGCGGTGATACCAGTAATAGAAGAACTCTTGCCCGACGAACAGCAACAACACCATCAACGCGCTGTTGATAGTGGCCGTATAGATGCGATGGTCCCATGCAAACGCGAAGATCGGCGCAGCCAGCGATAAGGGCAGGAGCGCAAGCAGCTTGCGGCCGACCAGGTCGGTCAACGACAGCATCACTTCATGCCAGTCGAAATGCGCGGTTTTTTTGCGGCTGAGGACCCATGCTTCGATCATCGACGCGCTGACGACAATCGCTGTAGCAAAGAGCGAAATTTTTCCTGGGGAGATCATTGTGTGCCTGTTCCGACTCGTGAGGGGACGAATCGTCTGCGGCACCGATCGCCGCCGCGTCCCATGAAACCAGTCTAGGGACGGGCACGGTTAAAAGATATGTGCGAGATATGTCGCGCAGTGTCACGGCGCGAGCGAGCGTGAACGTGCCGCACCACCGCACCGCCACGCCGTCGTTCAGGCGCCGTGCCGCATAAACAATAACAGCAGCGAGAGCGTGACGAGCGAACCCAGGGTGGACAGAAGAATAGTCCGCGATGTGATGTGCGCTTCGCGCCGATAAAACTCCGCAAGCATGAACGGACCGGTGCCGGTGGGCAGGGCAGCCAGCACGACGGCCATTTCGACCAGCATGGGCGACAGCGCAAACACACGTGCGGCGAGCCACCAGGTCAAGGCCGGTTGCAGCAGCAACTTGGTGGCGGTAAGCAGCAGTGAAGCGCCGTTTTTCGTCGCCTTGGCTTGACCCTCGCGCTTTTCTGCGAGGAACAGACCGAGGCTCACCAGCGCGCATGGGCTTGCGGCGCCGCCCAGCAGTTTCAGAAACGTCTCCGCGCTTTGCGGCAACGTGACGTGAACGCTGGCGACCAGCACGCCGACGATGGGCGAAACAATCAGCGGATTGCGCGCCAGCGAACCCACCACCTTCAACGCCAGCCGGTGAGGCGCGCGCTCGGTCTGCAGACCCACCTCGATCAGGACAATCGCGATTGCAAACAGCACGCAGGCGACGAGGATCGTAGCGATCGTGGTCGGCGTCAGGCTGACGGGTCCAAACGCGATCAGGCACAGCGGAAAGCCGATGTAGCCGGTGTTCGGATACGAGCCCGCAATCGCATCGACGCTGGCGTCGGCCAGGGTCCGGCCGCCCAGCAGACGCACGGCGAGAATCAGCAAGAATATCCCGGCGCAGGCCAGCGCGAAGGTCGCGACAAACGCCGGCTGATACAACTGACGCCAGGTGGCGTGGGCCATGATGTCGAACAGCAGCGCGGGCAGCGCGAGCCAGACGACGAAGCGGTTCAGTTCCGACGCGGCCGTAGGCCCCAGCAGGCCGCGCTTGCGGCACACGAAACCCGCGAAAATCAGGCCGAATACGGGGAGCAGAATCTCGAGGGTCGATAACATCAGTGAGGCAGGCCAACAGGCTGAGAAAAGACGATTCGCCAGAGTAGTGGTTCGCGTTGATACAATCAAATACCGTTTCGAGTGCCCAACAATACCTTTTTTGCATCGTGATCGACGTCAAACCGCTACGCTACTTCGTGACGCTGGCCGAGACCCGCCATTTCGGCCGGGCCGCGGCGCGGCTCAACCTGTCGCAACCGCCGTTGAGTCGCCAACTGGTGGCGCTGGAGGCGAGTCTCGGCGTCACGCTGATCGAGCGCAGTCCGCGCAGCGTCACGCTGACGGCGGCCGGCGAGCGGTTCTACGTCGACGCCAAGGCGATTCTCAGCGCAATCGAACAGGCCGCGCGTAATGCCCAGGCGGCCGCGCACGGCGACACGGGGACGCTGGCGATCGGCTTCACGATGTGTGCCGCGTACAGCGTGGTGCCCAGTTACGCGCGGACTTTCGGTTCGGCATATCCGGAAGTGGCGCTCAATCTGCGCGAGGTGGTGTCGAACGATCTTGCTGCGCAGGTGCTGGCCGGCCAGATCGACGCGGCAATCATGTTTCCGGGCGCGCCGAACAGGAGCCTCGCCATGCGCACGATTGTCAGCGAGCCGCTGTGTGTGGCGCTGTCGCGGACTCATCCACGAGCGCGGGCGCGGCAACTGAAGATTGCGCAACTGGCGGGGGAGTCGTTTGTGCTGGCGTCGGAGGAAGCGGCGCCCACCTTGCGCGCCACCATCCTCGAGCATTGCCGCTCGGGGGGCTTCGAGCCGGATATCCGTTTCGAGGTGCAACTGCAGCAGACGGTACTCAGTCTGGTCGACGAGGGTGTCGGTGTTGCGCTCGTGCCGGCTTCGATGCGCAAGGCGCAGCTTGCAGGCGTGGTGTTCCGGCCGCTGGCCGATGCACCGACGATCGAGCAGGTGCTGGTGTGGTCGCCGGTGAATCGCAATCCGTGTTTGGAGCGGTTTTTGGAGCTGGCGTAGAGCGAGTGCGAAGTTCGGTACTTGCATGGCATTGCCTAACGCATTGCCCAAAATCTGCGATCATCCCAACCACCTTCAACCCCATTTCCCGCACCATGGCCCAGTCCAGCACGTTCCTCGAAACTGATCGTCTGACCATGCGTCCTCATGTCATCGAGGATTTCGACGACAGCTTTGCGATGTGGTCCGATCCGGAGGTGATTCGCTTTATCGGCGGCCAGCCGTCTACCCGCGAAGAGGTTTGGGCGCGTCTGTTGCGCTACGTCGGGCATTGGGCGCTGCTGGACTTCGGCTATTGGGTGGTGCGTGAAAAGGAGAGCGGCCGCTTTGTCGGCGAAGTGGGCTTCGCCAATTTCCGGCGTCAGATCGAGCCGCCGCTCGACGACATGCCCGAGATCGGCTGGGCGCTGACGCCCGCGGCCCACGGGCGCGGCTACGCAACCGAGGCGGTGCGCGCGGCGCTACGCTGGGCCGATGCAGAATGGCCCGCCACCCACACTGCTTGCATCATTGCGCCGGAGAACACAGCGTCCCTGCGGGTAGCGCAAAAGTGCGGTTACGTAGAGTGGGTTCGCGGCGTCTACAAGGGCAAGCCGACTATCCAGTTTCGCCGCGCCGCCGCGCCGGCCTGACACGAGTACGAGGCGCGGTAGCCCCGGTCCGGTTGACGGACAGCAGGCCGCACTAAGTAACCAGGCGCCAGATAGCCGGCGTTCGGAAGCAAGCGCAAAGCCAGCGGCGATTTCAGCCGCCAGCCTTCGCCTTCGCTTCGACCTCCGCCGCCAGCGCTTGCCGTTGCGCGATCAGATCGCCCAACCGCTCGCGCTGATTGCCCTGCGCGTCGAAATTGCGCTCGTCGAGCCACTGCGCGAAGCCGTCGCGCACCGCAGGGTATTCGCTGTCGATGACCGAAAACCATGCGGTATCCCGGTTACGTCCACGTGTGACGATCGCCTGGCGAAAGATCCCTTCGAACTTGAAGCCATACCGCAGCGCAGCCGCCCGTGACGGCCCATTGAGGGAGTCGCATTTCCATTCGAAGCGCCGGTAGCCCAGATCCTCGAACACGTATTTCATCAGCAGCCCCATTGCATCAGTCGCGATGCGGGTCCTTTTCAGACGCGGCGAATAGGTCACGTGACCCACTTCGATCACGCCATTAGGCGCATCGATGCGCATCAAGGCCAGCGTGCCGACGGCCTTGCCCGTAGCCAGGTCGATCACCGCGTGGTGCATCGGATCGGTTAGCGTTGCCGCTTTGGTCAGATGTTCCCGATACGCTTCGAGGCTCTCGAACGGCCCTACCGCCAGATAGGTCCAGTCGCGACCGTCCTCGGCGGTGCGATAGGCCTCGTACAGGTCTTCGACATGGCGCTCGACGTCCACCCGCTCGATCCGGCAATAGCGCCCGACGAGCGGCTCGCGCCCCGGCAGTTGTGCGCCTTTCCAGTCCGGCACCGGTAAGCCGATCGGCTGCATGTATTCGTTGAGACGTTGTGCCACGTTCCTCTCCTTGCTTGCTTGCTTGTTTGTTGCCCGATGACCCGCTGAAGGGCCGCGCAACGGCGTTGATCAGCTCTTGCCTGAGTTGCATTCAACAGAGACGATACGGCAAACGTGGTATGTTAAAAAGATCCAGAGAACCACCATTTGATAGGTCCAGCGACGATGATCGAGATCATAGGGCCGTTGTCTCACGGCGCGCTCACGCCGGCCGGCAAGCCGGTGCCGCTGCAGAAGCAACTGATCGAGCGTCTGCAGCAGGCGATTCTGGCCGGCCGTCTGCCGGCGGGCGCGTTGTTGCCGTCGTCGCGGCTGCTCGCGGCGGAGCTCGGCGTGTCGCGCAACACGGTGGTCATCGCCTACGACCATTTGCTTGCCGAAGGCTATGTGCTGGCCGACCGCAGGGGCACCCGGGTGAGCTCGCTCTCGAGCGCCGCGTCCCACGCCGACACGCATCAGGACCCGGCGCCGGCCGAGATCGCGTACGCGGCGCGGCTCATGCGCTTCGCCGCCACTCGCACGCAGTTCGATATGACCTCGGTGATGACACCGGGCAGCCCGGCGCTGGAACGCTTTCCGCTGAGCGCCTGGCGCCGCTCGCTGGAACGGGCCATGGAGCAAGGCTTGCCTCAGTTGCTTGGCTACGGCGAGCCGGCGGGCGAGCCGGCTTTGCGCGACGCCATCGCCGCGCATCTGCGGATGGCGCGCGGGGTACGCTGCGACGGCTCTCAGGTGGTGATTACCGAGGGTGCCCAGGAGGCGCTAAACCTGTGTGTGAGCCTGCTCACCAACCCCGGCGATACCGCGTGGGTCGAAGATCCGGGTTATCGCGGCGCCAAAGCCGCTTTCAACCTGGGCGATCTGAAGACCGTGCCGATGCGGGTCGATCATGAGGGCATGGTCGTGCCGCCGGATGCCTGGCGTGTCAGCCCGCCCAAGCTGATCTATACGTCGCCCGCGCACCAGTATCCCACTGGCGCGGTACTCTCCGTGGCGCGGCGGCTCGATCTCATTGCGCAGGCGCGACGCATCGGCGCCTGGTTGATCGAGGATGACTACGACGGCGAGTTTCGTCACACGGGCGAGCCGATTGCCAGCATGCAGGGGCTCGTGCCCGATGCTCCGGTGCTGTATGTGGGGTCGTTCAGCAAGACGATGTTTCCGGCGCTGCGCATCGGCTTTGTGGTGCTGCCGCGCAGCATGGCGGAGCCTACGCGCATCGCGCTGCAAGAGATGCTGCGCGGCGGCCACCGGCTCGAGCAAACGGCGTTGGCAAACTTTATCGAAGCGGGCGAATTTGGCCGTCACCTTGGGCGCATGCGGCGGCTCTATCGCGAGCGGCAGCAGGCGTTGCGCGAGGCGCTGGCCGGATACTTCGAAGCGGCACAGATTCTCGGCGGCAATTGCGGCATGCATCTGACGCTTCGCTTGCCGCCGCGTATTTCGGACCGCACGGTCGTCGATCTGGCGCAGCAGCAGCGGCTCAATCCGCGTGCGCTCTCCAGCTTCGCGCTGCAACCGTGCGATGAGGACAACGGCCTCGTGATCGGCTACGGCAACACGCCTGCCGAGCAGATTGCGGATGCGGTCGGCGCGCTCGCGCAGTGTGTGAGCAAAGTGGCGGGTGGCGCGCGCCGCATGCTGCATCGACATACCGTGTAAGTCTTACTCTCGCTGCAACAGAGGGTGACGGCTCCTTACCTCGTCACACGCGCATCGCGCGCGTCGATGCAACAGCCGGCCACCGATGCCCTTCGCCCGCGCTGAATACGCGCGGGCCTTCGCGTCATGTTGACGGCGCTCAGCCTCAGCGTCGGGCATGAAGAATGCCTTCTGTTCACTCGTGACGATCTTTCGACCAGAGAGGACATGATGGACATTCGACCGACCGCGTGGTTTCCGCTGGACCGTTACGCCCCTGTCCGTGACGGCTGGTATGAAGTTCAGCTTGTGAGCGGCGAGACCGCGTTTGCGAAGTTCGGTGATAAAGAGTGGAGTGAAAAGCCGCTGCTGGTGTTCACGCATTGGCGAGGGCTCTCTGCCGATCCGGCCCGCTCCGGCGAGAGCGAAACCTTCAGCGCCGAAGCGACCGCGGCCGAAGGCGTTCGTGCGGCGTGGAATGCGTTTTTCCCAGGGCTCGGCGAAGAGCAGCACAAACCGTTGGATGTGGCGCATAGCGAGAAGAGCTAGCGCGGATGCGCGGGCAAGGGCTGCCGCGCGCGACTCGCCAATTTGCGCAGCAAGACCACCGCCGCACGGCGGCGCGTCTCAGGCATCGTGGGTGAGTTCTCCCAACCTGCCTTCGATGCCCAATTGTTCTTTCAACCACACCCAGCCGTGCGGCGTCACCTGCACCGCGCGTGTGGCCTTGACCCGCCGCAGCCAGCCGTTGGTGCACAGCAGGCTCATCCATTGCACACCGAGCGGTCCCGCCAGATGATGCTGCCGCTCCGACCAGTCCAGACACTGGCGCGCAAGGCCGCGCCGGGTGGGCTGCAACGCCGGCACATTCAGGCCCATCCTGCCGAACCATTCGATCCCCTCTGACGTGACCTCGAATTGCTTGTCCGCCGCTGCAACGATCACCCCACGCCGCTCCAGCGCCTGGGTCATCGCCACGCCGAGTTGCCCGGCCAGATGGTCGTAGCAGCAGCGCGCAAAGCGCAGTTTCTGCGCGTCGCCGCTGAGCGGCCTGGTACGAGGGCGGCTCAATGGCGTGATCGAGGCGAGGTTTTCCAGCAGCAATGCTACGTGCGACCCGCCTAACCGGTAATAGCGGTGACGGCCCTGCGCTTCCACTTCGACGAGGCCACCGGCCAGCAGCTTCGCCAGATGTGTACTGGCCGTCTGGGCAGTCACGCCGGCCGCGTAGGCGAGCTCGCCGGCGGGTAGTGCGTGTCCGTCGACCAGCGCCATCAGCATGCTGGCGCGGGCCGGATCGGAGATCAGGAAGGCGGTGGATGCGATATTCGGGTGAGGGCACATGGTCGGTTCTCCTGCGATGCTCCCATCATAGGCGTTCACGCGGTCTGTATGCTTCGATGCGCGTCGAAACGTGGCGGCCGCTCGAAGAGGCAGGTGTTACACGGAATGCGCAGCCGCCCGGCGGCCTGAACGCGGCTCGCACGACCCGGTCGCGGCCTGGCTAGAATGCCATGTGGCGTGGCCGGGATGCCTGGGCAGACCGCACGAATCGATACACCGTCGGCACGATGAAGGAACGTATGAAAGGCACCAGAGAAGCAGTGGAATTGTCGCGGGCGACCCAGTTACTGAATCACGGTCCGGTCACCGTCATCACCAGTGCGCATGCAGGGCGCACGAACGTCATGGCGGCTTCGTGGGCGATGCCGCTGGATTTCAACCCACCCAAGGTCGTGGTGGTGGTCGACAGCCGCACGCTCACGCGGCAACTGATCGAAGCCAGCGGCGTGTTCGGCCTGCAATTGCCGAGCCGCGCATTCGCGAGGCAAACGCTTGCGGTCGGTACGACGCCGGGCGCCGATCTCGACAAGTTCGCTGCCTTCGGCCTGGAGACGTTTGCAGGGCAGCGCATCGATGTGCCGATGCTGGCCGGTTGCATCACGTGGCTCGAATGCAAGGTGATTCCCGACGATAGCCAGCGCCACGATCTGATCATCGGCGAAGTGGTGGCCGCGTATGCGGATAGCCGGGTCTATTCGAAGAACCGCTGGCACTTCGGCGACGACCCGGAATTGCGTACCTGTCATTACGTGGCCGGTGGGACGTTTTTTGCCACCGGTGAAGCGTTTGAGGTTGAGCCGGCGTTGAAGGGTGGCGAGGAAATTCCCGCAGGCATCGATTGACGTAGCGTCATCAAATCGTTTAATGTCGATCCATGGACCTCTATTCGCTTTCCTTCGCGGCTGTCACCACCACGACGACCACCCTCATGGGCGGGTCGTCTGGAGGTTGCGCGCGCTAAAGCAAGAAGCTGCTGCAAACCCCCAAGGGCCCCGCCGGAGACGGACGGGGCCCTTGGCGTTTACGGCCCTCCGTCGTTGGCTCATATCAAACGGAGCGTACTGTGAACGACATCGATCATCGTGTTTTAGGTAACAAGCTGGACCTTTTCCACCAGCAGGAGGAAGGTCCCGGCATGGTTTTCTGGCATCCGCGCGGCTGGGAGCTGTATCGCGTGCTGGAAGACTATATTCGCCAGCGGATGCGGCGCGCGGGCTTCCGCGAAATCCGCACGCCGCAACTGCTCGCCCGCTCCATCTGGGAGCGCAGCGGTCATTGGGAGAAATTTGGCGCCCACATGTATTCGTTGTCCGAAGGACAGGGTTCGGGCGGCGCGAGCGAAGCGCGCGATGCGGATGGTGCGTCCGAGGCCCGCGCGCTGTGTCTCAAGCCCATGAGCTGCCCCTGCCACGTGCAGGTGTTCAATCAGCGCGTGCGTTCGTACCGCGAGTTGCCGGTGCGTTATAGCGAGTTCGGCGCCTGTCATCGCGATGAGCCTTCCGGTTCGCTAGAGGGCCTCAAGCGCACGCGCGCGTTCGTGCAGGACGATGCGCATGTCTTTTGCACGGAGGCGCAGATCGAGCTCGAAGTCGGACGCTTTTGCGATCTGCTGCGTAACGTCTACGCCGACCTCGGCTTTCCCGCTTTCTCCGTCGCCCTGGCGACGCGCCCCGCGTTGCGGGCAGGCGCCGACGAGGTTTGGGATCGTGCCGAAGCGGCGTTGGCCCAAGCCGCGCTGGCGGCCGGACTGCAGTTCGACGTGCGCGAGGGCGAGGGTGCGTTCTACGGTCCCAAGCTGGAATTTCATCTGCTCGATAGCCGGGGACGTAGTTGGCAGTGCGGCACGATTCAGCTCGATTTCGTCTTGCCCGAGCGGCTTGACGCGCTCTACGTCAACGAGCGCAACGAGCGCGAGCGGCCAGTGATGATCCATCACGCTGTGCTGGGCAGCATGGAGCGTTTCATCGCCATGCTGCTCGAGCATCACGAAGGCTGGCTACCGTTGTGGCTCGCGCCGGAGCAGGTTGCCGTGGCGACGATCAACGACGCCAGCGCGGCGTATGCCGCGCAGGTGGTGCAGGCGCTTGAAGACGCAGGCGTCAGGGTCGTGCTCGACGATCGCCCGGAGCGGCTGGAGAAGAAAATCGTCGATGCGCGCGAGAAGCAGGTGCCTGTCTTCGTCGCGGTCGGGCCGCGCGATGAACGCGACCAGACGATCAGCATCCGCGAACGGAACGGGCACCAGGTTGTGCTGGCGCTTGCCGAGGGCGTCGAGCGGTTGCGGATCGCCGCGCTCCGTCAAGGCGCCATCACGTCTTGAGCGGCAGCCAGATCTCGAAGCCGCCCATGCCTGTGACGGGGTCGAACTGCTCGCTGTAGCGCTCGAAGTTCGGCGCGTCGGCGGGCGTATGCCCCGATTCCGGCAGCCATTGATTCCAGATGGTGTTCCAACTGCGCCGAATCACGGCGATATGCTCATGGTGCGCGAAGACGGCATAGCGCTGCTCGGGCACCCGCACATGGCTCAACCCGGCAGGCAGGCTGGAGAAGTCGCTGACTTCGACACCGCATAGATAGTCGAAATTGCCGCTGTCGTCGGCGTTATAGCAGATGCCGTAGGCGACGTTGCCGATCTGTCCGGGCACTTTGCCGAAGTATTCGTTAAAGCGCTGCCACTGGGCGGGAATGGCCGCGCTGGTATCGCAGGTGTAGCGTTCGGCGAGGCCCGCGACGAGCAGCGGCTTGCCGTTCTCGAAGCGAGGCGGCGGAAGGTTGGTAAGAACGGTTTCATCCATTTTGATCGGCTCCACGAGGGGGATGTTGTCGAGATGTCCCTGCGCGCGCAACGCCTCGGGCGTGAGCCCGAACTGCTCGCGAAACGCGCGCGTGAATGCCTCATGAGAGCCGTATCCCGCTTCCATGGCTACTGCCAGAATATCGGGTGCACCGCCTGCCAGACGCCGCGCCGCTTCGGTCAGGCGTCGTGCCCGCACGTAACGCATCACCGAGCGGCCCGTTGCCGCTTCGAAGGCACGCGACAGGTGGTAGCGCGAAACGCAGCCGCCGCTCGCGATGTCGTCGAGTGTCAACTCGCGCGAATAGTGGCTTTCGATAAACCAGAGCGCTTTTTTGACGGGGTTCATACCAGCTCTCGTGTCAGCATGAAGCCAGCATAGCGAGTGGCGCGGTAGCTGATTTGATCGGGCTTGCGCATTTTGGATCGGCGCGGCGACCTACCCTTCGCCGTGGGCCTCTGCAGGAGTTAGCCGTTTTCGGTGGTGGTGTCGCGGCTGGCATGTGGCCTGTGCGTGACACCCGTGTTGTCGGCAGTGGCGTCTGCTTGTGCATCCGCGTCAGCCTCGCCGGCCGCCGTCGTGTGGGTGCGTAGCAGCAACGCCCCGAACAGCGCCGCAACCGCGGCAAAAATCGCACCGGTCAGAAACGCGACGTGATATCCGCCGTTCAGCGCCGCCGCAGGCGCCTCGCTCGCCTGCAGCGCAGTGGTGCGCGCCGCGGCAAGGCTTGCGAGTACCGCGAGACCCACCGCGCCGCCCATCATGAACGAGGTATTGACGATGCCCGAGGCGAGGCCGGACTCGCTCGCTTCGACGTCGCTCATCGCGGCCAGCAGAACCGGGTTGAACGCAATCCCCGCGCCGAGTCCGAGCAGGGTCATGCCGGGCAGCACATCAATGACAAAGCTGCCGTCAGCCGGCGCCCGCGCAAACCATGCGAGCCCCGCGGCAGCCAGCAGCAAGCCGACGCCGAGCGGCAGGCGCAGACCGAAGCGCATCACGAGGCGAGCGGACAACCCAAGCGAGAACAACGCCATGATCAGGTTGGCCGGCAGAAAAGCGAGCCCGACCTGCATGGGCCGATAACCCAGCACGCGCTGCAGATAGAGGGCGGAGATAAAGAACCACGCGAACATCGCCGCCGCCCACAACACGCCGACCACATTCGCGACCGCAACGTTGCGCAGCCTGAAAAGGCCCAGCGGCATCAGCGGGTGCTGCACGCGCGCTTCGATGCGCAGGAACAGCACGAGCAGCGCCAGCGCGGCGACGAGCATGCCGAGGGTGGGCAGCGAGGTCCAGCCCGCCTCGTTGCCGTTCACGATGGCATAGACCGCGAGCATCAGCGAGGCGGTCACCGTCGCGGCACCGGCGACGTCGAGCCGCTCGCCGCGTGTGTGGCCTCGGCCATCGGGCAGCAGCGCGACACACAGCGCGTAAACGGCAATGCCGATAGGCAGGTTGACCAGAAAGATCCAGTGCCAGCTCAACAGGTTGGTGAGCAGACCGCCCATCAACACGCCGATGCTGCCGCCGCCCGCACACACGAAGCCGTACACGCCCATGGCCTTGGCGCGCTCGCCCGGCTCGGTGAACAGGTTCATGATCAGCGACAGCGAGACCGCCGACACCACCGCGCCGCCAAACCCCTGCACGGCGCGCGCGCAGACCAGCAGCACCTGGGAATTCGCCATGCCGCAGGCCAGCGAAGCCAGCGTGAAGAGCGTAATGCCGCCCAGAAACAGCTTGCGATGGCCGTACAGGTCGCCGAGCCTGCCGCCGAGCAGCAGGCAGCCGCCGAAGGTCAGCATATAGGCGTTCACGACCCATACCAGCGAGGTTTCGGAGAAGCCGAGATCTGCGGCGATGGACGGCAGCGCGACGTTTACGATCGTCGAGTCGAGGACGATCATCAGCACGCCCAGGCACAGGACGATCAGGGCGAGCCAGCGTTTGCGCCCGTCGATGTTGTGAGTCATGCGGCAGGTCTCCGGTGTGGATTAGCGTCGGAAACCAAGATGTTACGCCTCTCGAACCTGAGGCGAGCATGGGCGATCCAGGCGGCGTGCGGCGCCCCTCGTGTTGCCCTATGGGTCAGCAATACTCAGCCCAACAGTTCGTACTTGCCGCCGCGTTCCAGCGCGCGCTGATACGCGGGACGCGCATGGATGCGTTCGAGAAAGCCGTTGATGGCAGCGATATGGCTGACGACCCCGCCGCGCGCCGTGGCGGCTTCGAGCGGGAAGCTCATTTGGACGTCCGCGGCGCTGAATTCGTTGCCGACGAACCAGCCGGTGGGCGTCAACGCGTCGTTGATATAGCCCAGGTGCAGCTTGATCTGCGGATCCACGAAGCTCGATTGCAGCGTCGAAGCAATTTTGCGTGCAATTGGCCTGGCGAAGAACGGCATCGGCGCGCTGGCGATTCGCAACGCCACCAGCTTGAGCAGCAACGGCGGCATTACCGACCCTTCCGCGTAGTGCAGCCAGTACGTATAGCGCAGACGCTCGGGTGTCCCGACAGCGGGCGCGAAGCGTCCCTGGCCGTAGCGGTCCACCAGATATTCGATGATGGCGCCCGATTCGGCGATGGTCAGGCCGTCGTCCGTGATTACCGGCGATTTGCCGAGCGGATGGATGGCGCGCAATTCGGGCGGCGCCAGCATGGTTTTGGCGTCGCGCTCATAGCGCTTGATCTCGTACGGCACACCGAGTTCTTCAAGCAGCCACAGGACGCGCTGCGAGCGTGAGTTGTTCAGATGATGGACGGTGAGCATGGGTATGAGATCCGGGCCTGTGGAGTGTCACATCATAGCCGGCTTGGGTAGTGCTAAATATAGAGTGAAGCACCGCCTCACAAACCGGGCGAGGCCTGGCCCGGTCGAATCTACAGCCTCGCGCGGCCTTCGTCCCACGGCACGTCATATTCCCGGTAAGCCTCGCGCACGAGCTCGCGGTTGTCGTGTTGCCATGGGTGAAAACCCGGCGAGAACCAGGCGAGCCAGTGCGGCACGATGCGCACGAGCGCGCCAGGCGAGACGAAGTGATAGCGCAGCAAGCGTCCCCAGCCGCGCCAGTCCGTGAGGCGGCGATCGTGTTTGACGAGGCTGAACGTAAAACCCCAGGCCAGCAGCGTAAAGATGGCTGTGACCCACAGCATGGCCGCGCAACGCAATGCGTAGCGCTTCACCGGATGGCGGATGACGTGCGCGAAGACATCGAACGCGACGCCTTTGTGTTCGGTTTCTTCCACCGCGTGCCACCCCCAGATGCGGCGCATGCGCGGATCCGCGCCCTTCATGCAGGCACGCTGCCGGAGCATCTGGTCGGCGAGCATGGCGGTGAAGTGTTCGAGACACACCGTGATGGCGAGCCGCACGCTATCCGGCAGATAGCGGCGCGCAAACTCCTGTTGTCCGGCAACCTGGCGCTCGAGCGCGGCAACCGGCGCGCCCTGCGCCGCGAGCCTCGCGTTATAGCGTTGATGTTCGCGTCGATGGATCGCTTCCTGGCCGACAAACCCGGCGACGTCCTCGGCGAGCGGCGTCCCAGGCGCGATCTGGTCGCGATACAGGGACACGCTCTCGATGAACGCGCGTTCCCCTTCCGGGAACATGATCGACATGGCGTCGTAATGGCGCGTGATGTGGCACTCGCCGTCCAGCCAGTGAACGGGAATGACGTCCTTCATGTTGAAATCGAGGTCGCGGCGGCGAATATCAGGTTTGGACATAGCTCGACGCTTTTTCCTGCACACGCAGCGTGACGATAGCGGCCACGATGCTGTGCACGAGCAGCGCGCCTAGCAAACTCAGCCCGAGAGGATCGCGCAGGCCGAAATACAGCGGCATGATGGCGAGCGAGAGCGCGGCGATGACAACCCAGCTCGCCACACCCCAGAGGCGGCCATCCGACATGCCACCCAATGCAAGCGTTGCGGCGAAGATCAGGGCGAAGAAGGTGGGCTGCCCAAATTCCGGCCAGGTGCCGTTGCGATGCACGTAGTAGGTGACGACGCCGAACAGGATCACGCCGCCGCTTGCGATCACCGTGTCGGGCACGGTAAGGCGGCGCACGCCGGTGAGCCGCGGCACGCGTAAGCCCGCATAGCGCAGCAGCGGCACCGTGTTCGCCCAGAATGGATTGGTCGAATGTGTGGGCGTAGCGATGCCGTACTGGATCGGCACGCCAGGCAGTTCGCGCTGAAACGTGCCGAACAGCTTGTCCCAGATGAGGAAGGTGCCGCCGAAATTGCGGTCGCGATACTCGGCGTTGTGCCCATGGTGAACCCGGTGATTCGCGGGGGTGACCAGAAACCGGTCCAGCAGTCCGGAGCGGCCGACGATACCGTTGTGGTTATAGAACTGCACGGTGTAGTGAAGCGTCGACACGGCAATGAAGATGTCCAGCGGCACGCCGGCCAAAGCGAGCGGTATCGTCGTAAACGGCAGCGTGGTCAGCGACGAATACCAGGAGTTGCGGATGCCGAGCGAGAGATTGAAGTGCTCGCCCTCGTGGTGGACCACATGAACGCTCCATAGCACCCCGAACGAATGATGCAGGCGATGCATCCAGTAGAACCCGAGATCCCACGCGAGGATCGCGAAGATCCACACGGCGGCGGGATGCCAGCGATCGAGCCAATGCAGGTTGACGTGCGCCAGGATCCACGCAAAGACCGCGACTTCGATGCCCCGGAAGAACCACATCAGGATATGCCCGGAATCCAGATTCAGGATCACGTCCCGCCACGGAATCGCCAGGCCGCGCCGGACACGCGAGTACCCCAGCTCCAGTAGCACGCAAGCGAGCGTGATCAGCAGGGGGAGGGCCATTGCATTCATGATTCGCTTTCCAGTTCTGTTTCGAACGCGGCTTTGGCATTCGAGGACGCAGCCGGGGATGTCGCTCGCCGATCGCGCAGGCGGCTCAGATGGGCGACCAGCCAGCCGCTGGCGCAGCCGAGCAGCATGCCTGCGCCGAGGTCGATCGCCAGATGGCGGCGCGTCTGGATGACCGACCAGCCGATCCCGAAGCCCCACAGCACCGCCAGCACGCTTGCAACCGGCCTGCGCCGGCTGCAGAGGGCGGCGACGCACAGCAAGGTCAGCGCGCCATGCAGCGACGGAAAACAGTTCTGCGCGGAATCCGAGGCGATCAGCCCGTCAAGCAACGATGCCCCTGCGGCGCCGGACGGGATCGGCGGGTAATGGAGCGTAGTGGGCCACAGCACGAAGATCACCGCGGATACCACCGCACACAGTTGCATTGCACGGGCGAGGCGAGGCACGCGGGCCGCATCCGTGGTCAGGAAGGCGAGCGGCACTAGCAGGAAAAACGACAGATAGAGCCACACGCCCGCCGGATTGAATGGAATCAGGCGGTCGAGTGCGGTTTCGGGCAGCAGGATCGGCGTACCGGAGAGCACGCGGCCGGTCGTGTAGGCCACGCCCACCGCCCCCCACCCCAGCAACATGAAGCGCAAGCGCGCGAGTACAGGCATCAGTGTGCCTCCCGAAGCCGGGTGATGCGCCGGCGTTTGGCGCTGAAATCGGTGGGCGGCAAGGCGGCGTGCAGGTCCCATTCCAGGCTTGCAGTCGCCACGCCCAGGCGTTGCAGATAGGCGCTCAGATCGGCCTCATATTGCGTGAGCGGCGCACCTGGCGCGTCGACGTAAAGTGCGAGCGACGCCGGCCCGGTTTGAACCAGCCGATAGTCCGCCGTGCGCGGCAGCGTTTGCGCAATGGCTCGGGACAGGCCGTCGGCGAACACCTCCACCGGCGCGCCGTTTGCGCCGGGCAGGCGCAGCAGGTCGTCGCAGCGTCCTTCGATCCGCTCCAGTGCCATCTCATGGCTATGGCAGGGGCAAGGCGTCGAACGCCGCAAGAGGATGTCGTCTAAACGGTAACGCACAATGGGTTGCGTCACGCGAGTGAAATCCGTGATGACCGGCACAAAGCGTTCGCCGTCGAGCCATTGAGGTTCGACGTGGATATGCGCTTCGTTCAGGTGCAGCGTGCCGTATTCGCAGGTGGCCGCGAGAAAGCCCTCCGTGGCCTGATAGACCTCGCCGACTGTCCCGAGCGAGGCGCCGATCAGTACCTTATCGAGCGGGTCCAGCACTTCGGCGCCGGAGATGACCTTGTGCGGTTTGATCGTCAGGTATCCTGCGGTTCTAGCCAGCGCCAGACTGCGCAGTACCTGTGCCGGACCCACGACGATGGTCGGATCGTAGCGGTTCAGGCGCTCGAAATGCGCGTCGAACGGCTCGAACAGGTCGAAGAACTCAAACGAAAGCCACGGATTGCGCACCGACGAATACAGGTTGTTGTTGGCGCGCAGAAACAGCGCGACCCGCTCGCCGTGAAAGAGTCCGCGCGGCAGGAGTTTGGCGAGCAGGACACCCGCCCACTTCGCCTGCTCGGCCGGACTCACGACGAACACACCGCGCGAACCGGAGGTGCCCGAAGACAGGCCCACGCTATAGCCGTTCACGGTAGCCTCGAAGTCGCGCGAGTGTTCGGCCTGCATCGCACAGGCGAGCACTTCGTCGAGCTTGAGTCCGGCCGTATTGATGCGGTCGAAATGCTCCATCATGACCGCCTTGTTCATTAACGGCCACGTTTGCAGCGGTTGCGACAGATGCGGTGCGAACCACGGACTGCGCGTCAGGTGCCGGCGGATAAACTGCTTTAGCCTGCGCTGCTGATGTTGTTCGAGCGCCTCGCGGGTCGCGAAGCGCAAGCGGCGTGTCTGCCAATACGACCAGAGCGTCTCTGCAAGGCGCATTACAACGCCCCTTCGTGCGTGAGGCAGATCTTCACTTCGCCGCGCGTATGCAGCGCATTCAGGTCGCGCAAGGTTTGATGGTATTCGGCGGGACTGTCCATGATGGCGTGTGCGATGACGGACGGTCCCACCAGTTGCTGATAGCTTTTCGGCGACCAGGCCGCATCGGATGCGAGCAGTACCCAACCGTCAGCGGTACTGACGAAGGCGCCGAGATGACCGGCGGCGTGTCCAGGCAATTCGACCAGAATCACTTCCGTGCACGCGCCTGGCAGCCCGAAGCCCTGGCGGAACGGTTCAAGCTCGGAAGGCAGGGCAACCCGCTCGAAGCTTTCGACAAACACAGTGGACGACTCGAAGTCCGGTGGAATCAGGCCCGGTACGAAACCCTTGCGCAATGCGCCGATGCCGCGCAGACCACGCGTCGCTTCCCAACCGGCGCCCGAGAGGTAAGTGGGTACGCCTTGCAGATCGCGCAAGCCGGCAATATGGTCGCCATGGAAGTGCGACAGGATCACGGCGGTGAGATCGTGCGGCTGCATGCCGCGCGCTTTTAGCTGACTGACCACGGCCTCTTTCGCGTCGAAGTAAACCGGCGTCACGCGCCGGTATAGAGAGAAGAGGCCGCTCTTCGTATGGTCGTGGAAGTGCTGCGCATACCCGGTATCCCACAGCCAGCGTCCGCGGGACGTTTCGATCAGATACGCCCGCGCCGGAAACCGGCAGCTCGCGAAACCCGCGCCCTTTAGCGCCATGCACGCCATGTGCGTGCAGTAGCCGGCTTCAAAGACCGTAATCGTCGCCATGTGCCCTGATCCAGTTGACGGTCTCTTCGATGCTCTGCTGCAGCGTCCAGCGCGGTTGATAGCCGAGCACCTGCTGCGCTTTGCGCGTGCTGAGCGTCATGTCGAAACTCAATGCGCCGACGCTATAGCGCGTCAGCAGCGGTTCGCGTCCGCTGATCGCGGCCCAGCGCTGCATCGCGCGGGCGGCGAGGTCGAGGACGGGATACGGCACGTCCTTGATCCGGTAGGCGATGCCGAGCCGCGTCAGCAGGACGTCGAGTACGTCGCGCAGGCAAGTGGGCTCGTTACCGGTGATGTTGAAGGCTTCGCCGGAGCGCACATCGGGGCTGGTGGTGGCCAGTTGCATCGCATGGATCACGTTGCCCACATAGGTCAGATCGACCTTGGCCGTGCCTGCGCGCGGCAGCGGCAAGCGACCGCCGCGCTCGCGCAACAGCCGCAGGATGCGCGGCAGCAGTACCCGGTCGTGCGGACCGAAAATGGCGCGCGGCCGCAGCATCACGAAGGTGGTATCCGGATGCGTGGCGGCGACCGCGCGGATGACGTCCTCGGCCTGCGCCTTGGTGCTCGCGTAGTGGTTCACATAGCTGGCCGGGCGAAACGTTTCTTCGATATCGAGCCGGTGGTTGAAATCGAAATAGAGCGCGGGAGTCGAGATATGGATGAAGCGGCGCACCCCGTTCGCGACTGCGGCATGCGCGAGGCGCGAGGTGGCGAGCACATTGGCTGCGTGAAAGTCGGACCATGCGCCCCATGGCGACGACAGCGCCGCGCAATGCCACACCGTATCGACACCTTGCAGCAGAGACTCCAGATCGGCGCTGGTGGCGCCGGCGAGGTCGAGCGGCACGAACGCCATGCCGAGCGCCTGCAGCGCCTCGCCGGCCGCGCGATTACGGCCGGTGGTGCGTACGCTGCGGCGCTGCTGCGCAAGAAACGCGGCGGCGTTGCGGCCCAGCCCGCTAGTGGCGCCGGTGACGAGGGTGGTCATGCCGACAGACTCCGGGGCGCCTGCCCCATCTTTCTCAGGAAACGCTGCTGGCTCGAAAGCAGTTCAGCGTAACCGATCGCCCGATAGGGCAGACCGTGTTGCCGCGCCAGGCGCTCGACGATCGACGCAATCGCACGATAGTGCCGGTGCCCATGCCCCGGAAACAGATGATGCGTGAGATGGTGATTGAGACCGCCCAGCCAGGCGCCGATGAAAGTGGGGCGCGTGATCCAGTCGCAGCAGGTCAGGAAGGCGTGCTCGTCGCGCGTGTGCGGCAAGCGGCCGTCGGCGGGCAGCAGATAAAACTCCGTCTCGGCCCAATGCGTGCCGAGGATCAGCATCAACAGGATGGATGAGGCGAGCATTTGACCCGCCAGATACGCGGCGAAGACCGTCCCGTAGCCGACCGTGGGACCGAGCAGCACGAGCGGCAACACCAGGAACACGCCAAAGTGAACCAGCTTCGACGCGATGAACAGCGCCCAGCCGCGCGCGCCGGGCAGCAGTCCGTCCTGCGCCAGCGGTGTGGTGCCGAGGCGGTCCGACCAGTCGTAGATCCAGTTGATATAGGGCAGCGAGAGCGCGGCGATTGCCGGCCAGTACAGATGCTGAAAGCGGAAATGCGGGTGCCATGCCTGAAACGGCGTTTGCCGCAGAAACACGTTGGCCTCGGTATCGAGGTCGTGATGCTCGATGTTCGGATAGACATGGTGATACCGGACATGCCGTGCTTGCCAGTAGGCCGGCTCGATGCCGAGTGGCAGCGTGACCGCGCGCATGACGAACGTGTTCAGCCATTTGGACTTCGACAGGGCGCCGTGCGATGCGTCATGCATGGAATTGACCGACAGCATCACGGCCGCGAGAAACATGCCGACGTAGGACGCGAAGAACGTTGCGGGGCCGTGGGCACGGAAGCACAGCACAAACAGCACACAGGCGATCGCCAGCAGGCTCCCCGCCTTCAGCCAGGTCGCCGCATTGCCGAACCGGTGGTCCTGCCTGCTCGCGAGATACGCGGCGACTTCCCGGCGAAGCTCGGTCGAGAAAGGCGAATGGCTGGACGGTAAATAGTGCGGGCGCATGGAGTCAGGCCTGGTTCGGCAAACGGACGCGAATCAATGGTGTGTCCCGAATGAAAAGGGTAACGCCGGGTTTAAGCATCCCATGTACGGCGCCGGAGGTTGCAGTCGTCACAATCATTGGCGACAGTGGTTCTATCACACGTGCCATGCATCAGTAAATAAGTTGTTTTGAAGTTCGTCTTAAAAACTGTCAGGCGGTGACAAAATCCGATTTTACGGTTTGTGGCGGGTTCACATAAAGCGGAAAAGCGTTTACCTTTCGTGCTCACAAACTGGCCAGCAGGGCTGGGCGTTCTGTCGCGCACCGCCTGATGCATAGACGATTTTTGGCGATTGCGGCCGGGATTGCGTTTGGAATGGATGTCCGCCGAAAGCCGTAAAACCGCCTGTGTCTGCATGACGCTTTTCGATAGTAAAACTTCTCTTCACTTGAAAGGATGCATTTAGCATGAAAAAAATCGCCTTACCTTTACTGCTGGCTGCGTTTTCGATGACGGCTTATGCGGCCGGTTGCGGCAAGCCCCGTAATGCGTTTGACCAGGTTTATTGCGCGAGCACCGAGTTCTCCCAGCTCGATCGCGATCTGAATCAGGAATATGACCGTGTGAAGAAGGCATTGCAACCGGCCGAGCAGGCGACGCTCAAGCACGGGCAACTCGCATGGCTCAGTCAGCGCGATGCGAAATGCAGTTTTGAAAAAGAGGACGGCTATTACGTCAATCTGGAATGCGCGACCGACATGACGCAGCAGCGCGTTGCATTCCTGCGCGAGCGTGAGCGCGAATGCAGCAGCACCGGCTGCGTTGATGCGAAGCTCGGCGACTGAGTTTTGCGCGTCGCGGCGGTGTTCAAATCGCCGCGACGTTTCTCCCGACGCTACAGGCTCCGTAACGCAAACCGCTTGAGCTTGCCGGTTTCGGTGCGCGGCAACGCGTCGACGAAGGTGATCAGACGTGGGTATTTGTACGGCGCCACGTTGTTCTTCACGAACTCCTGCAACTGCGCGACCATGCTGTCGTCAGCCGTGAAGCCCGGATTAAGGACGATAAACGCCTTGACGACCTGGCCACGCGTTTCGTCAGGCGCACCCACTACGCCGCATTCCGCTACCGCATCGTGCTGCAGCAGCACGCTTTCCACTTCCGGGCCGGAGATGTTATAGCCCGCGGAGACGATCATGTCGTCGGCGCGTGCCTGGTAGAACACGTAACCGTCCTCGTCGAGATAGACGGAGTCGCCGGGCAGGTTCCAGCCGTCGCGCACGAACTTCGTCTGGCGGTCGTCAGCCAGATAGCGGCAACCGGTCGGCCCGCGCACGGCGAGCTTGCCGATGGTGCCGGGCGGCACCGGCTGCATGGCGTCGTCGACGGCCTGCACGATATAACCCGGCACCGCGCGGCCGATGGCATGCGGCCGGATATCCGCGCCCGCCGCCGAAATGAAAATATGGATCAGCTCGGTCCCGCCGATACCGTCGATCATCTCGATGCCGCTCGCTTCGCGCCACAGATGCCGCGTCGAATCGGGCAGCGCTTCGCCGGCCGAAACGGTCTTCCGCAGGCTCGAAATATCGAAGCGCGGCACGAGCGGCGCCATCTGCCGGTAGAAGGTGGGCGCGGTGAACATGATGGTGGCGTGAAAGCGCTCCACCGTCTGCAGCAAGCTCTCGGGCGTGAGCCGCTCGATCAGCACGGTGGAGGCGCCCACCCGCAGCGGAAAGCACAAGACGCCGCCGAGGCCGAAAGTGAACGCGAGTGGTGGCGTGCCGCAGAACACATCGCTGGCGCTGGGTTTGAGTACATGCCGCGGGAACAGGTCGCACATCATCAGCACGTCGCGATGAAAATGCATGCAGCCCTTCGGCAAGCCGGTTGTGCCGCTGGTGAAGGCGATCAGGCAGACGTCGTCGGCGGCGGTATCGCAGGCGGTGAAGTGGTCGGGTTTGCTGGTGGCGAGGGTTTCGAGAGCGTCCGCGCCGTCGTCATGGAACAGGCAGGTCTGTTGCAGCCCCGCGCAAAAATATTCGTCCTGCGGATCGCGGCAGCGGGCGAGTTCGTCGGTCAGGCGTGCGTCGCAGAGGGCGGCGCCGATCTGCGCCTTGTCGATGATCTGCTTGAGTTCCTTTGCGCGCAGCAGGGGCATCGTCGGCACCAGCACGAGCCCCGCTTTCAGCGCGGCCAGCGCGGCCACCGCCATCTGCAAGGTATTCGGCCCACGCAGCAACACGCGGTTGCCGGGCTTTAGACCCAACTCATCGACCAGCACATGCGCGCTGCGATTCACCAACGCAAGTAACTCGCCATACGTGGTGGCGCGGGCTTCGCCGTTCACCTCGGACCAGATGGCCGGGCGGTCGCGGTGCCCCGCCTCGATGGTCCGGTCCAGTAACTCGGTCGCGCAGTTAAAGCGCGCCGGATAGGCGATGTCGGGATTGTCGAGCAGAAACACCGGCCATTGATCTTGCGGCGGCAGATGGTCGCGGGCGAAGGTGTCGACGTGCGCAGACGGTTCCATGACGCTCTCCCGAACGGTTAGTGGGCTTCGTGGGGGATCACTGCAGTGGCCTCGATTTCGACCTTGGCCTCGTCTTCGATCAGCGCGACCACTTGAACCGCGCTCATCGCAATGTCGTAGTCGCCGATCAGTTCGCGAAACGCGCGGCCGATGTCCTTGAGCGCGGCGAGGTATTCGCGCTTATCCGTCACATACCAGGTCAAACGCACGAGGTGGGCCGGTTTGCCGCCGGCTTCATGCAGAACCGCGACGATGTTCTGCAAGGCCTGAATCGCCTGGGCGGCGAAGTCGCTCGACTGGAAGCGCGCCTCGGCGTCCCAGCCGATCTGGCCGGCGATGAACACCTGGGTGCCGACGGCCGCAACGCCGTTCGCATAGCCGCGCGGCTTGACCCAGCCGGCAGGGAGGAGAGGTTTTTTCATGAGCGTGGCTCGTCGGTGAGGGCAGGCGGTGGGGCGAAGCGCGCGAGGGCGCTCGCGATGTCGTCGGGAATATCGATGGACTGGCCGGTTTCGAGCGACGTCGTCACCAGCACCTGATGCGCACGGAAGCGCACTTCGTTCTGGCAATGACCGACGATGCCGAGGCGAATCGAACGCCGGCCGATTGCGTTCACGCTCAGCGTGAGCGTGAGGGTTTCGCCCATGCGGCTTGGCCGCGAAAACTCGCAGTCGAGCTTGACGATCGGCAAGCCGATACGGCGTTCGCCGATCATGTGCGCGTAGTCGACGTGCAGGCACTCGGTGAACCAGTCTTCGACCAGCGCGTTGGTCAGCACCAGGTACTGCGGAAAGAACACGATGCCGGCCGGGTCGCAATGCGCGAAGCGGATGCGCACCGGCATGTCGAACGTCGCGCTCATGACGTGCTGTCCTGTTGCGCGGCGGCGTGGGCCTTCAACAGATCACGGCCTACGATCAGTTGCTGCACTTCGGTTGCACCTTCGTAGATGCGCAGCGCGCGAATCTCGCGGTAGAGCATTTCGACGGCCGTGCCGCTTTGCACGCCCATGCCGCCCCAAAGCTGAACGGCTGCATCGATCACTTGCTGCGCGCCTTCGCTGGCATGCCACTTCGCCATCGCGGCTTCGCGCGTGACGTTCTCGCCCTGATCGCGCAACCAGGCTGCGCGATAGACGAGCAGGGCGCTGCTGTCGATGGTGAGCGCCATCTGCGCGAGCTTTGCCTGGGTCAACTGAAAATCGCCCAGCGTCTGGCCGAACATCTTGCGCGATGCGGCACGTTTAAGGCCCTCTGCCATGGCATGCCGCGCAAAACCGAGCGATGCCGCCGCTACCGAGGTGCGAAAAATATCGAGCGTGCGCATGGCCAGTTTGAAGCCTTCGCCGGGGGCACCGAGCATCTGGCTGCGCGGCACGCGTGCGCCGGCAAAATGCAGGCGCGCGAGCGGATGCGGTGCGATGACGTCGATGCGCTCGGCGATTTCAAGGCCCGGCGTATCGGCGTCGACGATGAACGCGCTGATGCCACGCGCGCCGGGTGCTTCGCCGGTTCTGGCGAACACCACGTAGAAGTCGGCGATGCCGCCGTTGGAGATCCACGTCTTGTCGCCGTCGAGGACATAGGCGTCGCCGTCGGCGCGGGCAGAGAGTGCCATGGCCGCAACGTCCGAGCCTGCTTCCGGTTCGGATAGCGCGAAGGCCGCAATGACCGTGCCGTTCGCCACACGCGGCAGGTAGCGGTGCTTCTGTTCGTGCGTGCCGCCCAGCGAGATGGCGCCGGAGCCGAGCCCCTGCATGGCGAGCGCAAAGTCGGCGAGGCCCGAGTGTTTCGCGAGCGTTTCGCGCAGCAGGCAGACGGCGCGCGTATCGATGGTGTCGCCGTGCCCGCCGTACGCGGTGCCGCCGACGCCGTATTTCAGCCAACCCGCTGCGCCGAGTTCGCGCACCAGATGGCGGCAGGTGGCATCGACGTCCTCGCCGTGGCTCGCGTCAGCCAGATGCGTGCCGCACCAGGCTTCGACGCCTGCCGCGAGTTCGCGATGGCGGTCTTCGAAGAACGGCCACGCCAGTGCGCTATGAAGATCGATCTTGCCGGAAGCGCTCACGTCAGTCTCCTTCGAACACCGGACGCGTTTTCGCCGCAAACGCGCGATACGCGCGTTCGAAATCGTGCGTGCTCATGCAGATGGCCTGCGCTTGCGCCTCGGATTCGATGGCTTCGTCGATGCTCATGCTCCATTCCTGGTGCAGCATCTTCTTCGTGATGCCGTGTGCGAAGGTCGGTCCGGCGACGAGTTCGGCGGCCAGCCTGGTGGCTTCGTCGAGCACGGCATCGGGCTCGCACAGACGGTTATAGAAGCCCCAGGCGTAGCCCTCTTCGCCGCTCGCCGAGCGGCCGGTGAAGAGCAGTTCGGACGCGCGTCCCTGGCCGATGATGCGCGGCAGGATCGAGCACGCGCCCATGTCGCAACCGGCCAGGCCGACGCGCGAGAACAGGAACGCGAGCTTGCTGCGCGCGGTGCCCAGGCGCAGGTCGGACGCCATCGCCAGAATGGCGCCTGCGCCTGCGCAGACCCCATCGACGGCGGCAATCACCGGCTGCGGGCAATGCCGCATGGCCTTCACCAGATCGCCGGTCATGCGGGTGAACAGCAGCAATTCGGGCATCGGCAGGTCGATCAGCGGCGCGATGATGTCGTGGACGTCGCCGCCCGAGCAGAAGTTGCCGCCGGCACCGTGGATCACCACGGCTTTCACATCGGTTGCGTACGCAAGCTGTCGAAACAGGTCGCGCAACTCGGCATACGATTCGAAGGTCAGCGGGTTCTTGCGTTCGGGGCGATTCAGCGTGACGGTCGCGACCTTGGCGCTGACCGACCAGCCGAAGTGCTTCGCCTCATAGCCCGCTAGCGTGACGCGATTGCCGGCCAGCAGGGCGTCGACGTGGGATGGTGTCATGGATATCTCCTCCAGTTCGGTGCCGCTCAACCCTTGAGGTTGTCGAGCAGATGTTTCTTGAGCTTGCCCAGACGCTGATGCGTGCGCGACTTCTCGTCGAGGCTCAGGCCGCCGAACATTTCGACGACCCACTGTTCGTGCGCTACCGCCATCCGGTCGAACTGCGCGCGGCCGTCGGTTGTCAGACGCACGCTGATCGAGCGGCGATCGTTCGGATCCGCATCGCGCACGACGAGGCCTTCCTTTTCGAGCTGATCGGTAATGCCGGTTACGTTGCCGCCCGTCACCATCAGACGGCGCGAGAGCTCGGTCATCTTGAGCCCCTCGGGATGGCGTTCGAGCTGAGCCATCAGGTCGAAGCGCGGCAGCGTCGTGTCGAATTCGTTGCGCAACCGCTTGCGCAATTCGGCTTGCACGAGGTTGGTGGTGGTGAGCATGCGCAGCCATAGACGCAGGCCCATATGGCTGTCGGCGCCGGTGCTCATTTCCATGTCGACCACGTTCTCGGCCGGTTTGGCGACGCCTTTGCGCGGCGCTTTCGCTTCTGTTGAGGCGGGTTTTTTAGCGCTGGTTGCACGAGTCATGTGACTTCTCCCCCGGAGACGGAAATGGATTGGCCGGTGATCGCGGCAGAGCCGGGCATGCACAGCCACAGCGCGGCATTGGCGACTTCTTCCGGCGTGACAAAACGCTGTTGCGGGTTGTTGCGCAGCAGGATGCGGCGTGCTTCCTCTTCGCTGCGCGAGGTTTTGCTGGTGATCTGGTCGAGCGAGGCGCGCAGCAGTTCGGTCTCGGTGTAGCCGGGACAGACTGCGTTGACGGTCACGCCTTTGGTCGCGACTTCGAGCGCAAGCGCACGGGTCAGGCCGATCACGCCGTGTTTGGCCGCGCAATATGCTGCGACGTAGGCATAACCTGTCTGCCCCGCGGTGCTCGCGACGTTGACGATGCGACCGTAACCGCGTTCGAGCATGCCAGGCAGCACGGCGCGCGTGCATAGAAACACGCCGGTCAGGTTGACGTCGAGCATGCGTTGCCAGAGGGCGATATCGGTCTGCGCGAACGGGGCCGCTTGCGCCTGGCCGGCGTTATTGATCAGGATGTCTACCGGACCAGCCTGTTCGAAGGCAGCGACCACGGCAGCCTCCTGTGTGACGTCTACAGCGATGCAGGCGATGTCGCCTGCTGTGCCTGAAAGGCTTAGCGCGTTTAACGCATCGCGCTGCGCAGCAAGACGTGCCGCGTCGCGACCCATCAACGTGACGCGTGCGCCGGCACGCACCAGCGCTTCGGCGGTGGCCGCGCCGATCCCACTGCCGCCACCGGTGACGACGGCATGTTTCCCGGCCAGCCCGGAGGTCTCTGTGTTCACACGGTTCCTTCTGCGCGTTGTGCGCGTTCTTGCGGCGAGAGCCCCGCGTTCGCTGCGACCTGCGCGCGTTCGCGTTCGAGGTTGCGTTCCAGTTGCGATTTCGCCGCCGCGTATTGCTTTGGCCACATCACATCGAAGTAGCCGATCTTCGCGGCTTCGTTGAGCGTCCACGACGGATTGGCCAGATGCGGCCGCGCCACCGCGCAGAGATCCGCGCGGCCGGCGGCGATGATGCTGTTCACGTGATCGGCTTCGGAGATCGCGCCGACGGCGATCGTCGCAATACCGGCTTCGTTGCGAATGCGGTCGGCGAACGGCGTCTGGAACATGCGGCCGTAGACCGGCTTTTCGGCCTTGCTGACCTGGCCCGACGAGACGTCGATCATGTCGGCGCCTGCTGCCTTGAAGGCGCGCGCAATTTCTACTGCGTCGTCCGGCGTGGTGCCGCCGTCCACCCAGTCGTGCGCGGAGATGCGCACCGAGATGGGCTTGTCCGCGGGCCAGACCTTGCGGATCGCCGCGAAGATTTGCAGCGGATAGCGCAACCGGTTTTGCAGCGAGCCGCCGTATTCGTCGCTGCGATGATTGGTGAGCGGCGAGAGGAAACTCGAGAGGAAATAACCGTGGGCGCAGTGCAGTTCGAGCCAGTCGAAGCCGGCCTCAACAGCCATCTCCACCGAGCGGACGAATTGCGCTTCGATTTCGCGCAGATCTTCGCGGCTCGCTTCACGCGACCATTGACTGACGCCATGCAGATACTGCTGCGGCGAGGCCGACACTAGCGGCCAGTTGCCTTCCGGCAGCGGTTGATCAATGCCTTCCCAACTCACGCGTGTGGATGCTTTGGCGCCGGCGTGTCCGAGCTGCATGCCGATCTTCGCGTCCGATTGCGCGTGCACGAAATCGACGATGCGCTTCCACGCGGCAAGATGCGCCGGTGCGTACATGCCGGGGCAGCCGGGGGTGATGCGGGCTTCCGGCGATACGCAGGTCATCTCGGTCATCACCAGGGCGGCGCCGCCCATGGCGCGTGCGCCGAGATGCATCAGGTGATAGTCGCCCGCTACGCCGTCGACGGCGGAGTATTGCGCCATCGGCGACACGACCACGCGGTTCTTGAGCGTGACGCCGCGCAGCGTGAAGGGCGTGAACATCGGCGGCACGGAATGTTTGGCCGGCGCGCGTTCGATGCCCGAGCGTGTTGCGAGCCAGTCTTCGAATGCCGACAGGTAGTGGGCATCGCGCTCCCGCAGATTTTCGTGCGAGATGCGTTGCGAACGCGTCAGCAGCGAATAGGCGAACTGTTCCGGCTCGAACGACGTATAGCGGTCGACATGCTCGAACCACTCCGTCGAATTGCGTGCGGCGTTCTGGATGCGCAGCACGCCGACGCTGCGCACTTCGGTGTAATGCTGGAGCGCGGCGGCGAGATCGCCCGGATGTTCGCCGATGCTGTTGGCAAGTTCGATCGAATCTTCAAGCGCGAGCTTGGTGCCCGAGCCGATCGAGAAGTGGGCCGTGTGCGCGGCGTCGCCCATCAGCACGATAGGCGTGGGCTGCGCGCCGTTGGCGTTGCTGCGCCAATGCACCCATTCTTGATTGACCACGCGCGGGAAGCGGATCCATTGCGACGAGCCGCGCAAATGCGCGGCGTTCGAGAGCAAGGGGTGGCCGTCCAGATACTTCGCAAACAGCTTCTCGCAGAAGGCGATGCTGTCTTCCTTGCTCATTTCGTCGAGACCAGCGGCGCGCCAGACGCGCTCCGGCGTTTCGACGATGAAGGTGGAGGTCTGGTCGTCGAACCGGTAGGCGTGGGCCTGGAACCAGCCCCATTCGGTTTCTTCGAAGGCGAAGGTGAACGCGTCGAAGAGCTTTTTCGTACCGAGCCAGACGAAGCGGCAATCGCGCATGTCGATATCCGGCTGGTAGGTCGCCGCATACTTCTGACGAATCGCGCTGTTGGCGCCGTCGCAGGCGACGATCAGGTCGGCTTCGTAAGCGGTGTCGTCCGTCACCTGGGTTTCGAAGACCAGCTTGACGCCGAGTTCCTCGCAACGCGCCTGCAGGATGTTCAGCAGGCGCTTGCGGCCGATGCCGCAGAAGCCGTGACCCGACGAGCGGACCTGCTGGCCGCGGAAGTTGATCTCGATGTCGTCCCAGTGGTTGAAGGCGTCGAGAATCGCGTCGGCGCTTGGGGCGTCGGCCGCGCGCAGGTTGCCGAGCGTCTGGTCGGAGAACACCACACCCCAGCCGAACGTGTCGTAGGGCCGGTTCCGCTCGATCACCGTGACTTCATGCTGCGGGTTGCGGCCCTTCATCAACAGCCCAAAGTACAGGCCGGCCGGGCCTCCTCCGATACAGACGATGCGCATGCTCGTGCTCCGGTTGGATTCTCGAATGTAATTTAGTCCTCGATATTTTAGATGTCAAGTAAATGATGGGGGGAGGTGAGTTCTGGCACCGTATGCGGGCCTCGCAGCCTGTAGGCGTTGGGAGAGTCCCCAAAACGCTTTCCGGAATTCTCGTCCGAAATGCGATGCATCTGAGAATCCACAGGAGGACGCGATATCGGTCACCGTCCTATCCGAACTGGTCAGAAGCCATGCTGCTGTTCGAATACGGAGTTGTCGGCCATACGATAGCGGTGCATCGCCCACTTCGCTGCCGAACAATCGCTCAAGCTGGCGCACCGACATCTCGAGTCGTTGCGCAAGTTCGCTGAGACTGAGAGGTTGGCCGATTACGCTTCAGACCTGCTGAAGACTGATTGCGGTTGCCGGATATGACCGCTATGGGTGACTCGGTCTATGACTATCTCGAACACGTCGGCAAACCCGTGTTGCGCGCGACGCAGCGCTTTAACGCGGTGTCTGTCCCTCAGCCAACGTACCCACTCTTGCTACCCGGCTCATCTTCGTCGAGCATTTCGCCAAACCCCGTCGGCACCACCACAACCGGCCGGGCGCTAGCATCATGGCTGTCCGCGAGCGCGAACGCTTCGAGAATAATCTTCTGCACGTCCTGCCGCATCATGGTCACTTCAAACGGCAGATGCACCGCAAACGGATCCCAGTCAAAACACCCCACTACCGTGGACTGCCAGGCATCCTGCGGCAATCTGGACGCGAACTGAACCAGGCCTTCAAACGCGGTAATCGAATTCATCAGCAGGCCAGCGGGGAGCCTGCCGAGCGTGTCGTAACGGCGAGCCAGGGCGCGCCGCGAAGATGACGCGTCGTATCCAAAGCACTCCACAGCATCCGCCGCGGGACTGATCCCTCGAGCCTCAAAGGCATCGCGGTAGCCGGCAATGCGCATGTCCGTCGCGTATTCATCCGTGACGCCGCCAAGAAACAGCAACTCGCCGGGAGCGTTGCCGCGCGCGACCATCTTGTCCATCAACGCATCGGCCAGCGCGCGCGCGCCGCCGCGATTGTCCGAGACGACCGACGGTGCGCCCGGGCCAGGCAAGTCGACATTGATGCACGGAATACCCGCCGCCGAGCACAGGTCGTCAAGCGGCGTGGGGTTGCGCACGCCGGCAATGAACAGCAACTCCACCTGCTGCGAGATGAGCGTCTCCGTCACGCTCAGCTCCACCGCCGGATCGCGTTGAGTACTGACGACGATCGGGCACAGGCCCCGGCTCCTCGCATGCTCCTCGAAGTTCTCGGCCAGCCCCGCAAAGAACCGGTTGCGATAGTGCGGCAGGATCATGCCGGCCAGCCCCGAGCGCGACAGCCGCAGTCCGCGGGCCTTCATGTTCACGTTGTAGCCAAGCTGCTCCGCGCTTGCGAGGATCCGCTTGGCGGTGTCTTCCTTGATACGGTAGCGAGCCCAGGTGCCGTTCAGCACCATGCTCACCGCCGACGTCGAAGAGCCCGTCGCTTTGGCGATGTCATAAATTGTGGACTTGCGTCCTGAGCTGCTGCGGGCCATCTGCCTTTTACTCCAAAAGCACCATCGTTCACGTTCTGCAGACGGTAGACCTTCTGCCACGGGAAGCCATATTAGGGTATCTACTCGATTGACCCTAAAGCTGAATCCATTCAGCATTTGTCCACCGAGTTGCTGAATGGATTCAGCTAAATAAGTTTAGGTTCGGCAACCGGCTCATTTCCCATTACTCATCTGGGCGTTTGGCGAAGCTGCCGGAGTCCAACGGAGGAGACATGTCAAAGAACTTCGTGCGCACACTGTGCGCAGGCATCGCCGCGTTTGCACTCGCGACAAGCCTGGCTTCGGCGTCGCCCGACAAGCCAGTCATCGGCATCGTCGTGAAGATTGGCGGTATCCCATGGTTCAACGCCATGGAGGCGGGGATCAAGAAACGGGCGGATCAGCTCGGCGTGAAAGCCTTCATGGTCGGCCCGACCAGCGCGGACCCGGCGCTGCAGGTCCGCGCGATCGAGGATCTGATTGCGCAGCACGTGGACGTCATCGGCGTGGTGCCGAACGATGCCAAGGTCCTGGAGCCGGTCCTGCAGCGGGCGCGGGCGGCCGGCATCAAGGTCATCACTCACGAGTCGCCGAACCAGCAGAATGCGGATTGGGACTTCGAACTGGCCTCGGTCAAGGGCTTCGGCGAAGCCTACGGCAAGCGCCTCGCTACCGCGATGGGCGGCAAGGGCGAGTATGCGGTCTTCGTCGGCTCGCTCACCGTGCCTTTGCATAACGCATGGGCCGACGCCGCGATTGCTTATCTGAAGGCCAACGATCCGGACATGAAGCTGGTCGGCGACCGCTACGGCGTGGCTGAAGACGTCGACGCCTCGCGCAAGACTGCGCTCGATCTGATGCGGGCGCATCCGGATCTGAAGGGCATTCTCGCGTTCGGCAGCCAGGGGCCGATTGGCGCGGCGCGCGCCGTCGACGAAACGCATAAGAAAGGCCAGGTGGTGGTGCTCGGACCGTTCTCGCCTGGACAGGGCAAGCGTCTCGTGCACGACGGCATCCTGACCGGCGGCTATATGTGGAATCCCGAGCAGGCCGGCGAAGTGTTCGTCACGCTGGGCACGATGGTCGCGAAGGGTGAGCCGGTCAAGGACGGCACCAACATTCCGGGTCTGGGCGTCGTGCATCCGCAGGGTCACGACCTGATCGTCGACCAGTTGGTGGATCTCAACGCCAATACCGTTGACGATCTAGCGAAGTTAGGTCTCTGAAGCAGCCGCAGTTGCAACCTGAGTTGTAGCCTTAAAAAGCAATGCGTGAGGGGCGGCCGGTCTGCCCTTCACCCGGCTGATGAACCGGACGACGCGTCAGGTCGCCCATCAGCCGCATTGGAGCATGTCCCATGATTTCAGCGGCTTCACAGGATCATCCCGCGCCTGAGCGGAGACACGCGGGCGCAGCAAGCGTTGCCGTGGTCGACACGCAGCGCACTGAGCTGCTCAAGCTCGACAACATCTCCAAGATATTCGGTGGGGTGAAAGCGCTCCAGTCCATCAAGTTCGACGTCATGCCCGGCGAGGTGCTGTGCCTCGCAGGCGAAAACGGCTGCGGCAAGAGCACGCTGATCAAGGTCATCAGCGGTGTTTATCAACCGGAGCCGGATGCGGTCATGCTGATGGACGGTCAGTCGATCGAAGGACTGGATCCGGCAAAGGCGCGGGAGCTCGGCATTCAGGTGATCTGGCAGGATCTCGCGCTGTTTCCCGAGATGACCGTCGCCGAGAACATCGCGTTCGAACAGAACCTCGGACCTCGTCCGCGCCTCGTCAACTACCGTCAGATGAAAGTGGCGGCGCGCCGTATCCTTGAACGGCTGGGCGTGTCGATCGATCTGGGCCGTTCGGTGCGCTCGCTGTCCATCGCACAGCGTCAGATCGTCGCCATCGCGCGCGCACTCGTTGCCGATGCGCGGCTGGTCTTCATGGATGAACCCACCGCGTCGCTCAGTCACGCCGAGACCGAGGCGTTGCTGAAGATCGTGCGCCGCCTCTCGGCTGACGGAATCGCTGTGGTGTTCGTCAGCCACCGGCTAGCCGAAGTGCTGGACGTCTGCACGCGCGTGACCGTGTTGCGCGACGGCCAATACGTCGGCACCTTCCCCACAGCCGGCATGACGCAAACCCGCCTCACGGAATTGATGACCGGTCGTACCTTCGACTACGCCGTACGCACGACTGACCTGTCCGCCGCGCCTGTTGTTCTGCAGGTAGCGGACCTGACACGACGGGGCGAATATGACGCGGTCTCGTTTGCTGTCAGGAAAGGCGAGATTCTCGGCGTCACGGGCCGCCTCGGCGCGGGGCGGACGGAACTCGCGTTGTCGCTGTTCGGAATGACGCGGCCGGGCGCAGGCTCGATCAGCCTCGACGGCAAGAAACTCTCGCTGGGCTCGAACCGCGACGCGATCCGCGCGGGTATCGCCTACGTATCCGAAGACCGGCTTCAGCTTGGCCTCGTGCAGCCGCAATCGATTGGCGACAACACCGTCGCCGCAGTGCTCGACGATCTGCTCGACGCCACGCGTCTGATCAGTCTCAAGAAGCGTGACAGCCTGATCACCGACTGGATCGAGCAACTGGCAGTGAAGATCGGCAAACCGGAAGACGCGGTCTCGACGCTCTCAGGCGGGAATCAACAACGCATCGTGCTGGCCAAGTGGCTGGCCACCAACCCAAAGCTGCTGATTCTGGATTCACCCACGGTAGGAGTGGACGTCGGCGCACGCGCCGGCATCTTCGCCATCATCCACAAGCTGGCTGCACAGGGCATGGCCATCCTGCTGATCTCCGACGAGATCCCGGAAGTCTATTTCAACGCCGACCGTATTCTGCACATGCGCAATGGCCGCGTCGTGAGGGAGTACGTGCCGGGCGCCACATCCATTGACCAAATCGAGCGAGACGTCCATGCCTGATCTGCGCAAACTCGGCATCGGTTCGATCGAGGCCCTGCTGATCCTCGTCATCGCAGTCATGGTGATCGGCCTTAGCTTGACCACATCGACCTTCCTCACGCTGCCCAATCTGTTCGACCTGCTTAACCAGAGCTCGGTCAACATCATCTTTGCCGTCGGCTTGCTCGTTGTGCTGATCGCCGGCGGGATCGACATCTCGTTCGCGGTGGGCGCGTCCGTCGTCCAGTACCTGACCGCGTTGACGGTCATGCGGCTTGGCGGCGGCAACTGGGCGCTGGGCTTCCTGGCGTCGGCCGCGTTCGGCTTTCTGCTGGGCGCCCTCAATGCCACGTTTATCTACCGGTTCCGCATCGTCTCCATCGTGGTGACCATCGCGACCTTCAACGTGTTCTTCGGCGGCCTGATGTTTCTGACGGGCGGCGTCTCCATCTACGACCTGCCGGACTGGTGGATGAACCGCGTGTCGTTGATCACGTTGAAGACGTCGAGCGGCGTTGCCGACCTCGCGCTGCCGGTTGCCGTGATGTTCGCGACGGTCGTGGCCACCTGGTTCCTGCTGCGGCGTACGACCACCGGCAGGCAGCTCTATGCGATGGGCGACAACCCGGAAGCGGCGCGGCGCGTCGGCATCAACATCGGCGCCATGCACTACATCGCCTTTGGCTGGCTCGGGATGATGGCCGGGATCGCCGGGCTGATGCAGGCGCACTACGTACAGGAGGTGGTGCCCAACGCGCTGTATGGCCGCGAACTGGACGTGCTCGCCGCGGTGGTGCTCGGCGGTGCGCGCCTGGGTGGCGGGCGCGGCACGATCCTTGGCGCGATTCTCGGCATTCTGCTGACCGCCATCACCGCGAACGGACTCAACCTGCTGGGCATCTCTCCTTACGCGTTCAAGATGATCATCGGCGCGGTCATTCTGATTGCGATTACCTTGTCGAGCGGCGGCTTCGCCAAGCTCGTCGGATCGCGCTTCGCGTCGCAACGTGTCAAGGCCTTCTCATGAAAACTTCTTCGTCGCAACGGTCCGCTATAGCGTTCGTGCCCGCTGATGTCGTCGGCCTGCTCGGCTTCCTCGCGGTGGTGGTTGTAGCCATGAGCTTCGCGTCCGACCGGTTCTTTTCTGCGGACACGTTTGTCTCGGTGGCGTTTCAGTTGCCCGAACTAGGCCTTTTCACGCTGGCGATGCTGATGCCGCTGATCTCCGGCGGCTTCAACCTGGCCGTGACCTTCACCGCCAATATCTCCGGATTGGCCATGGCCTGGGTGCTGCACGCGCACGGTGGCGCCGATGCCGGCGCGGGCGTGATCATCCTCGGCATCGCCGCGGCCCTGGCGACGGGCGCGGCATCCGGCTGGGTGATGGGCGCCATCATCGCGCGTACCGGCGCTAGTCCCATCCTCGTCTCCTTGTCGATGATGATTTTCCTGCGCGGCCTCGGCGAATTCATGACGCACGGTGGCGATATCTCCGGCTTCCCGCCTGCGGTTCTGGTGATGGGCAACGGTTTGCTGCTAGGCGTGCCCGTGCCGCTGTGGATCTTCGCCGGTTGCGCAGCCGTGTGGCACGTCGTCATGACGCGCTCGCGGCTTGGCTTTGCCACGCGCATGATCGGCTCGAATCTCGAGGCGACCCGCTACTCGGGCATCGCCACCACGCGTGCGGTTACCCGTATCTACATGCTGTCGGGTTTGATGTGCGGCGTCGCGGGCATCGTGATGCTCGCCAGTTTCAACTCGGTGCGCGTCGGTCACGGCGAGGCGTTCCTGCTGATTTCGGTACTCGCATGTTTCCTCGGCCGCGTCGATCCGTTCGGCGGGTTCGGACGCGTCGTGCCCGTGGTGATTGCGCTGGTCATCCTGCAGGTGATTGCCTCCGGCCTCAACCTGCTGGGCGCGAACCAACATCTTGCCACCGCGTTGTGGGGTGTGTTTTTGCTTGCCGTGATGCTCCTGCGTTGGGCGTGGGCAAACGGTTTCTTTCAGTCCTTGGTCCGCAGACGCGTGACCGCATCGGGAGGGGTTACACAATGAATACGCTTGGTGTTCACGCATTGGTATGGGCGGGCGATCTGACGCCGGAGTCGACCCGCAAAGTGATCAGCCAGACCAAGGCTGCAGGCTTCGACCTCGTTGAACTGTCGTTGCATGGGCCGAAGGTGATGGACCTGGCGCTCACGCGCGACCTGCTGCAGGAGCACGGCCTGCAAATTGGCTGTTCGCGCGGCCTGACCTTCGACGCGGACGTGTCCAGCGACGACTCGGCTTCGGTTGCGCGCGGCGTGGCGATGCTGGAAGAAGGCATCAGCGTGACGGCGGAACTCGGCGGCAATTACTTCGGCGGTATCCTCTATGGCGCGATGGGCAAATATTCCGCGCCGATTACGCCACAGGGACGCCGCAACGCGGTCGACTCGCTCAAGCGGATTGCGGATTTCGCGCTGAAGAAAAACGTGACCCTTGGGCTTGAAGTGGTGAATCGCTACGAGAGCAACCTGCTCAACACGGCATCGCAGGCGCTCAAGATGCTGGACGACGTCGATGCGCCCAATGTGGTGGTCCACCTCGATACCTATCACATGAACATCGAGGAAGCCGACTTCATGCAACCGGTGCTGGAGTGCGGCAAGCGGCTCGGCTATGTGCATATCGGCGAAAGCAACCGGGGTTATCTGGGTTCCGGCACCATCGACTTCGCGCAGTTTTTCCATGCGCTCGCGATGATCGACTATAAGGGCGTGGTCACGTTCGAGAGCTTCTCTTCCGCGGTGGTGAACGAGCAGTTGTCCAATGCGCTGGCCATCTGGAGAAATATGTGGGACGACGGCATGGATCTGGCCAGGCATGCACGGAGTTTCATCGCCGACGGCATTCACGCTGCAGCCAAAGCGAAGGCTCACCACTGAGAGCGCGCGCCTCTATGCGGTAAACCGAAGCGGCCTATACAATTAGGATGCCGTATGGATAAGTATCGTCGTACGGTTTCCTGTTGTCATATTGCGCGGCATGCGGTATTTTTTGGAATGGCGACGCTAGCCGTCACTTCAAATAACTCTGGATTGTTTCGATGATCGAAGACCGCTTTCTCGCACGGCTGCAACACCTTATCGCTGACGGTCAGCGCCGCATTCTCGGTCTGGTCGGCGCGCCCGGCGCCGGCAAATCCACGCTGGCGGAGCAGATCCTCGAAGCGCTGCCCGGTCAGGCGGTGGTCGTCCCCATGGACGGCTATCACCTGGCGAATGTCGAACTCGAACGTCTCGGGCGTGCTTCGCGCAAGGGCGCCGAAGATACGTTCGACAGCGCCGGCTACGTCGCTCTGCTGAAGCGCCTGCGCGTTCAGCAGAGCGACGAGACCGTCTACGCACCGGCGTTTCGCCGGGAGATTGAAGAACCCATCGCCGGAGCCATTCCTGTCAGCCCGGACGTGCCGCTCGTCATCACTGAAGGTAACTATCTGCTGCTGGAGCATGGGCACTGGAAGGATGTTCGCCCGCTTCTCGACGAGGCCTGGTATGTCGACGTCGATCCGGTGCTGCGGACGCAGCGGCTTGTCGCGCGCCACATGAGGTTTGGTCGCGATGAAGAGGCCGCCCGCAACTGGGTTCAGCAAACCGACGAACCCAACGCCGTCCTGATTGATTCGACGCGGCATCGTGCCGATCTGGTTTTCAACTGGTCGGAGTAGAAGAGGGCCGCAAGCTCGACGAACGATTGGGTCGCTAACCTGGAACGACGGCACGATGGATGCAATGCAACGGTGGACGCTGAAGTGGGCGCATGGAGAAGCGACGGCGCAGTCGCTGGGCGGAATGCTGGCGCCCGTGCGATTCGAACTCGGCGGCGGCCGGACCGTGTCGCCCTTGTACGTCGCTCCGTGGGGCGACGATGAACGGTGGTCGGGACTGCTTCGCGCCTTGCGCGGCGAATGGCCGTGTCTGCCGTTCGGCATGGTGAGGGCGCCTGATGCGCTACCGTCAGGCTTCGAGACTCGGAACGCCACGGATGTGTGGGATCACGGATACGGTGCGAATCACATGTGGCGACGGGTCGAACAGACCGCCCATCGGCTCTCGCTACGGATCGACTACCCGTCTGAGGGGGAGATTGAAAGTCTCGAGCGGACCATTGAAGCCGACCCCGACGCGCCGGCGCTGATCGTCTCCATCACGGTTCATGCGCGCAGAGATGTGGTCTTACCGTTCGCGCTTCATCCCACGTTTGCAATACCAGACGAAGGCATCGAGGTGCTCGCCTGTCCGCATGAGGCGATTCACAGCTATCCGGTCCCGCAGGAGCCGGGCGTTTCCCGCGTTTTGCCGAATCGCAGTTTCGCCTCACTGAAAGCGATACCCACCGCGACCGGTCTCATGGATGCGACACGCTTGCCGCTCCCCGAAAACACCGAGGAACTGCTGCAAATGGCAGGCTGTCGGCCACCTTTTGTCTTGCGATACACCGCGCAGCAGGCCGACGTCCTGCTCGACTGGAATCCCGCGGATCTGCCGGATGCCTTGCTGTGGATCAGCAACGGTGGACGCGCGTATGAGCCGTGGTCCGGCCGGAACTTCGCTTTAGGCGTTGAGCCGGCCCAAAGTTTCTTTGATCTCGGACGTGTGGCGATGCCGCCCGCCGATCATCCGCTCGCGGCTCGTAAAGGCCTCGCGTTCAGTGCCGGCGTGCCACGCACGATCAGCTATCGATTGTCGGCGCGTTGATTCACGCCTCGCCCAGCAAGCGCGTGACGAGGTGTGCGAGCGTGCGCGCTGTCACAGCAACGCGTTAGCGGCAGGACCAGGCGTCGAGTCGCCAACGCATCGCTGTGTCACCGCCAACCGTTACTGCTTCACAAGCTTCACGACGGTCAGCGCTCCATCCACCTCTTCGACGCGCACCTTGACCTTCTCGCCTTCCTTGGCCTGCTTGAGCATCAGCGCATCCTTCGCCTTATAGGCCATCGTCATCGGCGACATGCCGATGTTCTTCAGTTCGCCGGCCTGAAGCGTCAGCATGCCGGTGGACGAGTCCACCTTCTTGACGATCGCATCGGTGAGCGCTGCGTTGTTGGACGCGCCGGCTTCCATGGCGCCGCCGTTCATTTTCATGCCGGCCATATCGTCCGCCGCCAGCGCCGCGCCGGCGAGCGTCAGACCGGTACAGAGCACAGCCGTCAGGGTAAGCAGTTTCTTCATGAGTTTTCTCCAGAGTGGGTTTGCGGCACGAGCGTGCCAGTGGGTACTACGTGAGGTTGAAGCGTGTCTTGCGTATCTGTTTTCATGCGAGCCATGCGGCGGCGTTGCAGTAACAACCAGGCGGCCGGGATGATCAGCATGGAGAGGAGCGGTGCGGTCACCATGCCGCCAACCATCGGCGCGGCGATGCGCTGCATGACTTCGGAGCCGGAACCATGGCCCAGCATGATCGGGATGAGGCCCGCCAGGATGACCGCGACGGTCATTGCCTTGGGCCGCACGCGCAGCACCGCGCCTTCGCGGATGGCGTCGATCAAGGTGGCTTCGCTAAAGGGTGCGCCTTCGTCGAGGCGGCGCGTGAGCGCGCTCTTCAGATAGAGCAGCATCACGACACCGAATTCGGCCGCCACGCCCGACAACGCGATGAATCCCACCGCCGTGGCGACGGACACTGCGTGCCCGAGCATCCAGATCAGCCAGAACCCTCCCACGAGTGCAAAGGGCACCGTCGACATCAGCAAGAGCGCGTCGGCGGCCGAGTTGAAGGTCAGGAACAGCAGCACAAAAATGACCGCGAGCGTCACCGGAATCACGGTTCGCAACTTCGCAGCCGCGCGCTCCAGATACTCGAACTGACCTGACCACGCGATCGAATAACCCGGTGGTAATACAACCTGTTGCGCAACCGCGATCTGCATGGCCTTTACGGCGGATTGCAGGTCGGTATCGCGAATGTCGACGTAGACATACCCCGACAAGCGAGCGTTTTCGCTGCGGATCATGGGCGGACCATCCGAGATCCTGATCGCAGCGACGTCGCCGAGCGTGATCTGCGCACCACGGTCCGTGACGACCGGCAACTGACGCAGGTTGTCGACCGAGTCGCGGATTTCACGCGGATAGCGAATGTTGATCGGAAAGCGCTCGCGACCCGCGATCACCTCGCCCACGTTGTCGCCCCCCACCGCAGTCGATACGACGGACTGGATGTCGGTTACCGAAAGGCCGTAACGGGCGGCTGCAAGGCGGTCAATGTCGACGTCGATGTAGTGGCCGCCGTTCAGGCGTTCTGCCAATGCCGACGTGACGCCCGGGACGTTCTTCAGGACGGACTCGATTTGCGTAGCAATCCTGTCGATCTGCCCGAGGTCCGCGCCGGAAATCTTGACCCCGACGGGCGTCTTGATGCCGGTCGACAACATGTCCAGACGATTGCGAATCGGCGGCACCCAGACGTTCGACAGGCCCGGTATCTTCACCCGCGCGTCGAGCTCATCCACCAGTTTCTCCGGCGTCATGCCCGGCCGCCATTCGCTGCGCGGCTTGAACTGGATGGTGGTCTCGAACATCTCGAACGGCGCGGGATCGGTCGCGGTGTCGGCACGCCCCGACTTGCCGAACACCGTCTTCACCTCGGGAACCGTCTTGATGAGGCGATCCGTCTGCTGCAGCAGTTCGGCGGCTTTGTCCGCCGAGATGCCGGGTAGCGCGGTCGGCATATAAAGCAGGTCGCCTTCGTCGAGCGGCGGCATGAATTCACCGCCGAGCCGCAAGACAGGAATCGCCGTCATGACGAGCGCCAGCACGGCCAGCGCGATCGCCACCCATGGTCGGCGCAGCGTTGCCTCAAGCAAAGGACGGTATAGCCGGATCAGCACGCGGTTGAGCGGATTGGCGTTCTCGTGCGGAATCCGGCCGCGGATCAGATAGCCCATCAGTACCGGCACGAGCGTGACGGACAGTCCGGCAGCGGCGGCTATCGTGTAGGTCTTGGTGAACGCGAGCGGCGCAAACAGCTTGCCTTCCTGGCCTTCGAGCGAGAACACGGGAATGAACGACAGCGTGATGATCAGCAGCGAAAAGAACAGCGCCGGGCCGACCTCGGCCGCCGACTGTGCGATCAACTCCCACCGCCGGGCGGGGGTGATCGGCGTGTCGGGGTGCTGATGGTCGTACGCCTCCAGATGTTTGTGGGCGTTCTCGATCATCACGATCGCTGCATCGATCATCGCGCCGATCGCGATCGCAATCCCGCCCAGGGACATCAGATTGGCGTTGACGCCTTGATAGCGCATCACGATGAAGGCGGCCAGCACCCCAAGCGGCAGCGACAGGATCGCGACGAACGCGCTGCGCAGATGGAACAGAAACACCGCGCAGACCAGGCCGACGATGATGAACTCTTCGATCAGCTTGTCCTTGAGGTTACCGACCGCCCGTTCGATGAGCTGGGAGCGGTCATAGGTCGTGACGATCTCGACGCCCGGTGGCAGAGACTTTTTCAGCTCGGCGAGTTTCGCCTTGGCCGCTTCGATGGTCGTCAGCGCGTTCTTTCCCGAGCGCATCACGATCACACCGCCTGCCACTTCGCCCTCGCCATTCAGTTCGGCAATGCCCCGGCGCATTTCCGGTCCGATCTGGATGCGGGCGACGTCGCCGAGCAACACGGGGGTGCCCGCGTCGTTCGTGCGCAGCACGATGTGGCGGAAGTCGTCGAGCGAGTGCAGGTACCCCGATGAGCGGACCATGTACTCGGACTCCGCGAGTTCGACCACGGACCCGCCCGATTCCTGGTTCGCCTTGCCGATGGCATCCACGACGCCTGCTTGCGTGATGCCGTAGGCGCGCAGCTTGTCCGGATCCAGCACGACCTGGTATTGCTGCACCATGCCGCCGATGCTGGCTACCTCCGAGACGTCCGGTACGGCTTTCAGTTCGAACTTCAGAAACCAGTCGTTCAGGGCTCGAAGCTGGCCAAGGTCGTGTTTTCCGCTGCGATCGACGAGTGCGTATTCGTAAACCCAGCCCACACCCGTGGCATCGGGCCCGAGTGAGACCGTCGCGCCCGCCGGCAAACGGCTCTGCACCTGATTCAGATATTCGAGCACGCGCGAGCGGGCCCAATACGGATCCGTCTTGTCGTCGAACAGCACGTAGACGAACGCATCCCCGAACGACGAATACGCGCGGATGGTGGTGGCGCCCGGCACGCCCAGAAGCGTTGTGGTGAGCGGATACGTCACCTGGTCTTCGACGACTTGCGGCGCCTTGCCGGGATACGAAGCCTTGATGATGACCTGGGTATCGGAGAGGTCCGGCAGCGCATCGAGCGGGGTTTGCGTCACCGAATACACGCCCCATGCGGTAACCAGCACGGTGGCAAGCAGTACGAGAAAGCGGTTGCCAATCGACCAGCGAATGATGCGTGCGATCATTGCGCGCCTCCTTCGAGTTTCGGCAGCACGGACTTCAGGCTCGCTTCCGAGTCGATCAGGAACTGGCCCGATGCGACCACCTGCTGGCCTTCAGTCAAGCCGCGTGTTACCTCGGTGTTGTCGCCGCTATCGCGACCGACGGAGATCTCGACAGGCTGCAGCCGCCCGTCGTTATTCCGGACGATGACGATCGAGCGCTTGCCGGTCGTGATGACCGCTTCGGACGGCACGAGCAGCCGCGAGACGGGTTTCGCTGCGCTGACGTGGGCGCGCATCAACATCCCGGGTGTCAGCTTCAGGTCGGCGTTATCGATCTCAAGGCGCGCCTGCAACGTGCGGCTGTCCGGACTGATACCCGGCAGGATTTCACGGATGTGGCCGCTAAAGTGTTGCGCGCCGTCGCCGGCGAACGTTGCGTCGACCGTCATGCCGGGCCGCACCTGCAACGCGAGCGCTTCCGGTATCTCAACGATCAGCCACAGCTTGGAAAGACCCGCGATCCTGGCGAGCGTTTGTCCCGGCGACACCATCGCGCCGTCGCGAACATTGAGTTCCGTGAGCACGCCGGCTTGCTGCGCAGATAGCGTGACGTGGGTCTGCGCCTTGCCGGTTCGATCGAGGCTTGCAATGAGGCCGTCCGGAATCGACAGCGCCTGCATGCGTGCGTGCGCGGCGGCAAGCAGCCCGGCATCCATACCGCCGCGCCTGAGCGCCAGGTACTCTTCCTGCGGCGCCAGCCAGTCGGGAACGAAGAGCGAAGCAATCGGCGCTCCCTTGGCGACACGTTGCATTGGCGCGCTGGCGTACAGGTGGTCGATATAGCCCGTCACTCGCGACTGGACGACGTCCGCCATCGACTCGTCGAACTGGGTGGTCCCTATCGCGTCGAAACCTTCAGCGGTGTCCTGGCGGACCACCGTCGCGTAGCGGATACCAAGATTCTGTTGAAGCGTGGCGTCGACCTTGATCCCGCCTGAACCGCCTTCGTCTGCGAAGACGGGCTGAAGCGCCATGTCCATGAAGGGCGATTTGCCGGGCTTGTCGAAGTGCTGGTTCGGCACCATCGGATCGTGCCAATAGAGCACCTTGCGGCCCGTCTTGGGGTCCACCTTGTCGGCGGTTGTGGTTGCAGTTGCGGTTGCGGAGGGCGTCGCGGTCGCGGCTGACGCCATGGCTGTGTCTGTTTCAGCACGATGAGTGCCGGCCACGTAGCCGGCGCCAAGCAGCACGCCCGCAGCGAACATGGCCGCCACGGCGCGTACGATCAGTTTCTGTTTCATGGGGTTCTCGCTACTGGCCGGAGGTCATGTCGGGTGGCAGCACCTGGTATTCCAGTTGCGCCCAGACGAGGGAAACGTCCCGTTCGAGGTTCAACACCTGAAGATCCGCTTCGAGCTGGGTGTGTCGCGCGTCCAACGCATCGGAGAGCGTGCCGGCACCCGACCGGTAAGCGGCATTCGCCAGTTGCACCTTCTGTTCAGCCGCGGGAAGCACGGTTTGCTTCGCATTGGCCAGACGTTCCCGGCCACCGGCGAGCTTCGCCGTAAGACTCTGGATATCGGCGACGACCCGGCGTTCGGTGTCTTCGTAAGTGAGGCGTGCCTGTGTCCCCATCTCGGACTTTTGCTCGACGTCGCGGTCTTCGACGTTGCCGCGATGGATCGGCAAAGGGATGGATACGCCGACCGACACGTAGTCCGGGAAGTGCCCGCCGCTCTTGAAGTAGGTCAGCCCCCAGGTCCAGTTAGGATTTCTGTTGCTTCGGCTGACGTCGGTGTCGGCGTCGGCCAGCGAGATGGCGGCGCGTGCCGCGATCAACGAAGGCTGCACCTGAGCGAGTTGCTCGACGCTCAGGCTGGACACTGGTGAAGCGAGTTCCGGTGGGTTGCCGGCCACGTCCAGCACGTTGCCGGCGGCCGTCCAGCGCGACAATGCAATCAACGCGGTCTTCTCGTCCTGCTGCGCATTGATCAGTTCATCGCGCGCATTCCCGAGCGTCAGGTTGGCCTGCGCCACATCGACGGCGGTCCCTTTTGCGCCACGGTAGGACGCCTGCCTTGCCGCCAGTTCCTGGCCCAGATGGTCCACCAGCGCCTGGCTTAGTGCGACGGCTTTCTTGGCGTAGATCGCGTTGAGCCAGGCCATCGCCGTTTGCTGACGAACCTCGGCCACCTTTTCCAGGTAAGTCGATTGGTCGCGTTGCACGGCACGATCGGCCAGCGTGGTCTGCAGCCGGCGCTTGGCAGGAGAGACCCATTCCTGCTGGATGCCGATGCCGCGCATCGTGAAGTTATCCTGCCCAATCGTGAAGGCATTGGGGCCGTTGATGGGCAGGTCCTGGACGCTCAGATTCAGCGTGGGATTGGGCAGTTGTCCAGCTTTGACGACTACGTCCGAACTGCCTCTAACCGAGGCTTGCGCGGCCTGGATCGAGGGCGAGCGCAGGGTGGCGATCTGCAGCGCCTCGTCGAGTGTCAAGCCCGCGTCCTGAGCGTGCGCCGCGCGTCCCGCCAACAAGCCGAACGCAACAAAAACGGCGCATGTGCGAGTCCAGGCGCGCCGGGAAACCGGCGTGCCGATGATGGAAAGCATGTTCTAACCTCGAATGGTCGAGCCGCGTGAAGCCGCGCGAGCGGACACACGAACTCACGTCCCGAAACGGGACGACATCACCGCGCAAAGGCGGCGAACCAGAACGATGGAGTTAGACGGACTGCGGTGGACGCCAGAGTCCATCCGGCGCGCGGATGGAGAGCGACTGCGTGTAGTGGAAGCTGACGGGGACAAACGACCCGGCGGGCCGCGTCACGGTGGGAGAGGAAACGGGGTGATAGAGACTGCCCATCTGACACTGGGCGCTCACCTTGCACAGCGGTGCCTTCGACTTGCCGGGTTCACTGGACGATGGGCTCATCGATTCGCAACCGGGCATATCCGCCGACATGGCGGCGACGTTGCCGGCCATGACGGAGTCCATTGGACACGCGCCAGTCGCGCCGCTGGCTGCCAGCCCACTGAGGGGCAGCATCACACACAGCAACAAGACGAGAAGTGTCCGCAAGATTTTCATCGCAGCAAGTATAGCGTAGCTATTTCGATCGGATTGGCGGTTTTTTCGCGGCGTGGCGAGACCCATTCGTCGTGTTGGCGCGCACTTCCGGTTCAGGAGATTCCTGGTCTAAAGCTGGAATGGCCCCATCGGTCAGCGTCTTAAGCAGACGTGCGCGACGGCGTTCGAGATCCGCTATCTGACGTTCAATCGAGGCCAGCCGTTTGCGCTGCGTCTCAGAGGTTTCGGAGCAGGCACTTGCGCCTTCGATCATGCGCTGAATCTGCCGGACCTGGGTGACGGCTGCGAGTGGAAACGCGCGGTAGCCATTGCTCGCGCGAATGGAGGTCAGCAGACCGTGCTCATCGTAGTGGCGGATCGAGCGCACGCGCACGCACCCGCCGCCCACCAACAAAAGTGCCATCGAATCTGCTTTTTGTGTAGGGACGCGCGCCCCGACTTTCAATATTCTCACCCCATCGAGACTATCCGTCCGGCGCTGGAGCCTTCATCCAGCCGTCTGCGACGATTAATCCCCTGGAGAGAACGTTGACCAAGAAAGTCCCGCTCAAGATCGCAATTGCTGAGCACCCACACACGTCGGCTATTCGCAATGGCTCCATTCCCATCGAGGGCGTGGACGCCGAGTTCGTCACCGTCCAGCCGCAAATCGGCGCGTTTCGCCGGATGGTGCGCGACGTCGAATTCGACGTTTGCGAACTGGCGCCGACCACGTACATCATCGCCCGCGCCTATGGCGCACCGTTCGTCGGCCTGCCGATCTTCGTCGTGCGGCGCTTTCACCATGGCGGCCTGCTGGTGCGCCCGGACGCCGGCATCAAGACTCCCAAAGACCTGGAAGGCAAGAAAGTGGGCGTGCGCGCCTATTCGGTGACGACCGGCGTGTGGACGCGCCAGGTCCTGATCGACGAGTTCGGTCTCGACTCCTCCAAGGTCACCTGGGTGGTCGATGACGAAGAGCATGTCACGCAACTCAAGTTGCCGTCGAATGTCATCCACGCACCGGCCGGAAGCTCGCTGGCGGAGATGATGGCCTCGGGGGAATTGTCGGCCGGTTTTGCCGCGGCTGCGGGTATCGGCCGCACCGGTGCGCCCACGGGTGGATGGAAGGAAGTCGAAGCCGACTATCCCGATCTGCTGCCCAACGCAACCGAGCTCGAAACCGAGTACTACGCCCGCACAGGGGTGTATCCGATGCACGGCACCATCGTCGTGAAGGACTCGGTGCTCGCAGAGCACCCGTGGATCGCCAGATCGATTCACGACGCCTTCGCGCAAGCGAAAGAAGCATGGCTGGCACGTCTCGATGCCGGCGAGGCCACCAGCGCCAGCGACAAGAAGTACCTCGAACTGCGCAAGATCGTCGGACACGATCCGCTGCCGTACGGTTTGCAGGAAAACCTCAAGACCATCGAGACGTTGGAAGCCACGGCGTTCAAGCAAGGTCTCACGCCGCGTCGCATGTCCGTTAGCGAGTTGTTTGTAGACCCGCTGGCCCGCTGATCTGACCTGACCTGAGAGAAAAACAATGATCATCGATTGTCACGGCCATTTTACGACCGTACCCGCATCGTTTCGCGCCTGGCGCGCGAAGCAGGTCGAGTTTGCCGACGACCCGGCCAACGCCCCCTCGCGTGACGGCGCCTTTGTCAGCGACGACGAGATTCGCGAAGCGATCGGCAACGGTCAGCTCAAGCTGCAACGCGAGCGCGGCAGCGACCTCACGCTGTTCTCGCCGATCGCCGGCCTGATGAGCCACCACCTGGGCAACGAGCGCACCAGCCAGGAATGGGCCGAGGTCTCGAACGATCTCGTCTACCGCGTGACGGAACTCTATCCGGACAACTTCGCGCCGGTTTGCCAGTTGCCGCAATCGCCGGGTGCCGCGCCCGCCAATTCCATCCGCGAGTTGCGCCGTTGCGTCGAGCAACTGGGCTTTGTGGGCTGCAACCTGAACCCCGATCCGACCGGCGGCTACTGGACCGGCACACCGGTGACCGATCGCGAGTGGTATCCGCTTTACGAAGCGCTGGTCGATCTGGACGTACCCGCCATGATCCACGTGGCCGCTTCGTGCAATCCGTGCTTCCACGGCACCGGTGCCCACTACCTGAACGCGGATACGTCGGTGTTCATGCAGATTCTGCAATCGGACCTGTTCAAGGACTTCCCGACGCTGCGCCTCGTGATCCCGCACGGCGGCGGCGCGGTGCCGTATCACTGGGGCCGTTATCGCGGCATGTCACTCGAGATGCGCGACCGTCCGCTCGAAGGCCTGCTGGACAACATCTTCTTCGACTCCTGCGTGTACCACAAGCCGGGTGTCGAGTTGCTGACCAAAGTGATTCCCGCAGACAACGTGCTGTTCGGCTCGGAGATGATCGGCGCCGTGCGCGGCAAGGATCCGGCAACCGGCCAGTACTTCGACGACACCAAGCGCTACATCGACGCCTGTACCGCGTTGTCGGACGAGGATCGCTACAAGATTTTCGAGGGCAATGCGCGGCGCGTCTATCCGCGTCTCGATGCGCGCCTGAAAGCGCGCGGCAAATGACATCGGCGCGAGCCGCATGCAACGAACAGGCAGAGAGACAGGCACAGAGGCACTATGACTTCCTCAATTGTTGATATTCACCCGCACATCATCTCGGACGACGAGACCCGCTATCCGCCGGCGCCGCTGTTCGGCAAGCGCTCGGACTGGTCGAAGGAGCGTCCGACGACGGTCGAAACGCTGATCGCGGCAATGGACGAGGCCGGTGTGGCCAGGGCCGCGGTGGTTCACTCTTCCACGACCTACGGTTTCGACAACCGCTATGTCGTCGAAGGATGCGGCAAGTATCCAGGCCGCCTGGTCGCGGTCGGCTCGGTCGACGTTCTGCAGCCGGATGCGCCGGAACGCATTCTCGAATGGGTCAAGATGGGCCTCGCGGGTCTGCGCCTCTTTACAGGCGGCAGCACCAAGGAGTTCGACCCGAGCGAACTCGACGATCCGCGTTCATTCCCGGCGTGGGAGCTATGCGCCGAACTCGGCCTCACCATGTGCATCCAGACCGGCCCGATCGGACTGCCGCAGGTCACGACACTGGCGCGGCGCTTTCCCAAGGTGCGCATCATCCTCGATCACCTGGGACGCCCCGAGGTGGCGGATGGCGCGCCGTATGCAGCGGCACAAAGCCTGTTCGAGCTGGCGCCGCTCGAGAACATCTATCTGAAGCTCACGCCGCGCATCTTCGGCGATGTGAAGAAGGAAAAGGCCAGTGCGGAAACGTTCTTTCCGAAGGTGGTCGAGGCGTTCGGTGCGCAACGGATGGCCTGGGGTTCGAACTATCCAACCTCGCCGGGCAGGCTCTCGGAGATTCTCGCGACCGCTCAGGCAGGGTTGGCAAGCCTGAGCAATGAAGATCGCGCGTGGATCTTCGGCAAGACTGCGCAGCAACTGTATCCGGGCCTCGCCTGAGCGTGCGTCGCATGTGCGCCGGCTACTCGAGGTGCCGCGGCGAATCGGGCGGCCGGCGCGCGGAACTCATCATCATAAAGAGAAACAGGCAGATGGAGACAGGCAAACCTGCACGACCCGGGACCGCGAGCCGCTGGGCCATTCTCACGCTCCTTGCGATCGGTGTTCTGATTTCGTTTGTCGATCGCACCAGCATCTCTTCCACGCTGGCGGACGCAGGCTTCGTTCAGCATTTTGCGCTCACTGACGTCGATCGTGGCTGGATCAACGCGGCCTTCTTCTGGTCGTACGGTCTGTTCCAGGTCCCGATGGGTTGGGTGGCCGACCGCTACGGCGTGAAGTGGCCCTACGCGATCAGCTTCGCGCTATGGTGCCTCGCCACCGCGTTGATGGGGGCGGTGACGGCGCTCGCGAGTCTCGTCGTCATGCGGTTGATCATCGGCATGGCCGAGGCCATTGTGATCCCGGCGAGCTATCGTTGGATTCGCAACCACTTCGGCGAAAGCCAGAACGGTCTTGCCGTCGGCATTCTGGCGATGGGTAACAAGTTCGGGCCCGCACTCGGTGCGCCGGTCGGCGCCTGGTTCCTCGTGAATTACTCGTGGCAGGTGATGTTTGTCGCGACCGGCCTGGTGGGGATGATCTGGCTGGCCCCATGGCTGCTGATGGTGCGCAACGACTTGCCATCGAAAGCCGAACTCACGCTGGCCAATCGAAGCGCACGTACCGTCAGCCTCGGCAGCATCCTGGCCAGCCCGGTTGTCTGGGGCGGCATGATCACCAACTTTTGCTACGGCTATTTCACGTTCTTTTGTATGACGTGGATGCCGGCGTATCTGGTGGAACAACGCAACCTGTCGATTTCACGCTCAGGACTCTTCACCTTCTTCAGCTTCGCCGGCATCGCCATCGTCGCGGCGCTCGCAGGCTGGGCCGCGGACCGCATCATTGCCCGCGGCGGCAACCCGATTCTGGTCCGCAAGATCTTCACCATCGCGGGCTTTGTGGGCGGCTGCACCGTACTGCTCGGCGCCTATGCCCACTCGCTCAATGTGGCGCTGTTCTGGAACGTGCTTTCGCTTTCGCTGCTCGGTCTTGCGACCGCAAACAACCTGGTGTTGTCCCGGCTGACCTTGATCCCCAAGCAGGCGATTGGTCTCGTCACGGGCGTGCAGCAGGTTGCCACCAGTCTTGCCGGCGGCGTGGCGGCGAGTCTGTCGGGCTGGTTGCTCCACGTCAGCGGGAGTTACGACTTGCCGATGCTGGTGATCCTGGTCTTCCTGCTGATCGGCGCGTTGGCCACGGCGACCCTGTTCCGTCCCGAATGGGCGCCCAAGGTGACCGAAACGCATGGCTCGCTGCGGCAAGCCTAGCAATCAAGGCATGGCCGTATAGCAGGACTAGCCGGCTGTGTTGAACATATTAATTTACTGAGAAATCCTAAATGGCGAAGATTGTATTCGGGATGGCGGTGCCGCATAGCGGCATGCTGGGTCAGGCACCGGAAGACTGGCTCAAGAACGGGGAGCGGGACCGCAACAATCCGGAATTGTGGTTTCGCAACCAGACCTGGACTTACCCCGATCTGGAAGCGCACCGCGGCGCAGCGTTCGAGCCATTCCTGACGCTCGAGGAGCGCACTGAGCGCGCCACGCGCTGCCGTACCGCGCTTGACGAGATGGCTGCAGCCTACCGCGCCGCCGACATCGATGTCGCGATCATTCTGGGCAAGGACCAGAAGGAGATCTTCACCGAGTTCTCACCGTCGATCGCCATTTACAGCGGCGCGGAAGTGCACAATGGGCCGCCGCAGCGCGCCGTCTATGCACCCGACCACCACGTCACGCACAAGTGTCATCCGCGGCTGGCCACCTATCTGATCGAGCACTTCCAGGGCGAAGGTTTCGATTTGACCGACCTCTTTGCATGGCCCGACAACGTGTGGATGAAGCCGTTGCCGGAGTATCCGGTGGTGCCGCATGCGTACAGCTTTGTGTATCACCAGATCATGGGCGACAACCCGCCGCCGCATGTGCCGATCATCATGAATTGCTTCTATCCGCCGACACAGCCTTCGATGTCGCGCTGCATCGAATTCGGCCGTGTGCTGCGCGATGCCATCACGGCATGGCCGGAGGATGTGCGAGTGGGCATTTTTGCGTCGGGCGGCCTGTCGCACTTCGTCAACGACGAGGAATTCGACCACAGCATCATGAAGATGCTGGCCGACTACGACTACGACGGTCTGGCCGCAGTGGATAACCGCTCCTACCAGTCGGGCACATCCGAAATCAAGCTCTACGTCAGCGTGATGAAAGCGGTGCAGGAAACCGGCGCCGAGATGACGCTGGTGGACTACGTTCCCTGCTGGCGGACGCCCGCCGGCACCGGCGAGGGTATGGGTTTCATGTATTGGAAAGCGGCCGACTGAACCGGCTTCATGCAGCCCCTCAGTGCGGCCCCTTAAGCACCCCATCAACGAGAGAGAACGACCATGAGCGATACCCGACTCAACAGCATTATTCGCGCTTTCGAATCCGGCAAGCCTGCTTTCGCCGCGTTTTCCAAACTGGACAAGCAGAACGCCATCGAAATGAGCGATGCGCCGTATGACGGCCTCGTCTTCGAAATGGAGCACAACCCGTATGACGTAACGGCATTGGGCGATGCGTTGCAATACATGCTGAGCCGCAAGCAGATTGCCGAGTCCGCATCGGTGGCGCCGCGCGTCACGCCGATTGCGCGTATTCCCGCTAACGGCGCCGAGATGAACCAGTCCTTCGCCAAGCAGGTGCTCGATCGCGGCGCCTATGGCGTGGTCTGGCCGCATGTGTCGACCGTGGAGCAGGCCTATAACGCAGTCGCATCGTGCCGTTACGCACGGCCCAAGGACGCACCGCTGTACGAGCCGAAGGGCATCCGGGGCGATGGTCCCGCCAACGCGGCCCGCTACTGGGGTTTGAGCATGGCGGATTACTACAGGAAGGCCGATGTCTGGCCGCTGGCCCCTGAAGGCGAAATTCTGGTCGGCTTGATGTGCGAAAGCACCGAAGCGATTGAAAACCTCGACGACATTCTGGCGAACGTACCTGGCATTGGCTTCATCCTGATTGGTGAGGGCGATCTCAGCCAGCAGCTCGGCTATCCGCGCCAGTATGAGCACCCGGTCGTGGTCGACGCGATGCGCCAGATCGTCGAGACCTGCCACAAGCACAACGTGGTGGTCGGCAATCCGCACGTCAATGCGAAGAATCACAAGCGGCTGCTCGAAGAGGGTTACCGCTTCCTCATCTCGGCGCCGTTGAAGAGCTATGGCGTAGTCGGCATGGCGCGCGAGATGGCGGGGTACTAAGCAATGAACGGAGCCGAAAGCCTGGTTCAGACGCTTGCCGATCAGGGTGTCGACATCTGCTTTGCGAACCCTGGCACCTCGGAGATGCACTTTCTGAAGGCGCTCGAGAATCCGCTGATGCGTAGCGTCCTGTGCCTGTTCGAAGGTGTCTGCACAGGCGCTGCGGACGGCTACTACCGGATGAAAGAAACGCCGGCATCGACGCTGCTGCATCTCGGTCCGGGCCTCGCGAATGGGCTGGCCAACATCCACAATGCCAAACGGGCGTCGTCGGGCATGGTCAACATCGTGGGCGAGCACTCGGCCGCGCACCTGAAATACGATCCGCCGCTGACCTCCGACATCGAGGGTCTCGCGCGGCCCTTGAGCCATTGGGTGCGCCGCGTCGAGTCGCCGAGTGCGGTGGCGTGGGACGTGGCGACTGCGGTGAGCAAGGCAAGCGAACACCCAGGGCAAATTGCGACGCTCATCCTGCCCGGCGATACCTCGTGGCAGGACGCGGGCGAGCGAGTCGTACTGCCGCGCACGCCTGCCAGGGCGAAGGCGCCGGATGCCGCGCGTATCGAACACATTGCGCAGGTGCTGCGTTCGGGCGAGCCGACGCTGATCGTGCTGGCGGGGCGCTCGACACGCGGTCGTGCGCTCGAATGGGTGGGCAAGGTCAAGGCGGCGACCGGCTGTCGTGTTGCGACGCAGTTCTTCAGTTCGCGAATCGAACGCGGGGCAGGGCGAGTCACGCTCGAACGCATTCCCTATGCGGTTGGCCTCGCTGTCGAGTATCTGAAAGGCTTCAGGCATATCGTTACCGTGGAGACGACCGAGCCGATTGCCTTCTTCAGCTATCCTGACAAACCGAGCCTGCTTAAGTCGCCCGGAACCAGCGTTCATGCGCTGGTCGAAATTGGCGAGGACGGTGCGGCCGGTCTCGAGATGCTGGTCGAGGCGCTCGGCGCGGCCAGCAGCGCGGCCGTGCTCCAGCAGCGTTCGGACGCCCCGCCGCCGAGCGGCGCATTGACGCCCGCCACCATCGCCCAGGCGCTGGCCGCCGCGTTGCCGGAAAACTGCGTCCTCGTCGACGAATCGCTGACCACCGGTCGCGAGACGATGGGACTGACCGTCGGCGCGGCGCCGCATGACCTCATCAATAACATGGGCGGTTCGATCGGCTATGGCACTCCGGTCGCCACCGGCGCCGCGCTCGCCTGTCCGGACCGGCGCGTGTTCTGCATGGTCGGCGACGGCAGCGCCATGTACACGATCCAGTCGCTGTGGACCCAGGCACGCGAAGGCCTGAACATCACGACGATTATCTTTGCCAACAACAGTTACGCCATTCTCAAGGCCGAGTACGCCAACATGGGCGCCGGTGCGCCGGGGGTGCGTGCGCTGGCCATGATCGATATCGATCGGCCTCGCATCGACTGGCTGGCCATGGCGAAAAGCATGGGTGTGCCTGCGCTCGCCGTCGATACCGCCGAAGCGTTCCACAAGGCCATGGCCGACTCGGTGAACGAGCCGGGACCGTGCCTCATCGAGGTCAGGCTGTAAATCTATTCAAGCGTAAGGAGAGACATCAATGACAACGACGCTAAACGAGGTGCCCACCGGGGTGCCCACACTCAGGACCAATCTGGCCGATTACCCCGTCACCCAGGCGATGAAAGACGGGCGCGTAAAGTCCGATCTCGTCGACCTCGACTACTGCGGACCGACGCCAGCGCATAACGGCTTCAAGGCGATGGTCCGCGAGAACAGGTTCGACGCAGGCGAACTGGCGATCGTCACCTTCCTGCAAGCCAGGGCCTACGGCAAGCCCTACGTGCTGTTACCGACGCCGATCTCGGGACGTTTCCAGCATCATTGCGCCGGTTTCAACATCGACTTTGGCGATCTGAAGCCGAAGGACATCGAAGGCAAGAAGGTCGGCGTGCGCACTTATACGCAAACGACTGCGCTGTGGATTCGCGGCATCCTGCGTCACGAATATGGCGTCGATCTCGACAAGGTCACCTGGATGACGCTCGGCGACGGACATCTCGCCGAGTATCGCGATCCGAACAACTGCGAGCGCCTGCCCGCCGGTGCGTCGATTCCGCAGATGATGCTCGACGGTGAGCTGAGCGCGGCCTTGCTCGGTGAAGACATGCCGAAAGATCCGCGCGTGCGTACGCTGGTTCCGGATGCACAGGCCGCCGCGAAAGACTGGTTCGCGCGCGAAGGCGTGGTGCCGATCAATCACATGTTCGTGGTACACGCCGACGTGTCGAAGAAGCACCCGGAGGTGGTTCGCGAACTGTACCGGATGATCGTCGAAAGCCGGGCGCTGACTGAAGGCGGCGTGCCGGCCATCTTCCCGCCCATTGGCCTGGAGGCGAACCGCAAGGGGATCCAGTTGGCGATCGACTGGGCGCTCGATCAGAAGATCATTCCGCATCGCCTGTCGGTTGACGAACTGTTCGACGACGTTACTGGTAATCTGGGTTGATCGACCACGGGGAAAGCGTCGAGGGCCCGGAAACAGCGGTAAGCAACAGAAGCACGATGCGTTGACGAAAAGCGCAACGCGGGAGCAGTTCAGCGGTTGAGCGGTTTCACGCCGTTCACCTACGCATAATTAATGGAGGCATTAGGCTGTGCATCTGACTACATCTTTGAAAAAACTCCTGGCGTGTGTGGCCATCGGGGGAGCCTGGATGCTCATTCCAGGCGGAGCCGGGGCCGCAACGAAAGGCACCTTGTTGCTCGACCGCGTGGGCCCCGTGACATCCGAGCTGTATGTCGCCAATGCGGACGGCAGCGACGAACACCGGCTGCTCCCAACCGACGGTTTCGACTATCACGCCTCGTTCTCGAAAGACGGGCAGTGGATCGTGTTTACGTCGGAACGCGATGGCCTCGGCCAGTCGAACCTCTATCGCGTGAAGGTGGATGGCACGAACCTGCAGCGCCTTACCGATCACCCCGGCGTGTCCGACGCCGCTGTCTTTTCGCCGGCCAACCCGAACCTCATCGCCTTCGTGTCGTCGCGCAGAGGCGAGAAGGATTACGGCACGGTCAACATCTGGACGCTGAACATTGCGACAGGCGCGCTGAAAAACGTCACGGGTGAACTGAAATTCGATCCGAGCAAACCGCATAGCTACTTCCGGCCCTCGTGGTCCCCGGACGGCAAGTGGCTCGCGCTTTCTTCCGATACCGGGTCCGATTGGCGCGGCCACAATCTGCCGGTGGGGTGGGAACGTACACAGGAAAGCAGCATTTACCTCATCAAACCGGATGGTTCGGGCTGGAAGAAAATTGCCAGCAAGCCGGGCTTTGACGAAGGCTCGCCTTCCTGGTCGCCGGACGGCAAGTCGGTGGTCTTCTACGAAACGCCGGTGGAGTCGACGTGGGGGGCGCACCGTCCGGAAGGGATCAACAAGGTGAGCTCGCAACTGGTTTCGGTGGACGTGTCCACGCTTGAGCGGAAGGACCTGACGTCGACGCCCGGTTTCAAGGTGTTCCCGCAATATCTGAGCGATACCAACGTCGCGTATCACGTGAAGGGCGGTGACACCGAAGGGTTCTACACCACCGCCGGTACGTTCCGCTCGACGGCCAACTCGGGTATTCGCTCGCCGCGCTATTCGTCGGACGGCGGCAAGGTGGTCTACGAAAAAATCGCCATGCGTCCGGCCCATACGAACGGCACGCCGCTGTATAGCTTCGACCCGGACTGGAACTATCGTTACATCGACGTCTTCCCGCAACTGTCGCTGGATCGCCAGAAGCTGGTGTACACGGAAAAGGCCATCAATTCTTCCATTGCCATCATGAACCCCGACTTCACGGGCTATCAGCGGATCTACGATCCTGCTAACAGCGGCCTGGATCCGGTCATGATCAAGCAAGGTCTGGCCGGTGCATTTCAGCCGACCTGGTCGCCGGATCGTCAGTGGGTGGCCTTCGGTGTGGGCGACTGGTTCTTCACGCGCGGTGCCGGTCCTGGCCGCATCATGCGTATCAAGACCGACGGCAGCATGAACGGCAAACCGGAAGTGCTGACCGACGGTTCCATCAATGCGGGTTTCCCGAGCTACTCGCCGGATGGGAAGAAGATCGTCTACCGCGTGTGGAGTCCGAAGGTGCAGGGTCTGCGTATTCTCGATCTGGAGACGCACGTTGATACCGTGCTGACCACCGATCCGGACAACCTGCCGGGCTGGTCGCCGGACGGCAGCAAGATCGTGTTCACCCGCAAGGAAGTCAACCCGACGGACCCGAACAGGTTTCATTACGACGTCTACACGATCCATCCGGATGGATCGGGCCTAACCCGTCTGACGACGCCGGGGGCGAATCAGGGCCACGCCGTGTGGACCTACGACGGCCGCATTGCGTATAGCTCGGGTGTGTATGGTTTCCGTGACGAACTCGCGCTGTACGACAACAGCTTCCAGCCCGATGGTCAGAACTGGGTGATGAACGCCGACGGTAGCGACCAGCATCCGATTACGGACACGCTATGGGAAGAGGCAATGCCGCTGTACATTCCCAATCCGTAAGTCTCTTTTTGCGTTGACCATTGCATTGGTTTGACGAGGGCGCTGCGCGAAAGCACAGCGCCTTTTTGTTCATGCTCGCCATCCGGCATGGGGCGGCTCGAGAGCGATCTCGTTGACTTTCGGCGCCCATTTGCGCTGGAGTAGAACCAGGGTGCTGGTTGCGCCGATCAGCAGGAAGGCGAAGATCGCCATCATGGGCAGGGTGTAGCTGCCGCCAAGATGGAGCAGCCAACCCGAAAGACTCGCCGACACACCGCCCGCAAGACTGGTGGCAACCTGCTGCAGGCCCGTGTTCAATCCCACCGCCTGCTTGGGGATCAAGGTCAGTTTGCACAGCGCGAGGTTATTCGCCGTGACGAGGCCGAGGAGCGACAGCGAGAGCACGTTCCAGAACAGCGCCATGTCGAGCGATGGCGCATAGGCGCCGAGCAGAACCGTTGTGCCGCCGATAAAGCCCGCCACGATAAACGCCTTGCGCACCATAACCGCGTCGTGACCCCGGGCGATGATCCGGTCCGCTGCCCAGCCGGCAAGCGCCGCAACGATGGCGATGCCGGCAAAGCTGAAGAAGGTATAGAGGCCCGAGCGCTCGAGAGAAAGGCCGCGCTGCTCGACCAGATAGGCCGGCATCCACGTCATGCAATAGAAGGCGAAATAGCTGTAGCAGAAGTTATTGACCAGCCCACCCCAAACCACAGGGCTCGCGAGCAGGTTTTTGAGCGGCACCGTAGAGGCCCGATGGATGGCGGCCGCAAGTTCCTGCCGTGACGGATAGTCGTTTCTGACCATCAGCAGCCAGGGCACCAGCCAGATCAGTCCGACGAGGCCGGTTGCGATGAACATCACCTTCCAGGAATACGTGACGATCATCCACGCCGCGATAGGCGCGCCGAGCGCGGGCCCCATCTTGCCGCCAATCGAAAAGATACCGAGGGCGGTGCCTTTCCGGGTTTCCTCGAAGTGGTTCGCGAGGTAGCGATAGGTAGCCGGCACCACCACCGCTTCGGCTACGCCGATCAGCAGACGCATGACGATCAGCGCCGAGAGCGTGGTCACCATGCCGGTGGCTGCGGCGGCCATGCACCACAGCGCGAAGCAGATCGTGTAAGGCCATTTCACGCCGTAGCGATCGACCAGCCAGCCCATCGGCATCTGAACGAAACCGTAGGACCAGAACACGGCGGAGTTGAGCCAGCCGCGCTCCACGCTCGTCAGCGCAAACTCTCGAATGAAGCTTGCGTCCGCCAACGCAGACGACAGGCTGGTACGGTCGACAAACGAAATCAGCAGGCCGAGCGAGAGAAGTACGAGAATGCTCCAGGGATTCTCGGTCGCCGGTCGTTTCAATTGATGCGTCTCCATCGCGTTCACTTCGAGAAGACAGGCTGAGCCAAAAATCTCTTCATGTAAAGCGGGTTCCGCCACAACGTTCTTCGCACGGGGGGCGCGCGTGTACTGGGCATGGCGACCCGCCTGCAGGGTCGCCAATGCAATTGTTATCGAAGACGGTCGATCAGAAATGAACCTCGGCCACAAACATCGGTGCCGACGTAATGGTGCCCACCGTTTCGTTAGTCGGCGAGCCGTACATGTGATGCCAATACTCGTAACCTACGCCCGCGTACACCACACGCGGGTGGCCGGCAAACGAGCCAAGATCCGCCAGCAGTGAGCCGCGAGCGAGAAACTCGGTGGTGGTCTCCACGCCGAAGCCATCTCTGCCTTTAGGCCCGGTCATGCTGGCAAAACCTTTGAAGACCAGCGGCAAGGGCCCCACCTGGAACGGAACCAGCCACGAGCTTTCGACGTGCCACGCGGGATTGAAATGCACGTCCACGCCGGTAATGCCGTTGTGGTTACTCTCGGTACGTACCCCGGCCGTGACGTTCCAGAAGCCGCGCGGTACGGCAAATTCGATGGTCGGGCCGAATACCAGCATCCGGGCGCGCTCGCCGTATGCATCGTTCTTGACGCCGAACTCGTAGCCGCCGGTCAAGCCAAAGTCGCGGATGAAGCCGTAACCCATATACCGGCCAAGAATCTTGCCGGCACTCAGTTCGACACGGCCGATGCTATAGATCTCCTGCGCTCCACCATTGGACGGGCCGCCCGCTTCCGGGTTGGCGGAATTCGACACGAGGTAGTCCACGTTGAACGCGTAGCTACCGTACTTGAAACCGCCTATCGTCGAAAGATAACCGATGTTCTGCGCGACCTTGTCGGGTACACCCGGATAGTGGAAGTCGCTGCCATAGCGGTAGCCGACAAACGTATCGTTCCACGACACAGGCGGCGCGCCGAATTGCTCCGCCGATTTCAGATCCGGTGCACTGAGCGGCGCGGCGCCGTTCTTTAGGGTTGGCGGTGTTTGCGGGGTTTTCTGGTTCTGCTGCTGCGTTTGCTGGACTTGCGGCGGCGCGGAGTCGCTCGGTGCAGTGATGATTTCCTCAGCATGGCTGAACTGGCTCAAACAGCAGAAGAGGGCGGCGCCGAGAAGCGGGTTGCGCAAAGCTACTGATATGTTTTGCATGTCTCCTTCCATATGGTTTTTTATCAGCCCGCGGCTGTTCAACCTTCTTCTGGATGAACAGGGAGCCAGATTTTTCTGTCGCGGTGGGGAGGATAGTATTGGATGCCCGAGCGCATGCCTTTACACAAAAACTAGATTCGCTTGCATTTTTTGTTGCGGCGGCGCGGGAATCTACGAGGCGTGTGCGGCACTCAACGCATCGAGCCGAAAAGTGCCAGTGAATCTCAGTTTTGTGTAGGGACGCCCTGGCGGACATCTCATACCCTTGCTCCAGCATGACCATGCGTCCGGCGGCCTGTTTGGTCTGAAACGCCGGGTTCGTCAGCGCTTTGAGCGCATGACATGATCCTGCCCGCTCGCCAGAACAAGACGCATTCCAATAAAAATTAGGCATCCAAAATATGAATGTGAGTGTCCTGAATCGAGCAACTTGCGTGATGAATTTAATAACTAGATTGACTCGGAGACTGCGTGAAAAAACTGATTATTCTTGTCACTGGGGCGGCATCGGTATGCGTCCTCAATTCTGCGTACGCGCAGTCGTCGGTGACGCTGTACGGCGTCATCGACAACGGCGTGGAATACCAAAACCCCGGTTCTTCCCCGGCAACGCTCCGCGCAATCTCCGGTGGACTGTTTGCAAGCCGATATGGTCTGAAGGGTAGCGAGGACATCGGCGGCGGTCTTCACATCAACTTTCAGCTGGAACAAGGCTTCTCCGGCGCGACCGGTGCGGCGTCGAATGCCGCTGAGGCTTTCAGCCGTCAGGCATGGGTTGGAGTATCGGGCAATTTTGGCGAGGCGCGTTTTGGTCTGCAGAACACGCCTCAATACATTTTCATGAACCCCGAGCTCGACCCTGTGGCGGTGATGAGCATGGGTTCGCCGATGAATAACTTCAACAGCCTGACCGTTCGGGTCAATAACGCGATTTCGTATTTTACGCCCACGGTGTACGGCCTGACGGCGCAATTCATGGTCGCCATGCGCGATCAGACGACCAGGCCGACCAATGGATTGCAGTTCTATAACGCGGCACTGCGTTACGTGAACGGACCGTTTCGCGCGGCGGCCGGCTACGAGCAGGCAGCCAATGCGACCGGCACTTCGATCCTGAAGGTGTTCAATGCCGGGGCGTCGTTTGGTGTGGGGGCTGCGCGGTTTTATCTGGCTTATCACACGGAACACCAGACCGATGACAGCGAGAAGCGTGACGTCTACGAAGCATCGGGTTCATATTCGTTCAGTCATGCCGATCAGCTTTCGCTGATGTATGGCTATGAGCACGATCGGACCGGGCAGGGGAACAACGCACAGCAGGTGGGTTTGACGTATGAATACTTCCTCTCCAAGGCGACCACCTTATACGCCGCAACCGGGTTTATCCAGAACCGGAACCAGGCGGACTTCACCCTTAACGGCACGTCGTATGGGGGTGTTGCGGTCGCACCGGGCGCCAATACGCGCGGCGTGACGCTTGGAATGGTGCACATGTTCTGAGGGTGCCGGCGCCTGCATCGCCGGATGCGGCGCCGATCGTCGGGGTAAATCGCAAGTGACGCCCGACGGAAATGTATGGAAAAATACCCCCGGTTTCCGCGACCCATCGAGAGGATTATCATGGTACGCGGTGCAGGGCGGCTCTAATGAGGGAATCCGCTGAAATAGCAGTTAAGCGGCCCTATCAGACGATCTGTTCGACGCTTCGCAGCAGGATGGCAAAGCCTCCAACCGTAGTGCCCCGATCTCCATCGCCGCGATCGCGACCGCCGCGCAACATCGCGATCTCGCGCGGCGGCTCACGGCCCGACGTCGCGCCGACCACGGCAGCGGTTTGGGCCGTTGCCAGATTGAAGAGACAAGGCCCGCGCGACACCCGCGCCAGAGAACTTCTGCGTAAGGCCGGAATATCAAGGACGGCCGCTACCTAGTCGATTCGGCCGCCAAGGAGACTTTATGACACACAGTGCCGTGGCAAAGTACCAGCCCAAATCGATTCCTAAAGCGAAGCAGGCCACCGTTCCCAAGGTCCGCCTGTACGTTGAGCGCCCTGAAGCGGAACACTGGTTTGTGCATGTCGGGCATGTCACCGACCGGGGCCGCTGGCGCACCGAGCCTCATGCGCATCCCGCCTATGGCCAGGTGATCTTTGTCCGCAGCGGGCGCGGCGTCATGAATCTCGAGGGTAGCAGCGTGCCGTTCGAGGGCCCTTGCGCCTTGCTGTTGCCGACCGAGTGCGTGCACGGTCTTGACTACGAGCTTGATGCCGACAGATGGGTCGTCACGATCGAGGTCGCCTATCTGACCCAGGTGAACGCCAAGCTGCATGAATTCATCGCGCTCTGGGCGTTGCCCCGGATGATTTCCCTGGCCTATTCCGCCGAGGCAGGCATCGAGTTCGGCAACCTCATCAAAAGCCTTAAGCACGAGGTGGAGTCGGACGCCGTGGGCCATGTGGTGGGCACGGAAGCGCTCCTCACCAGTCTTCTGCTCATGCTGGTTCGCGAAGCGCATTTGGACCAGGCCGGCAACGAAGCCGCAACACGCAACGACATTCGCCAGGTGGATCGCTTCCGCAAGCTGATTGACGAACACTACCGGGAGAATTTGCCGCTGCAGGACTATGCGTCGATGATGGCGGTGTCTCTGGTACAACTGCGTGCGGCCTGTGCCTCCGCCACCGAGCAAAGCCCGACGAAAATGATTCACGCCCGCATTATCACGGAGGCCAAGCGCAACCTGATTTTCGGCGATATGTCTGTGGAGCAGATCGCCTTTGGGCTTGGTTTTGCGGATGCCGCGTACTTCACGCGTTTCTTCCGGCGAGAAGTCGGCCAGGCGCCAAGCCAGTTTCGCATCGCGGCGCGACAATAGCCGCATCGCAAGGTCCTGTCACAGTAGGCGGATTGGGGGTGGCGACGAAGCGTGCATGATGCCGCTGTCGCGAACCGGTGTCCTCACGGAGCGGCTCAAAAAGTACCAGCGAATCCCACTTTTGTGCAGGGACGCGCGCGTGTGAATCGAATACCCTTAGCCAACCCGTTCACCCCGCTCACGCATGCCGAATGCGTCGCTCGCCTTGCCGAGATTGCACAGCTACCAACAATGACACAGCTGCCCCTCCAGAGAAATGCATTGACGCGGTACGGAGCGATGGCGGCAGCCAGCGTGCTTACGTTGCTAGCCGGTATGCACAGCGTGCGCGGCAATGCCGCGACGCCGCCGGAAAGTGCACAAACGGAACTGGTCTACGTGGGGACGCAGAAAGGTCAGATCGACGCGCTGCGCCTCGACACATCCACCGGCAAACTGACGGCGATCGGCGCTGTTGCGGAGGGGCCGAAATCCACATGGGTGGCCGCGCATCCGCATTTGCCGATGCTTTATGCGGTCGACGACGACAACACCCACGAAGGAAGCGTCACGGCTTATGCCGTGGATCGCGAGACCGGCTCGCTGACCAAGGTGAACGCGGTCGCCACGGGCGGCGCCGGCAGCACGTACCTGGGCTGGGACATCCCCTCGATGACCTTGCTCGACGCCAACTACGCCAGCGGCTCCGTATCGAGCATCGCAGTCAATCGCGACGGCAGTCTGGGTTCACTCGTCTCCACGATCAAGGAGACCGGTTCGGGACCGAACCGGCGGCAGGCAAGTGCCCATGCGCACAGCGCCGTGATCGATCCCTCGGGTCAATACGCACTCGTCCCCGATCTGGGTGCTGACCGCGTGTTCGTATATGGCTTTGACCGCGCAAGTCACGCGGTGACAGCGGGCAACGAGGTCAATCCGCAGTCCTTCGTTACGCCGCCCGGCAGCGGCCCTCGTCGTATCGCATTCGGTCGGAACGGTCAGTTCGCGTATGTGCTGACTGAACTGAGCGCGGAGATCATGGTCCTGCACTGGGATGCCTCGCAAGGGCATTTGACGTTAGTGCAATCCGTGCCGACCAGCACCGAAGAGTTTCAGGGTGTGAAGAGCGGCGCCGAACTGGCGCTCAGTCGTGATGGACGTTTTGTTTATGTGGAAAATCGCGGACAAAATGCACTCGTGGTGTATCGCATTAGCCCCGATTCGGGTGAGCTGTCTCTGGTTCAGCGAACGTCTGCAGGCGGTGTGAAGCCGTGGGGATTTGCCATCGACCCGTCGGGCAGATGGCTGCTGGTCGCGAACCAGCAGAGCGGGACAGTCAACGCATTCAGTATCGATCCTGAATCGGGCATGGTGGCGGACAGTGGCCAGGCGGCCGACATACCGACCGCGGTCAGCGTCGCTTTTGTGAAGTGAGGCGTTGCGATTGCCGGTGCGTACGCTATACGCGGAATTGACCCACCTGGCGCAATACAGTCCACGCCAGCGACAGCGAAAAGGCAGCCAGAATGATCGACGCACAGCGCTGCAGATGGACCGGACTGATCCGCATCAGCCGGCCGCTGCCGAGCGCCGCGCCAAAGGCGATCCATGCCAGCCCGGTTGGGATCAGTGCGGCGGTAAAGATGCCCATCGCTTCAAGATAAGCGGGCAAACGTTCGAACGCAATCGCGGGAAAGATCGTGCCGGCGAACAGGATGGCTTTCGGATTGAGCAGCGTGGCGACGAACAGCGTGCGCAGGCCGATCGCCTTTTGCGTGGACGAAGGAAATTCGCTCGCGGTTTGCCACATCCGAACCGCGAGGACTGCCAGGTACAGACTGCTTGCAATGCGCAATAGCGCGGGTATCCAGGTGAGCGATGTCGCCGCATGCGAGAGAAAGCATCCCAGCACGGTAATCGACACGAAGTAGCCGGCAAATTCGGCGCCAATCAGATGAGCCGAGCGCCGCACGCCGCGCTGCAGACCGGCGGTCGCGAACAAGGTGTTGGTGGGCCCTGGCATGATCAGCAGGATCACAATACCTAACGTCAACAATGCAGCGCTGGAAGTCGATAGCATGAGTTGGTGTCAGTAAGGGATGAGCCGGGTTAGCGGCGGTTGTGAAGACACGGTACAGCGCGGCAGGCGTATGGCAAGCGAAACAACGCCGACGGATCTTACCCGCCGCGAGCGAGATACTGATGCACTGCCTGAATGGCTGCCGCCCCCTCGCCGACCGCCGCCGCCACGCGCTTGACGGAGCCGCTGCGCGCATCGCCGGCTGAAAAGATGCCGGGCCGGCTCGTCTCGAGATCGTGCGGCGGCCGCTCCGCAGTCCACGCGTCGCCGGTATCGGCACCTGTCAGAACAAAACCGTCCTTGTCGAGCACCACACAATCGCCCAGCCAACGGGTGTTGGGCTCGGCCCCGAGAAAGAGAAACACGTGCCGAATAGGCTTCTGTTCGATCTGCCCTTGCCGGTCCCAACGTATCGCCTCAAGTTTCGATTCGCCGCATAGCTCGACGACCTGTGTCTTCGTATGCAGCGTGATATTGGCTGCCGCGTTGATTCGTCTGATCAGATAAGCCGACATGCTGGCGCTGAGTCCGTCGCCGCGAATCACGACGTGGACATGACGCGCGAACCTCGCGAGAAATACCGCAGCCTGTCCCGCCGAGTTGCCGCCGCCCACTACGATCAACTCTTCGTTGCTGCAGAATGCGCCCTCCATGAAGGTCGCGCTGTAGTAGACGCCGCGGCCCTCGAAATGCTCAAGACGCGCAAGGTTCGGCTTTCGATAGCGCGCACCCGTGGCAATCACGACCGCACGGGCGTAAACGGACTCATCCTGACTGAGGCCAATGTGAAACGATTGAGAATCCGTACAGTCGATGGTCAGCGCTTCAATCGGCACGCCGACTTCGGCGCCGAACTTGCGGCATTGCGACAGGCCGCGGCCAGCCAACGCCTGCCCCGAGATGCCGGTCGGAAAACCAAAGTAATTCTCGATCTTCGAACTGGTGCCGGCCTGGCCTCCCGGTGCTTTGGCGTCCAGTACCGCCACCTTCAATCCTTCCGAGGCCGCATACACTGCGGCCGCGAGTCCCGCGGGTCCTGCGCCCACCACCACGAGGTCGAAGTGCTCGCCATTGAGCCGGTCCGGACTCAGGCCGATTGCATCCGCGACGGCTCGGTGGCCAGGTTGCTTCAGCACGGCCCCCTGCAAGGTGATCACTACCGGAATGTCGGCTTCCGTTGCGCCGTAGTGCGTCAGGAGGTCTTTGGCCTCGGGGTGTTGGACGATATCGAAGTAGGCCGAGGGCTGCGCGTTGCGGCTGAGGAAGTGACGCAGGCGTAGCGTAGCGCCCGAGGACGTACTTCCAATCACCACCATGCTCACATGTTGACCCTGGATGAAAGCGACCCGGCGCAGGATATAGGCGCGCATGATCGTTTCGCTGAGTTCGGCTTCGGCGATCACGAGCGCGCGGAGCGATTCCTCGTCGATGACGATGACCTCGCAGTCGGTGAGGGCGCGTGTCGTTGCGACCGCAGCCCGGCCGGCGAGCGTGGCGACCTCGCCGGTGAAACTGCCGGGCCCGTGGGTGCCCAGCAATTGGGGGCCCTGAACCGACGCCCGGATCGCCTCGATCGTGCCGGAGAGAATGGCGAACATGCCGGTGTGGCGGTCGCCTTCGGAATAGAGGATGTCGTTGGCCTTCAGCTTGCGTCGCTCGCCGTATCCTTCCAGGATCGCCAGTTGCTTCTCGCCGAGCGTGGGATACACCTGATGGTAGCGGCTGCCACCTGACGACAGATCGTGGGGATTGCCTGAAGTATCTTTGCCCATGGCGGTTTCCGAAGTGATGCTTGTGGTGAAACTGCTGCATTCAGAGTGGCTATGATATCTCCGTTTGCGGTCCATAGAATCGCGCGGTTTGCCGGCGTGAGCGGATCGACCTGATCGACCATCGCGTAGGGTCCCGCTGCGCGTCTGCGCCCGGACTCCGCATCTTTGAACCTTCGTTTCATCGCCACCTGCCTGGTTATCCATCCACGGTCGAAGAGACCACGTCAACAGCAGCGCGAGTCTAAAGGGGCTGGCCTGTCGCCACACATGCTCCGGGCGGAAAGTGATTGTTGTCGCTTCGGATAACTATCAGTGGGTTTGCCGTAAGAGTGCCTGAACATGGGCTTTTGCCGGGGGCGGCGCGTTCCAGGCGCGACGTCGACGCGCCTGCGTGGCCGAGATACAGAAGTGTTTGTCCGAACGCCTCCTGGTACGCCAAATACACTCCGGTCGCTGATTCAACCTCTTTTTCAAGTGACCGGATGCCATGTGGATCGTCAATATCGCACTACGGAGGCCGCTGACATTTATCGTCGCGGCCATCCTCATTCTGTTAGCTACACCATTCGTGCTGCTGCGGATGCCTACGGATATTTTTCCGGAAATCGACATACCTGTTGTCAGCATCATCTGGAGTTACAACGGACTCGATGCGACCGATATGGCGCAGCGAATCGTGACCGTCAGTGAGCGCAGCCTCACCACCACGGTCAACGACATCGACCACATCGAGTCGTCGTCGCTCGCCGGCGTGGGCGTGATCAAGCTTTATCTGCGCCCTGGTGCCAGCGTACCAATGGCCGTGGCTCAGGCTGTCGCCAATGTGCAGCAAACGCTGCGCGTATTGCCGCCTGGCATTACCGCGCCGCTCGTCATCAAATATTCGGCGTCGAGCGTACCGATCATCCAGTTGGGCTTGTCCAGCGACACGCTGTCGGAACAGCAGTTGAACGACCTCGGGATGAACTTCCTGCGACCCCAGCTCGTGACCATTCCTGGAACGGCGGTCCCGTATCCATATGGCGGGAAATCGCGCGTCATCGCGGTTGACCTCGATACGCAGGCCTTGCTGGCGAAGGGCATGACACCGACCGACGTCGTGAACGCCGTGACTGCACAGAACCTGATCCTGCCGTCGGGAACCGCGAAGCTCGGCGCCACCGAGTACCAGGTTGACGTGAATGGGGCGCCCGAGGCCATTTCCGAGTTGAACGCCATTCCGGTTAGCACGAAGAACGGCTCGACCACTTACCTCAGCGAAGTGGCTCACGTACGGGACGGCTTCTCGCCGCAAACCAACGTGGTTCGCCAGGATGGACACCGCGGCGTGCTTCAGCCGATCCTGAAGAATGGCGGTTCGTCGACACTGCAGATCGTCAGCGACCTCAGAAAGATGTTGCCGTTGGCGGCCGCTTCCCTGCCGAAGGATCTGCGCATCACGCCGCTCTTCGACCAGTCCGTGTTCGTCAAAAGTGCGATTACAGGCGTGATCCGCGAAGCGGCGATTGCCGCCGCGCTGACCGCCGCCATGATCCTGATGTTCCTCGGGAGTTGGCGCAGCACGGTCATCATTGCCGTGTCGATTCCATTGTCGATACTGTCGTCCATCATCATGCTCAGCATCTGTGGACAGACCATCAACCTGATGACGCTCGGCGGCCTGGCGCTGGCGGTGGGTATTCTCGTCGACGATGCGACCGTGACGATCGAAAACATCGAGCGTCACCTGCATCTCGGCACACCGCTCGAAGACGCCATCCTGACGGGTGCGGGCGAGATCGCGGTGCCGGCGCTTGTTTCGACACTGTGTATCTGCATCGTTTTCGTGCCGATGTTCTTTCTGAGCGGCGTCGCGAAGTTCCTCTTCGTGCCGCTGGCCGAGGCAGTCGTGTTCGCGATGATCGCCTCCTACGTGCTCTCACGAACGCTCGTGCCGACGCTGGTCAAGTATCTGATGGCCAACGTATCGCACCACGCCGCCAATCCCACGCCTAACCTGTTCCACCGGGTGCAGGGCCGCTTCGAAGCGGGCTTCGAGCGCCTGCGTGCCGGTTATGTCGAGGTGCTTGAGGTGGTGTTGTCCAACCGTACGCTTTTTGTCTCGATCTTCCTCGGTATCTGTATCGCCTCTTGTGGGCTGTTCCTGACCTTGGGGCGCGATTTCTTCCCGAGCGTCGACTCCGGTCAGATCCGCTTGCACATGCGCGGTCCCACGGGCATGCGTATCGAGGAGACAGCCAGGCTTGCTGACGAAGTCGAAGGGACCATCCGTCAGGTTATTCCCGCCGGCGATCTCGACACGATCCTGGACAACATCGGCTTGCCGGTCAGCGGGATCAATCTGGCATATAGCAACGGCGGCACGATCGGTAATTCGGATGCCGAAATTCTGATTGCCCTGAAAGAAGGCAAACACGGCAACACGCGCGACTACGTTCGAACCTTGCGAACCGAGCTGGCCAAAAAGTATCCCGGCGCCGAGTTCTTCTTTCAACCGGCCGACATGGTGACGCAGATTCTCAACTTCGGCTCGCCTGCAGCAATCGACGTTCAGTTTGCCGGCAACGACCCGGAGAAATTGCGCAGTATTGCCAATAACCTGTCCTATCAGATGCGCAAGATTCCCGGGGCGGTCGACGTTCACGTCTATCAGCTGGACAACAACCCCGGTCTCGGCTTGCGCATGAACCGCACCGAAATCCAGCAGGTCGGGCTCAACGCGACCGACGTCGCCGAGAACATGCTCGATTCCCTCAGCGGCAGCTTCCAGACCTCGCCGTCGTTCTGGTTGAGCAAGAACGGGGTGGTCTACAACGTCGCCGTGCAGTCGCCGCAATATCGCATCAACACGCTGGATGACCTGCTGCGCACACCGGTGGCGCACGTCGGCTCGGGGTATCCGTCCCAATTGCTCGGCAATCTGGTGCAGGTCAAGCCGGAGATCCAGCCTGCCGTCGTGACGCATTACAACATCATGCCGACAGTCGACATCTACGCGGACGTCGACGGACGGGATCTGGGCTCAGTCAGCGGCCAGATCCAGACATTGATCAAACAGGTTCAGCCCACGTTGCCGCGCGGCGCCCGGGTCACGCTGCGTGGCCAGGTGCAGACCATGAACTCGTCGTTCCTCGCGCTTGGCGTGGGACTGGTCATGGCGATCCTGCTCGTCTATCTGCTCATCGTGATCAACTTTCAGACCTGGGTGGATGCTTTCATCATCATCACCGCGCTGCCCGCTGCACTGGCCGGTATCGCATGGATGCTGTTCTTCACTGAGACCACGCTGAGCGTCCCCGCATTGATGGGAGCCATCATGACCATGGGCGTGGCGACCGCCAACAGCATCCTGCTCGTCTCGTTTGCGCGCGAACGCATGGCTGCAGGTTGCGATGCGCTGACGGCCGCATACGAAGCGGGCGCAACGCGGATTCGCCCGGTTCTGATGACCGCGCTTGCCATGATCATCGGGATGATTCCGATGGCGCTCGGGATGGGCGATGGTGGCGAGCAGAACGCACCTCTGGGACGTGCCGTGATTGGCGGCCTGCTGTTCGCGACGTTCTCGACCCTGCTATTCGTTCCTTCTGTCTTTGCGCTCCTGCACAGGAAGCGTCCTCAACACATTGCCGAAGCTCCGGCGCTTGGAGAATAACCATGTCCAGTTCCCACGATTCTGTTGTACCGGCATCCAGTCGTGATGCTGAATCAGGCAAGGCCGATTCGACGGCCGTCAAGCGGGCCTCAAAAATTGCAGTGATGGTGGCTATTGCGTTTGCAGTGCTAGGGGCGAGAGCAATCTGGGATCGTTCGGCGCACGCCAATGCACTCGAGAAGACAGCTAGCGAGAGCGCGCAACAATACGTGACGGCGGTCAAGCCCAAAGCCGGGCCCGCCGATCAGACGGTCAAGCTGCCGGGCACACTCATGGGCGTGACGGAATCGCCGATTTATGCCAGAAGCACAGGGTATATCGCGCATTGGTACAAGGACATCGGCGATACGGTCAAGCAAGGGGATCTGCTGGCGACCGTGGACACGCCTGAGATCGACCGGGAACTGAGTGCGGCCGAAGCCACGCGTGAGCAGGTCAAGGCCCGTCTCGATCTCGCGGGCATCTCGGCGAAGCGCTGGCAGAAGTTACGCTCGGACGACGCGGTGTCGCAGCAGGAGCTCGACGAACGGCAGAGCGCACTCACTCAAAGCCAGGCCGATCTCGACGCTGCGAATGCGGAGGTCGGCCGGCTCCAGGAGCTCGAGCGCTTCAAGAGCATCGTGGCCCCGTTCGCCGGTGTGATCACGCGACGCAACATCGACATAGGGGCATTGGTCGACGCAGGCTCAGAAGGGGCGGGCAAGGAACTGTTCATGCTGGCCAAAACGGACGTGCTGAAAACCTATGTGTACGTGCCCGAGGCCTATTCGCAGCGGGTCAAGAACGGCGATAGGGTGCGCGTCACGCTCAACGAACTTCCCGGCAAGAACTTCTACGGCACCGTTGTGCGTACCGCCGACGCGATCGATACCGTGACCCGCTCGATGCAGATCGAGGTCGATCTGCCCAACCCGGACGGCGTGCTGAAGCCCGGCGCGTACGCCGACGTGCAACTGGATCTGCCGTCGAGCGATGCAGTCGTGATCCCGGCCAATACGTTGCTGTTCCGCGCCGAAGGCCTGCGCGTGGCGGTGATTGATCCCAATGGTCAGGTTCATCTGAAACCCGTGACGGTCGGAGAAGACTATGGCACCACGCTGCAGATTACTCAGGGTGTGAATGCCACGGACCGTCTGGTACTCAATCCGCCCGACTCGCTCGAGGATGGCCAGCATGTCTCCGTCCGCTAAGGGTGCCGCTATGAAACGCTCTGTCAAACACGCGGTGTCGCTGGCATTGGTCAGTGCATGCATGGGCTGTGCAGTGGGTCCCAACTATGTCAAACCTGTCGTCGCCACGCCTGCAGGGTGGCATCCGGAGGCGCCGTGGCAGACCGCCCAACCTCAGGACGACGCGCTCAGGGGAGACTGGTGGACGCTCTTCAACGATCCCGCGCTCGACGGCCTGGAACAGAAGGCCGCTGGAGCCAATCCGACGCTGAAGGCGGCCTTCGAGCACTACACGCAATCGGAGGCCGAACTCGGCGAGGTCAAATCGGCGGAGATGCCGTCTGTCGGTCTGGGGGCCGCGGCATCGCGCTCGCGGATTTCCGGGAACCGGCCGCTGCAGAGCTACGCCATTCCCAATACCTCAATCGTTCAGAACGATATCCAGGTTGGCATTCAGGCGAGCTATGAAGTCGATCTGTTTGGCCGGGTACGACGCGAAGTTGAGGCATCGAAAGCCGACAGCGAGCAGTCAAAAGCGGATTTCGAGAATATGGAGCTGGTGATTGCCGCAGAGGTGGCCACGACCTATTTCAATGTCCGCGAACTGGACGAAGAGACGGCTGTGGTGGATTCGATGGTGACCTACGAGCAGGCGGCGCTCAAATTCGTTGCCAGCCGGTATCGCGATGGCGATGCATCGGGTCTTGACTTGTCGCAGCAACAAGCCGAACTGGAGGCAACGACGACGCAACGCGAATTGCTCGCCGAGCAAAGGGCGCGCGCAGAACATGCACTCGCGACGTTGACGGGCACGCCCGCCCCCGACTTCCAGTTGGCGGCGGGCGCTATGCCGACCCGCATTCCAGCCGTACCGGTCGGCATTCCTTCCGGGTTGCTGCAGCGGCGTCCGGACATCGCCGCAGCGGAACGCGCCGTGGCCGCGGCGAATGCCAGGATTGGCGTGGCCCGCAGCGCCTACTACCCGAACATCGTGCTGAGCCCCTCTGTCGCATTCGAGTCCGTCGCCGGCGGGTCGCTGTTTACCGCGTCGAGCCTGCTGTGGTCGTTGGGCGGATCGGCCTTCGAGAACGTGTTTGAAGGCGGCAAGATTGTCGCCATGAACCGCTTCGCCGAAGCAGGGTATCGGGCGTCGGTCGACGACTATTCGGCCACTGTCCTGAAGGCCTTTCAGGAAGTTCAGGATGGCATGTCGAGCATGAGCTATCTGGGCAAGGCGGCTGACGAGTCGGTTGCGGCCACCCGTAGCGCGGATCACGTGTTGTCGATCGCGACGGAGCGCTATCAGGATGGACTTGCCAACTACCTCGACGTGATCGACGCCCAGCAGGCGTTGCTGACGCAGCGGCGATTGAACACCACCATCCGTGGCGAGCAACTGGCCCAGAGCGTGTTTCTCATCAAGGCGTTGGGAGGCGGCTGGGGTGCCTCCTCGTCTATGGCGAAGACACCGGATGCGGGTCACAACCCGGCGTCGTAAGCGCTCAGATGGACTCGAGGAAACCCTGGGATGGCCGAAACTCGAAAGCGGTTGTCCGCCGCGCGTTCCCCGGGTGGCTAGCATCCAGACATGGCCTCGCGAAATTCGCCGGGGCTCATTCAAGTGCTTTATCAACGCCGTCGTGAGGCTAGCGCAATGCGTTCGCACCTCCGATGGCTGGGCATCTAGGAGACTCGTATGACTGATTTATCTCATCTGGACAGTATCGTGGACGATGCGGATTCGATTACCGAAGTGGTGCAGGCTGCCATGAGCCGAACCGACGATGTCCGGCTCAAACAGATTGTCGATGCACTCGTGCGACACGCCCACGCGTTTTTCCGCGAAGTCAGATTGACCGACCAGGAGTTTGAGCAGGGCATCGAGTTTGTCAAGGCCATTGGTCAGGCCACGACAGACGATCACAACGAGGTGGTGTTGTGCGCGGACGTGCTGGGTTTTTCGACGCTGGTCACACTGCTCAATACCATCGACAAGACCGACCGCACGCCCGGCGCATTGCTCGGTCCGTTCTATCGCGGCCATTCCCCTGAATACCGCAACGGCGAATGCATTGTGGCCGACGGTTCGCCCGGCGCGCCGCTGTTCGTGCGTGGCCGCGTGGTCGATCGGGCACGGCGGCCGGTCGCGAATGCCATGGTGGATGTGTGGCAAGCATCGCCGGTGGGGCTTTATGAAAACCAGGACCCGGACCAGCCCGACATGAATCTGCGCGGCCGCTTCCGGACGGATGCCGAGGGCTACTTCCGCTTTCGTTCGGTCAGACCCGCCGGCTATCCGATTCCCACGCACGGTCCGGTGGGTGGGTTGCTGGAGAAGCAGCACCGGCATCCGTATCGACCTGCTCATATTCACTTCCTCGTCATCGCTGAAGGGTACGAGACGCTGGTCAGTCAGGTTTTTGCCGACGACTCGGGCTATCTCGGCTCGGATGTCGTGTTCGGCGTGATCCGCGATCTGGTCGGCCGATTCGAACTGCATGAGGACGGCAAGGCGCCTGACGCGGACGTGACCGGGCCGTACTACACGCTGGGATACGAGTTTGTGCTGGCCGAAGGTACGCCGACGTACCCGACGCCCCCCATCAAGTAACACGGAGACTCAAGTGTCCAAGGATCTCGAAGGAAAAGTAGCCGTCATTCTGGGCGGCACGGGCGGCATCGGCGCCGCTACGGCGACCCGGCTTGCCCATGCCGGCGCCACTGTCGTCGTCACCGGCCAGTCGGGTGTCGAAAAGGCGCAGCGGGTGGTCGATGCATTGCCGGGAAGCGGTCATCTGGCCGCGGTGGCGTCGCTTACGGACAGCGCATCGCTCGCCGCTCTCGCCAGTTGCGTCAAGGCGCAGTTGGGGCGCGCCGACATCCTCGTGAATACAGCCGGGTTTACCAAGCCGGTCAAACATGGCGACCTAGACGCGCTCACCGACGAGCTCATCGACGAAATCATGAAGGTCAACTGGCGCGCGCAGTTTGCGGCCATCCGGGCCTTTCGCCCGCTGCTCGACGAGTCCGGCGACGGTCTGGTGGTGAACGTGTCGTCGATTTCCGCCAGCACGGGCGTGGGCAGCAACATTGCCTACTGCGCGGCGAAGGCCGGGCTCGATGTGATGGCGGCCTCGCTGGCGCGGGCGCTGGCTCCGCGCATCCGGGTTTTGAACGTTTCGCCGGGTGTGGTCGATACGAGCTTTGTGCCAGGGCGCGGCGCGGACTTCAACGACAAGGTTGCCGCGACGACGCCGCTCGGACGCATTGGGACTCCTGACGATATCGCCGCAGCCGTCGAAGCATGCGCCACCCATTTGACATTCAGCACCGGCGTCACGATCGTGGTCGACGGCGGCCGCCGTCTGAACTGAACTGAGCTTAAGCGAGACCTCTCATGCATGTACGCAAAACCATCATCACCTGTGCGGTGACCGGCAACCTGACGAAGCCGGAGCAGCATCCCGGACTGCCGATTACGCCGCAGCAGATTGCGACCTCGGCGCTGGAAGCCGCCCAGGCCGGCGCCGCGGTCGTTCATATTCATGTGCGCGATCCGCAAACCGGCCGGCCGTCGATGGAGATCGATCTGTACCGGCAGGTGATCGAGCGCATCCGTGCCGTCGATCCCGAACTGATCATCAATCTGACCACAGGCCCCGGAGGACGCTTCATTCCGAGCGACGACGATCCCAAGGTGGCGGCGCCCGGCACCACACTGCTGCCGCCGGAACGACGCGTCGAACACATCGCGGCGCTGAAACCCGATATCTGCAGCCTCGACCTGAATACGATGAATTCAGGCGGCGACGTGGTGATCAACACCCCGAAGAACGTTCGCCGCATGGCTAGTGTGATACGTGAAGCGGGCGTCAAGCCGGAGCTCGAGATCTTCGATTCCGGCGACTTGCACCTCGCACTGGATCTGATCAAGGAAGGCGTGCTCGACGGGCCTGGACTCTGGACGTTCGTCCTGGGCGTGAAGTATGGCTTCGCCGCGACGCCCGAAACGCTGTTCTACGCCCGCAATTTTCTCCCGCCGGGCGCGGCGTGGTCGGCTTTCGGCATTGGCCGCACCGAGTTTCCCATCGTCGCCCAGGCGTGGCTCGCGGGTGGTCATGTGCGGGTCGGCCTCGAAGACAATATCTATCTCTCCAAAGGTGTGCTGGCCGAAACCAATGCGGTGCTGGTGGCCCGTGCGCGGGACATCGTATTGTCGCTCGGCGGTGAGATTGCGACCGCACGCGAAGCGCGCGAGCAACTGGGGTTGGTGAAATGAGCGAGGATCAGGATGCCCGGCAGTTCGGAACACCGTCGGTACACCGAACCGTATTCGTTGCTCATGGAACGTCGATTATCGGCGACGTGAAGATTGGCGAGCACGCGTCGATCTGGTTCAACTGCGTTTTGCGCGGTGACGTGCAGCGCATTGTGGTCGGCGCGCGAAGCAACATCCAGGACGGTTCGATCCTGCATGGCACGACCCATGGATCGCCGACGCTGATCGGCAGTCAGGTCACTGTGGGACATGGCGCGATTCTGCACGCCTGCACCATTGAGGACCTCGCCTTCGTCGGCTTCGGCGCCCGCGTTCTCGATAACGCGGTGGTGCGCACCGGCGGCATGCTGGCGGCGGGCGCGGTGCTGACACCTGGGAAAGTGGTCGGAGCCGGGGAGTTGTGGGCTGGTAATCCGGCCAAACTTCTGCGCCCGCTCACCGAGCAGGAACGCGCAGGAATGGTCACGTCGGCAGACCGTTATGTGGCGCTCGCGCAGCGCTACCTGTTTTCCAAACCGGTTGTTCTGCACTTCTGAGTCTTGCGTAAGCCATGAACGTAACGCGATTTAACGAAGCCCCCGAGTACCTGCCCGCGCATCACTATCAGATGCGTTGTGTGCGGCTTCAGGGGCACGAGGCCGGCCCTGCCGACGCATTGTGGATGGGGGTCTCGACGATCGAGCCCGGGGGGCACACGTCGCTGGCGGCGTCGCCGCTGGAGAAGCACTACGTGGTGCTGCGAGGCGAGGTGGTGGTCAGCACTGGGGACCACGAAGCAACGCTGTACCGCTACGACTCGTGCCGTCTGGCGCCAGGTGAAACACGCGCATTGAGAAACGATTCCGCCGAGGTCGCCATGATTTTATTGGCCATGCCGGTAGCGGGTTCGACACCCTGACCCGTCGCGAGGTTCCAGCCGCAGCGTTGCAGTTTGGTTAACGGTCTATTGATAAATGACGGCTCCTCCTGCGCGCGCATTGCCTCTACCATTGCTGCGGCGCTGCATGGGCAGCCAGTCATCAAGGAGTCTCATGAATCTCGCTTCGATCCGCAAAGACGCCTTTGCGATGCCCGTTCACAATCCCGCGTATCCCCGGCCGCCGTACCGCTTTATCAACCGGGAATACTTCATCATTTCCTACGAGACCGATTTCGATGCGCTGCGCGCCATCGTGCCGGAGCCGTTGCATCCGGAAAACGATCTCGTGCATTACGAATTCATTCGCATGCCGGACTCGTCGGGCTTCGGTAATTACACCGAGAGCGGTCAGGTTATCTCGGTGCGCGACCAGCAAGGGCGCCTTGGCAACTACACGCATTCGATGTACCTCGATGACGAAGGTCCGATTGCCGGGGGCCGCGAAATATGGGGCTTTCCGAAGAAACTGGCTAAACCCACCCTGGGTGTCGACGGTAACGACACGCTGCTCGGCACGCTCGACTACGGTACCCAGCGTATCGCCACCGGCACGATGGGCTTCAAGCATGTGGCGCTCGATATCGAGGCTGAACGCAAGAAGCTGGCGGACACACCGAATTACCTGTTGAAAGTGATTCCGCACGTCGACGGTTCGCCGCGCGTCTGCGAGCTCGTGCGCTTCTATCTGCGCGACGTGAGCGTGCTGGGCGCGTGGTCGGGTCCCGCCGCGCTCGAACTGCATCCGCACGCGCTGGCGCCGGTCGCCGATCTGCCGGTGAAGCGGGTGGTCGGCGCGCGGCATGTGATTGCCAATCTCACGCTGGATATCGGCGAGGTCGCACTCGATTATCTCGCTTCGACCGAGAGCATGAAGCTCGCGGTCAATCAATAACGAATCGTGAACCGATTAGAAAGGAACGCAACATGTCGTTGAACAATAAAGTCGCGCTTGTAACCGGCGCAGCAAGCGGTATCGGCGAGCAATGCGCACGCAAGCTCGCGAGTCTCGGCGCCGCAGTGGTGATCGCCGACCTGAATCTCGAGAACGCGCAGAAGGTCGCGAGCAGCATCGTCGCCGCGGGCGGCAAGGCGCTGGCCGTCGCGATGGATGTCACGAACGAAGAAGCGGTGAATAGCGGGATTGAGCGCGCGGTGCAGGAGCTGGGCAGCCTCGACGTGCTCGTCTCGAACGCGGGGATCCAGATCGTCGCGCCCATCGAGGAGTATGCGTTTTCCGACTGGAAGAAGATGCTGGCGATCCATCTGGATGGCGCCTTCCTCACCACCAAGGCGGCGATCAAGCATATGTACGCGGGCGGCAAGGGCGGCTCGATCGTCTATATGGGTTCGGTCCATTCGCATGAGGCGTCGAAGCTGAAGTCCGCCTATGTGACGGCCAAGCATGGCTTGCTCGGACTGGCCCGCGTGGTCGCCAAGGAAGGCGGCCCGCGAGGCGTGCGCGCGAACGTGGTGTGTCCGGGCTATGTGCGCACCCCGCTCGTCGACAAGCAGATTCCCGAGCAGGCCAAGGAGCTCGGCATTTCCGAAGCCGAAGTCGTGAAGAACGTGATGCTCAAGGAAACCGTCGACGGTGAATTCACCACGGTCGAGGACGTCGCCAATACGGTTGCGTTCCTTGCCGGTTTCGAATCGAATGCGCTCACCGGGCAGTCGGTGGTCGTCAGCCACGGCTGGTTCATGCAATAAGGGGTTACGTATGCGCAGCAGCACAACAAAAACTAACCGGCAGCCGGATGCGTTCGTGCTGCCGCGCTACGATGAAATTGCCCTCGTGCTTCAGGGCGGCGGCGCGCTGGGATCCTACCAGGCCGGCGTCTACGAAGGTCTGGCCGAGGCCGGTGTGCAACCGCACTGGATCGCCGGCGTCTCGATCGGCGCATTGAATACCGCGATCATTGCCGGTAATGCGCCGGAGAAGCGCGTGGAAGCGTTACGCGGCTTCTGGAATGCGATCTGCCATCCACGCGACTGGCTCGGCGGCCTGGGCGCCCTGGCGCTACCGGTCATGGGGCTGCAAGACCTGTCGCGCAAGTGGGCCAGCATGTGGGCCGCGGGGCGCGCGTTGACGGAGGGCCAACCAGGCTTCTTTGCCCCGCGCGTGCCGTTGCCGATGGCCGGCTTCGGCAAGCAAAGCCCCAACGTGGTCAGCTATTACGACACGGCCGCGCTAAAAGAAACGCTGTTGAAGTTCGCCGATTTCGACCGCATCAACGATGGCGACATTCGCGTGTCGGTCGGCGCGGTGAATGTGCGCACCGGCAACCTGGTGTACTTCGACAACACGAAGATGCGTCTGGAACCGGAGCACTTCATGGCGTCGGGCGCTTTGCCGCCGGGTTTTCCGGCGGTTGAGATAGACGGCGAATACTACTGGGACGGCGGCCTCGTTTCCAACACGCCGTTGACCGAGGTGCTGCGCGACGCCGACCACAAGGATGCACTGGTTTTTCAGGTGGATCTGTGGAGCGCGAGCGGCAAGGCGCCGGGGGATTTCCTCGACGTGTCGGAGCGTGCCAAAGACATCCAGTACTCGAGCCGTACGCGAGCGATTACCAGCATGCTGGCGGATCGCCAGAAGCACGCACGTTTCATCAAGGAACTGCTCGCGCATGTTCCGGCCGATGTGCGCAAAACCGATCCGCTATTCCGTCTCGCCGAAGAGGCCGCCGACGGCAGCGCAATCAATGTGGTGCATCTCATCTACAAGAACAAGCCGTATGAGGGGCATTACAAGGACTACGAGTTCAGCAGCGACACGATGCACGAGCATTGGGAAAGCGGTCTCGAAGACATTCGCGATTCGTTTGCTCATCGGGATTGGTTCGACGTGCCGAGCCGCGAACAGGGTTTCGTGACGCACGACGTGCATCGCCGGCCGGGTTCCGTACCGCAGTCCGATCGCGACATGCCTGAATTGCCCCTCGGCGTGGAGCGCAAGGTCGCCGCATGAACCGAGGCTTGCGTCTGCTGCAGACGACTTCGTAAGCGTTGGTAAGTCTTCGGCGCAAGGCTATCCGCGCCGCGTTGCCGCACTCAGGTAAGGCGCGGTAAGACTCCCGCCATCCCAATCCCTCCGCATCCCTCCCTATAGCGTCGCACTGCGTGCGACGCCTTCAATCACCGCGCCGCATCGCGTCTTTCGCCCCTGCGAGGGCCCTCCGTAGCCACGCTGTTGGCGAACGCCCGACGCTTTCACTGTTGCGCGGCGCAGACGGTTTACCCGACAAAAAGTTTTTATGTTGATCAAATAAATTTTGATCAATGTATTGTTGCCGCGTGATGACGAGTCACTCTTTGTAGCAAGCATCCTGGTCATGGACCTAACCGGCGGTGCCTGCTGGAACTCATGGCCGCGCGTTGCTTGACGCGCAACCCATCTTCTCTCGAAACATGCACAAGGTGCAGGCAGAGGTCATGCCTGCGCCGGCCGCGTCGCAGGGAAAGGGCTTAAAAATCCTTACCGGAAATATTATCTGGTAACTGTTTGAAATGAAATTTAGTAATCCGTAATAGAAATAAATATTAAGCGGCATTTTCGTTGCTTCGAGCGCGCGCTGACTTGTGCCAGAAGACGCGCCGGAGCAGCGCTTACCGGGATGCGGCGTCGCGACGTTGCGACGCCGTGAATCGCGGAGAGAGGTCCAAAAAGCATCTCTCCGCATAACAACGTATGACCTTACTGACAAGTGTGAGGAGTGAGATGAAGCAACGGGCATTGGCAATCGCCATTAGAAGAACAATCTGGGCCGAACTGGCACTGTCGACAGTGATCGCGGTTCCGGCATTCGCGCAGAGTCAACCTGCTGCGCCTGCAACCGCGGCGTCGGGTACGGCCGCCGCAGCCGCACCGGCCGCGGCTTCGGGAGCGGCGGCGACTTCGACCGCCACGAGCAGCGGCAAGAACGTCAAGCAGCTCCAGACGTTCCAGGTGACGGGCTCGCTGATCCGCCAGGCGGATAAGACCGGCTTCAACCAGGTTCAGGTGATTTCGAACAAGGATATCCAGGAATCGGGCGAACAGAGCGTGGCCGATTACATGCGCGCCATCTCGGCCAATTCGGCCAATAGCTGGGGTGAGGCGAATGCCGACAGCTTTGCCGCCGGCGGTTCCGGTATCGCGCTGCGCGGCCTGAGCGAAAAGTACACGCTGGTGCTCGTCGACGGCCAACGGGTTGCGCCGTTCGCATTTGCCGTCAACGGCACGGATCAGTTCTTCGACCTGAATACCCTGCCGCTGAGCGCGATCGATCGCATCGAAGTCGTCAAGACCGGTGCGGTGTCGCAATACGGCTCGGACGCGATTGCCGGTGTCGTGAACATCATCACGAAGCATGATTTCCAGGGCCTGCAGCTCGACGGCAGCTATGGCGGCGCCACGCAAGGAGGCGCCGGCACCACCAAGTTCAGCGTCCTCGGGGGCTTCGGCAACCTGACGTCCGATGGCTACAACATCACCGCGACCGCCAGCTACTACAAGGACAACGGCTTCACGCTTGCCGACCGCGATACAACCGAGAATCAGGACTACACCGGCAAGGCGTATGGCGGCAATGTGCAGACGCCGACGTATTTCCTGAATCCGACCACGGGTGTGGCGTCGGTGCCCTTCGGTTGCGGCGGCGGCTCGCTTGTTCCGTATTCGAGCAGCCTGACCGTGACGCAAGCGGGCGCGGCAACGGGCGGTAACGTGTGTCTGCGAAACACAGCCGAAGACTATTCGGTCGATCCGATGACCGAGCGTTTTAACGCCAAGGTCCACGCGGACTTCAAGATCAACGACCAGGTGACGGCCTACGCCGACCTGTGGGAAAGCAACAATACGACGACTACGAGCGACGGCCCCGTCGTCCTCGGCGACTCGCTCTCGTACAACCCGGTCACCAAGACCGTGACTCCTTACACGGTGACTGTGCCGGCTAACAATCCGTACAACACGACCGGCGTGGCGCAGGAACTGTTTGGTACCCTGCCGGCGACGTATAACTCGGTGACCGATTCGAACTACTGGCGTGCGGCAATGGGCGTGAAGGGGACCTTCTCCACGGGTGCGGAGGACTGGGACTGGAATACGGGCTACACCCATTCGATGAGCACGGTGAGCAACACGCTCAATGGTGTGATCAACGAGAATGCCCTGACCACCGCGCTGAATAACGGCACGTTTAACTTCGTTAATCCGTCCGCCACGCCGGCTGCCCTGAGCAGCATTCTGACCTCGGCGGACAACCTGGGCATTTCCAAGCTCGACGCGCTGGACGCAACCCTGTCGACGCCGAACCTGTTCCATATCCCGACCGGTGATGTCGGCTTCGGTGTGGGTGCGCAGTTCCTGCACGAAAGCGAGCTGATCGAAGAGGGCGGCGCCTACACGACCGGTGAGGTGTTGAACCCGAACCTCCAGGAAGTAGCCGGCGAGCGCAATGTTGCCGCCGTGTATTACCAGGTCGACGTGCCGCTGATCAACAAGATGCTGACGTTCAGCCAGTCGGGCCGCTATGACCACTACAGCGACTTCGGCGGCGCGTTCTCGCCGCGTTTCGCGTTGCGGTTCCAGCCGATCCAGCAGTTGACCGCCTATGCTTCGTACACCCGTGGCTTCCGCGCACCGGAATTCCTCGAGAATACGAACTCGTCGAACCTCGGCATCCAGCCGGTCGGTCCTGGTGGCGCGGAGGAAAACGTCATCACCAAGGGCAACCCGGATCTGCAGCCGGAACGCACGAAGAACTACAACGTGGGCTTTGAACTGTCGCCGACGCGTACGACCGACGTGGGTGTCGACTGGTACAAGATTCACGTCGACAACGCCATTGGCACAGTGCTCGATCCGTCGGGCACCGTCTACAACTCGGACGGCTCGATTGCCTACGAGGTCAACGAGTACGAAAACCTCGGCTCGTTCGATACGGACGGCTTCGAAATGACGTTCTCGCAGTCGCTGCCGACCAAGATCGGTACGTTCAAGCTGTCGGCAGACTGGGCCTATGTGTGGCACTTCACGATCGACGGGCTCGGCGGCGTGACCTCGGTTGACGGCGCGGGTAACAACCTGACCTATGCGCAACCGTTTGGCGGCTCGTTCCCGCGCTGGAAGGGCAACACGGACCTGTCGTGGAATTTCCACCAATGGACGGCCGATCTGGCATGGCAGTACACCGGTCCGTACTCGAACGCGCTGGGTCTCGACTATTCCACCGCGTCGTTTAGCCAGTTCAACCTGAATGTGGCGTACACGGGCTTCAAGCACTGGACCATCTACGGCGGCGTGAACAACATCTTCAACAAGGCGCCTCCGTACGATCCGGAATGGCTCAACGCCAGTTCCGCCACGCTGACCGGTTACGACGAGTCGCTGTACACGTACCTGGGCCGTTACCTGCAAGTGGGGGCAACGTACAAGTTCTAAGCCGCAGTGTGTTGAATCGAATCATGCAGTAGTCTTCTCCTCTCGCGGTCGCTCCGGATTTCATGGTCTGGAGCGACCGTTTCTTTTGTCGACGTATCGGCGTGAAGACCGCATGCGCAACGTGCGCGCGGTGTCCCGGTTGCGCCAAAAGTCCTCCTCTCGGTCACCCCATTCCTCGCGCTTCGGCGGCTTCCACCTCGCTAGCGTGTAAACTGCTGACTTTTTTGAATCTGGTGGTATGTTGCAAGCCCCACAGCGCACAGCCTTCAGCGGCCCGGCGCTCATTCGCGTCCTTGCCCGCCTGACGGACCTCGATGTCCCCGAATCCAGCCAATCGCTCTCGGACCGGCTTAGCCAGTGGCTCGGCTGGACCGACGCCATTGGGCTGTCGACGGCGCTGGGCGGCACGCCGCTGAACGGCCATCCGGCGGGCGGTGCGCCGCGGGGCGGCCAGCCGTCCGCCGCAGCGGCCGGCGCGCGAGCCGACGGCCACGCGGAGGAGGCCGAGTGCGCCCGCGTGCGCGCTTCGCTCGCGAAGGCCATCGCCGGCGATAGCACGTTTGCCGCTGCGAAGCGGCGTGCGCTCGCGCAAGCGCCCGTCCAGGATGTCGCGGCGGATGCGGCGCTCGACTATGCGGTGTTTCGGCAGCGCTATCAGTCCATCCAGCAGACCATGGAGACCACCATCGGCAACCTGCGCGGCCGCTTGCGAACCATGCTGGCGGCCCGCACCCCTGCCATGGCGCGGCTCGCGGTGGTGGATGCGGTCATGGAGCGTGCCTTGGGTGCCCGCGAGCACAACCTGCTCGCCACCGTGCCCGGCCTGCTCGCAGGGCACTTCGAGCGCCTGCGCGGCGCCGAGCGGGAGGCGCTGGCCGCCGCCGAATCCGCCGCCGCCGTCGCGGCTGGCGATGCGGCAGGGGTCAGAGCCGGCGCATGGCTCGACGTGTTTCGCAAGGATATGCAGAGCGTATTGCTTGCCGAACTGGATGTTCGTTTTCAACCGGTCGAAGGGTTGCTCGCGGCCCTTCTTACCCGCTAACTGGGACACTATGTCCAGATATCTCAATCTCGTTGTTTTCCTCGCCGGTCTCGTGGCTGTTTGCTGGATCGGCGCCGGTTATGTCGTCTCCAACCCGCTTGCGCTGGCCGTCACGCTGCTGATCGGCGCCTGCTATGTAGCCGGCGCGCTCGAACTGCAACGCTACAGCCAGGCCACGGCCACGCTGACGCGCGCCGTGACGAGCCTGTCCGAACCGCCGCGCAGCCTCGGCGCGTGGCTCGAGCCTTTGCATCCCAGTCTGCGCAATGCCGTGCGTCTGCGCGTCGAAGGAGAGCGCGTGGCGCTGCCGGGGCCGGCGCTCACGCCCTATCTGGTCGGCCTGCTCGTGTTGCTGGGCATGTTCGGCACGCTGCTGGGCATGGTGGCGACCCTGAGGGGCACCGGCATGGCGCTGGAGAGCGCGACGGACCTGCAGGCCATCCGCGCGTCGCTGGCGGCGCCGGTCAAGGGCCTGGGCTTTGCCTTCGGCACCTCGATTGCGGGCGTGGCCGCCTCCGCGATGCTGGGGCTGCTTTCGGCCTTGTGCCGGCGCGAGCGGATCGGCGCGGGGCAAACGCTCGACGTCAAGATTGGATCGGCATTGCGCATCTACTCGCAGAGCCATCAGCGCGAGGAAAGCTTCAAGCTCCTGCAGCGCCAGGCCGAGGTGATGCCCACACTGGTGGACCGTCTGCAGACGATGATGGCGACCATCGAGCGCCAGAGCCTCGCCCTGAACGAGCGGCAGATCGCCGCCCAGGATGCTTTTCACGGCAAGACCGAGGCGGCCTACGCGCGCCTCGCTGCCAATGTGGAGCAGTCGTTGAAGTCGAGCGTGGCCGACAGCGCCCGCGCCGCCAGCGCGGCGCTCAAGCCGGTCATGGAGGCCACCATGGCGGGTCTCGCGCGCGAGACGGCCGGATTGCACGACACCGTCACCCACGCCGTGCAGCGGCAACTGGATGGACTGTCGTCCGGCTTCGCGGCCACCACCACAACCGTAGCGGACATCTGGAATCAGGCACTGGCCGGGCAGCAGCGCTCGAACGAGGCGCTTGCCGAGCAGTTGCGCGGCTCGCTGGAGCGCTTCACCTCAACCTTCGAGCAACGCTCCGCGGGCCTGCTGGAGGGCGTCTCCGCGCGTCTGGACGCGACCGCGGGCAAGGTGTCGGAAGCCTGGAACGAGGCGTTGGTGCGCCAGGAACGCGTCAGCGAAAAGCTGTCGAGCCACAACGAGCAAGCCCTGGCGGCAGCCGCGGCGACCTTCGAGCAACATTCGGCGTCGTTGCTGCGCACGGTGGGTCAGTCGCATGCGGACTTGCAGACGGAACTGGCTTCGCGCGACCAGCAGCGCCTCGCCGTCTGGACCGAGTCGCTCGGTTCGCTGGCCGCGACCTTGAGCCGCGAGTGGGAACAGACGGGCACGCGTACCGCGAGCCGCCAGCAGGAGATTTGCGACACACTGGCGCAGACCGCGCGCGATATCTCGGCGCAGACCCAGGCGCACGCCAGCAGCACCATCGCCGAGATCTCCCAGCTTGTGCAGGTGGCCTCGGAAGCGCCGAAGGCCGCTGCCGAAGTCGTCGCCGAACTGCGTCAGAAGCTCTCCGAGAGCATGGCCCGCGACACCGCGATGCTGGAAGAGCGCAGCCGCCTGCTCGCCACGGTGGAGACCCTGCTCGATGCCGTGAACCACGCCTCGACCGAACAACGCTCGGCAGTCGATGCGCTCGTCACCACGACGGCGGATCTGCTGGACCGCGTCGGCACGCAGTTCGCGGACAAGGTCGAGCTCGAGACCGGCAAGCTGGGCTCGGTCGCGGCCCAGGTCACCGGCAGCGCAGTCGAAGTGGCGAGCCTCGGCGATGCGTTCGGGGCGGCCGTCCACGTGTTCGGCGAGTCGAACGGCAAGCTGGTGGACCACCTGCAACGTATCGAAGCTGCGCTGGACAAGTCCCTCGCGCGCAGCGACGAACAGTTGGCCTATTACGTGGCGCAGGCGCGCGAAGTCATCGACCTGAGCATGATGTCGCAGAAGCAGATCGTCGAAGACCTGCAGCAGCTCGCCGGCCGGCGGGCATCCGCCGGAGTTGAAGCGGCATGAGCGAGGATATTGACGGCGGCATCGAAACGGCGGCGCCGATCTGGCCTGTCTTCGCCGACCTGATGTCGGTGCTGCTGGGCGCCTTCGTGCTGATCCTGGTGGCTGTCATCGGCGTGCAACTGGAGCTTTCGACGCGGCTCGACCAGGAGGTCAGGCAGCGGCAGATGGAGACGCAGCGCCGCAAGACCCTGGAACAGGCGCTCGCGGTGCCGCTGGCGGCGGGCCGGGTGACGCTCGTCAACGGGCGTATCGGCATCAGCGGCAGCGTGCTGTTTGCGCTGAACTCCGATCAGTTGCAGCCCGAAGGCCGGGAGGTGTTGAAGAGCCTCGCGGGACCGCTGTCCGCCTATCTCCAGGCGCGTGGCGAGATCCTGATGGTGAGCGGCTTCACCGACGACCGCCAGGTGGGCGAGGCGAACCGTCGCTTTGCCGACAACTGGGAACTGTCGGCGCAGCGCGCGTTGACGGTGACGCGTGCCTTGATCGACGCGGGCATTCCGGCTTCCTCGGTGTTTGCGGCGGCGTTCGGTTCGCAGGAGCCCGTGAGTTCGAATGCCGACGAGCCTGGCCGGGCCAGGAACCGGCGGGTGGAATTGGCGCCGATTCCAAAGCCGTCAAATGCGACGGTGAAATCCGGTGAGTAGCGGCGTGAAGGGTGCGAGCGCTGTGAGTGCTGCAAGCGGCGCTGCGGCAAGCGAGGCTCGCGCCACGCTCGACGCGTGGCGCGAGCGCGGCGCCGAGCGCATGGATCCCGTACGCTTTCATTTCATCGAGGCGCTGGATCGGCGGGCGGCCGGCTATAGCGGCGAGGCGCGGCGCATCCTCGACGCAAGGGTAGCTGGCCTGCTCGCGGCGTATGCCGAGGATCTCGGGAAGACCGCATTCGTGGCCGATGCTGCGGGCAGTGCGAGTGGCGCGCGCAACGCGGCCAGCGCACCGCAGTCAGGTGGCCCCACTCGCGCAGCCTTGGGTGTTCTGCTCGATCACATTGCAAGCCGTGCGTCGACGGCGGAGGCACCTGCTTTCGCAGCGGGCCAGCTCACACCCCAGCCGGCCCCTTGGCCGGAGCTCGAGATACTCGAGTATTTCAGGGAAGTCTGGTCCAGGCTCGGTACGGAAAGACAGTTGCGGCAGTCGTTGCAACAAGTGCCCGGCAATGCCGGTCCGCTCAATTCGAGCAGTCTCGTGCACCGGTCGCTTTCGCTGATGCGCGAGCTGTCACCGGGGTATCTGCAGCAGTTCCTCTCGTACGTCGACGCCTTGTCGTGGATGGAGCAGATCAACAGCGGCGGCGCGCCGGCGGGTAAAGAGGCGCCTCGCGCTGCAAGCCCGCGGAAGAGCACGCGCAGCACGCCACGCTAGCGGGGCGAGCCCACGGGCACGCGCGCTCAGATCGAATACGGCTCCTTCACGAGGCTGCCCGCCATGGAGAGCAATTCTCCATCCTGTTCGGCCAGCGCGAGCGGCACCTCGTCCCGCAAGAACTCGACGAAGGTCCTGATCTTCGCGTCGAGGTAGCGGCGCGACGCGTACATCGCATAGATGTTGTTGGCCCGCAGGCGGTGGCCCGGCAACACGCGAACCAGGCTGCCGTCGCGCAAGCCCGGCAGCGCCACCGAGATCGGCAACGGTCCGATTCCCATGCCCGCGCGAATGACCTCGCCGAGTGCCTCTGCAACGTTGACCGTGAGCGGCGCGGGCCGCACATGACGAAACACCGTCTCGTCCTCGCCCTCGAAATGCCATTGCCCGAGCGGCACATCGGGCAGGATCAGTTGCAGGCAGGTGTGTTTGTTCAGGTCGACGAGCCGCAGCGGCGTGCCATGCTTCGACAGGTAGCGCGGGGACGCGCACAGAATCGTATACACGCTGCCGATGCGTTGCGACACCAACGCCGAGTCGGCCAGTTCGCGCGCCACGACAACCGAAACGTCGAACCCTTCGTCGATGATGTCGGGCACGCGCTGGGCAAGCACGAGATCGATCATGACCTCGGGAAACCGCTTGCGGTACCGTGCGATCAGCGGCGCCAGATGATGCTGGCCGAAACTGGTGGTCGCATGAACCCGCAATTTGCCGGAAGGCTGGGCGCCGGCGCCGGCTGCTTCGGCCTCGGCCAGATCGATCTGGGCCAGAATCTGTTCGCAGTGTTGCAGATAGCGCTCGCCCGCTTCCGTGAGCGACAAATGCCGCGTGGTTCTGTGCAGCAGCCGTGTATGCAGTCGCGACTCCAGATCCGTGATCGCGCGCGATGCCTGCGGTGTGGTCACCGATGCAAGGGACGCGGCCTTTGTGAAGCTGCCGGCCTCTACGACGCGGGCGAACATTCGCATGCTTTCCAAGGTGTCCATCGGAATCCTGACTACGAGTAGAAGGTTAGGCACAGGCCCACGTCATGGCGATGGGCTTCGGGCCGTTTCCGGTTGGAGGCTGTCCACGGCTGCGCGCGCAACTGCAAGTGCATTGAGCCGGTGAATGGGTTGAACAGTAGGGCGCCGGCACTGACTTCGCCGGCAAGAGGGACGTGGGATAAACCGCCAGGCCGCCCATTCGGAAACGCCATTATTGTATCTTGATGGCGATTTTCCTTATTGCTGCGATATCCGGCAAAACAGTTTTGCCGCCCCCGGAAATAATATCGCCTGAATGCCCATGCGGCTCGTGGCTCATCGCTTGACACCCGATTTGAATGCGCCTAAATAAAACTACGCAACGGCTTATCAAGCTTCCCACGTGTGGGTTCATGCCAATTATTGATGCGATTAGATCGATGAAACTGTTAACTTTCGAAAATGACCCGGATAATTCGTGGTCGTTGAACAATACGCTTCGGCAGGCTGGTTATCACTGCCGGGGTTATTGCAGTATTGATGTCCTGCTCGAAAGCCCTTGGGCCGGCGAGTCCGATATGTCGATTATCGACAGCGACGGACTCGATGACGAACGGCTTGGCTATCTGGCGCAGGCGCTCTCGCCCGACCGGCCGATGCTGTTCGTCGGCACTGACGAGCACCGGCTAGCGGGACTGAGCCGGGATGCGGACGGTTATCTCGTCAAGCCCGTGTCCGCGCGCGGACTGGTGGCGTGCGTCAAGAGCACGCTCAGCCGGGCATGGGACCGGTACGCGACGTCGGGCCCGATGGCATTCGGCCGATACGTCTTCGAGCCGCACGGGCGAAGCGTCCTGGTGGGCGGCAGGCGCGTCTCGCTGACGCAGAAGGAGTTCCAGCTTGCCTTGCTGCTGTTCAGGAACGTCGCGAGACCGGTGTCGCGGGTCTACATCGCAGGAACGGTCTGGCGTCACGACGAGCGTATCAACGTGCGCACCATGACGGCGCACATCTCTGCGATCCGCTCGAAGCTCCAGTTGCGCGCCGACGCCGATTACGCCCTGAGCCCGATCTACAACTACGGCTACCGGCTCGACCCTGTGCGCCGCAACCGGCTGCCCGCCGCGCGGCAAGCCATGCCTCTGGTACCGGTGGGCGTGCCTGGCTGATCAGGTTCGCAGATCAGAAACGCGGTATTCCTCCGGTTACCTTCAGAACACGAAAATATCTATTCCTGAATTGGAAATAAAATTCGTGTTGTGGTGTCGCTTTACTCGATTGTTATCGAATTCGATAATCCACTTTTCTTCGATTCCTGTCTAATCGCCACGATGCGAAAAATTTCGGGCGCTTTTCCCGGAAGACGCTGTGTTTCAGCGCCATTTCGGTGAATGGAGCCGATATCTGCATTCAATTCGGTCATGTTGCGGGATTGGAACATCGGTCACAGCTGTTGTTGATTCTTGTGTCCGAAAAAGCGTGTTTTGGTAGACTGGTAATCAAAGTAGTAAATGAATCCCAAATAAATGTAGTTTCGCTCCACGTTGGGCGGAGTACAGACAGGAGACCGGATGCGGGTGCAATGCCTGTGTCATCCGTGACGAATGCTGTGTCGCCCCTGCATGAGCGCCCGTTAAAGAATTGATGCCTGTCCGGCGCTGCCGGCGCAGGCAGAATCCCGCGCAGTTGGTGTTCCATTTAACAGGGTATGGAGGAGATGATGAAGTCGAAGAGGACTTTGCTGGCCGTCGCATTGATGTCGGCCGGCGCTGTTGCACAGGCTCAGACCAGCGTCACGCTATATGGCCGTCTGGATGCCGGTATCGAGTACATGAGTGGCTTGCCGAACAATAACGGCACGGGTTCCACTTCGCGCTGGCGGCAGGAAAGCGGGGACTGGGGTACCAGTCTGTGGGGTTTGAAAGGGGTCGAGGATCTGGGTGGCGGCAACAAGGCGATTTTTCAGCTGGAAGGAGCATTCAGTACTGCTACGGGCTCTTTGGGCCTGTCCGGTTCGTTGTTCGACCGGATTGCGAACGTAGGCTTGTCGAATGATGCCTTCGGTACGATGCTGTTGGGGCGGCAACTGCAGATCGCCAACGGCGACTGGGACTTCGATCCGTTCGGCCAGTCCAACTGGTCGTCGGCTTCGCTGGTTCGCGGCCGCAACTGGGAACACACCAGCAACAACATTTCGTACCAGTCGCCCAAGTTCGACGGTTTCGACGTGTACGGTCAGTATGGGCTGTCGAACTCGACGGACTTCAACGCCGGCGTGCCGGGCGCGGCAACCGGGCGTACGGACGGCATGCAGTTGACGTATACGAATTCGTTGTTCCAGTTGCGCGGCATCTACGACGAAATTCGCGACCCGCTCAATGGTCAGTTGGACAATCCGTTCACGGCATCGCGTGAATACTTTGTCGGCGCCAACCTGTTTCTCGGCAACATCAAGGTGCAAGCCGCTTACACGGCTGAGCGGACCTCGGGAGGCGTAGTCACGCCGGCGGGCTCACCGACCGCGCCGACCACGGCGGACATGGAGTGGGGCGGTGTGACGTATCAAGCCACGCCGGCTGCCGCGCTCATCGCGGCGGTCTACCACGTGAATACGAACAACGGTGGCGGCAATGCGACCATCTATACGGTCGGCGGCACGTATAACCTGTCCAAGCGGACGCTGTTCGATATCCAGATCGCGACGGTGCGCAACAGCCAGACGGCGAACTTCGGTCTTGATGCCAATAACGAAGGCGCTGGCGGCCTGAGCGACGGTTCGTTCAATGAGAATCCGGTGCCGGGTCACAGCCAGACCGGCGTGTACGCGGGGATTCAACACTCGTTCTAATCTCGAACCGGCAGCCTGGCTGCCGATGCTTTTCACGCAGCCACGAGAGGCGCGTCTCGGCGCATTGCTACGCAGCAATGCGCCGTTTTTTTATTTTGAACCCGACGAGGCGGCGTAAAGCATACGACCGCACACGTCCGCCTGTCGGGTCGGGTGCAGCGTCAGAAAATATTGCGCAGGCCGACTGCGACGCCGGTCTGGTTATTGCGGCCCGGGTAGTCGGCCAGGAACGCGCCGGTACCACGGGTGAAGTCGACCGTGCCGTACACTTCCGTGCGCTTGGACAGCGAGTACTCGGCCAGCACCGTAGCGGAGTAGTTGATACCTACGCCGAGCGCGCCGTCGAGCGTGGCCGCGTTACGGGCGTGATCGTAGTAGCCCGCCAGCGTCAACGCGAGCGGCGACGTCACTTGCCAGGTCGAACCGACGTAGAAGCTGTCGTCGATGCGGTTCGGGCTCACGCGCGGCAGCACCGGTGCGCCGGCTTGCTGCATGTCGAGATCGGCGAGGCCGGTGTTGTCCTGCGAGTGCAGCCAGCCGGCGAGGAATTTCACGTCCGAGGTAAACGCGTAGACGGCGCTTACGTTCACGATGTTGAACTTCTTGCCCGAGACGTCGTTTTGCTGGAAGCCCACGTCGGCCGACAGCGGACCGACGGCGTACGACGCGGTGAGGCCATACATGCTGTTCTCGCCCGTGCTGCCCGGCACGCCGCCAAAACCATACATGCCTTCGACATTCAGGCCACCGAAATGACCGTTGTATTTGACCGAACTGTTCGTGAACAGGAACGGGCCTACCGGGTTATACACCCAGTTATCCTGCCAGTAATCGCCGACCGTCATCGGGTCGTAGATGTTGCCCATCATGTCGAAGAACGGTGTCTGCTGGCGACCGACCGTGACTGCGCCGTACTGGTTGCTCGACAGTCCGACATACGCGTTGCGCTGGAACAGCGTGTTGTTGGTGTTGTCGAGCTTGCCCGACCAGAGCTGGAACTGGTTTTCCAACTTGAAAATCGCCGACAGACCGCCGCCCAGATCTTCGCTGCCCTTCAAGCCCCAACGACTCGGCGTTTCGACGCCTTCGCCCATTGAGATCTGATTGTTATTCGCCGAGTCTGCATTCGTCAGATAACGGACGCTCGTATCGACGATGCCGTACAGCGTGACCGAACTCTGTGCGAATACATTGGGGGCGAACAGGATGAGTGCGGCTGCACCCGTGCATGTCATGAGATGGGTTTTCTTCATCTGTCTCTCCACGTAATTTTTTGTTGAAGAATTGATTTCTTTGAATGGCGTTCGAGACGCAGGCGATGGCCCTCTGGGCGAAACGGGGAGGCCGTTATCACCCGTCATTGCGCGCGCTTAATGCGGACATGGTCCGCTTAATCTCTCTTCCGCCGCGGGGAGATTTTACGATAAAGCCGTACTAATGGTTGCGCACGCAATGAGTTCTATTGACGAGTGTCGTTTTTTTGACGAAACCGGCGAGCGCCGGCTACGCTGGAAATCAGGGTTTATTCCACTATATTGACTCGCGATTAAAGGCGTGATTAAAGATATGCGCATCAACTGCACACACCGTGCCGGATCACACTGCCGGATCGCGCCGAGCGGATCGCTGTGGAATCAGCACGACGCAAACTACGATTACCGCCAGCAGGATTGCGGATGCATATAACCGGCTAATCTGCAGGCCACCCTGTGCCGCGGGTTTATCGAGGAAGTCGCCCAACGTCGCGCCGAGCGGACGCGTCAGAACGAACGCTGACCAGAAGAGCGCCGTGCGGGACACGCGCGTCCAGAAATATAGCGCGGCCACGACGACGAGGCCTGCGCCGAAAAGCATGGCGCCGTATTCGTAGCCGATGCCGAGACCGCCGCGGTCCTCACCCGCCACCCAGTCTCCAAGCGCCGTTCCGAGCGTCTGCGAGAACAGGATGGTGATCCAGTAAAACCATTCGGCCTTGCCTGTGACGATGCTTTCGACCGACACCGTCCCCTCCGATCGATACCATATCGCCAGACTGACGATCAACAACGCCATGACGATGGCGGCGCCGCCAGGATAGCCGACACCTAGCGAGCGATCGGCGAAGTCAGCCAGGGTCGTGCCCAGCGTCGTCGTGGCGACAATGGTGGCCCAGTACAGGAAGCGATGAAACGCTCGTGCCTGCACCTGTGCGCAAACGAGGCCGATGAACAATACGAGGAAGATTGCCGAGCCGACCAGGTAGCCAAGGTTCAGCGACATCGAGACCCAGTCGCCGCCGGTTTCGCCCAGCGTGGTGGCCGCCACCTTGATGGCCCAGAAGCCGAGCGTGACTTCGGGGACTTTGCTGACAGCGTGCCTGACCAGGCTTGCCGTGTGTGGTTTCATATCGCACTCCTCTATGGAAGGGGGATGATATTGAACGAACGCTTAGGCGAGGCTTAAGGGACGGTTAAGCCCGAATGCGCGACAATGGCATCCGGCGACAACGCGGGGGGCGCAATGCGTCTGCTTCTGGTAGAAGACGATGAAATGATTGCGGAGACCGTGCTCGAATCGATGCGGCGCGAAGGCTATGCAATCGACTGGGCACAAGACGGACGGGCCGCGGAGCTATCGCTCGGCAACGGCGTCTATGACCTTGTCCTGCTGGACCTTGGCCTGCCCGGCAAAGACGGCGTCGATTTGCTCAGTGGCTATCGCAGGCAAGGCGGTGCGGCTCCGGTCATCATCCTGACCGCGCGCGACGCGGTGAACGACCGGGTTCGCGGTCTGGATGCCGGCGCGGACGACTACCTGATCAAGCCGTTCGATCTCGACGAACTCGCAGCCCGAGCACGCGCCCTGTTGCGGCGGCGCACCGGACAGAAGCAGCCGGTCTATACGCATGGCAAACTGTCGCTCGATCCCGCGGCCCATGAAGTGACCAAAGACAGCGTGCTGATCGCGCTCGTGCCGCGCGAGTTCGCCTTGCTGCAGGCGCTGATCGAAGAACCTGCGCGCGTGTTCACCCGGGCTGAGCTGGAGGACAAGTTGTACGGATGGGGCGAGGAAGTGGGCAGCAATACGATCGAGGTACACGTGCACAGCCTGCGGCGCAAGATCGGCGCAGACCAGATCGCGACGGTGCGCGGCGTCGGCTATCGTCTGAAGAGGCTTGGATGAAGTCCATCCGCCGCTGGCTGCTCGGCTGGCTCATTTGCGGTCTCGCCGCCGCCTCCGGCATTGCCGCCCTGGCGATCTTTCATACGGCTCGCGAAGAAGCGGGTGAACTGTTCGACTACGAACTGCGTACCGTCGCCTTGTCGCTGCCTCTGAATGTCGAAGCGGCGGAAACGGTCGAAAGGGAGGACGAACGGGTCGGCGGCATTTCGGACGACCGGATCCTCATCGAGATCTGGGACAAGACGGGGACGCTCGTTTATCACTCACGGCAGTCGGCTGTACTCGGACGTTTGCCGGCCGGCATCCGCACCATCGAACGGAGTGAGGATCATTGGCGCGTATTCGGCCTGCAGCAGTCGGATCGCTTCGTCCAGGTCGCGCAGCCGGTATCGGTACGGGAAGACCTGGCCATACAACTGGCGTTGCACACGTTGTGGCCGCTGGGCGTGTTCGTGCCCGTGACGATCCTGCTGGTGCTGCTCGTGGTGGCGCGCGGCCTTGCGCCGGTCGGCGGGTTGTCGCGTTTGCTCGCCACGCGTTCGCTCGAGTCGCTCGACGCGCTGCGTCTGGATGGCAACGTGCCCATCGAGATCCGGCCGCTGGTTGTGGCAGTGAACGATCTGCTGGCCCGTCTGAGCGTCGCCACGCACACACAGCGCACGTTTATCGCCGACGCGGCTCACGAACTTCGTTCGCCGCTGGCCGCGCTGAAACTGCAGTTGCAGGCGGCTGCAAAAAACGGCACGTTAAAGGACGATGGCCAGACGCTTGAGCGGATCGACATGCGGCTCAACCGCATCATCCGGCTCGTCCAGCAACTCCTGACCCTTGCACGCGAGGATGCGCAACCTGCCATCGAAGCGACCTTCGTCAGTTTGCGGAGACTGGGCGAGCAGGCCGTCAGCGATTTCTCGCTGCTCGCGGACGAGAAGCAGATTGACCTGGGCCTCGAGTTCCGGCAACCGGTCACGCAAGAGGACACCTGCAACGTGCTGGCGGATCCGCACGGGCTGGACGTGCTGCTGAATAACCTGATCGACAACGCGATCCGCTACACGCCGCAAGGCGGCAAGGTCGACGTGGTGCTGACCCGCACGGCAGGCCGCCTCGGCTTCGAAGTGGTGGACAACGGACCGGGCATTCCTGAGGCCGAGCTCGAACGGGTCCTCGACCGCTTCTATCGCGGCGAACATACCAAGGGGACGGGGAGCGGACTGGGGCTCGCCATTGCCGCGCGCATTGCGCAGCGGCAACGACTGGCCCTCTCGTTGCGCAATAACGCCGACGCGAGAGGCCTGACCGTTTCAGTGAGCGGATTTGGCTCGCACTAGTCTCTCGTTCCGTTGACGCTACCCATCTCCATCCCCATTCAGCGTAGCGGGAAGTGCAGATGGAACTGCGTGGCTGCCGTGTCGCTCTCGACGGTTGCGCTGCCGCCGTGCAGCTCCATGATGGTTCGCACGATGGCAAGACCAAGTCCGGTCGAGCCGGACGAATTGCTGCGCGATTCGTCGACGCGGTAGAAGCGGTCGAAGAGCCGGCCAAGATGTTCCGGCGCAATCGGCGTGCCGGGATTGGCGACCGTGATGGTCATTCCCGTTGGCGTCTCGCTTGCCGTGAGCGTTACCGTGTCGCCGCGCGGCGTATAACGCAGCGCGTTCGCCAGCAGATTGCTGACGGCGCGGCGGAACAGATCGAGATCGGCGTGCAACTCGCCGCTCGCCGTCACCTGCAGCGCAATGCCGGCATCGTCTGCGATGCCTTCGAAATAATCGGCCACGCGCAACAGTTCGTCGCGCACCGGGAAATCCACAGCCGTTGTCATGTACTGCGGATTGTCGGCGCGGGCGAGAAACAGCACGTTTTCCACCATGCGCGAGAGCCGCTCGCACTCTTCGACGTTCGACACCAGCAGGGCCTGATATTCGTCGGTCGAGCGCAGGCGGGCGAGCGCCACCTCGCTCGCCCCGCGCATGTTGCCGAGCGGCGTGCGCAGGTCGTGTGCGAGGTCGGCGGTGAATTGCGAGAGCCGCTGGAAGCCGAGGTCGAGGCGCGCGAGCATCGAATTCAGCGCGTCGATCAGCGCCTCCAGTTCGCGCGGCACGTTGCCCGAGGGCAGACGGGTATCGAGTTTCCCTACCGTCACGCGCGCGGCGCCTCGGGCAATATCATGCAATGGGCGAAGCGAGGCGCGTACCGCCAGATAGCCAAGCGTAGCCGCCGCGATCAGCGCCGCCAGCGTGGTCAGCATGACGGTGTAGCGGTAGCGCGCGAGCATGGCCTCACGGTCGCTCATCTCCCGTCCGACCACCGCGTCGACCACCGAACCATCGGCCAGCGCAATATCCGTGGAGATACCGCGCATCGTCAGGCCGTTGGCGGTATGCCATTCCTGGACGTCGTGCGGGAAGATCCGGTTTGTCGGCTTCACTTTCTGCAGATCGCCAATCGCAAAGTGCGAAGGATTGCGCTCGAGCAGGACGTGACCGTTCGAATCCTGCACTCTCAGAAAGAAGGCCTGATTGCCGATCACAAGGCTATCGAGCCGGGACTCATGAAGCGTAATGCCTTGCGGCGAATCCAGCTCGCTTGTCAGGCGCCTCAACCGCTGGGCCGTCAGCACCATGTCGAAGTCGTCCTGGGTGCGGATCTGCTGGGCCAGCGCCCGGTACAACACGCCTCCGCCGACCCCGAACACCAGCACCGTGATCAGCGCAAACGAGGCAGCGAGCCGGGCTGTCAACGAGATACGTTTCATCACGCGTCCTTCACTTCGAGCACGTAACCGACGCCGCGCACGGTATGCACCAGCTTCACCGCATAGTTGTCGTCGATCTTCGAGCGCAGCCGCCGGATCGCCACGTCGACGACGTTGGTGTCGCTATCGAAGTTCATGTCCCACACATACGAGGCGATTTGCGTGCGGCTCAGTACTTCGCCGCTGCGCCGCGCCAGCAGATGCAGCAGCGCGAACTCGCGCGGCGTGAGGTCGATGCGTTGGCCCGCGCGCCGCACTTTCCGCTGGCTTGCGTTGATCTCGAGGTCGCCGATCGTCAGCGTGTCGCTTTCCCGGGACTGCCCGCGCCGCGCCAGCGTACGCACCCGGGCGAGCAACTCGACGAAGGCGAACGGTTTGATCAGATAGTCGTCGGCACCCAGTTCGAGGCCGCGCACGCGGTCTTCGATCTCGTCGCGCGCCGTCAGAAACAGCACTGGCGTGTCCTTGCGTCCGCGTAGCTGCTGCAGCACCTGCCAGCCGTCCATGCCCGGCAGCATCACGTCGAGCACGATCACGTCGTGAGATTCTTCCAGCGCGAGGTGCAGGCCGTCGACACCGTTACGCGCCACGTCCACTACAAAGCCCGACTCCTCGAGCCCCTTCTTGAGGTAGTCGCCGGCCTTCGGTTCGTCTTCGATTACGAGCACCTTCATCGCAGTCGCCTTTCGGATTGATTTGCCATGGATTCGTCCTGGGTTTGCCCTGCGCGTGTACCCCGCAGACGCCTTCGATGATACCCGCGCAACGCCCCGCGGTTCATTACGGCTTTGTCATCCAGGGGCAATCTCGACGCAAACGGGGACTCCCTAGACTGCGGCTATTGCATCCCTTCAGGCGCCGCTTTCATCATGTGGATCGTCAAAGTCGCTCTTCGCCGCCCCTACACGTTTATCGTGCTGGCGCTGCTGCTTGTGATCATCGGCCCGCTGATGATCATGCGTACACCTGTCGATATCTTCCCGAATATCAACATCCCCGTCATCAGCGTGGTGTGGAGTTACAACGGGATGTCGTCGGAGGATATGGCGCACCGCATCATCGCGCCTTATGAACGCGCGCTGACCTCGGACGTCGGCGATATCGAGCACATCGAATCGCAGTCGCTCAATGGCGTCGCCGTCGTCAAGGTCTTCTTTCACCCTGGCGCGGACATCACGCGGGCGGAGACGGAAGCGTCGGTGAGCGCCCAGTCGTTGCTACGCATCATGCCCCCAGGCACGCTGCCGCCGATGGTGCTGACGTTCAACGCGTCGACCGTGCCGATCATGGAACTGGCGCTGTCGAGCAAGACGCTGCCGGAACAGACGCTTTACGACCTCGGCAACAACTTTATCCGCACGCAGCTGGCGACGGTGCAGGGCGCGGCCGTGCCGATTCCATACGGCGGCAAGGTCCGGCAGATCATGGTCGACATCGATCCGCAGGCCATGCAGGCCAAGCACCTGACGCCGACCGACGTGGTCAACGCCGTCAACGCGCAGAATCTGGTGCTGCCGGGCGGTACGGCGAAGATCGGTACCTTCGAATACAACGTGAACATGAACGGCGCGGCAACGTCGGTGGCGGAACTCAACGCGCTGCCGATCCGCACGCAACCCGACGGCACCGTGACCTATGTGCACGACGTCGCAACCGTGCGCGACGGCTTTGCGCCCCAGACCAACATCGTGCGCCATGACGGCCAGCGTGCCGCCCTGCTCGAGGTGGAAAAGAGCGGCAACGTCTCGACGCTCGACATCATCGCCAACATCAAGGCGCTGTTGCCGCGGATTCGTTCGCAGATGCCGACCGCGCTCAATATCCAGACCGTCACGGACGAGTCGGTCTTCGTCAAGTCGGCGGTGCAGGGCGTGGTGCGGGAAGGTTTGATCGCGGCGGGCCTGACGGCGGCGATGATCCTGCTGTTTCTCGGCAGCTGGCGCGCGACGCTGATCATCGCGATCTCGATTCCGCTCGCGATGATCTCGTCGCTGATCCTGCTGTCGGTGCTCGGCCAGACGATCAATATCATGACGCTCGGCGGTTTGGCGCTCGCGGTTGGGATTCTGGTGGACGACGCAACCGTTGCGATCGAAAACATGACGCATCACATCGAGCAGGGGCAGCCGTTATTGCAGGCGATCCTCGAAGGCTCCGGCGAGATCGCCGTGCCGACCTTGATCTCGACGCTTTCTATCTGCATTGTCTTCGTGCCGATGATGTTGCTGTCCGGCGTTGCCCGCTATCTGTTCACGCCGCTTGCCGAAGCCGTGGTGTTCGCGATGCTCGCGTCGTATTTCCTGTCGCGTACGCTTGTACCGACGCTGGCGATGTATCTGCTGCGCGGCGCGCACAAGACGGGTGAAGAGGGCGGCGAGGACGCACGGCCGCTGAACCGCTTCCAGCGTTTCCAGCAGGGCTTCGAGCGTGGCTTCGAAGGGCTGCGCAGCCGTTACCAGCGGGTGCTTGAAGCGGCGTTGGCCGCGCCGCGCCGTTTCGCGGCCGGCTTCCTGATTGTCTGCATCGGCTCGTTGACGCTGGTGCCGTTCCTTGGCCGCGACTTCTTCCCGCAGATCGATTCGGGGCAGATCCGTCTGCATATGCGCGCCAAGACCGGCACGCGAATCGAACAGACCGCGCGCCTTGCCGACGAAATCGAGAACAGCATCCGTACAGTGATTCCGGCCGACCAGTTGATGACCATCGTCGACAACATCGGTCTGCCGACCAGCGGTATCAACCTGTCGTATAGCAGTTCCGCTCCGATCGGGACCGCCGATGCAGACATCCTGATCACGCTGAACGCGAAACACAGCCCGACCGTGCAGTACGTGAAGAAGCTGCGTCAGATGCTCGGCGAGAAATTCCCGGCGGTGACGTTCTCGTTCCTGCCCGCGGACATGGTGAGCCAGATTCTCAATTTCGGCCTGCCGGCGCCGATCGACATCCAGGTGGTCGGCAATAACCTGGACGACGACCGCACGTTCGCGGACAACCTGCAGGCAAAACTGCACGGCGTCGAGGGTCTCGTCGACCTGCGCATCCAGCAGCCGGCCGATCAACCGGAGATTGCGATCAACGTGGACCGCACCAAAGCGCTGCTGGCGGGCCTGCGGCAGCAGGACGTCGCGCAAAGCCTGCTGATCGCACTGTCCGGCAGTTCGCAAACGTCGCCGAACTTCTGGCTCAATCCGCAGAACGGCGTGAGCTATCCGGTGATGACGGAGGTTCCGCAGTACGACATCAATTCGCTGCAGACGTTGGCCAATATTCCGCTCTCCGCGACGTTCACGCCGGGCACCGGCGGCTCGGGCAGCAACGCAGGCGGCGTCAACGGGATTCTCGGCGCGATGGGCACATTTACGCGCACGACGCAGCAGGCGGTCGTCACGCACTACAACGTGCAGCCGGTGATCGATATCTACGGCTCGGTGCAAGGACGCGATCTGGGCGGCGTCGCGACGGACGTGACGCGCATCGTCGATGCCGCGAAGGCTAACTTGCCGCGTGGCGCACGGGTAGTGATCCGCGGCCAGGTCGACACCATGCAGAGTTCGTTCAACGGCCTCGCGATGGGCATTGGCTTCGCCGTGCTGCTCGTGTACCTGCTGATGGTGATCAATTTCCAGTCGTGGATCGATCCGCTCGTGATCATCTGCGGTCTGCCGGGCGCGATGGCCGGCATCGCGTGGATGCTGTTCGTAACCAACACGACACTGAGCGTGCCCGCTTTGACCGGCGCCATGATGTGTATCGGCGTGGCGACGGCCAACAGCATTCTCGTCGTGAGCTTTGCGCGCGAACGGCTGGCGCAAGGCATGGAGCCGCTGCAGGCCGCGCTGGCGGCGGGCGTGGGCCGCTTCCGTCCGGTGCTGATGACGGCGCTCGCGATGATGATCGGCATGGTGCCGATGGCGCTCGGCATGGGCGACGGCGGCGAGCAGAACGCGCCGCTGGGACGAGCGGTGATCGGTGGTCTGATGATCGGCACGGTCGCGACGCTGATGTTCCTGCCGGTGGTGTTCTCGGTGGTGCATGCGTGGCTGGCCAAACGTAGTCCGCACGGTATGACGCAGGCCGAACTCGACATTCTGAAGTGAACGGCGCCGCGCCTCGCCCGGTCCCGGAGCGGGGCCGCCTTGTGCCTGGCAACCCTAACCTGATCTGATTCGAATTGACCGGAGTACGCCGCATGTCCAACCAACCTCCCAAGTCCGCGCCGGAGCATCCGTCGCAGACCGCGCCACAGACTCAACCGCCCGCGCAACGCCCGCGCGGCGTTCTGCGGGTTGCCCTGATCGTAGCGGTTGTCGCGGCGGCGCTTGGCGCCGGTATCGTGCCGCGGCTCGACGCGCGTGCCGCGCTGCTGCAGCAGACCGAGGCACTGGCCGTGCCGACCGTGCAGGTCACGCTACCCACGGTCGCGCCGCCCGACCAGGCGCTGGTGTTGCCGGGCAATATCGAGGCGTATCAGCAGACGCCGATTTTCGCGCGTACCAACGGCTATCTGAAGGCCTGGTACGCCGATATCGGCACGCATGTGAAAGCCGGGCAATTGCTGGCCATCATCGACGCGCCCGAAGTGGACGCCGCGCTGCGTCAGGCGCGTGCAGATGCGCAGCAGGCGCAGGCGAACGATCAGTTAGCCCAGGTGACGTCGACACGCTGGCAGCAACTGGTGCAGACACACGCGGTCTCGCAGCAGGACACCGACATGAAACAGAGCGACGCGCAGGCGAAACATGCGGCGCTTCTCGCGGCGCAAGCGAATGTGGCGCGCCTTGCGCAGATGCAGTCGTATGAGAAGGTCTATGCGCCGTTCGAGGGTGTGGTCACGGCGCGAAACATCGACGTCGGCGCGTTGATCGATGCGGGCAGCGCGGGTGGTCCGGCCAAAGAGATGTTCGATCTGGCCCAGACCAGCGTGTTGCGCGTATACGCCGATGTGCCGCAGAACTACGCCGGCACGCAACTGGACGGCACGTCGGCGTGCCTCGAGGTTGCGCAGGTCCCCGGACGCTGCCTGCCGGGAACCGTCGCGCGCAACACGGGCGCGATCAATCCGACGACGCGCACGCTGCGCATCGAAGTCGACGTGCCGAACGCGGCCGACGCGGTGCTGCCGGGATCGTATGGACAGGTGCGTCTGTCGCTGAAAACCGCTCAACCGGGCTTGTCGTTGCCGGTGAATGCGCTGCTGTACCGGCCTGAAGGGGTGCAGGTTGCCACCGTCGATGCGCAACAGAAGGTGCTGCTCAAAACGATCAAGCTGGGCCGGGACTTCGGTACGCGCATCGAAGTGGCCGCGGGCCTCGTCGCGACCGACAAGGTGATCCTCAATCCGTCCGACTCGATTACCAATGGACAGCCCGTGCGGGTTTCGTCCCCTGGCAGCGCCTCGGCGACAAAAGCGAACGGAGCAGGGGGCCAGTCATGAAGCTGCGGCTTGTTCACGTGACGCCGCTGCGCAGCGCGCGCGCGCGGCTGCTTGGTGCGCTTTGCGCGGCGAGTGTGTTCGGTCTCGCGGGCTGCTCGATCGGTCCGGACTATGTGCGGCCCTCGGTGGCCGTGCCCGCGGCTTACAAGGAGAACGGCGGCCTGTCCTCGACAGATAGCGGCGCGCTGTCGACAACGGCGGGCAAAGCGGCCGTGTCGTCTTCGCCTGCTACACCTGGCTGGACCCACGCCGCGCCTGCCGACACCGAATCGCGCGGCGCATGGTGGACGCGCTTTAACGACCCGCAACTGACGGCACTCGAAGCGCGCGTCAGCGTCTCGAACCAGACGATCCAGAAGGCCGTCGCTCAGCTTCAGGAGGCGCGTGCGATGGTCGAGTCCGCCCACGCCGCGTATCTGCCGACCGTCGGCGTGACGACCGATGCGACCAGCCTGCACGATTCGGCGAACGTGATCGGTCATCAGCAGACGGCCGGCAAGTCGTTCGGCGATTATGCGGTCGCACTCGACGCGAGCTGGGAGCCGGATCTGTGGGGCAGAATCGCGCACGAAAACGACGCCGCACGCGCCGGCGCACAGGCGAGCGCGGCCGATCTCGAGAGCGTGCGCCTTGGCGTGCATGCCGAGCTGGCGGTCGACTACTTCAATCTGCGCGGACTCGATGCGTCCAAACGCTTGCTTGATCAAACGATTACAGATTACCGACAGTCGCTCGATCTCACCAAAAGCCGTTTCGCGGTCGGCGTGTCGTCGCAGGCGGACGTGAGCCAGGCCGAGACGCAACTGCAGGTCACCGAAGCGCAGGATATCGACCTGGGCGTGGCCCGTGCGCAATACGAGCACGCGATTGCCACGCTGACCGGCGTGCCCGCGTCGACGTTCAGCTTGCCGCCGGCCACGGCGGATTTCGTACCGCCCGCGATTCCAGTGGGGTTGCCTTCCGAACTCTTGCAACGCCGGCCCGATATCGCCGCCGCGGAGCGACGCGTGGCAGCGGCCAATGACCAGATCGGCATTGCCCAGTCCGCGTTTTTCCCCGACCTTGTTTTGTCTGCCACCGGTGGGTTCGAAAGTTCGACCTTGACGAACTGGCTCACTGCACCGTCGCGCATGTGGGCGGTAGGACCGGCATTGGTGGGCACTCTGTTCGACGGCGGCCGCCGCCGCGCGATGACCGAGAAGGCTCAGGCGCAATACGATGCCAGCGCGGCCGATTATCGCGAAACCGTGCTGACGGCCTTTCAGGAAGTGGAAGACAACCTGGCGTCGCTGCGTATCTTGCGTGAGGAGGCCAGCAAGCAGAATGAAGCGGTGGCGTCAGCGCAAAAGACCCTGCAGCTTGCATTGGACCAGTACCGGATCGGCACCGTGGACTACCTGGAGGTGGTCACCGCACAAAGCACGGCATTGACGGACGAGCGCACTGCCGTCGACCTGGAGCGCAGGCAGATCGACGCAAGCGTTTTGCTCGTCAAGGCACTGGGAGGTGTGTGGTGATTCGGGGCTGTCGCCAGTCAGATCGTCATCTTTGCCAGGGACAATTCGCACTGTACTGCATGGGTGTTATGTCGTTGAAAGTATGGCGCCTTTTCGCTTAAGGTTCCCATCAGGTTTCGCCGCTACTATCGACTCACAACGCATGGACGTATAGACGCGCTTTAAAACCAGAAGACGTGCATCGGCTTATCGATCGCTACAAGGAAAATGAAAGCGCGTTCGATATTTCCGCCCATCCGTATCGACGAACCGCGCCATGAAACCATCCACAATCAACATGCTACGGGCCTATCTCCTGACAGCGTCGCTTGCTGCCATCGTGATAGACGTAGCGGCGCTTTTGGCAATCGGCCTGTTCGGTGTGCCTGAAGATGTGTTTACGTCGACGACCTTCCGGCTAGTCGCTGTGGCGGTCATCGTGTGCTTCGTACTGGTCACGAGACACGTGGCCCGCGCCGCATTTGTCTCAGCCCTGTCCCAACGCTACGCCACCTTCAGCGCAGCACATGCCAATGCCATCGAGATATCGCCAGTGTGTCCGGTGCGCATGCTTGTGGTTCTCCATCTCCGGTTCAATCGCACGGCCATCGAGTGGGCCGCGTGCTGACGGCAGCAGGTTTTGCGCCGGCCGCGCGGAATGCCGCGCGAAGTCCGGCGCGCTGTCACGTCATCGCAAACCCATTCTTTCGATTACCTGATTATCAGATTTCAAGCATCTTGCCGGAGCATTCATGAAAACGCTGTTTTTGCAGGCCCCGTCGTATGACGGTTTCGATGGCGGCGCGGGTTCGCGCTATCAGGCGAAGCGCGAGATCC